>CAWDHZ010000030.1:0-163838 GCA_963802225.1 uncultured delta proteobacterium | reverse complement strand
TCTACCTGGCCGGCAATCAGCCGCGCGAGCGCCGTACGCGGCGTACCGTTTCTTGCAGCATGAACTCGGGGTTCGCTGGCTGTGGCCGGGGCCGGAAGGCGAATTCATGCCGGCCAAGAACACCTGGTCCCTGCCCGAGTTGAAATTCAATTACCAGCCGCCGTTCACCTACCGGGGCTTTCACCTGTGCGGCGACTGGCGCGACGTGGAGCTGTTCCGCGAATGGATGGCCCGCAACTTCATCAACATCTACCGGGACGCCTGCGCCGCCCCAGGAGAAGCGTCGCGGCTTCTATTCGATGTGGTCGTCGCACAACGTTGTGCTGCCGGAGTCCTTGTTCGAGGACCACCCGGAATACTTTGCCGAGATCGGCGGCAAGCGATACAAGAGCAACATCTGCTTCAGCAATCCGGAAGTCGATCGGCTCGTGGCCGCGGCGACGGCCGATTACGTCCGCAAGCGACCGTTCCTGGACATCCTGAGCAACTTCTTCCCCAGCGACAACCAGGACTACTGCCGCTGCGCCCGCTGGCGCGGATGGACGTGTTGACCGCGTGGTTCGAGTTCTACAACCGGCTGACCGACGCGCTGAAGAAGGAGTTCCCGGACCTGAAGCTCGCCACGATCGCCTATCAAGGCTATCGCGACGTGCCGCAATGCCTGGTGCGCAACAGCGAGTTCGTCGAATACGCCAGCCACAGCCGCTGCAACATCCATCTCTACGGCCAGCCCGGTTGCCGGCACAACGAACAGACGATGCAGGCGATGCTCGCCTGGCAGGCCACCGGGTACGTCGCTGATCGGCAACTACGCCTACGAGTACGACATCTTTTCCAAGAACTGCCGTTTCGTTCCGTTCCTAAGCATGATTGCCGACGCGGTCCAGACCAGCCTGGGAAACCTGCGCCACGTTGCGATGATACCCGAGGTTTCGTTTTCCTCAAGTGAGTGGCCCCGACGTCTACGCTCACGCGATTCAGAACCGGCTCTCGATTTACCTCTATGCCCGGCTGCTTTGGAACCCGGACGAGCCGATGTCCGAGGTGATCGGCGACTGGTGCCAAACAGTCTTTGGCGCGGCCGCCGCGCCGATGCGCGATTACTTCCAGGCGATGGACCGCGCGTGGACCGGCATGCCGATCCATGCCACGATCCTGGGCAACGCGTTGAACGCCGCTCCGCATCTGCTGACGGACCGGTTGCGTTCGGAAGCGGCCGCCGCCTTCGTCGCTGCGGAGCGGCGGTTGCCGGAAATCGCCGAGCCGGCTGCCAGAGACCGGGCGGCCGGCCGCCTCGCAGTGCGTAAGCGTGCGCCGTTCAACCAGTGGCTGGACTTGTATCGGATGCACTCCGACACGCCGCGCGTCAGCCTGCCGCTACTGGCCAGCGCCGGCGACTTCCCCGCTTCCGCCTCGCGACCGCTGGAGTTTGTCGCGTCCGGCAGCGGCAACGAGCTTTCGACGCAAGTTCGCTTGGTCTGGACCAACGACGCGCTGCTGGTGAAGTGGAACTGCCGCGACCCGCGAATCAAGGAGGTGGAGGCGGCGTCTCAGCAGCATGGCGGCAAAGCGGTGGAAGACGACCGCGTGGAGCGGCGCTGTCCTCCGGTATCGCCAGCGAAACCTGGCACTTCGCGGTGAACTCGCAGGGAACCCGGCAGAACCGCGCGACTCGAGCGTCGGTGTGCGAGAAGACCGGTGGAATCCCCCGTGCGGCGAAGACCGGAAGCACATCGGACGCCGGGGAAGCGGAAATGGTCGTTCCCTTGGCCTCGCTCGGCCAGCAGCCCAACCCGACCGAGCTGGACCCGCGGTGCCTCCGACACCACGGCGGACCGGATGCAACGGCATCGACAGAATTGCTCTGGTGTTTACCTCCGCGGCCCGCACCGACCGGTCGTTGCTAGGCGGCCGGCGGCTTCCAGATCGTGAGGCACAGCGAAACGCGGCGCGGTCCGAGGAGTTCACCGCGGCCGGCTGGCAGTTCGACCTCGTTTCCGACCCCGAGAAGCTTCCGTCGCTTGGCGGCCGTCGCGACGCCTACTGGTCCGCCATCCGCACGGTCCCAACAAGGTCCCGGCCGACTATTGGGAGAAGCACCTGGTTCCGGCGGTGAAGGAGCGGCGCGCTGGCGGTCTTCGTCTCCTACTGGAACGTCCCGCTGGAACAGTACTTCCAAGATCCGTCGCTGAGGGTGAAAACGGTCCAATGCGGCAAGATCCCGTTGGCCGGTCGCACCACGGCCTCGATTGCCCCGGGCGATTGGAGCAGCCAGCCGCACAACCTTCTCCGCGGCCTGCGGGAGCAGATCACGCCAGCCTACGGCTTCGAGCCCGGCCACGCGAACGCTGTATCCGCGCCGGCGACGGCTGCCAACGGAAGCGACCGGCCGTACCCGTACCTTCTGGCCAGGCGATACGGCAAGGGAATGATCATCCTGGGCGGCGACGACATCCGCCTCGCCCCGGTGAAAATGCTGGAAAACTTCGTGAGACTTCGAGATGCCGCGTCTCCGGCGCGCCGTAGTTCCGGCTGTGCCGAACGTCGAAGAGGGAAGATTTCGAACACGCTCGCTCGGCGAAGCCACCGAAGTGCGACGCAAGGTGAGGTCAAAAAGGCAAATGAACGCTTGTGAACGGCTACCGGAAAGGCAAATTCTCATGAATCGAACGCCGATCTATCTCGCGTTGCTGAGTGCCCTACTCGTTGGAGTGGTTCGCGGGAGGACGCACGCAAAGCGACCTTCTGGCCGGATAACGCGCCGCTCGGGAAGCGGAACCTGGTCTTTGCGCTGGACGGCGGGGCCTCGGTCCGCGTCGACGTGTTGGGCGAGCGGCTGTTCCGGCATCCGCCACAGCAAGACCGGGCAGTGGACCGAGTCGGCGCTCAACCGCTACGGCATGTCTCAACTCCGTCTTCCCGGAGGTCGCGTTCGAGCAGACCGAGGCCGAGGGCGTCTCACACATCGCCACCCAGCAGGCCCAGCTCACCGTCAGCCGCAAGGACGGGGCCGTTACCCTGGCCGCCGCCGACGGGAAGGCCATTGCCGAGCAGGCCGCCCCGGTCGATTCAGACCAACGGCGGCTACGACGTCCGTTTTGCCTCTGGCCAAGGACGAACGGATCTACGGGCTGGGCGACGTCAGCCGCGAGAACATCATGCGTCGCGGCGGCGTCTACGAGATCTGGGTCCGCAACGTGAACTCCTACATTCCGATTCCCGTGGTGTTGAGCAACCGGGGATGGGGCCTGCTGATGAACACCACCTGGCGGAACACGATCGACGTCGGCAAGAGCGATCCGGACCGGATGATCTGCACGCGCCCCGCAGCGATCTGGACTACTACCTGTTCTGCGGCCCGGACTACCGCAGCCTGCTGGACACCTACACGTCGCTGACCGGGCGGCCCGCGCTGCTGCCGATCTGGGGCTACGCGTTCACCTACGTGTGCAACCAGAACATCGACGCGTTCAACCTGATGAACGAGGCGCTCACCTTCCGCCGCGAGGGCATGCCCTGCGACGTGATCGGGCTGGAGCCCGGGCTGGATGTCGAAGAACTACGACGGCACCACGGCCAAGACGCTGGCACCCCCAGCGTTTTCCCATCCCCTACTGGGCGCCCAAGGGGCCGCACACGTTCCTCGGGCGCTGGCAGCGCAAGGGTTTCAAGCTCAGCCTCTGGCTCTGCTGCGATTACGACCTGGGCGTCTACGAGGAGCAGCAACTCGCCGGCGCAAAGCCGCCTCGCGCGGCGCAAGAGCCCGCGGAAGCGGGCGCACGTCAACGTGGAGGAGGGCTTTGAGGACGAGCGTCTGAGCAAGCCGGCCGAGCGAAGAAGACGGACGCGAAGCGAAACGCCCGAGCAGCGCCGGAGGCGGGAGCCGTGGTTCGAGCACCTGAAGAAGTTCGTCGATCAGGGCGCTCGCGGCCTTCAAGCTCGACGGCTCCACCCAGGTCATCGAGCACCCGACGCGCAAGTGGGGCAACGGCATGACCGACGAGGAGATGCACAACCTCTACCCGGTGATCTACGCCAAGCAGATGGCCCAGCGGCTTCGAGACCACACCCAGCGCCGCGCGATGGTCTACTCCGCCGGTGGTTACGCGGGCGTGCAGCAGTACGTCGCCACCTGGGCGGGCGACACGGGCGGCGGCCCGCGGCCGCTGGCCTCGATGCTGAACCTGGCCTTTTCCGGCCATTCCAACCACTCCTGCGACATGACGGTCACCGACGTCGAAGGCATCCACTTCGGGTTCCTCCAGACCTGGGCCCAGCAGAACAACTGGGACTACTGGTACCAGCCCTGGTACCTGGAAGACAAGGAACACCGCCTCCTTCCGCCAATACGCGCACAGCTCCGCTACCAACTGCTGCCGTATCTCTACTCGACGGCGGCCGAGAAGCCGCATTGACCGGCTACCCCGTGATGCGGGCGATGTCGATGGTCTACCCCGACGATCCGGCGTGGGACACGGCCTGCGGCAATACATGCTGGGCGATTTCCTGTTGGTCTCGGCCTTTTCAAGGAGGTCCGCCTGCCGGCGGGCGAGTGGATCGACTTCTGGAGCGGCAAGCGACCACCGGGCCGGCGACGCTTCCCGTGGCGATGACGCCGACGCGCGGCGGCGCGCTGATGGTCAAGGAGCGGCGCCATCATTCCCACCTGGCCGCCGCGATCACGTGGAGCAGGGCTGGTCGCCGGAAGTGGGGTTGCTCGTCTACCCGGCGGTGAGCAGCAGTTTCACGCTGTACGAAGACGACGGCCAGAGCCTCGGCTACCGCAAGGGCGAGTTTGCGCGGACGCTGCTGAGCTGCGAAACGAGTGGACAGACCGTCAAGCTGACCATCGGGGCCGGAGGGAGCTACGCCGGCATGCCGGCGACGCGCGACTTCACGGCGACCATCCACCTATCGGATCGGCCAAAGACGGTCACGCTGGACGGTGCGGCGGTGGTTGACTACCAGTGGAGCCCGGCTGACTCGACGGCCATTATCAAGATCCCTGCCTGCGCGAATACCCTGGCGTGTTGACCATTATCTGCCGAAGCAGAGACTAGTGCCGTGCGTCCTTGTGGACACAGTCTGTTCCGCCCCGTTGCGGCCCGCATCCTGGAGACAAACACCATGCAAACAAACGCCACCAGACCGCTACTGGCGCTGTTGGGCATCGCCATCCTGTCGTCTTCCGTGGAAGGAGCGGTGGCTGAAGGCGAGAATCTGCTGATCAATGGCCGTTTTGACGCCGAACAGGTGGAATTCCCGGAATTCTGGAGCCCGTCCTCCGCCGAGAACGTGTTCTATGACCGCGTCGGAGGACCCGCGGGGAAAGAAGCCCGCCGTCGTCTTGAAGAACGACGGCAACACGCCGGGCACGGCGAGCTTGCGCCAGCAGGGCCTGACGCTGGTGGCCGGCGAAACCTATAAGCTCAGCGCCAGATCAAGACCAAGGGCTTCCAGTGCCGCGCAGGCGGCCTGATCATCCACAACAGCGGCTGGATTTCCGCGATCAGGCATCTCCAAGTTCCCCGCGGATTCCGAGTGGACCTTTCACGAAAGGACGTTCACTCTGATGCCTTCCAGAACAACGAGTACGGCGTCGCCATGTACGCCACCAACCTGACCGGCGAAATTCATTTTGCCAACGTCAAGTTGGAGGCCGTCAGCGAAGGGGCTCGCAAAGGCTCTACCTCGCAGCGTCCCTGGTTGCCGCTCCCCGGCTGGTTCCCCTCCAGACCCGCTGCTCAACAAGATCCCCCGTGCCAATCCGGAGCTGACGTGTAAGTTGTACAGCCTCCTGCCGGAAAAGCGGAAGACCCTGGAGTGTCTCGTCGCCGTCGTCGCAGACCCGATCCCCGAGCAGGTTGTCCCAGTTGGCCAAGACGGCACGATCCGCGTCCGTCTCGCGGGGCTCGCCTGCGGTGATTACCCGCTGAAAACCGTGATCCGTCACCGCGAAACGCAACAGACGATTCTGGAAGCCGCCTACGCGATCAGCATCGTCGATCCTCCCGCCATCGACCGCAGCAAGATCCGACAGCTGAACAACCTGGTGGCGGAGGTTCCTCAACCAGACGGTCGGCGCGACGCGGCCCCGCAGTCGTTCACCTTTGTCAATCCTCGCGATGGCTGGGTGTTCGTGGCCTTCACGACCGGCACGCCGGCACCGGGCCTGACCGTCAAGCTCGGCGACAGCGACACGGTGATCACTGCCGCCACCGACCGCCTGGAAGCGTTTCGCGAACTTGCCGCGGGCGAACATCGCATCACCGTCAGCGGCAACCACGCGGACGCACGCCTGATCGTGCGATCGATTCCCGAAATCTTCGACTATCCTCCCTGCGCGAATTCCCACGTCCCAGAAAACGGCAGCTACGGCTGGGACTTCATGAAGAAGCACATCCTGTACGCCGTGACCACGCTGAACGGCGGCACTCTGCCGGGCGACGCACTGCCTGAAGCCAAAGCCCGGGGCCTCAAATGGCTGGCCAACTTTGGCGTCGACGCCCCGGGCGATCCCGCCGAGTTGCGGGACCGCATGGAGAAACACCGCCGGCATGACCCAGCCGCAGTACGACGGCTTTACCAGCGACGAACTGTTCTTCGGCAGAACCACGATCGGCAACTACACTCAGGCCCTGAAGCTGCTCCGCAACCCGCAGAACCGGCTGGTCTACACCTGGATCGTCGGCAAACCCAGCATCCACTCGCTGCACACCGACTTCATGTCCGCCTGCCTGAACGTTTCCCGGGGCCGCGGCCGCCTGCTGTTCGAGGCCTATTGCCATCCGCAGGACAACGAACAAGCGGCCGCCGCTTATCTGGACGACATGATCGGGGAAACCATGCGCCGCTTCAACGCTTTCTTCCCCAACGCGGCTGCCGGAACCGGCATCATCTTCGGCAATTTCAACCAGATTCCCATCATCTCCCTGGAGCACAATCCGGCCGTCGACTTCAAGTATTTCCTGGACATGCAGGTCAACCTGATCGCCAACAGCCCGGACTTCAAGGACCTGGCCACCACGGGCTACTGGGGAACGTATTACGGCGACGAGGAGCTGGTGCGGTGGTCCTTCAAACTCATGCGCCACTATGCGGTCGAAGGCCACAAGGAGATGCTGTCCGCCCGCTATGGGTTCAAGTACAACCCCGGCTTCTTGACCAACGGCGACTTTGCCGACGGCCTGAAGGGCTGGACGGCGTCGCCGGCCGCCGAAGGCTCCCTCCGCACGGACACCATCGCCGGCTACGGCAGGACCAGCCAAGGCCGCTGGGGTGGCGGCAGCGCGGGCGACACGGTTTGCGTCATGGTCCGAAATGCCGGCCAGCCCAACCGCATCCACCAAACCGCCCATGGTCTGCGAAGCGGGAAAAGCCTACTGCCTGCAGTTCGTCACCGCCGACTTCAAGGATGTCACCGGCAAGAAATACAACCCGCGCCGATACGGCATCCGTGCGGAGTTGGAAGGCGTCGAGATCCTCGGCGACAAGGGCTTCGTCCATGTCGACCGGCGCAACCAAGCGGTACGGACCAGGACCAGAGCGTCGCCAAGATCAACCTCAACCGCATCGTCTTCCGCGCCAAGTCACCCAGCTCAAGTCATCGCTTTCAACGACGAACAGGCGAGCCCGGCGAAGAACTCATCGTCAACTTCGTGGAGCCAACCATACTTGGAGTGAGCCGTGTCAAGCCTTTCTCTACGTTCGTTCAAAGTTTCCATGCAAAGGACCGCGGAGGGGTGCTGGCTGCTGCTGATCGCGCTTGGATGCGTCGCACAGAACGGCTTCAGCTCGGAGCCCACTTCTTGCCCCGCCGCAGTACGTCGGCCCCCCCCAGGCGCAGCACGCGGTCACCAACCGCGCGTTCCAAGGCATCCCCAGCATGGCCGTCACGCCCGGCGGACGGCTCTGGGCGAACTGGTACGCGGGCAAGACGCCCGGCGAGGACCAGAACAACTACGTGGTGCTCAGCACCAGCGGCGACGGCGGCGCCACGTGGCGCGAGGTGCTGGTCGTCGATCCCGACGGCGACGGCCCGCTGCGCACCTTCGACCCGGAACTCTGGATGGCGCCCGATGGCAAACTCCGCATGTTCTGGGCGCAGACCCAGGGACACGAGTCCACCGTCGGCGGCGTGTGGTGCCTCGAGACGGCCGAGCCGGAGTCCGAACAACCGACCTGGGAGCAGCCCGTGCGCGTCACCGATGGCGTGATGATGTGCAAGCCGCTGGTGCTCACCAGCGGCGAATGGGTGCTGCCGGCGTCCACCTGGCGGAAGACCGACCACAGCGCCAAGATGGTCGTCTCGACCGACCAGGGCAAGACCTGGACGATCCGCGGCGCCTGCAACGTGCCCGTGGCGGTCCGCGCCTTCGACGAGCACATGTTCGTCGAGCGCAAGGACGGCTCGCTCTGGCTGCTGGTCCGCACGAACTACGGCATCGGCGAAAGCGTGTCCACCGATCGCGGCGTGACCTGGCCCGAGCTGACGCCGTCCGCCATCGCCCATCCCAGCGCGCGGTTCTTCATCACGCGGCTGGCTTCCGGCAACCTCCTGCTGGTCAAGCACGGCCCGATCGACAAGCGAGACCGGCCGCTCGCACCTCACGGCCTTCATCTCCACCGACGACGGCAAGACCTGGGGCGGCGGCCTGCTGCTCGACGAGCGCGACGGCGTCTCCTATCCCGACGGCCAGCAGACCGCCGACGGCCTGATCCGCATCATCTACGACTTCAGCCGCACCGGCGCGCGGCACATCCTGATGGCGACCTTCCGCGAGGAGGACGTCGCCGCGGGCCAGGCCGTGTCCGGACGCGGTGCGCCTGCGCCAGCTCGTCAGCGAGGCTTCGGGCGGCTCTGGAGCGCCCAAGCCCGAGCCGCCGCCGGTCGCGGCCAACCAGGACGGCGAGCCGCTTGCGCAAAGCGACCCCCGGGGCGCTGGCCGCCGAAGACGCGCTGGCGCAACCGCTGGCCGTCGGCGAAATGCTGTTCACCGACCGCGGCTACGTGCTGAGCGAGCTGCCCGCCGCACTGCAGGGCGCGCGATTCCTGCGCGTCAACCTGGACGGGAAAAGGAGCTGCGCTGCAGCCGCGCCGGCACGGTCTATTTCCTCACGCCCGAGCCCGGCCGCAACAAGGACAGCCAGACGCAGACCCTGCTCGACCAGGGATTCCAGAAGGTCGCGTTGCCGGAAGTGCGTCTGTTCAACCGCCAGCACCGCCAACTTCTGCACGCTCTATCAGAAGGACTGCGGCGCAGGCGACACGATCGCGTTCGGCAAGTGGGCCGTGCCGGTGTTCTTTCCGTAGACTTCGTCATGACCACGCTGGATGTCGGTCTGGCACGAAAATACCGCGAGTGTCTAATACTAGGCCACGAAGTCGGTGACTGGCACCCACCTCTACCACCCACCACGACCAGCACCAAGGCACTACCGCCAACTTGGAAAGTAGAGAAGACATGAAAGCAAGAGTTGCTCTGTCTGTGATGGCCCTTGCCGGGATGATGGTAGTGGCTTCGACCGCCGCCGGCCGTGAAGACGCCGACTCCGGCTTGCTCGGCCGATGGAGTTTCGACGAAGGCAAGGGGGTTTACTCGGCCAATGCAGTCGATCCCACCGGCGACGCCGAACTACGCCAGGCATCCTGGGCCACGGGCGAGTTCGGGACCGCGCTGCGGCTGACCGGTTCGGATAGTTATGCGATCCTGCCGGCGATGCCGAAGCTGGATGGCTCTGACGAAATGAGTCTGACCGTCTGGGTGTACTGGGAGGGGACCGGGCAATATCCCAACATTCTCACCTGGCGGGGCCTGGAGCCCGGGGGGATTTCTCATCTTCGTCCGCGACCGCAGCTGCTCGTTTCGCATGGGCCGGCCGGGGCACCGCCACGGTGCTGCCGGCGAGGCTTGGACGGAAGCCTCCGCTCCGTTCCTCTCCGAGTTGCCCCGAAGCAGTGGGTCCATCTGGCGGCCGTTTTCAAGCGGCCGCAGATCACTACCTACGTCAACGGCAAGAAGGTCGGCTCGGCCCGGTGGGACTATCCCGTCGGGCTGAACGGCGATCTCGAGGTGGGACGTTGGTCGGGATCGACCAGCCACGCCGGCTTGATCGATGAACTGCGGATCTATCGCCGGGCGCCTGGAGGCCGAAGAGGTGCTGGCCTTGGCCAATCCGGCGGGCCGCCAAACGGCCGATTACAGAGACCTGGGCCCTGCCAAGACCGAGGCCAAGGAACTCGCCCGCTATGAAACCCGCTGGGCCACGCTGATCGTCGGCGATGACGGCTCCCTCCTCTCCCTGAAGGAGAAGGGCACCGGTGAAGCTCGCCCGCCACGCCCCAGCCCGTGCTCGCGGTCGAGCAGGAGCAGGGGCGACGACTGCAGGCGCGGCAGATGCGATTGGCCAGCGGTCTGCTGATAGCCGATTTCCCGGCGCGGGGCCGGCAGCGCGGCCATCCGCATCGAAGCCAAGGACCAGTATTTCACCGTGACGGCCGCCGAACTGAAGGTGCCCGGCGCCAAGCGGTTCACATTCTTCCAGCTCTCGCCGGCGCCGAACGAGTACCTTGGCAACATGGCCGGGCTGGCGTCCGACGACGCTTCGGGTGTGTGCCTGCGAAGTCTGGCCCTGGAGATCGACACGTCGTTCCATCTGCTGGTGCCGCAGTTCCGCGGCGACGAGCGTCGAGCACGGCCTGGTCGGGCACAGCATCGGCCTGGCCGCCGGGCCGCGGCCGCAGTTGATCCCGATGCTCCGCTCGATGGCGGAGAACGAACCGGTGCCGAAATCCGGCGTCGGCGGCCCCTGGTCGATGGGCGCGGAAGCAACCCGCGGCTCCTACCTGTTTGCCGACCTGGCCGCGAAGGATACCGATGCCTGGATCGAAATGGCCCGCCGCGGAGGCTTTACCCACCTCCACCTGCACGGCTGGTGGTCCTCGCTGGCTCACTATGAACCCCTGCGCGGCCTATTTCCCCGGCGGGCTGGACGAGATGAAGGCCACGGCAGAGCGGATTCGTGCGGCCGGCCTACAACCCGGAATCCACACCCTCACCGCCTGCATCAGCCCGAACGATCCCTGGTTGCGCCGGTGCCGTCGGCGCACTGGATCGCGTCGAACCGCTATACGTTGGCCAAGCCGCTTTCGGCCACCGACAAGACGATCTTCGTCAATGAGATGCCCGCCGAGGGGCACGATGTCATCTGGAGCTACTCCGGCAACGGCAACGCTCTGCGCGTGGGAAGCGAACTGATCCGTTATGCGGCCATTTCGCGGGAGCAGCCCTATGCCTTCCTGGAGTGCGAGCGAGTGTGCTGAAGACCGAAGCTGCCGACATACGGAAGGTGCAGTGGACTACCTCCAACAGCGGTACATTGCCTTCTATCCCGACCCGAAGAGCCCGCTGGCGGACGAGTTGGCCGAGCGGATCGTGCGTCTACAACACCTGCCAGCTGGAGATGATCTACTTCGACGGTTCCGAAGGTATGCGGAGCCGCTTCGGCATCGACACCATGCGTTGGGCCATCTTCAAGCGGCTGCACGTGCCGGAAACCGAGCGCAGCGAGGGACAGCCGCTGGCGGATTCACTCGCGGCTGGTGGCGTGGGACCATCCCGTGTGGGCCATGAAGCAGTTCCACGACGCGCACATCCGGCAGGCATCACGATTCCGGCTCACGACCTGCTGGAGCCGCAACTGGGCTGGTGGGCGCCGCGGGGACCTTCGGCGATCGCACGCGGACATTTTCCCGACGAACTGGAAGTATTTCGCCGCCCAGAACCTGGCCATCGACGGCCCCTGGGCCGATCGAGGGGGTGCATGCGGTCAACCGGCCGGCGAAACGCGCGAATTGAAGAACTGTTCACCGTGCTGGGCTGGTACGAGCGGCTTCGCCTGGCCCGCTATTTCGATCAGACCACGTTGCAGCAGGTCGGCCAACCGGGCCACGATGTTCGTCTGCGGCAGAACGCTGCCGGCCAGTGGCAAGCGCATCGGCGCATCTGGCCAAACATCGCATCAGCGCGGTGGGCAACGGCTCGGAGCAGTGGGAGACTGAGAACCCGTACGCCGCCCAACCGCTCCTGCGCGGCTGGAAGCCCGCATAGGCGAAGCCGCCTGATGATGACCCCAAAGCCACGGTGCTGGCCGATTTCGCCGATCTCGATGCGCTGGACAACCGCCGCAACGCGGCCGGGGTCACCGCCCGCGTCGAACTGGAGACTTCGGACGTCAAAGCCGGTGGTCGAGCCTGCGGCTCCACGCCGCCCAACGCCGGCGAGAGTCCTAGCGGCTGCGCAGATCGGCAGGACCGACAAGCACCCCTATTTCAGCATGTTGCCCGGCGACGCCTTGGGCCTGTGGGTCAAAGGCGACGGCAGCTGCGCGTTGCTGAATGTCCAGATACGCTCGCCGCGGGAATACCAGGAATGCATCTCGGACCACTACATCGACCTGGATTTCGTCGGCTGCGGCGCTACGTGGAGATCCTGCTCCGCGAGCGCGATTCGGAGCGGCTTACGGATTACGCGTGGCCTGATGGCGGTGGCGGAAGCCACGCCATCTACCGAAACGCGGTGGACCGGGCGCATATCTCCGAGATCAACCTGCTGTTGAACGCGATTCCCGCCAAGGGCACGGTTGACATCCTGCTCAGCCCGATCCACTCGCTGGGCCGCCCGGCCGGCCGAGTTGGCGAACCCGTCGCTGGAACTCGGCGGCAGCAAGCTGATCTTCCCGGTCACGCTGCAGTCCGGGCAGTACATCGAGTTGGAGGGCATGGACGACTGCGTCCTGTACGACGAACGGGGCGAACTGATCAGCCGCTTCCGGCCGCAAGTCGAAAAACTGCCGTTGCTGGCCGAGGGGCGAACGCGATCCCGTTCGCCTGTGCGTCTCGCCGCCGCAAGGCCAGAGCGTGAGCTGAGGTCACCGTAGTGTCGCTGGGCCAGCCGTTTGGCGGCCGCAGGCCCCGGCTGCGGAGATCGACTGGAAGCGGCTCTATTGCGAGTACGACATTCCGCGGATCGTCACCCGGCTCGATGGCGCCGACAACGTCTGGAACATCGTCCGCAGATCGGATGGGCCCGGCGGCCGAGAAATACCGACCGTGATGGAGATCGAACTCGCGGTTCCGCAGCTTGCCAAACCGGATAAACAAGCCGGGGTCAAGGAGAGCGGGGCATTCCTGGCCGAGCCGGTGCTGGCGATCGGCGAGCAATCGGTGCGATCCCCGCGCGAGCGGCGGAAGGCCAGCGGCTCATCTGCCGCGACCAGCCCACCTGGCGGGTGTCGGGCCGACGGTGCCGAGGTCGCCGCGGGCAAGTGGCGGACACATTCCCCCGCTTTTGCCTGGAGCCAACCGGGTCACGCCGCTTCCCAGTCGACGCCTGCCGCGGACTTCCGCGTCATCGTGAAGACCGTGAAGGTCGATCGTTGACGGCCGGCGGTTGGCACGGTCCGGAAAGCTCGTTAAAACTAACGACGCAGCAGATCACCCGCGTCCATCAAGGGTCAACAAAGAAGACTACGCCATTAAAACTCACCAAACCGCCCCGACTCCTGCGGGGTCCGCCGTCGGCGTGAATTTGGCTGCCACCGGTGGCGAGCCGCCGAACCCGTCGACAAGTCACCCTCCACAAGGCCGTCATCCTGGTGCGGACCGGATGAACGAGGAGAGTTCAAGAAGCTCGAGCATGCGGCATCGAGGGCTTCGAGGGTTACACGGTAGCCGTTGACCAGGTGAAGAGGGCCCGTGAGTTGGCGGAGAAGTTCGGTTTGCGGATCCACCGGTGACCGGTGGCGGCTCGGCGCCGGTCTACGTGCCGCCCAGGCCTACGGCGCCGACGCTGTGCCCGCCCCGGTGGGCGGCTGCATGCCAAGCCCATGCCAGAACCGTGGGAGTTCGACATCAAGTTCGACGAGGCCGAACGGCCACATCACCCAACTCGTCGCCGGCGACAACGAGAAGTTCAAAGGCTACATCGACGCCCACAACCGCTCGGTGGAAACGGGAGTCCGCGAGTCGATTAAGAAGCTCCTGCCCGTGGCCGAGGAGACGCAGGTTGCCATCGCCCTGGAAAACGTGTGGAACAAGCTGGTGCGTACGACCCGAACTGTACAACTGGGTCGTCGCCTCGTTCAACAGTCCGTGGGTCAAGGCGTATTTCGACGTGGGGAACCACGTGAAGTATGCAGGCATCCTCCGCGGCGACCAAGTCGAGATCGCTTATCCGCCCGAGGTGTGGATTCGCATCTTCGGCCCGCGCCTGGCCAAGATTCACGTCAAAGACTACAAGCTCAACGCCGACGGCAAAGGCGGCAACTGGGCCGCGATCGGGCGAGGGCAGCGTCAACTGGCCGGCGGTCGCAAGGCCCTCGACGACGTGGGCTACAACGGCTGGCTGACCCACGAGACCGGCCTCGGTTGGTCCGACCTGTCCCATCGCCTCGACCGCATTATCTCTGGCGAGCCGCCCATACCGAGTGGGAGATGAGCAGTAGCAAGATCATGCCACGCGACAGAAACCAACGAAGTTCGGTTATCCCGACTAATCGTTGTCGTCACCCTGATCGGTGGTGCGGCGCAGGCAACGGAGGACAGCATTCATCAGGCCGGGAAGTCCCGCGTTCGGTATCAGACTGAGGAGTGCATGCGGTAGCGGGCGACGACCGGAATCGCAGCGAGGTTCCGGATCAAGCTGAGGACATGCCAGACGCCGTATGGCAGGACGTTTGCCGATGGAGCGGTGCTCGCCGCCGCCGCGGTCGATGAGTGGTCGTCCAGCGACTGGCCGATCAACGGGATGTGCCGGAAGCACGCCGCCGCGTCCATCCCGCGACACTCCAGAATTTCAACGCCCAGCATCTGGTCGCCGGAGGTAAGCTTCACGGCGGCGGCGACGGCCAGGATGATGGGCGAAAAAATAATGAGGGCCAACAGGCTGCCCACGATGTCCATGAGGCGCTTCATCTTCCGGGAGACGCCGTTCTTTTTCTCGCCCTCCAGCAGATCCTTGTACAGGTTCATGTTGAAGTGGCCGCTGCAGTTGCCCTTGTCCTGATCCTCGGGAAAGACGTGGAAGGAGACCTTGATCTTCTCGAGGTCCTTCGGGTCGATCTCGCCTGCCAGGGACATGAGGAGCTTTCCGAAGATCTTGTCGCGCACGGCAGCGCAGGCGCTCTCCAACTCGGTGAAGACGACACCGATGATGTGGCCCTTGCGGTACCAGCCCCGCACGTCGGTCTCACGGATTCCCGCCTCGAGTACCCTGCCGATGCTGTTGATGACGACCAGGTTCGGGTGCGGGTTTATGAGCTTCGAGATGTCGATGAGCATCAGCATGAAGGGCTTCTTCGAGCGCTGGGTTCTCTTGCGCTCGAGGGAGAGCATGCGGTTGAAGTAATCCTCGTTGTACAAGCCCTGTATCCCGTCGAACACATCGGTATTCCCGGAGTGAGATTTTACCAGTTTGAGTTTAGCGGACGCGACGTCTTTCAATGCAATCTCCCTTGTCAATATTTGGGTGAAAGTATTGCAACAAACGTTCCGACATGTTGTGTTCCGGGCTTAATATTTCGAGCCCGCCATACAAGCTGTTGAATCATAATGCATTTAGTTTCTGTTGCCCCCGAAGGCGCAAGCAGCAAGCATCAGGCAGCAAGGTTGAGAAATTCAAGTTGACAGGCAAAAGACCAAAATCTGACGATCAACCTACAAATTGTGGAGGCCGAAAAGCAGGCCTTAACCGCCCCTTCTACGAGGAAAGTATTAGAGGCTCAACTCCTCATTGCCAGCAACTGGAAATGACGAAGCGCTCATGGGACAATGGCTCTTCAATCGTTGAGTTGGTCTGTTCGGTTCCGTTTGTCACCAGCTCTCGCCGCAAACCTGTGTGGCCGGTAAATGTGGAAGGAAGGGAGAAAGGCATCGACAGGTCCCCCAACCCGTCGCGACTATTTTGCCACAAATGTCGCCCTTGTCAATAGAGATATTGATGAAAATAATTTTTTTTCAGGCAGGCTCCCGCCCATCCGACTCAGATTGTGTGTCGGCTGGTTAACCATTCTTTTGCAGCACTGCCTCATTTCCCGTGAGAGCCTTGCCTATGTCGAGGCCGAAGGCCTCGGGGGTCGATCGAAGAAGGTCTATTCCGTCTGTTCGGTCTGTTCGGTCCAAATCCCCCCTACCCCCCCTTTACGAAAGGGGGGATTCTCTTTTTCCCTGGAACATCCACCCTCACCCCAACCCTCTCCCCTCAAGGGAGAGGTAAATTAAGGGAAAGGTCATCCGTAGGGAGAGGGAGATTTTTGTACCTCGGTCCTCGTTCATCGGACCTCGAACCTTTTTCAGGCCACTTTTTCGAGCATTGAGTAGTGCAGTTCGACCGCCGGGTGGAAGCCTACCAGGTTGAGCAGGATCCTCACGCGCTCGGAGTCGGAAACCCATCGCTCGAAGACGCCCATCAGGTCTTTCATGGGGCCCGAGCGGACGCGGACGAGGTCGTTTTCCTCGAAGCTGCAGGCCTTCTTCACGCACTCGCCGCCCTGTGCCCGGTTTCGGATGAGCTCGATCACCTCGTCGGCCACGGGAATCGGCTCGGCGCCGAAGCCCACGATCTTCCTGACCCCCCTGCCCCACCGCACGAGGCTGTAATCCTCGAGCAGGTTGAAGCGCCCGAAGAGGTAACCGGGGAAAAGGGCCCGCTGCTCGCTCACCATCCTGGCGCCCCGGGCGGTGACGATCTCCATGGTCGGGCTGAAGACTTCGACGCCCTTCATGGAGAGATACGATTTCGCTTCGAGTTCCTTCTTCGTTTTGGTCTGGATGACGTACCAGTTACGCGTTAATTCAACCGCGGCGCCCGGCTTTTCGATCCTCTGCATCAGTCCTCCTTCTTGAAGAACGGGAAGAGGCGTCGCCAGCTGAGAGGAGGCTTTTCGGTTTCCCTTTCCTTGTCCTTGTGCCGGTAGTAGTACTCGGACGAGCCGAAGTAGCGCGAGGTGAGGCCCCCCGACTCGAACTCGAGGTCGTTGAGGACGATGCCCAGGACTTTCTCTCTTTCCACGGTGGCAAGGGCCTGCTGTACCGTCTCTCGAGGCGTGACGCCCGCGCGGACGACGAGGATGATCCCGTCGACGAGGCGCGTGAGCACGCTGGGTTCCGTCGTGGCCAAAAGCGGCGAGGAATCGAAGATGATGTAGCGGTCGCTGTATCGCTCGCGCATCTCGAGCACCAGGGTTTCCATCCTCCTCGAGCCGATGAGCTCGACGGGGTTCGCCTGGAAGGAGCCGCTCGAGAGGATCGTGAGCTTGTCGACGTTCGTCTTGATGAGCAGCTCGGGGATGTTCGCACCGGCCGCCAGGTAGTCCGCAAGGCCGCGGCCTGACTGGAGGCCGAACCAGCGGCTGAGAGTGGGGTTGCGCAGGTCGGCATCCACGAGAAGGGCGTGGCTGCGAAGGTCGTGGGCGAGCACCGTGGCAAGGTTGGTGGATACGAGCGTCTTGCCTTCGGAGTCGGTGGCGCTCGTCACCATGATCGTCTTGGGCGGCGAGGGAAGCCTCATGCCCAGCAGTTGCGTGCGCAGTTTGCGGAACTGCTCGGCGGCGATGGAGCCCGGCTCGCGGTAGGCCACGAGCATCTCGTCCATGGACGGCAGCTTCACCTCCCGCGGCATCTCCATGTAGGGCCGGCGATCGGGTTCGGGTTTCGCCTCCTCGGCCGGCGGCGCCCATTCCCGCGGCTGCTGGTCCGGTTCGTTTTCCGGGACGCGATTATTCTCGACTTTTTCAAGTGCCTTGTAGAGCTTGCCCATTCTCTCTCCGCTCGTTCAAAGAGTAACTGGTTGATTAGGTAATTAGTTGATTCGTTTATTTCGTCTATCCGGTCTTGCCGCGAAGCGGCAGTGTCTGAGTGTTAGTGTCTGAGTGTTTGAGTGAAGAGGAAGAAAGTATCCGGCAATTCGTCATCTTCGATCTTGCCTCTTATTCTTCACTCAGACACTCAGACACTTCCTCTCACTCAGACACTTCTTCATTGTCTCAGTATCCGCGCCCGGAAGGCGTTTCCGGCCGATTCCAGCGTCGACGGCATATCGCCCAGTGAAACCTCCCTGGCCCAGAAGAACAGGATGCCCACGATGACGATGAGAAAAACGACGGAGGCGAACACGTAGTTCCAGGCAGGCCGTTGGGCCATTGCCGGCCCCTCCATGTCCTTCGCCACATCGCGGATGACCTGCTTGTCGATCGGCCTTTTCTCCTCCACGTAGCCCGTCACCAGGGCGTTGTCGCAAAGCACGTTGATGAGCCTCGGGATGCCGCTGGAGCGCCGGTAGATCTCCCGGACGGCCGCCTCGTCGAAGAGATGACAGTCGCGGGCGCCGGCCACCTTGAGCCGCTTCTCGATGTACTCCTTCGTCTCGTTGCGGTTCAGGGGCTTCAGGTGATAGCGGACGCTGATCCGCTGCTTGAGCTGCCGGAACCGATGGTCGGCCAGGATGGTGTCCAGCTCGGGCTGGCCCATCAGGATGACCTGCAGGAGCTTGGTTTTCGGGGTCTCCAGGTTCGTCAGCAGCCGCACTTCCTCGAGGAGCTTGGGCGAGAGCGTCTGGGCCTCGTCGATGATGAGCACGACGCGCTCATTGCGGGCGTAGCATTCAAGGAGGAAGTTGTGCAGCAGCATGAGCAACTCGCCCTTCGTCGTCAGACCCTCCGTCTTCAGGCCCAGGTCGTGGCAGATGTATTTCAGAAAGTCCCGGGTGGAGAGCTTGGGGTTGAACAGGTGCGCCGTGCGCGTGTGGCCGTCGAGCCGGGCCAGCAGCATCTGGATGAGCGTGGTCTTGCCCGTGCCCACCTCGCCCGTGATGACCGTGAAGCCCTTCGACTCGTTGAGGGCGTAGGTCAGGTGGGCGTAGGCCTCGCGGTGCTGCTCGCTCATGTAAAGATACCGCGGGTCGGGCGTGATCTCGAATGGCTTTTCCTTCAGTCCGTAAAATTGCTCGTACATAATCAGGCTGCCTTGCTTCCGATTTTGGGGATGTTCGCCAGGACCTTGAGGCCCAGCGTTACTTCGACGTCTTCGGGGTCGCGGAAGGAGCGGTCGAGCTGCTCGCGGACGAATATGCCGCCGAGACCGCAGCCCAGCCCTGCAAAAAGACCGATCAGAAGCACTTTCGGTATGTCGGGCTGGACGGGCTTCTCGGGGAGCCGCGCCGGATCGATGACCCGGAACTGCTCGCCCTTCTGACGCCGTTCCAAATTTTCCGCCTGCTGCGCCTCCTCGCTCTTCTTGATGAGCGTGTCGTACTGCAGGCGCGTGTTGTGGTACTCCTGGAGCATGGCCACCATCTCCTGCTCGCGCTGGGTGGTGCCTTCGATGCGGCCGCGGTACTGGCCGCCCTGGGCGTGCAGCTTCTCGCCGTCTTCCCGGAGCCTCCGGATCTGGCGGTCCGTCTCCGTAAGCGCGGCATTGAGCTCCCGGTAACGCGGGTCGTTCTTCACGCCCAGGGTCTCCTTGTTCTTCTCGAGATCGGCGATTCGCTTCTTCGTCAGCACGATGTCGGGGTGCCTGTCGGTGTAGCGGCTCTGCAGGTCGGCCAGCTGCTTCTTCAGCTCCTCGATCTGGACCTCGACACTGCCCGTGGCCCGCTGCCGGGCAGGGCCGCCGCCCTTTTCCGAAACTGCCAGCGGCGGATTCTCGATCTCGGCCATCTGCTTCAGGATGAGCAGCTTGCGGTCCTCGAGGGCACGGGTGCTTTCCTCGTTGCGCTGGGCCTGCAGCTGGAGCTGCTCGAGGATCTTGATGTTCGTGTCGCGCTGCTCGGGGAGCGATCCCATGTTGCGGCGCTTGTAATCGGCCAGGGTCTGGCCCTGGGCCTCGAGCTTTTCCTTCGTGGAGGCCAGCTCGTTGGTGAGAAACTCCGTGGTGCCCACGGCCTGCTGCTCGCGCTGCTTGAGGTTCTCCTCGATGAAGAGCGAGGCGAGCTTATTGGCCACGAGGGTCACGATGCGGGGGTCCTCGCCGGTGTAGCCGATGTTGAAGTAACCGGCCGTTTCGGCGGTGCGCTTGGGGAGCTCCACCTTGATGTTCTTGCGCATCATATCCACGATCTCTTCGCGCTTCATGGTCTTCTGCTCGCCCTGGTAGAGTTTGAGCTCGTCGATGATCTGCTCGAGACGCGTGCGGCTCATGATCTCCTGGCTGATCGAGTTGAGCCGCTCGATGATGCCCGCCGTCACCGTGGAGCGCACGAGGTCGGCCGGGACGCGCTGGGGCGTCACCAGCACCAGGGTCGAGGCCTGGTACTTGCGCGGGGCCAGGGCCGCCCAGAGAATCGCCGCGGTGAAGATGAGGACGAAGGGAATGACGAAGTAGAGCTTGCGGCGCAGAAAAATTTCCTTGTAGTCGTTGATGTTGTACGACCTTCCGGGGTTGATCATTTGTACTCCAGTCTGTCTGGTCTATTCGGTCTGTTCAGTCTATTCAGTCTGTCCGGTCTAAATCCGCCCTGCCGCCCTTTACGAAAGGGGGAATTATCTGTTTCTTTCGCCTTTTGCAAAGGGGGATGAAAGGGGGATTTTCTTGCCTTGAAACTTTTTACTCGTCCCTACACCCTCGTCCCTGGTCCCTTTTGTCCTTCACTGGCCACTGCCCCTGCGGCGTCGACTATTGCAGCAGGTTGTCAAACGTGGCAGTCAGCGTCAGGAACGCATGCCACTCGTCGTAGCTGTTCACTGCGATGTTGGAGTCGTCCTGCTGATATCCCACCCGGCCGCCAACCGTGAGCCATCTCAGGATCTGGTAGCTGGCCGTGGCGTCCGCCGTGTAAAGCCAGTCGTTGCGATCGCCGATGGCGTATTCCTTATACTGGGCGGCCCCGATGAAGCCCACGTTGAACCGCTGCGTAAGCTGGTGCGAGATGACCGCCGTGCCGCCGTAATACTTGTTGAAGCCCCTGTTGTCGAAGCCGAACTGGTTCTGCTCATATCCGCTGTTGAAGGCCAGGGTGTATGTCGTCTGCCTGTCCCTTTGCGTGATGCTCAGGTTGCTGGTGACACCGGTGAAATCGTCTCCGCGCTCGGGGTTCTGCCAGAAATAACCCACCTGGGCCACACCGGTCAGGGTGGGGTTGAAGTTGTAGATGATGCCCACGGAGGGGTTATTGACGGTGTAGTCAATGCCCGGATCGTCGTTGTCCTGGTATGTGAAAATGTAATCGGCGAAGACGGACGTCTGGGCATCGAAGCGGTAGGTGTAGCGCCCATGGGGATTCTGCGATGTGAAGTCCGGCGTCTGCAGGCCCACTTCGCGCGAGTACGTGCCGGATGTAAAGCCATAGTCCAGGACGATGTTGTTTCGCTGGTCGATCCAGTAGCTGAAGCTGGGGCGCACGTAGTTTTCGGTGCTGTCCTCGTTCGTAATGTTGTCGTCGTTTCTCAGGATGTTGTTGCGGTAGAGAAGGGCGACGCTGCCCTGCCGGCTGAACTGCCAGTCCACGGAAGGCTCGACGATGTTGCGCAGGTAGGGGGTATTGCCCCGGTTGGTGCCGACGATGTTGCCCGGCTGGGCCGGCAGCCCTCCCTGTGCGTAGTTGGGCTCCACCGTGTTCTCCGAGCGCAGGATGTACTCCCGCACCCTGAAGGTAAGCTGCGGGGTGGGGTTGTATCGGAGTCCGAGGGTGCCGTCGATGCTCCAGTAGTCCTCCTTGGTCTGGTTGGCATACCAGTTGTATCCGAAGTTGCCCGTCAGATCGGCGCCGAAGGAGGGATCGTTGACGGCAAGCCGGATGCCCGGGCCGGTTGTGGTGATCCAGTCGGACTTCACGTTCGTATTCCTCAAGTAGACGTTGCTCGTGTACTGCTCCGTGACAAAGATGTAAGGCTTGATCTCGTAGCGCTGCCCGGCGGGCAGGCTGAGCGGAGCGGATGTGCCTGTCAAATCCGGGGTGCCGGGCTGTACGGGGATGTTCGGCTGTGCGGCCCCACTCGGCTGACCCGGGGTTATTTGACCTGCTGCGGTTGCGACCAGGCAAAACAAAAACAACAGCGTTACTGCACCAACGAGTCCTTTCCTTTTCAAGTTACCCCCTCCTTCTTGCCTCTCTCGTCTGTTCCGTCCGTTCGGTCTATCCCGTCTGTTCCGTCCAAATCCCCCCTGCCCCCCTTTTTCAAAGGGGGGTTGATTTAGAGCAGCCCCCTTTACGAAAGGGGGGGATTCTCTTTTTCCATCCCCCTTTTACAAAGGGGGGGATTCTTTTTTTTCTTTTTTCCTTCCCTCTTTTGCAAAGGGGGATGAAAGGGGGATTTTCTTGCCTTGGGGCTTGTGGCTTGAGGCTTGCGACTTTTTATTCACTCAGACACTCAAGCACTCAGACACTCAGACACTTCTTACTCGTCCCTCTCTTCTCAATTAGGGATAATAACGATGTCGCCCGATTTCAGCATCACGTCCTTGGCGCCTTCACCCCCCTCGACAATCTTCTTGTAGTTCACCACGATGCGGCTGTCCTTGCCGCCTTCCTTGCGCATGATGGTGATCTTCTTCTGGTTCGCCCAGTCCGTGAAGCCGCCGGCCATGATGATGAGCTGGACCAGGGAGGTCTCTGTCCGGAGTTTGAATACTCCGGGGGTTTTTACCTCACCCTGGACATAGACCCTGTAGCTGTTCGCCTCCGTGACGATGATGGTGACGTCGGGTGTTTCCACGAATTCCCTCAGTTTGGCCAGCAGGACTTCCTTGAGCTGCAAAGGCGTCATGCCCGCCGCCTTGATGTCGTCGACGAGGGGAATGGAGATCATTCCGTCTATCCGGACGGGGACCGTCCGCGAGAGGTTCTCTTCCTTCCAGACGTAGATGAAGAGAACGTCCTCGGGCCCGATGATATAGTTGTCGCTGTCCGCGGCGATGGAAGCCTTTGCCTGGGCTGCCTTGAGGGCTTCCGTCTTCCCGCCTCCGGCTGGTTTGGCCGGCGCAGGGGCCGATGCGGCTCTGCGGGCTCTTCTCCTGTGCCGCTTGAGGCGCCGCCGGCTGTTTATCCTGTGCGAAGATTGTTTGATTGAATGTCAATGCTATAGTGGCGATAGCGGCGACAGCGACCAGAACGACGATAAGCGCAATCGGGCGTCTTTTCATCTCTTCTCTCTCCTCCTTTTTTGCCGTCAGACATTTTCCCCTGTATGTCATGCCGGCCGGATGCAACCATTTAACGTTTTTCAACTTGATCATTGTAAATGATAATTTTTGAAATTCAATACGAAGAAAGTAGTATTTTGTAAGATATCTTTACAATTTCCATGCCCGGCTGTAAAAAACCCCGTCACCTGATCCCGGCCACAAATTTATCCTGAGCAACGATCAATCCGCTGGAACAGGGGTGCGAGGAAGACGGATAAACTTGGGACTTTTAATGTTTCTCTCTCGCTGTATTATACATGCAATTTTTGTACCTTGTGAAGGCGGCAGGAATGGCGATTCGCATAAGACAAATACAGCATTATTCCGGCATGTTACATGACGCCCTTTCGTGGCCTGTCGCTGGTGGGTACGCTGCGGGGGTTCAACTATTGACGGTTGGGGAAGGATGGATAGCCATCCTTCCCCATCGTATTGATATTACTTATAGTTTTATGTATTCGCCTGCCGCCGTTCCCGAGGGCTTTCCAACTCCTTCCATCAAATTTTGACGCTCGCGATTGGAGGGCGTCCCCTTTTTGATGGTGTCGCGTTCCCTTACTTCGCTTTCTGCAGAATTTCTTTCACTGCTGCGGCCTCCGGGAGGTTCGGGTCGATCTGGAGGGCCCGGCTGAGTTCCTTCTTCGCCTGCTCGACCTGGCCGTTCTTATAGTAGGCCATCCCGAGATGGTAGCGCACCGTGGCCTGGTCGGGCAGCTTGTCGGCGGCTTCCTTCAGATAGACGATGGCCCGGGTGTAAACATTCTTCCGGTAGTAGACCCAGCCCAGGGTGTCGGACATGAACGGGTTGTCGGGTACGGCCTCCTTGGCCATCTGGGCAAGCGCGAGGGCCTCGTCGATGTTGGTGTTCTCCTCGGCGTAGATGTAGGCGAGGTTGTTGGCCGCCGGGGGGAACTTGGGATTGATCTTCAGGACCTTCTGGTAGTTCTCCTTGGCGAGGTTGTTCTTCTTCTGGCTCTGGTAGATGCCCGCCAGCGCCATGAGGGCCGTGACGGAGTTGGGGTTCTTCTGCAGGGCCGCATTGAGTTCGCCGATGGCCTTGTCGGCCATGTTCTGACGCACGTAGAAGCTGGCGAGCGATACGTAGAGATCCGGCGAGTTGGGGCTCGACTCGATGGACTTGCGATAGTACTGCTCGGCCGATGCCGTGTCCTTCTTCGACTCGTAGAGGGCCCCGAGCATGTTGTACAGGAAGGGGTTTCCGGGGGCTGCTTTCAGCTGGGCCTCGACCCGGTCGATGGCCTTCTGCGTCTCGCCCCTGACCATGTAGGAGCTGACGATGTACTGCATGGGCTCCACGGCGCCCGGCTGGAGCGCGAGGGCCTTCTCGAAGCGGGCCAGGGCCTCCTTCTCCTGCTTGCGGGCCAGGTAGACGCGGCCCGACTGGATGTAGGCCGCTGCGTTCTGGGGGTTGAGCCGGATGACTTCCTCGAAGTAGCCGCCCGCCTTCGCCCAGTCTCCCTTCACCGCGTAGGCGTTGCCGAGGCCCATCAGCGCCCGGGCATTCTTCGGGTCTTCCTTGAGGATAGCCTGGAGGGTCTCGATGGCCGTCTTGCTGTCCCCTGTCGAAAGCGACAGGTCCGCAAGCACGAGCCGCGGCTCGAGCCACCGGGGGTTGAGCTTGATCGCCTCGGAGATCTGGACTTTCGCCTGCTGGATGTCCCGGTTGCCCAGCTGGGCCAGGCCCAGGTAGTAATAACCGGCGGCCGACTTGGGGTTGTCCTTCACGTAGCCCTGGAGAAGCGTGATGGCGTCGTTGAACTCGTTTTTCGCCACGTGGATCTGGGCCTTGAGGATCATGCCCTCGGGGCTCTTCGGGTTGATCTTCTGGATCCTCTCGACGGCCTTCGCGGCCTCGTCGAGCTTGCGCTCGGACAGATAGTACTCGGCCAGCTTCACCAGGGGCGGGATGCTGTCGGGCTCGCTGTCGGCGGCCTTTCTGTAGCTCTCGACGGCCTTGTCGCGCTTGTTCCAGGCCATGTAGAAGTCGCCCAGGTAGACCAGGGCGGCGGCCTTCTTCGGGGCCACCTCCGCAGCCTGGATGAACTGCTTCTCGGCATCCTCCAGGCGCCTCTGCGAGACGTAGAAGTTCCCGAGGGCAATCCAGGGCGCCGGCTCCTTGCCGGCGATCTTCGTTGCCTCGAGATAGGCTGCCTCGGCTTCCTTCGGCTTGCCGGTGCGCGTGTAGAAAGCTGCCAGGGCCAGACGGGCCTGGACGGAGGCGGGGTCGGCCGCGACGGCTGCGTTGAAGGTCTCTTCGGCCTTCGGCAAATCCTTTTTCAGGATGTAGAGACCGGCCAGTTGCAGGTAGGACTCCGCCTTCTTCGGGTCGGCCTCGACGGCCTTGACCGCCTCGGCGATCGCCTCGGGGAGCTTTCTGTCACTGAGATAGATCATGCTCATGAGCTGGTGGCCCAGGGCGTTCTTGGGGTCCTTTTCGAGGACGATTTTTGCCTGCTCGCGGGCCTTTTCGGGATCCCTGGCCATGAGGAAGAGACGGCCCAGCTGGACCCGGGCGTCGACGGAGTTCGGGTCGAGCTCGATCGCCTTGTTGAGCGCCGCGTAGGCCTCGCGCGGCTCGCCGGCCCCGAGACTGGCCATGCCGAGCTTGTAGTAGGCCTTCGCGTCGTTGGGGTCGATCTGCAGGACGTTCTTGAACTCGATGATGGCCTCCCGGAACTTGCTCTCGGCCAGGTAGGCCTCGCCCTTCTTGAAGTGGCTCTCCTTTTTACTCTCCTTGCTGCAGCCGGCAAAGCCCGCCACAAGAAGGATACAAAGAACGGCCACGAGGGCCCTGCCCCATCGATTGCGGTTAAGCATCGGCACTACCTCCCAAGATCGTCTATTCGGTCTGTTCTGGTCTATTCAGTCTATTCGGTCTGTTCCGTCATACCGCAGAGCGGCAGGAATTGGTTGACTAGTTGACTGGTTAATTGGGAATACCGTCTATCTGGTCATTGCGAGAAGCGAAGCAACGAAGCAATCTCGTCGTTCGCAAGGATTGCCGCGTCGCTCTGAGCTTGTCGAACGGGCTCCTCCTAATGAACAGCGCCAATTGAAACTCCCAGCCCAAAGGGCGGGGCTTCCCGGCAAGGAATGAACCCTTCATGGTTGCGCCTCCTGGCGGGACGCGCTCCGGTCACAGACGGGAAAATCCCCCTCTTCCCCCTTTCCAAAGGGCGAAGATTTAAACTCCCACGCCGTTTGCGTTCATCAGGGATACAAAATTCTTGAAGTCCCTGTGGACCTTCATTTTGTTCTCTCCCTGACTTTAACGACCCTGGTGATTGCAGGCGGTTCCGAATACCCCATGGCAAGGTAGCATTGCTCTCGCAGAAACTCCACGGCACCGATGCGCTCCTCAGGAGATTTCGACTTCCAGAAATCGTAGTCGGTGTCGGGTTCGCGACGGTCCTTGATGGTTACCTTGATTTGCATATTTTCGTCTATTCCGTCTAAATCCCCCCTGCCCCCCTTTTGGAAGCCTTGTTCCGCTTCGCGGGGCTTCCCGGCAAGGAAAGAACCAGACATGGTTGCGCTCCTTGCGGGCCGCGCCCCGGTCAAAGGGGGGTTGATTTGGAGCAGCCCCCCTTTTCGAAAGGGGGGTAGTCTCTTTTTCTCATCCCCCTTTGAAAAAGGGGGAGAGAGGGGGATTTATCTTCACTCAGACACTCAGACACCGAGACACTCAGACACTTCTTTCACTGCCGCGCATCGGACTTTATACCACTATTGAATCGAAATTGGAACAAAAGGCTGGGAATCCTGAATCGCGGGGAGCATGACTGCCGCCGGGACGCCGTTGCGAGGCATATTTTCCACGGGAAACGCCCAATTTTCCCTTGACAGTGCGCCCGTGAATTACTATAACGCCCTTGTTGTGTAACAAAGATGACAACACTCGAAAATTCCGATTTTCGGGTTTTCCATACATCCTCTCCTGACATCATGTTCTCCGCCGAGCGGGGTTTCCGATAACGGAAGTCATGGATGCAGCGCCAGAGCCCCGGAAGGGGCCCAAGGGCCTGTGCCCCGTCCATCAGAGCGGTCAGTGCCGGATGGAAGCGGCTGCTTCCTTCGGAGAGCATTCACCCAAACGACCAACCACTACCCGGAAGAAACCCCGTTACCACGGGCATCGTTCTTCAACTTTTTTCAGCAGCGACCAGGATGTGAGCGAACACGTGAAGTGCGTCTCAGGGGATTCTATTCTGTTCCCCGAAGAACAACAGGGACCGTGTTCGTACAAATTAATACCGATTAAGAGGCAAGCATCAGCAACTTGGGGTTGAGCTTTTCTCATTTTGACCGGAAAGGAGGTGAATCAACAAATCTCAGCACCTTATAGGGGGAGTCTTTCTTTTCATTATCTGTATTTATTGTGGGCCTATTAGTTAACAAAAGGAGGTAACAATGCCACGTTTTCGCACAAAGACAAAGAAGGCAGAGATCATGTCCCTCGAAGAAGCCGTGAAGGGCTATACGCGCGACGGGATCATGTGTGCCTTCAGCGGTTTTACCGGATTTAACCGCAACCCCTTCGCCTTCGCCTGGCAGATGGCAAGGCAGAAAGTGAAAAACATCCACGTCGTCGACCGGCACGGCAGCCAGTGCACCTGGCTCCTCAATGCCGTGGGCGCCATCAAGGTTTACGAGACGGACTGGATGGGCTGGGGCGAGATGGCCGGTAAACTCGATATCAACCTCGAGAGACGCTACAAGGCAGGGGAGATGATTCTCGAGGATTACTCGCACGGCGCCATGGCCATGAGGGCTCTGGCCGGCGCAATCGGCGCGCCCTTCATTCCCTACAACGCGCCGCTGGGATCGGATCTCTACAATCCCAAGTACGACGCACTCGGGAAGGCCGGGATGAGGGACGGCAAGAACCCGAGAGTCCCCAAGAAGAAGTTCATCCAGATGGAAGAGCCCTTCTGGGGCGAGGGCGACACGGTCCTGATCCCCGCCATGAGGCCCGAGCTGGCCATCATCCACGTCGCCCAGTGCGGTGACAAGGGCACGGCCCGCTGGCGCGGCGTCGGCACCATCGACAAGGAAATCTCCTTTGCCGCCGACAAGGTCGTCATCCTGGCCGAGGAAGTGGTTCCCGAAGCGGAAATGAGGAAGGTGCCCGAAGCCAACCAGATTCCCTACTTCGTGGTGGATGCCATCGTGGAGTGCCCCTGGGGCGCTTTCCCGAGCTCCGTTCCCTTCTATTACGACTACGACGCGCCCTTCATGCGCGACATGGACAAGTGCTCCCGCAACGCCGAAGACCAGAAAAAATGGCTCGACGAGTGGATCTTCGGCCCCAAGAACTGGGAGGATTTCATCATAAAACTGGGCGCCAAGCGGCTCCTCGACCTCAAGGCTGACAGCGTCACCGGCTACAGCACGAGGATGATGAGAGGCAAGAAACCGGCACCCAGGATGAAGATGCCCTTGTCCGTCGCAATCAGCGGTTACTAAAGAAAGGAGGGAGCAGACTATGGCTAAGTCAATGGAACAGTTGATGGAATTGATCAAGAAGATGCCCGACGAGCCAGCAAAGGCAGGCGAGTTTATCCTGCCTGAACTGATGGCGATCCAGATTGCTCACGCAGTCCGCAACGATGATATCGTGTTTGCCGGCACCGGACTCCCCATGGTGGGGATCATGACGGCGAACTTCCTCAATGCGCCCAAAGCGCTGCTGATCTACGAGTCGGGGATCTGCGACGGCAAGACGATGCACGTCCCCATGTCCGTCTGCGACCAGCGGGCGGCAAACCAGAGCTCCACGCTGGGCGGCCTCGTGGACACCTTCGGGTACTATCTCCAGAATGGCTACGTCTCCCTGGGGTTCCTGGGAGGGGCGGCCATCGACAAGTACGGCGGCGTCAACGTCACCTCCGTCGGCGACTACTACAAGCCGGGCCACCGCTTCACCGGCTCGGGCGGCAACTCCGACATCGGGACGATGGCCCAGCGCACGGCGTTCATCATCCTGCAGGAGAAGCGACGTTTCATCGAGAGAAACGACTACACCACGACCCCCGGGTGGTGGTGCTGGGACTTCAAGACCAACGAGTGGAAGCCCAAGAAGGAAGTCTGGAAGAACACGGCCTATGCCAATTCCGGGCCTGTCGCCGTCGTGACCAACATGGGCACCTACGAATTCGACGACAAGGGCGAGATCTTCCTCAAGACCTTCCACCCCGGCGTCACGGTGGAGCAGGTGAAAGAGAACTGCGGATTCGACCTGAACGTCAAAAACGTGGTGGGCGAGACCAAGAAGCCCACGTACAAAGAGCTGTTCGTTCTGAGAGAGTTCGTTGATCCGGAGCTGATCTTCCTGCCGCAGAAGGTGGAATACACGCCGCAGATTCAGAAGATTATCGACGGCTGATTCATGTGAACCGGAGAGAGGTCAATGGGGGAGGTTCGGTTTCGAACCCCTCCTTGACCTCTCCATTAAACCCTGATATGGGCAATAATCCATCCACACTGGGGGTGCGCCCGCGGGTGGGTGGTTTTATATGGAACAGGCTCAAGCCACAAGGCAAGAAAGTGTCTGAGTGCATAAGTGTCTAAGTGTCTGAGTGAAGATAAAAAGAAAGAAGTCATTGCGAGCCGAGCCTCGGCTCATACTCCTCCCCTTGAGGGGAGAGGGTTGGGTGAGGTGGATGTTCGAGGCGTGGCAATCTACGATTGGAATATTGGTAATTATGTAAGTAAATTAAGTGACTCTTTCCGTTTTCCCAATTACTTATTACCCAATTACCAGTTACTTCCGCGAAGCGGCCGGATTGCTTCGTCGCTTCGCTCCTTGAAATGACCATTCAGTTTAAATTCTGGAGAGGGGAGGCAAGAGTCTTATGAATATGGAACTGACAGAAACCCAGAAAATGATACAGGATACGGCGCGCAACTTCGCCAAGGCAGAGCTGGAGCCCGTCGCCGCAAAGCATGACCAGCAGGGCGACCGGGAGACCTTCCTGAAGAACCTCAGGAAACTCGGCGAGCTGGGCCTCATGGCCATCAACGTCAAGGAGCAGTACGGCGGCTCCGAGGCCGGCGTGATCGCCTTCAGCCTCGCCGTCACCGAGATCGGCAAGGCCTGCGCCTCGACGGGCGTGACCATGTCCGTCAACAACATGGTCTGCGAGGTCATCCAGGCCATCGGCACGGAAGAGCAGAAGAATGCCTACATCCCCAAGATCGCCTCGGGCGAGTACTACGCGGGCGGCTTCGGCCTCACGGAAACCATGGCAGGGTCCGACCCCTCGGGGATGAGGACCACGGCCGTCCTCGACGGCGACTCCTATGTCCTCAACGGCACGAAGATCTTCATCACGAGCGCCGAGTACGCCGGCGTCTTCGTCGTCTGGGCCATCACCGACCCCAAGGCCCCCAAGGGCAAGGGCATCAGCACCTTCCTCGTCGAGAACGGGGTCAAGGGATTCTCCGTCGGGCGCGCCGAGCACAAAATGGGCCAGCACGCCTCGGTCACCAACGAGCTTCTCTTCGAAGATTGCCGCATCCCGAAGACGGCCCTCATGGGCAAGGTGAATGACGGCTTCCGCACCGCCGTGGGCGAGCTGGCGGGCGGCCGCATCGGCATCGGCTCCCTGGGACTCGGCATCGGCCAGGCGGCCATCGAGTACGCCACCAAGTACGCCATGAACCGCTTCCAGTTCGACCAGCCCATCACGAACTTCCAGGCCATCCAGTGGATGATCGCCGAGAGCTACACCGAGCTCGAGGCCGCCAGGCTGCTGCTGATGAACGCGGCCTTCAAGAAGGAGAACGGCAAGTTCTTCGCCCGCGAGGCCTCCATGGCCAAGTACTACGCCACGGAAGCGGCCGAGAGGGCCTGCCACAAGGCCATCCAGATGCTGGGCGGCTACGGCTACACCAACGAGTTCCCCGTGGAGCGCTACGCCCGCGACGTGCGGATCACCTCGATCTACGAGGGCACCAACCAGGTCCAGCGCCTCATCATCGCAAGGGACATCCTGAGCGGACTGAAATAAGGCCTGAAAGGCCTACGCAAAAAAAGAGCGATCCCGCCTAGCGGAGATCGCTCTTTTTTTGCCTGGGGACGAGGGACTAGGCACCAGGGACGAGTGAAAGAGACAGAAGGGATCCGAGACGAAGGATCAGTCATACATTTTTCTGAAATATTTCTCGCTCCTTCACCAGTCCCTACACCCTGGTCCCTGGTCCCTATTTCCCCTTCATGCTCGCCGATGCCTTCTTCAGCAGGAACTCCTGGAAGACCCGGTCGTGCTCCTGGCAGAAGGATTCCTCGAAGCCGCGGCCCGAACAATCGATCATGAGCTGTTTGGTCAGGCGAAGTGCCTCCATCGGCGTTTCCATGATCTCCGTGGCGATCTTCACCGCCCGCTCCAGGAGCTTTTCCCCCTCGACGACCTCGCTCACCAGACCGATGCGGCAGGCCTCCACGGCCTCGACCCTCCTGCCCGTCAGGCACAGGTGCCTGGCCAGCCCTTCTCCGATGATCCAGCGCAAGGGCGTGACCAGCGGGGGGATGCCGAACTTGATCTCGGGGTGGCCGAAGACGGCCTTGGGCGAACAGATTCGAATGTCACAGAGCTTCGCCAGGTCGAACCCCCCGGCCAGGGCCGCACCGTTGACGGCGGCTATCGTTGGCTTCGGGAAATTCCACAGCTCGCGGTGATACCTGGAGGACGTCTCGAAAATATCGCTGAAGCGCTCGGGGTGATTGAACTCGGTGAGATCGAACCCCGCGCTGAAGGCATCGCCCGAGCCCGTGATGATCATCACGCCCACCGTCTGCGAATCCTTCCACTTGCGCATGCACTCCAGGATTTCGAGCCTCATCTCGATGGATATGGCGTTTCGCCGGTCGGGTCGGTTCAGGGTCAAAATGCCGACCCCGCCCGCGATCTCGACAGTCTGGATGGTCTTGAGGTCCATCCTTCGCCTCCGCTCGCTTCGGTCTATTTCGTCTGTTCAGTCTATTTCGTTTGTTTCGTTCTGTAAATCTGTCATTGCGAGGAGCGAAGTGACGAAGCAATCTCGCTTTAGTAAACTGAAGGGTGCCACGCCTCAGAACATCTACATCCCCCCTCTCCCCTCAAGGGAGAGGGAGATTATGGATGTAGTTCGCTAATGCCTCGGTCGCCTGGTCCCTTTTATTTATTCCTCTTCACTCAGACACTTAGACACTCAGGCACTTCTTCTCACTTCCCCACGAACGCGGCCGTGCGTTTTTCGAAGAACGCAGTGAGACCCTCCCGGTAGTCGTCGGATTGGGCAGCCCGGATCATTCCCGAGCGCTCCAGCTCGAGCTGCCGGTACAAAAGCCCCAGCATGGCGTTGTTGAGGTTTTCCTTCGCAATGGCAAAGGCACGCGTCGGGCCGCTCGCCAGCTTCCCGATGATCTCGTTTGCCTCCTTCCAGAGATCGGCATCGTCGGCCACGCGGTTCACCAGCCCCCAGTCCTGTGCCTGTTGCGCGGTGAGCACCGGGTCGAGCAGCACGAGTTCCGTGGCCTTCCCGAAACCGATCAGCATGGGAACCACGAGGGTCCAGGCGCCGTCGGGCACGAGGCTGATGCTCGTGTAGGCCTGGCGGAAGATGGCCGAGCGGGCGGCGATCCGGATGTCGCAGGCCGCGGCAAGGCTGAAACCGCCTCCGCCCAGGGGCCCGTTGATCACGGCCACAACGGGTTTGGGCATTTGCCTCAGAGCCATGATGATGATGTTGAAGACCTTGATGAGCTGGCGGACGATGTCCTGGGGGTGGGGCTTCATGTTCTCGCGGAACAGCTTCAGGTCCCCTCCCGAGCAGAAGGCCTTCCCCTCGCCCGTGAGCACGACGACGCGCGTGTCGTCGTCATCGTGGCAGATCTCCAGGGCCCTGGCCAGGTCGTTGCCGAGACCGAAATCGATGGCGTTGAAATATTTTGGGCGGTTCAGCCGGATCGTGGCTACGCCACCCTTGCGCTCGAGGATGATGTTTTCGAAAGTCATCAACGCCTCCTTCCGTCGGCTTGCCGCGTCGTGGCAGTAATTGGTTCATTAGTTAATTAGTTGATAAGGGAATCGGTCTGTTCGGTCCAAATCCCCCCTGCCCCCCTTTGCGAAAGGGGGGTTGTTTTGGAGTTACCCCTTTACGAAAGAGGGGTTGTTTCGGAGTTACCCCTTTACGAAGGAGGGGTTGTTTCGGAGTTACCCCTTTACAAAAGGGGGAACCGCCTCAAGAGCCTCCCCCTTTGAAAAAGGGGGAAAGAGGGGGATTTTCTTTCCTTGCGGCTCTTTCTTCACTCAGACACTTAGACACTCAGGCACTTCTAAGGCAGTTGCCTTACAAAATCCGCCAGCACCTGGTTGAACTCGGCGGGCTTCTCCCTCATCACGTAATGGCCGGCGCCTTCGATGAGGGCGAGCTTTGCGCCGGGTACGGCATTTGCGATGAACCGCGACAGATCCGGCGGCGTCATTTTGTCGTCGTCCCCGCATACGACGAGTGTGGGAAGGGCAATTTTTCCGACCTCGTTTGTGATGTCCATCCTGTCGCAGGCAAATAGATCGCCGTAAAAGACGTCGGGATTCACTTTCGCGAGCCCCTCCTGCACGTAAGGCCCGACCAGATCGCGGTTTGCCTTCGCGATGGCAAACTTCACGACGATCGAGATCACGGAGGGCAGATCGGTGTGGATCTTCTCAAGGATCATGGGATTGACGAGCATCTTCGCGCCGCCGCCGACGGGAACGATGGCCGACAGCAGCCAGCCTTCGTGGATGGCAAAGTTCATGCTGATCGCCGCCCCGAGGGAATGCCCCACCAGCACGGGCCCCCTCAGTCCCAGGGCGCCGATCGTCTTTTTCACCCACTCCACGTCGCGCATCACCTCGCGCTCGCCCGCGCCGCCGGAGAGGCCGTGGCCCGGAAGATTGACCGACGCCACATTGAACTCGCCCTGCAGCGCCTTGTACTGATTCTCCCAGGCAGTGTGATCGCCGCCCGAACCGTGGACAAACACGATACCCTTCCTGCCCTCCACGAATCCCCCGTCATTCACCCAGCACGCAATGGCCGTCCCATCGATCACGATTTCCCGGATCATGCTTCCTCCTCATCTCGTCTATTCCGTCCTATGAAGACCCCTTCCTTGAACTCCCTCTCCCTTGAGGGGAGAGGGTCGGGGTGAGGGTGTCTTCGCGTCTTTTCGTCGTTTCGTTTAGTTTCGTTGACCTTGCTGCTTGATCCTTGCTGCTTCCTCACTCACGCACTTCCTTCACTTCCGCCACTTCTTCATACGGCATCCGTCCCGCGAGCAGGTCGTCAAAGTACCCGAACTCGCGGTAGACCCTGCGCTGCTGCGCAAAGGGCTCGTCGCGGTGCGTGAGCGCGGCCGTCCGCCTCGCTGCATGGAGCATGTTGAGGATGTGCTCCGTAACGAGGCCCCGGCAGGACTCAAAATAATACACCTCCCCTGCCTCGCGGTATTTACCTGCTTTCTTCAGCCGGCCCTGGATCGGCGTGCCGGGGTAAGGGATCAGCATTTCCGTATAGGCAATCTCGGCGCCGCACTCGAAAATCCGCATGGCAAGCGCCAGGGTTTCGCGGATCGTCCCCGCCGTGTCCATGGGCCCGAACAGGATGAAGCTCACGACAGGGGTGAGGTTCTGCTCCACGCAGAGCACCACGCACCGCTCGATGTCCGCCGGCGTGATCCCCTTGCGGTAGTAGTCCAAAATCGTCCCGGCCCCGGACTCGGCCCCGAAATAAAGCGCGCCGAAACCCGCCGCGGACAGGATGCCGGGAAGCATAGGGTTGAGGCAGATGTCGTCGATTCGCGCTTCGGCAACAAACCGGATTTTCTGGTGGAAACCCTCTCGCGCGATCTCGCGGCAGAGGGACTCCGCCCTTGCCGCGTCGTCGGTGAAATTGTCGTCGCTGAAGAAGATCCGCTGCGCCCCCAGATCGGACAGCAGGACGATCTCATCCATCAGGCTGCCGACGTCCCGGAACCGGACGGCGCCTCCATAGAGGCTGCGGATCGAACAAAAGGTGCACCGGTGGCTGCACCCTCGGCTCGACGAAACGCCCCGCGCACGATACCCATCCCCCGCGAGCAGGTGGTGAGCCGGGATTGGATAGCCGTCGAGATCCGGCGGTATGTTTCTTCGAGTATTGCGAACAATCCTCCCGGCGTCCCGATGCGTGATCCCCCTGATTCCCAAGACCGGCAGCCCGGCGTTTCGCGCACGGACCACCTCACGGAAGATCACCTCACCTTCGCCCCGGACGACGATGTCCACGTCCGCGCAGGACGCGAGGATCCGCCTGTCGTGCACCGTCGCATGGATTCCTCCCAGAACCGTTATTACAGAAGGGTTCCAGGCCTTCACACGTCGGCAGACCTCCAGGGCGGACCGGAAGCTGTCGGACATGGCCGTCACACCCACGACAGCCGGATCGAGACGGCCCATCGTCTCGTCGAGCTTTCCCATGGGGTCCGGCAATGGGCCCGTGTCCAGATCGAGCACCTCCACGGTCAGGCTGTCCTGCAACAGAGCTGCCGCCAGGCTCAGAAGCCCAAGCGGCGGCAGCTCCGATCTGCCCGTGAAGACGGGATTGACGAGGAGAACATTCACGGATGCGTCTATTTCGTTTGTTTCGTTTGTTTCGTTCAAATCCCCCTCTTTCCCCCTTTTGCAAAGGGGGATGAAAGGGGGATTTTTCATTTGTCCTTGTCAAACATCCCCTTGTACGTCACGCGCATGTCGCGCTTGAGAATCTTGCCCGTGGGTGTCTTGGGCAGCGCCTGCACAAAGACAATCCCCTTCGGGACCTTGAAGCCCGCCAGTTCCTTGCGGCACAGCTCGACGATCTCCTTCTCGGCGATCGTCTGGCCCGCCTTCGGCACGATGATCGCCGTGACGGCCTCGACCCACTTCGGGTGCGGAATACCGATGACGGCAACCTCCTGGACGCGCGGATCCTTATAGATGGCATCCTCGACCTCGCGCGTGGGTACGTTCTCGCCGCCTGTCTTGATCATGTCCTTCTTGCGGTCGGCAACCGTGATGTAGCGGTCCTCGTCCATGATGCCGACATCGCCCGAGTGGAACCACCCGCCCTTCATGGCCTCCTCGGTCTTGTCGGGATCCTTGAAGTACATCATCAGGGCGTGGGGGCCCTTGCCGCAGATCTCGCCGGGAACCCCCGCCTGCGCGACGGGATTGAAGCTTTCGTCCTCGAGCCTCGTCTCCATGTTGATGCCGCCCAGGCCCGCGGAGCCAAGCTTGCGAAGGGCATCCTTGGCCTTGAGAACCGTGTGGTAGGGCGCAAGCTCCGTCTGGCCGTAATAGTTCCAGGTTCCCGACCCGGGGAATTTCTCCATGATTTCCTTGAGGATCTCCGCCGGCATGATGGAGGCCCCGTAGTAGCACTTCTTCAGGCTCGTGAGGTCGTACTTGCCGAAGTCGGGGTGGCGCAGCAGGCCGATCCAGACCGTGGGCGGCGCGAAGAACATGGTGGCCTTGTAGTCGGAGATATTTTTCAGGATCTGCACCATGTCGGGGGCGATGAGAATGTTCGTCCCGCCCACCCAGAACACGGGGTTCAGGAAGACGTCGCGCTGTGCGCAGTGGTAGATGGGAAGAGCGTTCACCTGGACGTCGTCCTCGTCGTACTGGCCGTCGACGATGCAGCCCATGTACTGGGCCATGAGGGCCTGGTTCGTGATGATGACCCCCTTGGGGAGCGCCTCGGTGCCGCTCGTGTAGGTCATCTGGACGGGGTCCTCGATCCTCAGGACCGTGTCGGGCTCGGTAGCCGGATAGGCCTTGTACCAGGGCTCGAAATCCTTGAACTTGTCGCTGACGGGCGGCTTGCCCGCGCCCTGCCTCGACCAGATCCAGGTCTTCACCGTGGGCATCTCGTCCAGGACGTCCTTCACGAGATCATAGAGGGAGTCCTCGACGATGAATAGCTTGCTCTCGGAGTGGTTGATGCAGTAGGCGATGTCCTTGCCCCGCAGCAGGTAGTTGATGGCCAGGTAGACGGCGCCCGCCTTGCAGCAGCCGAACCAGGTGATCACGTGGTCGATCGTGTTGTGCGCCAGGATGGCCACGCGGTCGTACTTTTTGATGCCCAGGTCGATGAGCGCGTTGCCCACACGGTTGCACTCGGCCTCCATCTCGGCATAAGTCATCTTCTTGTCTCCGAAGATCATGGCCGTCTTGTCGGGATAGTGGTAGGCGCTGCGGCGGATCATGTCGGCGATGACCCAGCGGTTCACCTTGTTGTAGCGGGTCATCAGGAATTCGACGCTCTCCTTGTTCAGGGTTTTGAATTTAGCCTTGTCCGCGTCTGTCAGGGGAATACCAAGAGACATAAAAATTCCCTCCTCCTATGAAATATGGTCTATTTCGTTCTTTTCGTTTATTTCGTTTGTTTCGTTCGAAGCCCCCTTCCTCCCCCTTTTGTAAAGGGGGATAGAGGGGGATTTTCTTGCCTTTTGGCTTGCGGCGTCTTTCCTTGACCAATCAGGTCATTGCGAGAAGCGAAGCGACGAAGCAATCTCAAGGATGTTTCTCAATCGTGGATTGCCACGCCTCGCGAGGCTCGGCTCGCAATGACTTTATTCTTTTATCTCTTCACTCAGACACTTTCACACTCAGACACTTCTTCCACTTCTTCTAGATGATCCCCTTGTCCTGCAATTCCTTGAGCTTCACCGGACCATAGCCGAAATAGTTCAGGTAGACGTGTCCGTTGTCGTAGCCCACGGGGCGGCAGGCCCACTTCGTCCGGGGCGGCGTCTCCGTGGCCTTCCACTGGGACTGGGCGCAGATGACGGACCCGTAGACAGGATCCTGCACGGGGGTGAACATGCCGCGGTCCTGCCAGTTCTCGTCATGCATCGCCTTCCAGGGCGACACGATCTCGGCCACGACCGGCGTGATCGGGGCAAGCCTGCCGCTCTTGGCGTACTCGACGGATTTCTGGGTCAGCTCCTGGCTCGAGTACTTCGCGGTCTCCGGGTTGATCATGGCCTGGTACTTGAGCTGCCAGTCCTTCTTCATGAAGGGCGCCAGTGTCGTCCACTCCTCGGCCTTCCACTCGTCGTACTTTCCGATGATGTCGACGAAGGCCTTCCACATCTCGAGCCTCAGGCCGCCGAGGAACACGCCGCCGTCCGTCGTCGGGTAAAACCCATAGAGCCACAGTGCCGTGTCGAGGCTGCCGAACCGCTCTGCCGTCACCCCGCCGTGGGCGTACCACATCAGCTGGTAATCATGCAGGCGGCCGTAAGCCTCGGGCGTGCAGATGTCGATGGCCTGCCCTTCCCCGCTGATGTCGCGGTGATAGAGGGCGGAGAGGATCCCCATGGCCCCGAAGGTTCCCGAGACGGCCCAGGCGATGTGGGGGCCCGCCTTTGTGGGAACGGCGTAGGGCATGTCCTTGACGGTCTTGCCTTCGGGGAGCACCTCGCCCGTTCCATACTGAACGGCGGAGCGCGCCTGGGAGACGTTGTCGTAGTCGTACTGCTGGCGGCTGCTGTCCGGCCCGAACTGCCCGAAGCCCGTGATCGAGCACATGATCAGCCGCGGGTTGAGTTTTGACAGCTCCTCGTAACCAAGCCCCCAGGCATCCATCTTGCCCGCGGGATAGGTCTCGATGAGGACATCGGCGGCTCCGACGAGGGATTTGAACATCTCGCGCCCCTCGGCGGTTTCCATGTTCAGGGTGACATGATGCTTGTTGCGGCCCTCCTGGAGGTAGGCAAGCCCCGTGTCCTTGACCATGATGCCGTTGGGGGAATAACTCCGCACGAGATCGCCCCCCGGAGATTCAATGCGGATCGTCTCGGCCCCCAGCTCGGCCAGCAGCGAGGAGCAATAACACCCTGCCATGCTGCGGGAGCTGATGTCGATCACGATGAGATCGTCGAGGGCCTCGGGTTTCTCGAAATTCTTCGCCGGGTCGTCCTGCCCGCGGACGTGATCCGCCCAGGCCGCCCATTTCGCTCTCTTGTAGTCTGCCATAGCTCATCACCTCCTTAAGATGGCTCCGGACTGGCCGTCCCACTCGGGGGGCGGCCTGCGGCCCTGTTGGTCCTTCCACTTCCCCAGCACGCCATGGCCGTAAAGCTCGGCAATCTGCTGCTGGCTGCGGCCCAGGATCTTCGCCATGATGTAATCGTTGTCGAAGCCGACGGGCCTGACCGTCCAGCGATGCTTGGGGGGTGTTTTGGACATGTTGATGGGGATCTCGTGATCCACGAATTTGCCGTACATGGGATCGTCGATCTCCTTGACGGAGCCGCGGGCCCGGCGGTGCGGGTCCTCGCACTCGTCCTTCGCCGTGAAAAGATGCGAAGCCGCAAAGCCGTGCTTGATGCCGAGCTTTTCGATCTCGTCGGCCGTCTTCGTGACGGCCCACTCGGCCATGATCTTGAGGATGGCGAGGGCATTTTCGTCCTTGAGGCGCTCCGTGTGCTCCTTGAAGCGGGCATCCCCTGCCAGCTCCGGTTTCCCCATCGCCGCGCAGAGGCCTTTGAACTCGTCCGGCGCCGGTGCGGCAACGGCGACAAACAGGCCGTCCTTGCACAAAAACGTGTCGGCAGGGCAGATGCACTGGTCGCGGTTTCCCGAGGGCTCGGCCCCTTTCTGCGCCACCTGCTGGTAAGGCCAGACCCACCCCATGGCACGCATGATGTTTTCGCTCTGGGACATCTCGATGTACTGACCCTTGCCGGTGCGCTTGCGGTGATGCAGGGCGGCCATCACGGCCACCTCGCCCATCATGGCCCCGTAGACGTCACAGATCCAGATGCTCTGCTTGAGCGGCGGCCGACCCCCGAAGCTGGACATCCAGGCATAGCCCGAGAGGGCCTGGGCAGCGCCGTCGTTGGAGGGCCGGTCCTCCTCGGCGTAGCGGCCCCACTGGCCAAAGCCGTTTTTCTCGATGTAGATGATGCCGGGGTTGACCTTCCTGATTTCCTCGTAGCCGATGTTCCAGCGGTTCGTGACGGCGGGCCTCAGGTTGAACTCGACCACGTCGGACTTGGCGCAGAGCTCCTTGAAGATCTGCTGAGCCATGTCGATGTGAAGATCCAGGGCCAGGTAGTATTTGTCGGGGTTGATGTGCATGAACATGGGCCCCTGTTCCTTGTAGAACCAGCCGAAGGGGTTCAGGGAGCGGGTCACGTCGCCCGCGGGGGGCAGCTCGATCTTGATGACCTCGGCCCCCAGGCCCGCGAGGAAGGACGGGCCGGCAGGACCGAAGAGGAGCGTACAGACTTCGAGGACCCGGAGCCCGCTCAGCGGCCCGGGCCTTTTGTTCTTGGTCTCGGCGTAATTTTTGAAAACAGTCATAAAGTTCCCTCCTTTATAGACCGCATCGATTGAGTGCAGTACTCAGATCATTCCCGTCGAAGGCCGTTTTTTCGGAAAAAGCCGTCTCTATGACCCCGGATTCACCTCCTTTCAGAAATCAAAAAGAAGCCTACAAAAGAAGCCTACAGCCGACAGTCGACAGCCGACAGCATAAAGAGAAGTCTGCAGCCGACAGTCTACAGCCTACAGCCTGCAGAAAAAAGAAATAGTAGACAGGAAGGAGCTATCAGCTTTCATGGCGTGTGCGGTGCGCCCCACGACCGGGCTGGCTGCCGCCATCCTGTAACGAGTCGATGATGAAAAGGGGGAGTGATCCGTCATGCTGCGCCAACCCTGGGAGAGTCGAAAAACAGAGATGAAGGATGTTACCCGGGTGGTGGTTACGCTGCCGCTTTTCGAATGGATTGGACGGGTTAAGTTAACCGATGGACAGGAGAAAACAACGAACTTGAAATAGCATCACGGGGGGGAGAAAGCAAGAAAAATCCCCCTTTATCCCACTTTGAAAAGAGGGATAAAGGGGGATTTTTCAGCCTACAGTCCACAGCCGACAGTCTACAGCCTGCAGAAAAAAGAAGTAGTAGACAGGAAGGAGCTGTTGGCTGTTGGCTGTTGGCTGTTGGCTGTTGGCTGTTGGCTGTTGGCTGTTGGCTGTTGGCTGTTGGCTGTTGGCTGTTGGCTGTTGGCTAGCGCCCGCCTGTTGCGTGATAGCGGATCTCCGGGGTCGCCTGCTGCGCCCGCCGTTCCCGGAAGACCCCGGCGATGCGGGTCCCGCAGCGCGGGCACTGGGTCTCGCGCAGGTCGTTGCGCTCGAGCCAGAATCCCCGGCGGCGGATGACGGCGCTCCGACACCCGGGGCAGATGGTCTCGGCAGGCTCCCCGACCACGTTGCCGAGATAGATGTAGCGCAGCCCTGCCTTCTTTCCGATTGACCAGGCCTTGCGCATGACCTCAAACGGTGTGGCACCTACGTCCTGCATCCGGTAATCGGGGTGGAACCGGCTCACGTGCCAGGGGATGTCGGGGTCGACCTCGGCAATGAAGCGTGCGATATTGGCGATTTCCTCCTCACCGTCGTTCGTGCCGGGAACGATAAGCGTCGTGATCTCGATCCAGATGCCGAGTTTCTTCATAAAGCGGATGGATTCGAGGACAGGCTCCAACCGGCCACGGCACGTCTTGCGGTAGAATTCGTCGCGAAAGGATTTGAGATCGACATTGGCTGCATCCAGGTAGGGGGCGATGATCTCCAGGGCCTCCGTCGTCATGAATCCGTTGGTGACAAAGACATTCGCAAGCCCGGCGTGTCTTGCCAGCCGCGAGATGTCATAGGCATACTCGAAAAAGATGGTCGGTTCCGTGTAGGTATAGGAAATGCTCCGGCAGCCATTCTCGAGAGCGGCTTCCACGACCCCTTCCGGCCGCATCCGATAGCCCTCGACGGACCCGCCGTCGCGCCTGGAGGCCTGGGAAATCTTCCAGTTCTGGCAGAAAGAGCACTTGAAATTGCATCCCATCGTTGCCACGGAGAAAGAGGTGGTCCCCGGCAGGAAGTGATACAGGGGTTTTTTCTCGATGGGGTCCACGTGGGCGGCGATGAGATCACCGTAAGCGTGGGTGTATAATCTCCCCTGACGGTTTTCGCGCATGCCGCAGATGCCGAACCGATCCTCCGCGATCCGGCAGTGATGATTGCAGAGGTAGCACTCGACGTTTCCTTCGCCCCGGGTACGCCAGAGCATGGCCTCCTTCAACGAAGATGACTGGTTGCGACTTAGCATCGTTTTATCTCTCCCGTCTAAAAGAAGCCTACAGCCTACAGTCTACAGCCTAAAAAAGAAATGGTAGCCAGGATCTGCTTGGCTGTTGGCTGTTGGCTGTTGGCTGTTGGCTGTTGGCTGTTGGCTGTTGGCTGTTGGCTGTCGGCTGTTGGCTGTTGGCTAGGTTCTGTTGGCAGGGTGACTGCTATGGGTTCCCGGCTCACGCCGACGCAGAACATCCGTACGGCGTCGACGACGCCGCGTTTCCCCCGCGGCCACGCGAGCGCACAGGGGGCTGCTCTTGGGCGGGCATGACAATGAGATTCCCGAGGAGAGCTTGCTCTCCCTTGTATACCACGGGCCGCAGCGACGCGCGGACCCATCTGACACGCCCGTCGCGCGTCACGATGCGGAAATCACAAGTCGAGGGGGCGGTCCTCTTCAGATAGTCGATGTTGTGTTTCCTGACTCTCACCCTGTCGGCGGGGTGAACGATCTGCATCGGGTCGACGGCCGCGATTTCACGACGGCCGTAACCGCTGCTCTGCTCGAACCGGGAGTTGACAAACAGCATCTCCCCTTTCCGGAATACGTAAACGCAGGCGCCCGGCCGGGCACCGTCACTCCGGTCCGGAAGCGGTCGGTCAGCCAAGGGTCTCAGCGTCCCGCGGACTCCCGCGATTTCCCCCGATCGGATGACAGGGTACAGGTCCATTTGTACCGGCATCCATTCACCACCGGCCGTCCGAAGACGGACCCGCAGGTCATGGGCGTCTTCGCCCCTCAGGACCTGAATGAACCCGTCGATGACGGCCGCAACATCCTTTTCCCTGAGGAAGCGGCTGAAAAGGGATCCGATCATGGTCTCGCGATTGAACCCCGTCAGCTTCGCTGCCCCCGACGGCACGTCAATCAGACGCCCCTGCAGATCGAAACGGCACTCGAGGTCCGTTTTGCTCCCCCTTGCGCCTTTCCGTTCCCGCATCGGTTTGGTTCCTTCGTCCCCGGCGGTCAGCTCCGCATTCATCCGGAACAGGGGAAGTACATATCGCCCCCAAAGTCCGAAGAGCAGAGCCAAGCCGAGACCCACTGTCGTCAAAGAGGGGCTTTCCTCGTTATCCACGACGGCGGATTCGATCCAGCCATCGATCTTTTTTACGGCACCCAGAATAATCAGCGTGAGTGTATTGAGCAATAACATGAGTTTTTCCGGATGAATCGTCGGTTACATTCGCTCGTTGATCATGAACGTTCGGGGGGCTTGCCCTCGAAGTATCTCTTGACGGAATTGACGATGGTGTATTCCAGATCGCCTTTCGACATCCCCGTATCGTTTTGAAAATATCGCCGCATGGTGTCTACGATGTTCGACTCCATGGTTGGACGCTTTTCGTCTCTGATCTCTCGTTCCGCACCGGTTGCCGTCAGTGGTTTCATGATCCTGCTCCTTTCATCCATCATGTTTAGTTAGCAAGCAGGATGCCACGCGGGAAGAGAGGGGGAAGATTTTGTTAAGTGCGCTTCAGAAAAGATCAAATTGGCCGAACCGGCCGGAGCCGGCGGAAAGAAGGGAGCATCGTATGTCACACATTGGTTTCGACCGGAGAGATCCACTCTGCCGGTTGTGGTGCCAACTTGTCGAAATGAATTGATAAATGACAAAGTGACCTTTTTGTCGCTTTCAGTGACTTAAAGGTCGCCCAGGATCACTTTCCAGCGTGGGTTTCGGCGCATCTCCACGAGCTTCCTTTGGAGCTGCCTCACCGTGATCCCCAGGATCTGCGCGGCCTGCTTGCGGTCGCCGTGAGTGTGAGTCAGCACGTAGAGGACATGGGTCTCGTAATTCTCCTTCAGACTGCAGAGACTGCGTGAAAACAAGGGAGGCGATGAGACCTCCTCGCCCAGGTGCCGGGGCATGATGGTCGTCGAGTCGGCAAGCAGGACGGCATTCTCGACGACTTGGGCGAGTTCCCGCACGTTTCCGGGGTAATCGCGCCGCAGCAGGATGTCCATGGCCTCGGGGCTGAACCCGTGGACTTCTTTCCGGTATTTTTCCGTGGAAAGCTTCAGAAAGTGCGCCGCCAGCAACGGGATGTCGTCCTTGCGCTCCCGGAGGGGAGACAGGTGGATATGGGCAGATTTGAGCCGGTACATGAGATCCAGCCTGAACTTCCCCTCCTGGCAGGCCTTGTCCAGATCCCTGTTCGTCGCCGAGATGATCCGCACATCGACGCGGATGGGCTTCGTCTCGCCCAGACGCGCGAAGGATTTTTCCTCCAAAACGCGAAGGAGTTTCGACTGCATTTGATGGGGGAACTCCCCGATTTCATCGAGAAAGAGCGTGCCCCCGTCGGCCTGCTCGAAAAGCCCCTCGTAATCCCGGAGGGCCCCGGTGAAAGCCCCCTTGACGTGACCGAAAAACTGGCTTTCAAAAAGGGTCTCCGGAATCGAGGAGATGTTGACGGCCACGAAGGGACCGCCGGGCGATGGCCCCTCGCGGTGAATCCCGCGGGCGAGAAGCTCCTTGCCGGTGCCCGACTCGCCGGTGATCAGGATGGGGTTTCCCCCCTTGGCCATGATCTGGGCATAGGAAAGCAGCGAGCGGAACTGGGACGACTCGGTCACGATCTCGGAGAACCCGGCAGGCTGCGGGGCATCACGGGCCTGCCGCGCCATGTTCATGCCCGCAAGGAGACCTCTCCTTTCGAAGGCGCGCTCCAGGGTTCTCAAGAGATGCTCGTTGTCGACGGGCTTCACGAGGTAATCGTAGGCGCCCAGGCGAATGGCCTTCACGGCCTGCGACAGGACATCGACGGCCGTGATGATGATGAACTCCGTGTAGGGCCTGAAGGGCTTCGTCGCCTCGAGCACCTGGATCCCGTCCACTTCGGGCATGAGGAGATCCAGCAGCACGATGTCGTAATCGCCCGCCTTGATCCGGCGAATCGCTTCCTTGCCGCTGTCGCAGGTCTCGACGTCCTTGATGCCCTGCCACCGCAGGAGCCGCTTCATGGACGAAAGGGTCACGTCCTCGTCGTCAACTACAAGAATTTTCATACCTTACTCGTCCGTTTCGTTTATTTCGTTGGTTTCGTTAAATCCCCCCAACCCCCCTTTACGAAAGGGGGGGCTTACTTCCCCCTTTATTAACGGGGAGGGGCCTCACTTCCCCCTTTAACAAAGGGGGATCGAGGGGGATTTCTCTTATCTTCACTCAGACACTCAGACACTTTTACACTCAGACACTGTTTTCCCCGCCGCTCCGCGGCCTAGAAGCGTTGCCTCGTGATCCCGTCAATGACCCCTTTGAGTTTCCTGATGTCCGGCGGGCCCTTGATGTAGATGTCCGGCTTCTCACCGCCCGCCCCGGTGAAATCCTTCTCCACGCCTCCCCACGCGATCGTCGTGAGCAGGGGAAATCTCTCCCGAAGGGCCCGCAACAGCTCAGCCGGATCCAGCCCGGACGGCGGCTCGGTCATCAGGATGATGTCGACCTCGGGGTGCTGGTCCAGGTATTCCGCCAGTCGCTCCACGGACGGCTCGTAGTGGTAGAACCAGTGCACGAAGCCGTCATCGATGCCGCTCAGCTCCATCTGAAGCTCGTCAAGCCTGTCGAGGTCTCTCTCGAGGGGCAGGATGAGCGGCCTCAGGTTCAGATGCCCCCCGGGCTGCTTTACGGGGAGGAATACGGTAAACCGGCTCCCGATGCCCGGGCGCGAAAGGGCCCCGATCACGCCCTGGTGCTCCTGGATAAGGCCGTAGGAGACCGAAAGCCCCAGCCCCGTGCCGCCGGTGTCGCGTCGCGTCGTGAAGAAGGGCTCGAAGAGGCGGTCGATGACGGGCCGCGTCATGCCGCCGCCGCTGTCCTCGATCGTGACAACCACGGAACCCAACCTCTGGATGTAGCGCGTGGAGATGCGAATCCGCCCTTTTTCCTTGTCCGGTATGGCCAGGTGGGCATTCACGAGAATATTGGCCATCACCTGCTCGAGCTTCTGGAAGTGCCCCTGCACCTGCGGCAGGTCGCCTCCGAGGTCGAGGTCCAGCTTGGAAACGGACCGGCGGATCTGGCCGCCCACGATCATGAGCGTTTTTTCGATGACGTCGTTCACGGAGACGGGCTTCGCCTGGGCACCCTCCTCGACCCGGGCAAAATCCTTCAGGTTCGAAACGACCCGGTTGATGCGGTCCGAACCGATTCGGAATGCGTTGATGATCTCCGCCATGTCATTGCGCAGCTCTTCGTAGCTCACGTCGCGCCTTCCCCAGCCGGGATTGGCGGAGGCGTAGTCGGCCACGACGGGCTCGCAGAGCTTCCAGATCTCTTCGAGCAGCGGGATGTTGTAGGCGATAAAGCTGTTGGGGTTGTTGATCTCGTGCACCACACCCGCGACGATCTCGCCCAGGGAGGCCAGCTTGTGAGCCTGGATCACCTGCTGCAGGCGGGTATTGGACTCCTGGAGGATGCGCTTCTCCTCCGTGACGTCCTGCCACATCCCCACGATGCGGCCTATCGATCCCTCGGGGCCGTGGATGAGCCGGCAGAACTCGGAAAACCAGCGGTATGTTCCGTTTGCGGCGCGGAACCGGAATTCGCAGCCGCACATGCCTTTCGAGCCGATGCCCAGGTGACAGCTGCGGACGACGGAGCGGTCATCGGGATGGATGTGATCCATCAGAAAACCAGGCTCCTTCAGAAACTCCTCGGGCCGGAACCCCGTGATCTCCTCCACGGTGCCCGTGATGTAGGTGATCTCCGCCTGTTCGTCTCCCTTTGCCGTGAAGGTGACGATCGGCAGGGACTCCAGGACGACGGAGAGGCGCTCGGAGGTCTGAACCAGCCTTGCCTCGGTGTGTTTTCTCGATATGGCCGCGCTCAGCGTGCTTGCCACCACGGTGAGGGCCTCCATCTCCACATCGGACCATTGCCTCTCGTTGACGCATTCATCGAACCCCATGAAACCCCACCAGTGGTCGCCGCGATAGACGGGCACGGCGGCAATGGAAAGGATGTCCTGGGATCCCAGGACTTTTCTTTCGCCTTCGCTGGCTTCCCGGACGAGGCCGTGGAGATGGCCCCCTTTTCTCATGGTATCGATCCATCGCCCAAAGCCTTCCCGCTCCAGAGAAAAGTCCTGCATTTCAGGGTTATCGATCTCCGGTTTGATCCCGTCCGCCACCCACTCGTAGCGCTGGCTCGAGAGAAGATCTCCCTCCTCCGATATCCGGTTTTCGAAAATGTACACGCGGCTCACGTTGGTGACCGTGCCGAGCCTCGCCAGGATCTCGCGGATGTCCATCTCCCAGGAGGGGGCCTTCAGGAACCTCTCGGCCGCGAAGCTTGCCACCTCCAGGATGGCATCGCGGTAGCGCAGGGCCTCTTCGGCGCGCTTGCGCTCCGTGATGTCACGGATGGACTCGATGGCGCCCACGAGATTTCCCTGGGAATCGTAGAGGGGCGCCGCCGTGCCGGCAAGATAGATATTTTCCTTGCGGTCGCCCAGCCTCGGCGAGTTGGTCTCGCCGAAGAGGACATCACCCCGCCTCTGGATTTTTGTATAGCGGCGGGCGATCTCTTCATCGGCCGACAGAACCATGTCAACGAGTATAGGCCGTCTTTCACCGTAGAATGGCAGGGCATACTCGTAATTGCCCCTGCCGAGCATGTCCCTTGCCGGAATCCCGGTCATGGTCTCCATCGACTTGTTCCAGGCAATGACCTTTCCGTCGCAGTCGATGACGAAGGTGGCATCGGGCAGGAACTCGATGATGTCGGAAAGGCGCCTTTCCGAATCCCTCAGGGCCTTGTCGGCCCGGTTGCGGTCCTCGATCTCGAGGATCAGGGCCTGGTTGGCCACCATGAGTTCCGAGGTGCGCTCCCGGACGCGCTGCTCGAGTTCGTCCTGGTAGCGCTGCAGGGCCTCTTCGCCTCGTTTGCGGTCCGTGATGTCCAGGGCCGTGAAGACAACACCCGCGGAAATGTCGGAGGGGTCGATGGCCTTCGAGCTGAGCAGGATGTCCAGGAAGGCACCGTCCTTTCGCTTCCACCGGGTCTCGATCACGCCGATGCGGCCCTGCCGGACCTCGAGGTACTTCTCGCGGCCCACGCGCTCGAATTCCTCGTCGCTTTCGTAGAGGATGCGGGCGCTTTTCTCCGCCAGCTCCTCGATGGAATAGCCCAGCATGCGTGCCACCTGCTCGTTTGTCCAGCCGAGGACCCGGTTGTAGACGAGACCGATCCCGACGGGTGCGGCCTGGAAGATGCTCGTCAGGAGCACCTCGCTTTGACGCAGGGCCTCCTCCGAGCGTCGCCGGTCTGTGATGTCCTGGGTGTAGATGACCAGCCGGTTGACCCTGCCCCGGAAATCGAAGATGGGGTATAGGCTGTGTTCGAGCCAGCGCCCGTCCCGCTCGTCGCTGAACCGAAGGGGCTGTCCGCTTTTGCTGACCTCGCCGAACCGTTCCCTGCGGTGCACCGCCAGGGCAGGGCCCAGATAATCATAGATCGAGGTTCCGATGATGCCGTCGAGCGGCTTGCCGAGTTGCCGGGCGAAGGTCTCGTTGGCTGCCAGCACCATCCCCCCCGTGTCGATGAGCCCGAAGGATTCCGTGGCGGCGTTGAGCATGGCGCTCGCCGTCTCGAGGCTGTCGCGCAGGGCCTCCTCGGCCCGTTTGCGCTCCGTGACGTCGTTGTACACGACAAACGCCGCCTGTTGCCCTGCGTAATCGATCGTGCTTGCCGAGATGAGCGCCCAGATGATCGCGCCCCCCCCGGTCTTCAGCGCGCACTCGTAATCGGTGACCCTCCCCACTCTGGTCAGCTCTGCAATGAAACGGTCCCTGTCTTCCGGATGGACCCAGTGCTGCCGTGCCTGCCGGCCGACGACATTGTCCATGGCCACGTCGAAAAGGACGGAGGCTCGCTGGTTGCCAAACAGGACTTCTCCGGTAGTCATGGAGGTGATGACTACGGCAATCTCGGCGTTGTCGACCAGCAGCCGATAGCGTCTCTCGCTGTCCCTCAGCGCCTCCTCGGCCAGCGTGCGTTCTGTGATGTCCGTGGCAAATTCGACTCTCACGTTGCGGCCGTCGGGCCACTTGATCACGCGGTCGATGATGGAGAAGTCCTTGCCCAGCTTGGGATTGTGATACTCCCAGTGGTGGGAAGCGGGGTACTGCCTGAGGATGATATCATTTGTGCAGAACGGACAGGGGGCCTCCAGGCCCTGGAATTCCCGGTGGCAGATGCCACCGACGACGGGCTTGCCGAGCGTATTCTCCAGCGCCTTGTTCGTATAGAGGATCTCATGCGTGAACGTATCCGCGACGTAGACAAACGTCTCCATGCTGTCGAACATGGAAAAGAGCTGCTCGCGCTCGAACCGCAGCGACTCGTCGGCGCTCTTGCGCTCCGTGATGTCGTGAACGAGGGAGTAGAGGAGCTTCCTGCCCTTGATGGTGACGGGACCGCTGCAGACCTCGACGTCACGGATCGTGTCATCTGCAAGGCGGTGCCGGAAAAGGAAATATCGCTGTTCCTCCTTGAGTGCCTGATTCATTTTCAGGCGTACATCCCCGGCCTCCAGCATGTTGATGTCGCTGATCCGGAGCGTTTTCAGCTTCCTCGCCGTGTACCCGTAGAATCGGACGGCCGCCCGGTTGGCATCCACGATCCGTCCGTCTTCGGGATCGATGATCAGCATGACGGCGTGGTTGTTCCGAAAAAGGCTTGCGTACAGTTCCTCGCTCTCCCGGAGAAGTGCGTCGGACATCTTGCGATCCGCCGCGCCGCGCTTCGGGGCCGGGGCTGAAGCCCTTTTCTTCGGTGCGGATGGCTTCACAGGACGCTTTGTCGGCATAAGAAACCTCTTACGGCATAATCGGGGGTACCGTTGTCGACGCCTGCGGGGTCAAAGCCGTCATCGCCCGGCAATTCCTGCAAGACATCGGCAAGACAGATCATCCGAAAGGAAAGCGATGCTGCCGATGGCAGGATGAGCCGGCCAGATGTGCGGCAGCCGCATTGGTTTCATCTAACGGATCGATCCCGGAAATGTCAAGAATAATGAGAGAAACGGCATCTTTGCGGATGCCGTCACGCCAAGCTCCCTTGACGCGCCAAAGCAAGCCGTGCTAAGGTAGACAAAACCACATCAGGAGGGAACAACCATGGCACGAATCCCTCTGCAGATCACTTCCCGTAATTTAGAGCTCACCGGCGAAATCGAATCCTTCATCCTGAAAAAATCGGAAAAGCTCGACAAGTTCCATCGCGACATGATGAGCTGCCGGGTCTTGCTGCAAGTTCCCCACCGGAACCGCAACAGCGGGCTTGTCTACAACGCGAGGATCGACCTCGCCCTGCCCGGCAAGGACATAGTCATCCGGCGGGAGGCCCACGAGGACCTGCACAGGGCGATCAACCTCGCCTTCGACGCCGCATTGAAAAGGGTCCAGGCCTATGCCCGCAGAAAGCGGGGAGAGGTCAAGCGCCACGAGGAGCCGCCGCGGGGGCGCGTGGCATCGCTCTTCCCGGAGGCGGGCTACGGGTTCATCGTCTCAGCGGACGGCCGGGACGTCTATTTCCACCGCAACAGCGTGCGAAATGAGCGCTTCGAGGACATGGTGGTGGGGATGGAGGTCGTATTCGTCGAGGAACAGGGCCTGAGAGGCCCGCAGGCGAGTGCGGTCAGGCTGAAATAGGACCGAGGTTCGAGGAACGAGGACCGAGGAAACAAAATAGAAATCCCCCTCTCATCCCCCTTTATAAAAGGGGGAAGGAGGGGGGTTTTTAGCTTTGAGGCCTGTGTCGACTTACCCTGACCAATACGGTCATTGCGAGAAACGAAGTGACGAAGCAATCTAAAATATCTCAATCGTGGATTGCCACGCCTCGCGAGGCTCGGCTCGCAATGACTGTCTTCTGTTATATCTTCTCTTCACTCAGACACTTAGACACTCAGTCACTTCTTTTTCACATCTTCACTTCCCTGCAGCAAGATCTCTCGCGTACTCGGCGATGTTCTCGCAGTGATCGGACATGCGCTCCAGGCGCAGGAGCATTTCGACGAAGATGGGCCCCGCCTCGGGCTGGCAGGCGCCGGTGTGGAAACGTTCCTGGTGCCGCTTCCTGGCCTCCCGTACGAGACGGTCGATCCGGTCTTCGCGGGAAAAAATCCTCGAGATCAGCTCGGTATTGATCCCGTCGAGCAAGGCAACGCAATCGTCCAGGTTTTTGTTGATCAGATCGGCGATTTCATCGATCTCCGAGAAGGCCCACTTCGTGAATTCGATATCGCCGCGGTTTCTGTCGCGTGCCAGGCCGACGACGTAGACGGCGTGGTTCCCGATCCTCTCGATGTCGTCGGCCATCCCGGAATAGGCAAAGAGCTTCCTGGAGAGATCGACGGTCAGCCCGCCCTTGGAAATCTTCATCAGGTAACGGTTCAGCTCCCGCCTCAGGTTGTCCACGACCAGTTCGATGTACCGGATGTCGCGGGCCCTTCCCTCACCGAAATGCGGGATGAGGTTCATGCTCGATGCGCACATGCGTTTGACGAGAAACATCTGGCGCCGCAGCTCTTTTCGGACCTGCTCGAGTGCCGCCGCCGCGTCCGGCAGGTAGCGGTCGTCGAGAAATTCGGGCCAGATGGGAAGCGTTTCGACCTTACCGGGAATGATTCGCTCCACGAGATAGGAGAAAGGCTGGAGAAAGAAAAAGAAAAATGCCACGACGAACAGGTTGAAAAGCAGGTGCCCGTAAACGATCTGCTGGGCGGCATCGGGGGAGAGGGCCGTCACGAGCTGCAAGAACGGCGGGAGGGCCAGCATGCAGAAGACCGCGCCAATGAGCTTGAAGAGAAAATGCGCCAGGGCGGTGCGCTTCCCGTTGACGTTGGCCACGAGGCTTGCGAGCAGGGCCGTGATCGCCGTCCCGATGTTGGCGCCGAATACAATAGGGATGGCATGGTAGAGGGTGATCACGTCGTTTTGCGCCAGGATGACGAGGATCGTGATCGGGATTGCCGAGGAGTGGATCACCGACGCCGCGACAACGCCGATCGCAAGCCCCAGCAGGGGATGATCCGCCCACTGGAACAGGTTGCCAACGGCCGCGCTGTCCTTGAGAGGCACCGTCGCCATGGAGACCAGCTCCAGCCCGAAGAAGATGAGGCCAAAATAAAAAATTCCCTCGCCGATCTTCTTCCACCTCTCCCGGCCGAAAAACCAGATCATGCCGCCGGCAAAAACGATCACGGGGGATATCTCGGTGACCTTCCAGACAACGAGCTGCACAGTGAGGGTCGTTCCCACGTCGGCCCCGAGAATGATCGGCAGCGACCGGTAGAAGCTCATGAGGCCGGCACTCACCATCCCGACGACGAGAACGGAGGTGGCCGTGCTGCTCTGGAAAAGGACCGTAGTGACGATGCCCGTCGCCAGGCCGTAGAGGGGCCTCTCAACGGCCAGCCTGAAATACTGGCGGATGCGGACGTTGCTGAGGTAGAGCTGCACCTCCTCGCTCAGGCGCATCATCCCGAAGAGAAAAAGGGTGATGCCCGCCGCAAAGAGGAGGATTTCACGAACCCACATCATGGTCTTCAGCGCTTCCCGGGCCCATTGAGCCCCAAGCCGGCCCTGACCTTCCATTGCCGGCCTTCCTTGACGAGTTCAACATTTTCTTGAAGCGTCCTTCTCGGGATGCCTTCGGTCTGGTACTTCTGTTCGAAGGCCCCCACGTTGCGGCGGACGAAGGAAACATTTTCGAGGGCGCTTTCAGGGTATCTGGCCGCTTGCAGGGCGCCGGAGATCTCGCCGACGATGGCACGGAAGTCGGGGATGCTGATCTCCACCTTTGCACGGGCGTGTGTCTCGTCGACCAGGGTCACTTCCCGAATGTCGTGGCGGATGAGGCGGTGCAGGTTGCGGGTAAGGAAGCCCCCCGAGTCCTTTCTCTCTGTGACATAGGCATCGAGGCTGTTCGCCTGGCGGTCTTCCGCGGAGAGATACTGGTAGGCCTCCTCGTAGCGCCCTTCCAGGTAGGCGGAGAGATAGAGTGAAATCGCATCGTCGGGTTTGGACTCGTCGCCGCCCGTCGCACATCCCGCCAGGACCGCCAAAAGGGCCCCCAGGAGGATGCCGACGCACAGGGTTCGTCTCATACCGGTCTCCATGGAGTGGGGGATTTGCAAGAAACATACAAAGAAGCCTACAGTCGGCAGTCTACAGCCTACAGAAAAGATCTGTCGGCTGTCGGCTGCAGGCTGTCGGCTGTCTTCAGGAGACTTCGATCTTGGCGTCCACGGCGATGCAGCCCTGACCCTTACCGTAGAGAATAAGCGGGTTGATGTCAATGTTACAGATCTCGGGGTGATCCACGAGCATCTTCGAGATGCCCGCAATGCAGCGTGCCAGGGCCTTCACATCAAGAGCCCCCCTGCCGCGGAACCCCTTCAGAAGCCCTGCCGCCCTGATCTCCAGGACCATGGACTCGGCTTCCTTTGCCGCAACGGGAATGACGCGCATGGCCGTGTCCTTGAGCAGCTCGACGAATATGCCGCCGAGACCGAACAGGACGACGTGGCCGAACTCGTTGTCCTTCCGGGCCCCGATGATAACCTCGGTACCGGCTGGCGCCATTTTCTGGACGAGACAGCGCCGGGCTTTCATGGCCCTGAAGGCCTTTCGCAGTTCCTGCTCGCCGGCGATATTGAGCACCACTGCGCCCTTTTCCGTCTTGTGCAGGACGGCGGGGTCGGCTGTCTTCAGGGCCACGGGGTAGCGCAGGCGCCGCGCCGCCTTTACGGCCTCATCGGCGCTCCCGGAAACGGCAAGCCCGGCATGGGAAACCCCGTAGGATCCGAGAAGGGAAAAGGCCTCGTCGGGCGCCATGAACCCGGGCCTCAGGACCGGGCTTTTCTTAGACCTCGCCGGGCGCCTGGGTGCGGCCGCGCGCCTGGCGGACTGGAAACGATGATGCCACAGCGATCGCGCCAGAGCCTTGAGCGCCGTGTCGACGTCCTCGAACAGGAAGGAGCCTGATTCCTCCTTCACGGAAAACCAGGTGTGCTTGTCAGGGATGATGCAGGGGATGACGGGCTTTCCATAGCGACGGGCAAGGGCGAGGGAGGCCTCGAGGAGCCTCTTTGACGGCTCAACCTCCAGGCTGGCGACATAGGCATGGCTGAAGACGACCCCGTCAACCCCGTCCTCGGCAAGGGCCTTCTCCACGATACCGGCGTAGGCGTCGATGTTGAAGATATCGCCCATGTCCAGTGGGTTCGCCATGCGGATGACGCCGGCCCGGACGTGCTGTTTCACGTGGTTGAAAAAATCATCGGAGAGCTTCGCAAGCTCGAACCCGTAGCGGTGGACCGCATCGGCCAGCAGCACCGCCTGCCCGCCGGATCGCCCCAGGGCGGCGAGCCGCGGCCCCTTGATGACGGGAAGCGAAAAGACCTTGAAGCTCTCCATCATCTCCGTGAGGTTCTGCACACGGTGAATCCCCGCCTGCCGGAAGGCTGCCGTGACGACTTCGTCGTCCCCGGCGAGCGCCGCCGTGTGAAAGCGTGCGGCGTGGTTGCTTGCGGGGTTCGTGTTGGCCTTCAGAACAATGAGCGGCTTCTCGGTTGACTCCGCCAATTTCATCAGCCGGCAGCCATCGGCCACGTCCTCCAGGTAAAACCCGATGACCCCCGTGTCCGGGTCTGAACGCAGGTATTCGAAGAAGTCGTTCTCGTTGACGTCGAGCTTGTTTCCCATGCTGATGAGCTTGCTGGCCCCCAGGTTCTCATAGGACAGCAGCCGCATGCAGTCCAGAGCGACCCCCCCGCTCTGGGCCACGATCGAAATGTTCCCCTTTCTGATCTCCCGGTCTTCCAGGGGGACAAAAGGCAGGACGAGACCGTTTTCCAGGTTGACGATGCTGATGCAGTTGGGCCCCACGACCCGCATGCCCCATCGCCTTACGATGTCCAAGACCTCCCTCTCGAGGTCACGGCCCTGATCGGCATACTCGCTGAAGCCGCCCGATTCGATGATGGCCCGGCGGATTCCCTTGCGCCCGCAGGCATCGAGTGCCTCCGGCACGTGACGGGCAGGCAGGAGGAACACGGCCAGGTCGGGCACCCCCGGCACCTCGTCAATTCCCGGGAAGATCGGGACCCCGTTGACATCGCTGCCGTCCTTCCCCACCGCATAGATTTCCCCATTGAATCCGAAGCGCTGCAGGTTCAGCACAATGTTTCGCCCCAGGTTGGTGGGCGCCGCAGAGACCCCGAAAACAACGACACTTGCCGGAAAAAAGACCTTCTCCATCCCTCCCTCCTTTGCGAAAAGAAGTGTCTAAGTGTCGAAGTGTTTAAGTGTCTAAGTGAAATAGGAACGGAAATCGATCTTAATTCACTCAGACACTCAGACACTCAAGCACTCAGACACTATTTTGTTATTCCCCAATTATCTTGACCAGCACGCGCTTTTTCCGCCTGCCGTCGAACTCTCCGTAGAAGATCTGCTCCCAGGGACCGAAATCGAGCCTCCCGCCCGTGACGGCCACGACGACCTCCCTTCCCATGACCTGCCGCTTCAGATGCGCATCGCCGTTGTCCTCACCCGTGCGGTTGTGCCGGTAGCGGGAGACCGGTTCATGGGGGGCCAGTTTTTCCAGCCACTCTTCGTAGTCCTTGTGAAGGCCCGCCTCGTCGTCATTGATGAAGACCGAGGCAGTAATGTGCATGGCGTTGACAAGGACGATCCCCTCCCGAATGCCGCTCTCCCCGAGGCACGCCTCGACCTGGGCCGTGATGTTCACGAAGGCCATCCGGGCCGGGACATTGAGCCACAATTCCTTCCGGTAGGATTTCAAGGCGCCCCTCCCTTCGTGTATTGAAGCTCCCGCCCGCAGGCCGGGGCTTCCCGGTAATGAAAGAACCAAACATGATTGCGCCGGAATACCAGGGGAACGGGATTATTCCCCCTCACCCCAACCCTCTCCCTCGGTGGGGAGAGGGAGATCAGGGTAGTGATTTTCCTGAGGCGCCTCTCCTGTCGGGTACTTAAACGGTCCATTTCTACTACCAACGGCCGGTATTGAAAAGGTTTTTTTGTGACCTTTTCAGTGCGACTGCTGCGACATCCATGTCGCGGCCGGGAATCCACCGAAACTGGGGGTCCTGCAGGGCAGAGTCTCGCAATGATACCATCGTAACATGCCCGGCATGACATTTTAGTCACCCCTCGGCCCAACACGATCCACGGGGGGGTATACGCAAGGGCCCGCTGAATGGTGACTGCGAGTCATCCCCCGGACTTTCACCCGTTTGGCAAGACATTTGCTTGACACAGTATTGATTGCCTCACTCCGGCGGATGTCGTCGGACCGGCGAACCGCCAGCTGGAGACCGGATGTCATGAAGATATTACGTTTCAACGAAGCGGGCCTGGACTGCAATTTCGAGGTCCACGGGAAGACGGTCGAAGAGGTCCTCAAGAAGGCGGCCGATCATGCCCGAAAAGGTCATAATCTGGAAGTGACGGAAGATTCGCTGGACGCCTGGCGATCCCTCATCCAGGAAGACTGACAAGAAGACTGAGCGCGCGGCCTTCATCGCGAGTCTTTCGTTTTTGCATTCCTGCCGCTGATCCTCTATAATCCCCCGCCTGTATGAAACGGATCCTGCACCTGGACATGGATGCTTTCTTCGCGGCCGTCGAGGAGAGACGAAAACCCGAACTGCGGGGCAAGCCCGTCGTCATCGGCGGCGGGGGGGACCCTTCGAGCCGCGGGGTCGTTTCCACCGCCTCCTACGAGGCGAGAAAATACGGGATCCACTCGGCCATGCCGCTCCGGACGGCCTACCGCCTCTGTCCCCAGGCCATCTTCCTGCCTGTCGATTATGACGAGTATGTGCGCTGCTCGGTGCTCTTCAAGGCGGTGCTCCGCCGGTTCAGCCACGCCATGGAGGATGTCGGGATCGACGAGGCCTACCTGGACCTCTCGGAGAGCGAACGCCCCGCAGAGGAGATCGCCCGGGAGATCAAAAAGCAGATCCTCGACGAGACGGGGCTCACCTGCTCGATCGGGATCGCCCCCAACAAACTGCTGGCCAAGATCGGCTCGGACATGCAGAAGCCCGACGGGCTGACGATCCTGGGAGAGGAAGATGTGTCCGTCCGGATCTGGCCCATGTCCGCAAGGAAGCTCCTGGGCGTGGGACCCAAGACGGAGACACGCCTGAAGGAGATGGAAATCGACACGATCGGGCAGCTTGCCGCCCTTCCGCTGGAGCGGCTGACGGGGGAATTCGGCCAATCCTACGGCCGCTATCTGTACGACGCATCGAGGGGGATCGACGACAGCCCCATCGTCACCCACTGGGAACCCCGCTCGATGAGCCGTGAGATGACGTTCGAGACGGACGTGCACAACTGGCAGGTGATTGCGAAAACGATGGCCGAGCTCACAAAGGATGTCGTCAAGGCCATGCGCGAGGATGGCTACCGGGGACGCACGGTGACCCTGAAGATCCGCTTCAGCGATTTCGAGACACACACGCGCTCCATCAGCCTCCGGGAACCTGTCGATTCCGAAGAGACAATCCGCCGCACGGTCTTCGAGTGCCTGAAAAAAGTCGAGCTCAAAAAGAGGGTGAGACTGATCGGGGTGAGGATGAGCAACCTCGAAAAAAAGGGTATCAGGGTATAGGGTACAGGGTACAGGTAAGAAAGAATGAACTTCTCATCCCCTTCTATCCCCTTTACCCTGACACCCTGGTCCCTGGACCCTTCTTCAAGAGTACTGCCTGACATACCCCTGTATGTACTTCCGGACCTGTTCCTTCGTCTGGAAGATCCCGAAGTGGCCTTCGCAGAGGATGTCGGCCTCGAGGGCCAGGAGTTTCTCCATGGATTTGCGCCAGCGGCCGACGTCGGACTTGAAGCTCGGCAGGAAAGGACCGTGGATGTCCTGGCCGAAAAGAACTCTCTTTCCGCCCCGGTCCAGGTAGATGGACATGGATCCGGGAGTGTGACCGGGCGTGTGGAGCAGGTGCAGCTCTTCGGCCCCAAACTGCAGGATCTCGTGGTCTCCCTTGAAGATGATATCGACAGGGGTGGGCGGGAAATCCGTTTCATACCAGTTGGCCGCCGTCATGATGGGGTCGCCTTCCTCGATGGCACGGGCGTCCAGTTCGTGGGCGGCTAGTTTGCAGCCGAAATTTTCCCGGAAGTAAGGCGCAGCGCCGATGTGATCGATGTGGCAATGCGTGAGGATGACCGTGGAGATCTTCTTCGGGTCGAGGCCCGCACCCTCGATGTTGCGCACCAGCGTCCGGGCGCTGCGGCCGGCGCCGGTATCGATCATGATGAGCTCGCCACTGAAATCGATGACGAAGACCGTGGCATCCTCCGACATGGAAATATTCGGCCCGCCCACAAGCCAGACGCCGTCGACGATCTGTCTCTGCCTTGCCCATGCTACCTCCGCAGCATAAGTCCGTCTACTGCGTCGATATGATAAGGCCACAGGTCCACAGGCATCAGGCTATCAGACAGGGCAAAGAGGATCTTGCTCTGTCGCCTGCCAGTCCTGTAGCCTGTCCCCTGTCCCTATTCCGTTCTGCAGCGAGCCGATCACTTCATTGACATCCCCGATACCGTGGCGCGCAAGGTACGCCTCGATCCCTTCGACGATTTCCATTGTGGCCCTCGGATTCACGAAATTGGCCGTTCCGACCTGCACGGCCTTTGCTCCGGCGATGAGGAATTCCAGGGCATCGTCGGCCTCCATGATCCCGCCGATTCCGATCACGGGGATGGAGACGGCTTTCACGGTGTTCCAGACCATGCGGATCGCCACCGGTTTGACGACAGGACCCGACAGGCCGCCGGTCACGTTCTTCAGGTGCGGGATGCGCCTCTCGATGTCGATGGACATGCCCAGCAGCGTGTTGATGAGCGACAGCGCATCGGCGCCGGCGTCTTCGCAGGAGCGCGCAATCTCGGTGATGTCGGACACATTGGGAGAAAGCTTGACGATGACGGGAAGATCCGTGACCGATTTCACGATCTTCGTCACCTCGCGGGACGCATCGGGGTCACAGCCGAAAACATGCCCTCCTTTTTGAACGTTAGGGCAGGAGATGTTGACCTCGAGGGCGTGAATGCCGGGAACGCCGCTGAGTGCAGCAGCCACCTTCCCGTATTCCTCCAGCGTCTCACCGAAGATATTGACGATGACCTTCGTGTCGAACTGCCGCAGCCAGGGAAGCTTGTCGCCGATGAAGGCCTTCACGCCGACGTTCTGAAGTCCGATGGCGTTCAGCATCCCGCCGGGCGTCTCCATGATCCGCGGCGGCGGGTTCCCCCTGCGCGGCTCAAGCGAGATCCCCTTCACCACCACGGCCCCGAGCCGGTTGAGGTCGATGTAAGGCGAATACTCCTCACCGTACCCGAAGGTTCCCGACGCAGTCATGACTGGGTTCTTCAAGATCAGGCTGCCGATTTTCACTTCGGTCAGAGGTTTTAACAAGCGCCATTCCACTTTTCTCGTCTTTCTTCTTATCGATAAGCAGCCTGAGGCTACAGGCTACAGTCTACAGGCGACAGTGAAAATTCATCTATGGTTTCAGCTGTCAGCTGTGGGCTGTCACTGTCGGCTTCTTTGTCTGTCGGCCTGCGGCCTGTAGCCTGCAGCCTGACGCCTTCGGCGTCAACGCCACACAATGCTGCGCAGATCGAACACCGGTCCGTCCGCGCAGACCTGGCGGTATTCCACACCCGATGGTGTGCGGACCTCGATGGTGCACCCCAGGCAGGCCCCCATGCCGCAGGCCATTCGCTCCTCCATGAGCACCTGGCACGCAACGGGATGATCCGCGATCATCTCGCTCACCCTCTTCAGCATCGGGTTGGGACCGCAGATGAAGACTTCCGTTTTCGAAGCGTCAAAAGAGGCCAGGTCCTTCAGAAAAAGATCCGTCACCGGGCCCCTGTAACCGGCGCTGCCGTCGTCGGTGCTGACCCGAACCTCTGCGCCATAGTTTTTCATCCGGTCGATCCCGAGAAGGCTCGCCGAATCCCGTGCCCCGATGTAGAGGATCATTTTCAAACCTTCCGGCGGGGCATTGACTCTCAGGCTCTCTGCCAGAAAGACCAGCGGGGCGATCCCGATGCCCCCGGCCATGAGAACGGCCGTCTTCATTCCGGGCCTGAGTTCGAAGCGGTTGCCGAGCGGACCCAGGATCTCGATACGATCCCCCTCGCACAGTGTCGAAATGACCTTCGTCCCCTTCCCGGCAGCGCGATAGAGGATCTCGATCCGCGCGCCGTTCCCGTTTTGCGCCAGACTGTAGATCCCGAGCGGCCTCCCCAGGAACGGAAAGCCGCGGCCGGCAGGGCGCAGCATGACGAACTGCCCCGGCCGGGCGTCCCTGAAGGCCCTGCTGACGGCAAGCGTCATGAGGTAATGCTCCGGTGCCACCTCGGTGTTCGAGAGGATGGTTGCGGTCATGTCTTCTTTGGTAAGCATGGGGTACTCGTCTGTCCCGTCTATCCAGTCTAAATCCCCCCTCCCCCCCTTTACGAAAGGGGGGATTCCTATTTACTCCCTCCTTTGTAAAAGGAGGGCCAGGGAGGATTTATCTTTTTCCATTTCTTCACTCAGACACTCAGACACTTCCTGCACTTCTTTCACTATCTTTAAACGGACCTGCCGTTTAAAGATCAAGCCACATGATCATGGCGTCTTCGTTGTTGTCGGAATAGTATTTCGGCCGTATGCCCCTGGTCTCGAAACCGAGTTTCCGATAAAAACCCTTAGCGGCTTCATTCGACACTCGAACCTCGAGGGTACAATAGAGCATCCGGTCCCGGCGCGCCTGGCACAGGGCCTCTTCGAGCAGTCGGGTGGCAACCCCTTGTTTTCGGAGATCCTCTCGCACCGCGATGTTTGTGACATGAACCTCGTCAGCGACGAACCAGCAAAGGATGTAGCCGGCGAGCCGCTTTGTTCCGGCATCCGCAAGCTTCGCTGCAAGGCATCGGGCAAGCGGAAAGACGAGATCCTGCCTGAACATGCCCGGGGACCAGGGGACACTGAAGGATACCCGCTCGATCTGCATGACCTCGTCGAGATCGTCCTCCGTCATCGGTCCGACCTCGAGATCCTCAATCTGTTTGACGTTGACTGACATCTTATGAAAATTTAACAAGCCACTTTGAGATGCGTAGGTTATGAATGCGGAACCTCAGACAGATTGAGAATCATTTTCTCACCTTCTTAGCTTCTCAACCTCTCAACTTCTTCTTGGCCAAGGCGGTCAAAATTTAAAGGAATTCAGAGACAATGGCAAGCAGTAAAAAGACACCGCAAAAGACGGGAACGTATCCCCTGAGCTTGATCGTGTTGAGAGCAACCCCGATGCCGATGAGCGGAAGAATGGTAGAGGCAAAGGCGAGGGTCCTGAGGAATGACTCGGGAAGGACCGGGTAGATGCCCCTGAGCAGCCAGATGCCGCAGGTCAGCGCGGCGGCGAGGAAAACAAGGGATCCCGCCAGATAGCGCCCCAGCGCGGCAAGATGCCGGCGGGTGAGCGCGGCGGCATCCCCGGTCTTTGCGTCTTCCACGGCTAGCAGGACCAGGCCATCGTTCCATTTTCGGAGCAGGATCTCCATCTGCTGCCCCAGATACCCGGCAGGGGCAAAGACGAGGATGGCAAGGGCGATCAGCTCGCGTGGAGGATGCCCCGAAACGGGGGCGGCAAGAATGGCGCCGGCCGTGGTCAGGATGGCGACGAAGGTATCGTTGGGCGGCACATAGGGCCCGACGGGTATTCGATCGATCCAGAGCAACTCCAGAAGCGCTCCGGCTGTCAGGCCGGTGTATGGGTCCCCGAGGGCAAGACCGATCAGCGGACCGGCGACAATGGGTCGTGATATCATGAACTGGACGAACACCCTGTCCAGGCAGATCAACGCACCCAATACTGCCGCGATGGCTGTCTCGATTACCATGACCGCCCCCGTGGGCAACGCCGATCGTCTGACAGGATGGCTGAAACCACCATCCGCTCTCAGCCCCGCCCGCCGCCGAGAAGATCCCGGAAGTCCACTACCCTGTCGCTCGGAACGGATCTCAGCTCCACCCTTACACCGGAATCGAGAAGAAACCGAATGTGGTCCATGTCTTCATCGGCGAGGCACACCGATGTGGAACACTGCAGTTTGCAATTCTCGCTGTAGAGGTTGCCGATGTTCAGCGTTTTGAAGCGGAAACCGGCGGCCCACGCCCGGGCGACGTCGTTGACGCCGCTGAAGAGGACGATGGTCCTCACGCTTTCGTTCTGACGGGTGATCTCGCTGCTGCCGAACTCATCGACGCCGTAGATCAGCACCTCCGCCTCGCGGGGCACGGCCATCCGGATGACGGTCTCACGAAAGAAACTGCCTGCCACCTCATCGTTGACGACGACGATCCGGGCCGCCTTCAGGAAGGGCAGCCACGTTTCGATGATCTGCCCGTGGACCAGCCTGCTGTCGACTCTGATGAGGGAAAAATCCATCGGGTTTCCGTAACGCGTGCGAAAGATAAAAAAAAGCCGGAATCCTGTCAGCAGGTTCCCGGCTTGGTTTTAATTCTCACCAACCTTCTTCTTGAGTACCTCACTGGCAAGATAGATGTTCTTCTTGCCGTAGTCCCGGATCTGCGCTGCGAAGTTTGCAAGATCGGTCTCCTTCTCCCTCTCATCCGGGATCTTGAGGAGCATGGGGAGATTGACCCCTGTGACGACCTCGACTTTGCCCTCTTTCAAGAAGGCCAGGGAGACATTCGAAGGCGTTCCACCGAAGAGGTCCGTGAGGACCAGGACGCCCATTCCCGTGTCCAACTTCCGGATCGCCGCGGTGATCTCTTTTCTCAGTTCCTCGAGGCCCTTGGTTTCTCCCACCGAAATGTGAAGCGCGCCGTTGAGACTGCCTTTGATCTGTTCCGCCGCCCTGATCAGTTCGCTTCCCAGATTGCCGTGTGTAATGACCAGAACCCCAATCATGACGCCCTCTCCGGAGTGATGGGTAACGCTAATGCATTCACTATTAATTGTCAAGGCGAATCGGCCCCGGACGGGGCCTACAGAGAAGCCGACAGTCGACAGCCTACAGCCTACAGTGAAGATTCTTTGTTGGCATTTCGCTTTTGGCTGTTGACTGTCGGCTGTAGGCTGTTGGCTTTCGGCTTCTCTGTCTGTCGGCTGTTGGCTGTTGGCTGTTGGCTACGAAATTTCAACCTGCGGAAAACGTCAAAAAGGCGTACAGAATGACTGTAAACAGCAATTCCGGCAGAACCCGGTGCCGTTATGGTTGCGCACCAAATTAATCTAACTAGCTGTTAATATATGATATTTATCCGTGACTCCAAAGCGGGCAATCCGGCAAAACCTCCATTCAAACCTGCACTTACCTCATAGGCCAACACCTTTATCAACAGATACTTCACAAGGCCTGTGCACTGCCTTGTTTTATCACAATATGCATACATTACAGTGTGTTACAAAAACATAAGCACGTCAAAAAACCGACGTAATCTATTTACTGGAAATGCAACATGTGCAACAAGCGCACTCCCCATCCACGCTATGAGTGGCTCTGCGTTTCCATGCAGCCGGGTTGAGCCCGACAGGGGATGCGCATTGCGCCTTTCGTGAGTGTCCCCCATGAAAAAAGTGAAGTAAAAAGGTCCTTTAGCGTTGACAAAATCGAAATGCTCATTACTATAGGTGCAACCTTCCAGAGGAGACGGTCGAACGCATGTACAAATGCAAGAAAAAGGTGATTTTGATTACCGAGCCCTGCCCGGATACGGTCTGCGAGTGGTGGCTCAAGAACGACATGTTCTGCAACTGTACCTGGGTTGCCTGCAATTACGGTCCCTTCACGCTCGAAGAAGTCGGTGAGATGATGGGTGTCACCCGGGAACGCATCCGCCAGATCGAGGCGAAGGCGCTCCGAAAGTTGCAGCACAAAAAACGGAGAGACCAGCTCAAGGATTTCGCCTCGCCGGATTATGACAAGGAGTACCGGTAGCAACAAGAAGAGCCACAAGACAAAAAATCCCCCTTTCATCCCCCTTTTACAAAGGGGGATGAAAGGGGGATTTCTCTTACCTGCACTAGCCCCGGAACTCGATTGAGCCCGGGGCTTTCTTTTTCTTCAGACCCCCTCCTTTGACAAAGGAGGGTTGAGGAGGATTTTTCTTTTCCTCCCTCTTCACTCAGACACTCAGACACTGAGTCACTCAGACACTTTTCTTTTTCTGTTTCAGATCATCGAGAAACTGCCGCATGTATTCCTTGCGCTCGGCCCTTGAGAAGAGCAGGGCCGAAATCTCGAACTCGTACTCGAGGGCGGAGCACTTGTCCAGGTAAGGGGCCACTTCGGAGATCCGCTTTACGGCCTCTATGGCCTTCGGGGGACGGCCGGCAAGTTCCTTCGCCATGATTTTCGCCACTTCCATGTAACGGTCTGGGGGGGCAACCTTATTGACAAGGCCGATCCGGAGGGCCTCCATCGCGCCGATGGGCTCCCCCAGCATGGCGATCTCCTTGGCCTTGGCTGTGCCGACAAGCCGGCTGATGGGGTTGAAGAGGGGATTGAGACCGAATTTCAGCTCCGGGTGCCCAAATATGGCGCTCTCGGAGGCAACGATCAAGTCGCAGACCGTCGCAAGGTTGAACCCGCCTCCCAGCGCGATCCCGCCCACGGCTGCGATGACAGGCTTGCGGAAGGCGAATATCTTCTGCAGGTAACTGGCGATGAGATTGAAATAGTCATCGACATCATCGTCTGTGACGGCCGCCATCTCCTTGAGGTCCATCCCCGCCGAGAATACGAAATCGCCGCCCGTCAGGATCACGGCCCGCACCGACTCGTCTTTCTCGAGGGCCGCGAAGCAATCCACCAGCTCGAGCTTCATCTCCCGGGACAGGGCGTTCATCTCGTGAGGCCGGTTGAGCATGACGACGGCATAGCCGTCCTCTCTGGTGATCCGGATGGTCTTGTAGTCCATGGGGGCAGTAGCCAGTTATTGGTTTATTGGTTGATAGGGTAATTGGGGGGACGGGGAATCTGTTGACTGGTTAAGTGGTTGACTCGTCAACTCGTCAACTCGTTAACTCATCAACTTATAAACTTATCAACTTGTTCCTGATTCATCTTCGCGCTTCGCACCGCCGTCGACCCTTTCTTTCAGTTCTTTCCCCACTTTGAAAAACGGAAAACGCCTGGGCGGCACTTCCACGGAGGCGCCCGTCATGGGGTTGCGTCCCCGCCGGGGTTCCCGCGTCCTGACGGTGAAATTGCCGAATCCCCGGATCTCGATCCGGTCGTCGTTCTTCATGGCTTCGACCATCGAATCGAATACGATCTCGACGGCGTGGGCCGCGTCCTTGCGGGGATACTCCTTGAGAAGATCCTGGACCTTTGCGATTAAATCCCTTTTTGTCATGGAAACGTCACCTTCCCTGGCCAACATAGATGTAACTCAAGCCCGGGCCTGTCTCCACCACCGTCTCCACCATTTCGCGCTTCAGGACCGACACCATCTCTTCCATCATGAATCGCCAGACGGAGCGCCGCTCTTCCTTCGGGTAGACGAGTTCGGGCTTGCCGTCCAGCTGGGCCAGCGTGGCCGCCACCTCCGCCGCATGTTCCAGATCGCCCAATTCATCGACGAGCTTGAGTCCCACAGCTTGACGGCCCGTAAAGATGCGGCCGTCGGCAATTTCTTTCACTTTCTCCTTGTCCAAAGTCCGGCTCCCCGACACGGCATCCACGAACTGCTCGTGCACATCGTCGATAAGCGCCTGGAGAAGTTCACGCTCCTCCTTCGTCATGTCGCGAAACGGGGATCCGGCATCCTTGTACCTGCCGCTCTTGATCACGGAGGCTCGCAGCCCCACCTTCTTAAAAAGATCCTCCACGTTAGTGAAGTGCATAATGACGCCGATGCTGCCCGTGAGCGTCCCGGGGTTGGCAACAATCTTCTCGGCTGCGCAGGCCACGTAGTAACCGCCCGAGGTAGCCATGGACCCCATGGAGGCGACAACGGTCTTCCCTTTTTTCCGCACCGACCGGACCTTGTCGAATATTTCCTGGGAAGGGCCCACTCCGCCGCCTGGCGTGTCAATCCGCAGGATGATCGCCTTGATGCTGTCGTCTTTGCTGAACTTTTCAAGGACGTCGTTGACAGGCTTGGAATCAAGGATGACCCCCTTCACGGGGACAACGCCGATCCGGTCTTTCGCGATGAAGGTCGTTCTGTCCCCCTTCACAGAACTCATGCCGTAAACGAGGAAAAAGAACGCGACCCCAATCAGAGAAAGCAACAGGAGCCCGAAGAGGACGGGATGCCTTTTGCGCATTATCTACCCTTTGCCCGGCAAGCTGCCGAAGCGTAACCGCAGCATTACTTTAAATGTTACGCACATCGAAGGTGACAGGTAACAGGTGGCAGGTGGCAGGACCTTCTCCCTTTCTACACGCTACACCCTACACCCTATACCCTGGACCCCTCTTCTATTCAGGCATCCAGCTTGATGTCCGCCAGGGCCTTGCCGAGGCTCGACCCGAGATTTTCCTTGTTGTTGAGGTACTGCCGGGCCGGCGACGTCTGGTGCACCGTCGTCTCATGATCCTTGATGCTCAGCCGGATCTTGCGGTTCTTCGGGTCGACGCTCTTGACCACAGCCGTGACGGCATCCCCGACGGCAAACAGGTCGGAAGCCGCCTTGACCCGCTTCTGGCTCAGCTCGGAGATGTGGACGAGCCCCTCGATGCCCTCCTCGATCTCGACGAAGATTCCGAAGTCCGTGATGTTGGTCACCTTGCCCGTGATGATGGCACCGGGATTGTATCGATCACAGAACTCCTCCCAGGGATTCTTCTCGAGCTGCTTGATGCCCAGGGAGAACTTCTCGCTCTCCACATCCACGTTCAGAACGACGGCGTCGATCTCCTGGCCCTTCTTGTAAAGCTCCGAGGGGTGCTTCACGCGATGCTTCCAGGAAATATCCGAGACATGCACGAGACCGTCGATGCCCTCTTCCACGCCGATAAAGATCCCGAAGTCCGTGATGTTGCGGATGCGGCCCCGGATGACGGTCCCCTCGGCGTATTTCTCCTTCAGGGCAAGCCAGGGATTGGCCGTGGTCTGTTTGAGGCCCAGGGAAATCCGCTTGCTCTCTGCATTCACCTCGAGGACCATGACCTGCAGGAGCTGCCCCACCGAGAGCACCTTGGAGGGGTGCCGGATCTCCCTCGTCCAGAACATTTCCGAGACGTGGATGAGACCCTCGACACCCGGCTCGAGTTCCACGAAGGCGCCGTAGTCGACGATGCTGACCACCTTTCCCTCCAGGACGTTGCCGACGGGAAACTTGTCGCCGATCCGCTCCCAGGGGTTCTCCGTGAGCTGCTTGAGGCCCAGCGACACCCGCTCCTTGTCGCGATCGAAGGAGAGCACCTTCACCAGGATCTTGTCGCCCTTGTTGAAGGTGTCGGAAGGCTTGGGCACCTTGCCCCACGAAATGTCGGTAACATGGAGAAGCCCGTCGATGCCGCCCAGGTCGATGAAGAGGCCGTAGTCGGTGATGTTCTTGATGATCCCCTCGACGACCTTCCCCTCCTCGATCGTCTCGAGGAGCTGTTTGCGGTCCGACTCGCGCTCCTTCTCCATGATGGCACGTCTTGACAGGACGACATTGTTGCGGTCGCGGTCGTACTTGAGGATGTTGAACTCCATGGTCTGACCGACGAAGCGGTCGAGATCCCGGACGGGCCGGATGTCCACCTGGGAGCCGGGCAAAAACGCAGGGATCCCGATGTCCACCGTGAGGCCCCCCTTCACCCGCTGGGTGATCGTGCCCTGGATGGGCTGGTTGCCGTCGAATTTCTCCTTGATGCTCCCCCAGGTCTTGATCTTGGAGGCCTTGTCCCGCGAGAGAATCAGACTGTCGTCCTCGCCCCTCCTTTCCACGAGGACTTCTATCTCATCGCCCACGCTGACAGTGATGTTTCCGTTGGCATCCCGAAGTTCCCGGGCGGGGATCATCCCCTCTGTCTTGGAGCCCACATCCACCATGACCGTGTCGGCGCTGACCTGCACCACCCTGCCGATCACGATCTCGCCGGACCGCAGCTCCTGGAGGCTCTGCTCGTAGAGGGCCGAAAAGCCCCCTTCGTCCTCTTTCTTCGACGCCGCCTGATCCTCTGCCGCCCCCCTGTCCTGATTCACCGTTTTCTGTTCTTCTACCTTCGCGCTCTCATCCGTAACCATTTACTGCAGTACCCCCCGTTAAGATTTCATACGACGCCCCAACAAAACGTCTGAGACGTAACATACGGATAATAAAAGATCAAGTATTTAAAGCGCCTTGGAGGCCTTCCTCCGGACCGCGCCGAGCATCTCCTCCACCACCTCGTCGATCGTTTTCCCCGTCGAATCCACAAGGATGCCGTCATCGGATGGGCGAAGCGGGGCGATCGCCCGCTCGCTGTCCTGCCGGTCCCGCCGGAGCACGTCCCGCAGCACCTCGTCGAGGCTCACCTCGTGGCCCCGCTCTCTCAACTCGAGCCAGCGCCTGCGACTGCGCTCCTCGGGGCCGGCCGTGAGAAAGAACTTCACGTCGGCGCCCGGGAATACCACCGTCCCCATGTCGCGCCCCTCTGCCACGATACCTCCTGAGAGCGCGGCTTCGCGCTGCACGGCGAGAAGCCTCTGTCTCACTTCGGGCAGTGCCGAAACCGTCGATGCGAGCATGCTGATCTCCGGTGTCCGGATGAGCTCCGTCACATCCCTGCCGTCGAGAAGGATCCTCGTGGCCCCCTCGCACTCGCCCAGCGCGACGTCCGTGGCACTGCACAGGGCGGCAATCCCGGCCTGATCGGCGGCGGCAAGGCCTGCCACGCTGACCTTGAGCGCCAGGGCCCTGTAAAGGGCCCCCGTGTCCAGGTACACGTAAGAGAGCCTGCGGGCGAGCAGTCGGCTGACGGTGCTCTTTCCCGATCCGGCCGGGCCGTCGACGGTCACCACGTATCGCTTCGTCAACGCCGGCTTACCTCTGCCTCGATTCGATTTTCCAGGGTCCGTAGCGGCCCCAGTTGATGACGCACGAAGGGAAAGGTAACGGCTGCCATGGTCGCCCCCGCGGCATCGAAGAGAAAATCCAAGAGGCTGCAGTCCCTGCCCGGCACAAAGTACTGATGGAGCTCGTCGCTTGCGCCGTAAACGGTCCCGACAAGAATCGTCGCCAGGACGGCTTTATCGGCCAGGGACGAAACTGGGGATGTCGTGAAAACCCTCATGAGCAAGTACCCGAGGATATAGTATTCCACTATATGCAGCAGCTTGTCATAATCGAAGACGGGCCTGAACTCCTCGATATCCAGCGAAGACGAGGATAGCGCGAAAATCAGGGCCGCGTAACCTACGGCGGGCATGAGATAGAAGAGATTGCGTTTTCGGCGGTTAACCGCGAGTTTGAGATTCTTGACCATGTGAACGCGTGATGGAGACCGTCTACTCTTCTTTTCCTCTTTCCCCCCGCAGTTTTTTCACCTTCTCGAAGAAGGGGCCGTCTTCTCTCCACAACCAGCAGCTGTTTTTCAGGATGCCCGGATCGTAATCCAGCGATCTCGTGCCGCCTCCCTCCCGTTTGCGGCTGAGGGAAGCCCACATCCCCTGGACCGCCGCCGCCCCCATGTGGTAGATCAGCGTCGTCATGTGGAGGCACCCCGCGGTGCCGCCCAGCCGCTCCTTCAAGTCCCTGGAGAAGCCGGGCTTGATCCTGAGACCCGCGATCTTCCCTGCGCTGGACTCCACGCCCAGACACTCCCCGATGGGGATCTTCCTCATCGTCGCACGGGCCTCGGTAATCTCGAGCGACGGGAGGCTCACCTTCATCTCGACCCGGATGTCGTGGACGATGCCGGGATCCAGGAACTCGTTTCTGCTGTAGTAAAAAGAGGGAAAGAAACGCTCATCCACCAGATCGCCTTCCACCAGCAGGGATGAGTCGTCAATCTCGTAGGAGTTTACGGTAATGGTTCTCGAGTGGATACGCTCTTTTTTCTGCAAAAAACACCCAAGCATGTTGCCGCTTACCCGCTGGATCGCCGGCACGCCGTCATGAAATCGTTAAGGTCAAGCACATTGCCGACGTGGTTGGCGTCACAAGGCAGTGATTTATACCACATAATTGCACTTGTCAACAGCAATCGTAGCAACCTTCCACAGGAACATCGGCTTGATTATCGCCGAAAAGCGGATATAATAAGCCTCGAATGCCCCTCCCGGCGCCAATTCGGGAGGACTCCAAAGGAGCTTAACTTCGATCCCGTCCCGGCGGGGCGGGGTCTATACAATACAATGATAAATGTCAGGAAAACAACACATCGCGCCTTCGCGGCTCTCCTGATCGCCGCCTTCCTCGTCGTTTCCGCCTTTATCCCCTCTGCGCTTGCGGCCCTCACCATCGAGGAGGAAAATAAGCTCGGCCGCGAGATCTACGAAAAGCTCGAGAAGTCCAACGCGATCTCGAAAAACCAGAAGGTCACCGATTATGTCCGCAAGATCGGCGAGCAGATCCTGGCCAGCCAGCAGCGTGTCCCCTGGGACTTCCAGTTTTACGTGATCAACAGCTCGGCGATCAACGCCTTCGCAACACCCGGGGGCTACATCTACGTCTTCCGGGGTCTCATCGCGCTATCGGAGAACGAAAGCGAGCTCGCGAGCGTCATGGCCCACGAAATCGCCCACGCCAACGCCCGCCACATCGACCAGATGATGGAGAGATCCAAGAAGCTCAACTATGCCGCTCTGGCGGGGGTCATCGCCGGGGCGCTGCTGGGCGGGGGCAGCGGCGTCGGGGCGGCCGTTGCCATGGGCACCATGGCCGGCGCCCAGACGCTTGCCCTGCAGTACAGTCGCGAGAACGAGGAGGAGGCGGACCGTTTCGGGATGTCCTACCTCGCGGCAGCAGGATACGACCCGAAAAGCATGGTGGACTTCATGAAGCTCATGAGGCGCCATGAGTTTTACTCGAACAACATCCCTTCCTACTTCCTGACCCACCCGGGCACGAACGATCGAATCCGCTACCTCGACGGGCTCCTCGAGGCCCGCTATACCCGCAAAGGCAAGGAAAGCATCGTGGGCGGCTTCCGCCGCATGCAGGTCGAGATGCTGATGGAGGAGAGGAATCTCGAGCCGGTGATGACCCGCTTCCGCGACGAGTTGAAGAAAAACCCCTCCGACGTGAACGCCCTGTACGGGCTGGCCGTGGTGCAGGCCAAGCTGGGGCAGACGAAGGAGGCCGCGGAAACCATCAAGACGGCCCTGGGCTATGCGCCGGAGGATCCGGAAATGCTCCGGGACGCCGGCATCATCGCATACCTCCGGGGCCTTTATGCCGAAGCCGTTGCCTACCTGAGGATGGCCTACCAGATCAACGGGGGCGACGAGGAGACGATCCTCTATCTCGCGCGGGCCTATGAGCAGACAGGCGATACCTTCACGGCCCTGGAGCTCTACAAGAAAGCCGCGGCTGCCGGATCGAAGGACGAGCAGATCACCTACGGCCTCGCCACAGCCTATGGCAAGCTGAACAACGACGCCGAGTCCCACTACTGGTTCGGCACCTATTTCAAGATGAAGAAAAAGAAGGACAGCGCACTCTTCCACTACCGGGCCGCCCTGAGCAAAGTCCCGCCCGACAGTGACCGGGCCCGCGATATCAGTAAGGAGATCGAGACCCTCCAGAAACCCCCGGAAAAGCCCGCCGCAGTGCAGAACGACCCTCGAGCACCCCGCCCGGGGAGGCGGTCGCCTTATTAGCCGCTGGGCGACGAAAAAAGTGTTTGAGTGTTTGAGTGTCTTAGTGTCTTAGTGTCTTAGTGAAGATACAACAGAAAGCGGCCATTGCGAGACGAGCCTCGCGAGGCGTGGCAATCTCCGTTTGAGAAAATCCCCCTTTCATCCCCCTTTTACAAAGGGGGAAAGAGGGGGATTTTCTTGTATTGCGGGAAAAAGAGAAAGGGGCTGCACGATCGATCGTGCAGCCCCTACGTCCATTATTTGGAGGCGGCAACCGGATTCGAACCGGTGAATAACGGTTTTGCAGACCGCTGCCTTAGCCACTTGGCTATGCCGCCGCTGTTGACTGGAGCGGGCGAACGGATTTGAACCGTCGACGTCTACCTTGGCAAGGTAGCACTCTACCGCTGAGTTACGCCCGCTTTGTTAAAGAGAGATGGAATATGAACAAAAGATCGCCTCTTGTCAACAAAAAATTGAAAAGCTTTTTCCGCTTGAAAAACAAAACTCTTTACGCTATAGAATTGCCAAATGGGCGGTTAACTCAGCGGGAGAGTGCTACCTTCACACGGTAGAAGTCACTGGTTCAATCCCAGTACCGCCTACCATCGGAAAACAAAAGGCAGCCACAACAGGCTGCCTTTTTCGTTTTTCTGCCCGATTCCCGCCTTACTGCGCCCTCCGCCGGAAACCGGCAATCCCCAACAGCCCAAGACCCAGGAGAATCAGCGTAAGAGGTTCCGGAACATAGGTCACCCCCGGGGGCAGGTAGAGATCCACGCCGCTTTGTCCGCCGAAATCCTCGAAGAATTCGATTTTAAACGGGTGAAGCCCCGGCGAAAGAGAGGCGACGCCGGGGACGGTGCGGGGCGGATGTCCATTGTCCTCCCCGTTGTCGACGACCAGGCTGCCGTCGATGTAGAGCATGCTGCCGTCATCGGAATTAAGCTTGAACTCGAAACTGCCGGCACTGGCTACGCTCAGGTATCCCGTGATGAGGGCCCCGAAACTTGGAAGCCCGAAGGGATGCCAGTCGTAACCCGTGTTCGTGGCAAAGAGAACATCGGATGAAAAAATCGACCCCACGTAATCGAAATAGGGCGCTCCCCCGAAACACTTCGTGGTTCCCGTACATTCCTTGTACCCGCTGTAGATATCGGTCTGGATGGCCTCCGCATCGGCGGCCGCCACTGCCAGCACTGCCACGGCCACGAGAAACAAAATGATCCCCGACCTGCTTTGTTGATGCTTTTTCATCAGACCCCTCCTTTCGGTTATCTGTCTGGACCAGGCATTAATAAGCTCCTATGCACACCTGCTGCGCTTATTGTTATTATATCGCTTGACACAGGCTATGCAACATTGAAAATGGCATTATGATCTCCCGGCGCGAATTCATGCAGGCCCTGGCCCGACTGGCACCTGTACTGGGCGGCTCGGGGCTGATCCTCTCGGAGCCCGCCCTGCTCAGGGCCCTTCCGGATATCCTGGATGGGGCCGCTTTTGCAGGGGAACGGACCGATGAGCTGATCCGCGCGGCCCCGCGGGCCCGGTTTTGGTCGGCAGCCGCGAAGGGCCGCGTCCAGTGCCACCTGTGCGCCCGCGGATGCCTGCTGGCCGAAGGAGAGCGCGGCCAGTGCCGCTCGCGGATGAACGCGGGCGGCGAGATGAAGAGTCTCGTCTACGGCCGGCCCGTCTCGGTGCACGTGGACCCCATCGAGAAAAAGCCCTTCTACCACTTCATGCCCGGCTCCCAAGCCTACTCCATCGGCACGACGGGCTGCCCCCTGCGCTGCAAATTCTGCCAGAACTGGCAGACCTCCCAGGCCGCGCCGGAAGATTACCGCGTCCGCTTCACCCCTCCCGGCGACCTTGTCGAATCGGTCCGCTCCCGCAAGGCGCCCGTCATCGCCTACACCTACAACGAGCCCCTCGTGTTCACGGAGTACCTGCTCGACATCGCGAGCACCGCGCGAATGAGGGGAATCCGCTCGGTGATGGTGACCTGCGGCTACATGGTAGAAGCCCCCCTCGCGGAGATGTGCAAGGCGCTCGACGCTGTCAAGGTCGACCTGAAGGGATACAGCGAGAGCTTCTACCGGGATGCCTGCGGCGCCGAGTTGAAGCCGGTGCTCCGTACGGTCAAGCAAATCGCGAAGAGCCGCGTGCACCTGGAGATTGTGAATCTCGTCGTCCCGACCCTCAATGATACGGACAAGATGATCGCCGATCTTTGCGACTGGATCATGGGGGAGTTGGGCCCCGACGTTCCCCTTCACTTCTCACGGTTTCGCCCGGACTACCAGATGCCTCACCTGCCGCCCACACCCGCGGCAACGCTCGAGCGGGCCCGGTCGATCGCCATGGCCCGCGGAATCCGTTACGTCTATGTGGGCAACGTACCTGGCCACCCGGGCAACAACACCCACTGCCCGTCCTGCAAAAAAGAGGTGATCCGCAGGACGCAATTCTTCGTTGAGGAGATGAATGTCAAGGGCGGAAAGTGCGGGTTTTGCGGCAAGCGAATAGTGGGGGTCTTTGCGTAGCGCAGCTGAGCTGCGCAGGCATCAGGCCACAGGCAACAGGCAACGGGCTTGGAAATGCACCCTGGTTTGTGACCTGTATCGGTAGCCTGTAGCCTGCAACCTGCAGCCTGTAGCCTTTTGGGGGAGACCAACATGAAAAAACCTGGAATGTGGCTGATTTTGATGATCCCGCTGCTTCTCTTCCCGGCGGGCTGCCAGGCGGGGGAAAAAACGGACGGCACGTTGCGGCAGGCGGCCGTCGCGGGCAGGTTCTACCCGGAGGCGGCCCGCGAGTTGCGGCTCGCCGTCGAGAAGTACATGCAGGAGGCCCTGCCGCCCGTGGCGAAGGACCCCGTCGCCATCATCGTCCCCCACGCCGGCTACGTCTTTTCGGGCCAGATCTGCGCCGACGGGTTCAACCAGGTGCGCGGGCGCCCATACGACACCGTGGTGATCCTGGGAACAAACCACACGAGTTCCTCCTTCCGCAAAGTGGGGATCTACCCCGGAGCGGGATTCCAGACACCCCTCGGAGCAGCCGCTATCGACAGCAGCGTCGTCGAGGCCCTCCTGGCCGAGTGCCCGGACTGCACCCTCGACGCGTCGATCCACGCGAAAGAGCATTCCATCGAGGTCGTCGTCCCCTTCGTGCAGGTTCTTTTCCCCAGTGCGAAAATCGTCCCGGCTATCGTGGGCGAACCGGACGTGGAAACCTGCGAACGATTCGGCAAAGCCCTGGCAAAGGTCCTCAAGGGCCGCAATGCCCTGATCGTGGCAAGCACCGATCTGTCCCACTACCCCTCGGCCGCAACTGCCTCCATGGTAGACCGCCAGACTCTTCAGGCCATCCTCCCGCTCGATATTGCGAGCTTCCACGCCATCGCCCACACCGCATCGGATCGTAACATCCGCGGCCTTTCCACACGGGCCTGCGGAGAGGCGCCCGTCATGGCGGCCATGGCTGCGGCCAGGGCGCTCGGCGCCACAGGCGGCGTCCTGGTGAGCTACGCCCACTCCGGCGAGACGGTTCTCGGCGATCGCGGCCAGGTGGTGGGCTACGGCGCCGTGGCCCTGGCCTCCGGAAAAACGGGGACAGACAATGCAACGCCGTCCGCCCGGCCAACCAGCGGCAAAAACGCATCCCTGAACGCATCGGACCGCAAACGGCTGCTGATACTCGCACGGGACACGATCGAGAGGTTCCTGACCACGAAGACAGCCCCCCTGGCGCGAAACCCCTCCCCTGCCCTCGAACAGACACGGGGCATGTTTGTGACGCTGAAGAAACGCGGTGAGCTTCGCGGATGCATCGGCGAGATCGTGCCCGAAAAGCCCCTCTACCAGCTCGTCGGGGCGGTGGCCCTGAAATCGGCCCTGGAAGACCCGCGGTTCAGGCAGCTCCGGCGTGACGAGTTGAAAGACATCGAGATCGAAATCTCGGTCCTCACCCCCGCAGCGCCCGTTGCCGGGGCGGAGGACATCGTCGCGGGGCGCGACGGCGTCATCGTGAAAAAGGACGGCCGCTCGGCCATTTTCCTCCCCCAGGTGGCAACCGAGCAGGGTTGGGGCCGCGACGAGATGCTCGATCAGCTGTGCTTGAAGGCGGGACTGCCTGCCGGCAGCTGGAAGAAAGGCGCGCAGTTTCTCACGTTCCAGGCGGAAGTGTTCAGCGAGACGGACTTCGAGACAGCCCGATGACAGCCCTTCTGTTCATCATCGGACTCATCTCGATTCTGGGCCAGGTGGTCCTCCTGCGGGAGCTCAACGTGGCCTCCTTCGGGGTCGAGCTCGTTTATATCCTCGCGCTCGGATTCTGGCTTGCCGCCACGGCGCTGGGCGCCCTGTTGTGCCGGTCAACCCGCGCGCCCCGGCCGGACCTGCTCACCATCCCGTTGCTTTTGTTTGCAGCCCTTCTCCCCCTTGCCGTAGCGTTTGCCAGGGGAAGCCGCGTTCTCGCCGGGGGCGTTCCCGGGGCTTACCTCCCGTTCGGCGAGCAGATCATGACCATCGGAATCACCCTCCTGCCGGCCGGGTTTATCACGGGCTGGCTTTTCCGCCGGGCAGCGGGCGTCTTCGTAAAGGAGGGCAGGACCGTTGCAGCGGCCTATGCCATCGAAAGCGCCGGAGGGATTGCCGGCGGCTTCCTGTCGTCGCTCGGCCTGCACTGGGGGGTGCAGAACTTCGCCCTCGCCCTGATCGGAGCTCTCATTGCCGCAGCGGCACCCGTGCTGATCACGGCCGGCGCCAGGCAAAGCCAAAGCAGGCTCCCGGCCGTCACCCTTTGCGCCATCCTTCTGCTTTGCCTCTACCAGGCCCCGGCGCTCGACGGTGAGATGACGCGCTGGAACCACCCTTCCCTGCTGCAGAGCCAGGATACCCCTTACGGCCGGATCAGTATCACCCAACGCGAGCAGCAGGTCTCGGTGTTCGTAAACAACGCTCTCGCCTTCGAGACCGAGGGAACCGAGGCGGAGCACTTCGCCCACCTGGCGGCCCTCCAGCACCCCCGGCCCGAACGCATCCTCATCCTGGGCGGCGGGATCGAGGGGACGGTGGCTGAAGTGCTCAAGCACGGACCCATTGCCGTCGACTATGTCGAAGTCGACCCCGCCATGATCGGCACCGTCAGAGAGCATCTCTCCCCGCAGGGACAGGAGCCGCTCGGCAAACCCGGCGTGAGGATCATCACGGACGACCCCCGACGTTTCCTGCAGGCGGAGGGCCGGTACGACCTCATCCTCATCGGCATGCCCGAGCCCTCGTCGGGACAGGCCAACCGGTTCTACACCCTGGAGTTCTTCAAACTGTGCCGCGACAGGATGAAACCGGACGGGATCGTCGCCCTGAAGATCCAGGCGGCCGAAAACCGCTGGACGCCGCAGATGACGGAGCGGGCCCTGAGTATCCACGGTGCGCTCCTCTCCGTCTTCGGCAATGTCCTCATCATCCCGGGGGACACGGACGTGGTGACGGCATCATTGGTGTCTCTGCCGAGCGACCCACAGGTCCTGGTCGAGCGGCTCCGTTCACGCGGGATCCGAAGCCGCCTGATCTCGGAGCCCTTCATCCGGTACCTCCTGACCAACGACCGGTTTTCCGAAGTCGGCGAGACGGTGCGCACGCGCACGGCCCCCCTGAACACCGACAGGCGGCCCATCTGCTATCAACTCACGGCCCTGCTGTGGCTTTCGAAATTTTACCCGGCCCTGACTGCCCTGAGTTTCGGGGAGATCGAGAGCCTCATGAAAGAAAAGCGGACATGGATCGCAGCGGCTGCAGGGTTGCTGCTGATCCTCTTTGTCTTCGCCCGCATGAGACCCTCCTGGCGCGGGACTCTGCTCGTGGGCGTGGCGGGGTTTGCCGGCATGGTTTTCGAGACAGTGCTGATCCTGCAATACCAGACCCGTCACGGTGTCTTGTACCGCGACCTGGGACTTCTCATCACGGCCTTCATGATCGGCCTGACTGCAGGCTCCTTCGCCGTCGCCGCGGCGGCCCGCGGCAAGAGCCGGTACCGCACACTGGCCCGGAAATGGGGGATCGGCTTTGTCGCTGGCTTCATGCTCCTCGGGAGCCTTGCCTTCTTCCAGACCCGGATCGGCCTGTTTACTGATCTCGCTGAAACGGCGGGGCTGCTTGCCGCGGTGGGTTTTCTCGTGGCGGGCGTCTTTGCCTATGCGAGCTTCAGGAGGGTGCCTGATCAGGAAAAGGCGATCTCGCCCCTCTATGCTGCAGATCTCTTCGGCGGCTGCCTCGGCTCCGTTGCCGCGAGCCTCTTGATGGTGCCGCTCATCGGCATGGACCTGACGGCGGCCGCGATGGTCATCCTGTCGCTCGCGGCCTTGCTGCTCGTATAGCTGCTGCGCAAAAAAGAAGGGACCAGGGACGCGGAGGTAGGGACGAGGGAAAAGAGCCGCAAGCCACAAAGAAAGAAAATCCCCCTTTCATCCCCCTTTTACAAAGGGGGATGAAAGGGGGATTTTCTTTCTTTTCTTCACTCAAACACTAAAGCACTCAGTCACTTCTTGCTCGTCCCTGGTCCCTTCTTCTTCGCGCAGCAGCTGCATTTCATCCCCTTCGCCCGGCGCGGCCCTGCGATAAAAAAGGTTTTGCAATCGGGACACCCCCGCAGTTTATCCCGGTTGCCCTTAGCCCTCAGAAACTCGACAAGGGCAAAGACGAGGACATTGTGATAGTACTCGTCGGCAAGGCCCGCGCGCTCCGTAAAGTAGCTCTCCTCGAAAAAAGGTTTTTCGTAAATAGCCCCATCCACGCTTACGGCCAGCTCCCGCCTGTTGACCATGTTGTAGACCAGCAGCAGATCCAGCAGCGTCTGGTTCCGGGACAGGTCCCGAGCCTCCATGATCTCCCCGAGGATCATCCTCCAGCGCTCGAGAAGCTCGGCAAGGACCTCCTGCTCGGCCTTGATCCGGCTGTGGTACGCCGCCATCTTCTGCGCCTCGTGCGTCCTCTCGGGAGGAAGGGCGCGCCGGATCGTCAGGATCCGATCCCCCCATTCGACAAACTCTGCCATGCGGGCAAGAAGATTTTCCTTCACTTCGTCCATGTCCGTCGAGAGCGGGGCCCGCTCGTCGAACATCTCCGAAACCGTCTCCCGCCACACGTTTCCCTCCGCGCCGACGGGAACCCGGACGACATCCTCCTCGTAGGGGTCTTCATTGTCCCACTTGGGCTCCAGGGGCTGGATCTTGAAGGTCAGCACCCGATTGCCGTCATAGTCATAGGACGCAAGCGAAATGTTGCAGGGCAGGTTGTTGATGACCGAAAGCAGCCTGCGCTCCTCGAGCAGGAGATCCACCAGCTCCCGGTCGCCCGCCGACAGGGAATCCTCGAAGAGCTTCAGGGTCGGGTAGCGGCCGAGGGCCTGATCCAGGAACCCGTGCCCGAAACCGAATGCTGCTGCGGCGCCCCGGATAAATACGGTGCCGGCCTCCTCCGCCGTCGGAGCATTCACGAAGTCAACGACGAGTTTTCCGAAATGCTGATCCTGTTTTTTCTTCATGCAAGTCTCCCCCGTTCTCGACCGGTGCGGCCCGAACCATAAAACACTCCGCGGACCTTTTCAAGGCCAAAGAAAACCCCTAAGGATAAAATAAATCCCCCTGTCATTTCCTTTGTACAAAGGGAGACTGTGTTGCAATGTCATTGCGAAGGAGCGAAGCGACTGAAGCAATCTAAAAAAGTCCATGGAGATATTGAGATTGCCGCGTTTCCTCCGGTCGCTCGCAATGACAAAATCTAATTATGACGCAGCCTCCTGGCAGCCGCATGCTTCTGGCACGGGCTTTGCTGTGGCTGAAGATGGCACAGCCTCCAAACCGGCTGAACAAATCTTATCGCGGAAATCGACCTGATCTGGGCTGATGTGCCAAGGAGGGGCAGCAGGTCCTTGCGGCGTGCGGTTATTTGCACGGCGTGTTCCGTAACGGACGCAGATGCTGCCGCAGAGGATCAAAAATACTATTTTTCTCGTCTGGCTGTTCGGGGCCCTGCTTCCTATACTGCCCGGCGTCCATCCCGCCTGTGCCGCGGACGAGGCAATCACCGCCCGATCGGTGGCAAAATTTGCCGCCGGGGTCGTGTCATCTGCCCTCGTGCACGAAGGGGCCCACGCCCTGACAGCGGCCGCAACAAATACCGACCTGACCTGGAAGTCCGGAAGCTACAACCAGCCGATCGCATTTACGGAAAACGCCACAAGCGATGCGAAAGGCCTTGCTCTCTACTCGGCGGGCCTGCTGGCGCAGCTCATCAGCTCCGAAATCATCCTGGATGTGGATTCCATCGACAAGGATGACGCCTTTGTGCGGGGCATGATGACGTGGAACGTCCTGAACCCCATCCTCTACGCCCTTGACTACTGGGTATTCCGGGTCTCCAACAAGCAAAACGGCTATTCCTATCAGGGCGACCTGGAGGGGATCGAACATTACTCAAACGAAAGAACGGCCCAGGCCTTCGCGATCGGAATCACGGCCATCGCCGCTTTCCAGGGCTACCGGTTCCTCAAGACCCAGGACTGGGCCCCGGACTGGCTCAAAGCCGCACCGGAAAATGTCAACGTCCTTCCCCTGCACAGCGGTGGAGCCATGTTAACCTACGAATTTCGGTTCTAGGCTGCCCGCTGGAACACTCTGCCGTTCTCTTTATTACCAAAGAAAACCCCCTTGTCCCGGCAAATCAGAGCAAGGGGGTTTTGTCGTACGATCTGATCTTCTTGATATCCGGAAGCCCGAAACCCGGATCCCGCCGCCGAAGGCGGCTTACGCCAGCTTCATCTTCTTGAAATCCCTCACCTGGCCCGTGATGCCGCGCTCGGTGGGCAGGCGCTCGATGCTAGAGGCGCCGAAGAACCCGATGATGCCGGGCATCTTCTTCAGGGCCTTGCCCACGCTGTCGGGCTCATCGAAGGGCCCGCCGTGGCAGATGACGAGGATGTCCTTCCGGACCTTCTTCCCCGCAGCGGCGATCCGCATGACGAGATCGATCGCCTCATCGAGAGTGAAGGCAACAGCGGCGCCGATGGAGCCCGACGTGGTGAGCCCCACGTGGGCCACGAGCTGGTCGGCGCCTGCTTTCGCCATGGCCTTTGCCTGATCCTCATCGAAGACGTAGGGCGATGTGAACAGGTCGAGCTTGTTCGCCTCGGCAATCATGGCCACTTCCTTGTCGTAGCCCATGCCGGTCCCCTCGAGGTTCGCCCGGAAGTTGCCGTCGATGAGCCCCACCGTGGGAAAGTTCTGGACGCCGGAGAACCCGATCTCCTTGAGCTGCTTCAGGAACACGGGCATCAGCCGGAAGGGGTCCGTGCCGCACACGCCGGCCAGCACGGGTATGTTCTTCACGACGGGAAGCACCTCGGAGGCCATCTCGACGACGATGCCGTTGGCGTCGCCGTAGGGCATGAGGCCGGCGAGCGACCCCCGTCCCGCCATCCGGTAGCGCCCGGAGTTGTAGATGATGATGAGGTCGGCGCCGCCCGCCTCGGCGCACTTGGCGCTGATTCCGGTCCCGGCGCCGCAGCCCACGACGGGCTTTCCTGATGCCGCCTGGGCGCGCAGCCTTTTGATGATCTCTTTTCTCGGAATAGCCATGTTTTCCTCCTTTCTACTTTGCCATCATCTTCAGCAGGGTCTCCGCCGCCGCCGTGGCAAAGGCGGGGTCGTTGATGTTATTGTCCATCTCGATGACGCGGATGCCCTGCTTCACGTTCGCCTTGATGGTGTCGTAGCAGGCCCTGTCGGCCTGGGGGTCCCAGTAGATGCCGCCGGGGCTGTCGAGCATGGAGACCCCCTTGAGGGGCAGAAGGATCGCCACGGGCCCTTTGGACTCGTTGGCCGCACTTGCGATCATCTGTCCCATGATCCGGTTCTCCTCGACGTTGGTCCGCATGAGGGTGACGTTGGGGTTCCACTGGTAGAGGTTGCGGTTTTTGTATTTTTCGGCGATGGTGTTGATCCCCCAGAAGTTGCACATGTCCACGCAGCCGGGGACGAGCACCGTGGGAATCCCTGCGCGGGCCGCCGCCATCATGCGGTCGGGACCGGCGCTGAAGACGCCGCCGCAGACCTCGTCGGCCAGCTCCGTCGTCGTGATATCGAGCGAGGCCGTGATGTAGCCGTCGGCAATCAGGCTCTCCATGGTCCTGCCTCCCGTCCCGGTGGAATGGAAGACGAGGACTTCGTAGCCCTTCTCCTCGAGAATGCCCCGGGCCTTGTCCACGCAGGTCGTCGTGTTGCCGAACATGGAGGCCGTGACGAGGGGTTTTTCCGCCCGGGGCTTCGGGACTTTCGTTTTGACCATTCCCGCGATCGCCCCGGCGGCGTTTGCATAGATGGTGCGGCTGATGCGGTTGAACCCCGCCACGTCGACGATGGAGGGGATGAAGGTGATGTCCTTCGTCCCCGCATAGGCGCTCACGTCGCCGCCGCCGACGGTGGAGACCATGACCTTGGGAACCCCCACGGGAAGGGTTCGCATGGCGGCCGTTGCGATGGAGGTCCCGCCCGTGCCCCCCATGCCGATGATGCCGTTGAGTTTTCCCCTGTCGTAGAGCGCCCGGACGACCGCCGCGAGGCCTGCCTGCATGACCCTCATGGCCTCGTCTTTCTGCTCGCCCTTGCGGAGGATGTCGAGGTTGCCGCCCCCCGCTTCTGCGACCTCCGCCCCGGTCACATCCGGCTTGAAGGCCGGTTTTCCCATGACGCCGAAGTCCACCACGAGCGCCTTCAGGCCCTCCTTCTCGACGAGCTTCTTGATGAAGGCGAACTCCTGGCCCTTGGTGTCCAGCGTTCCGATGATGACCACCGTTTTGGCCATGACGACCTCTCCTTTCTGTGATTTTGAGATGGGTGATGGGTTGCGAGGTGTTGTCTGTTGCCGTAAGACCACAGGATCGCGAGTGAGGGAGAGGATGAGAAGTTGCGTTCGCGAGGTGAATAGAGATTTATTATCCGTTCACCGTGAGGGTGTCAAGGGCGAAGTGGCGGGTGTTCTTTTTTCTTGAAAGAAACGGGATTCAGAGATAACAAAATATACCCATGGGAGCCGTAAAAGACATCAAGTTCTTCCTTGCGAAACACTTTCTCACCTCGCTTGGCTACCACGTCTGCAACCTGCACGCGAAGACCATCAGGATCATCCCTGATGGCGTCGAAAGGATACAGGACCACATCGCGAAAGGCGGAACCGTCGTCTTTGCCTGTTGGCACCAGCGCTTTTTCAGCGGGTTTTTCGTCCCCCGCATCTTCGGGATGAACCCCTGCATCATGATCAGCCAGAGCCGCGACGGCGACGTCGTCTCCGACGTGGTCGCCCGGATCGGCTGGGTCCCTGTCCGAGGTTCGACCTCCCGCGGCGGGAAGAAGGCCCTTCAGGAGATGATCGCGGGGGTCCGGAAATACAGGATGAGCGGGCACATCGTCGATGGTCCCCAGGGCCCGCCGCACATCGTCAAGCCGGGCCTCATCGCCCTGGCCCAGCAGACGGGCGCGGCCATCTGCCCCGGGTACATCTCCTACGAAAACCCCTGGTTCTTCAACAGCTGGGACCGCTTCATGATCCCCAAGCCCTTCAGCCGGGTTCTTCTCCGGGCGGGAGACTTCATGTTCGTTCCGAAGGATCTCGATGAGAAGAGATTCGAGGAGATGCGCCTCGACGTCGAACGCAAGATGGTCGAAGGATACGCCGAGGCGGATGCATCCTGGAAACGGGCATAGCCCGTTTCCAGAGCCGCAAGCCTCAAGCCTCGAGCGACAAGACTCAAAGCAAAAAAATCCCCCTTTCATCCCCCTTTACAAAAGGGGGAAAGAGGGGGATTTTTCTGAGCAAAGATCTCAATCGTGGATCGCCACACCTCGCGAGGCTCGGCTCGCGATGACTTTCTTTCTTATGTCTTCACTTAGACACTTAGACACTTCGTCACTCAGACACTTATTATTCACTAGCCACAAGCCACTAACCACTTCTTCACTGGTCACTGGTCACAGTTATTAAAGGATGGTGGCTTTGTAGAATTTCGCCAGGTAGTCGAAGCCCGACCAGAGGGACAGGGCCAGGGCGACGTAGAGGAACATCGTCCCGATGCTGCCGGGGTCGATCCCGTAGATGGGGTAATGGATGATGAGGGCCGAAACGGCGATGATCTGGCAGAAGGTTTTGTATTTGCCGAGCTGGCTTGCCTCGATGACCTGGCCATCCGCAGCAGCCATGCTCCGCAGCCCGTCGACGGCAAAGTCCCGCATGACCATGAGGGCCACAACCCACGCGGGCGCCCGCCCGACGGGGATGAGGAGCACCAGCGCCGCGCTCATGATGATCTTGTCGGCGATGGGGTCCAGCAGCTTCCCCATGCGGGTCACGATGTTGTAGCGCCTCGCCACGTACCCGTCGAGAAGATCGGTCAGGGCCGCCAGGATAAAGAGAATCGAAATGGCGAGGCTCATCGCCTCCCCCGGTTCCAGCAGGATGAGAAAGAGCACCGGGAGAATCCCGATGCGCAGCAGCGTGATGGCGTTGGGCAGGTTGATGATCCGACGGTTTTCGGCCCGGATCGGCAACCGGTCGAAGTATCTCTTCAGGATATCGATGAGAAACACTGCACGTTCCATTGGGGTTTCGCTTTACTTCGGGACTTTTTTCCAGTCCGCCAGAAATTTCTCGATTCCCGCGTCGGTCAGGGGGTGCTTCGCCAGCTGGGCGATCACGCTGAATGGAATCGTGGCAATGTCGGCGCCCAGCATGGCCGCTTCGAGGACATGCATGGGGTGACGCACACTGGCCACGATGACCTCCGTTGAAAAGCCGTAGTTGTCGAAGATACTGAGGATCTGTTCCACCAGCTCCATGCCGTTCTGGGCCACGTCATCGAGCCTGCCCACGAAAGGGCTCACGTAGGCCGCGCCGGCCTTGGCCGCCATCAGGGCCTGAATCGGCGAGAAGATGAGCGTCTCGTTCACATCAATGCCCTCGCCGGAGAGGATCTTCGTCGCCTTGAGCCCTTCCGTCGTGAGGGGGACCTTGATGACGACATTGCCGCCCAGCTCAATGAGCTTCTTTGCCTCGGCCACCATGCCCTTTGCATCGAGGCTCACCACCTCGAGGCTCACGGGGCCGGGGACCGCTTCCAGGATCTCCTTGACCACATCGTTGAAAGGCTTCTTCTCCCTGGCAACGAGGCTGGGGTTCGTTGTCACCCCGTCACACATGCCCAGGCTGAGAGCCTCTTTGATCTCGCCGATGTTGGCCGAATCGATAAAAAACTTCATGCAACCTCCACGCGGTCGGAATCCATACAGAGTTTCCCATCTGAAGCGACGGGATTGCAGTCGGCAGGGGGATCAATCGGGAACGTGTCCGCCCTTTTCCCTGAATTTTTTGTAACATTCTTTACTGCAGAAATAAAGCGTTTTTCCATTTGCGCTCACCCTGTATGCCTCGTTGACGGGGACATAGGTGTGGCAGTGGGGATCCTCCACGAGTTCCTCCCCCTTGATCCTTTTGTCGTCCCGCCTGCGCTCGTCGATACGGCCCGAGGGGAAGAGAAACTTCTTCAGGAGGAGATACGCCAGGATGAGGACGATGCCGATGACTATGAAACGAAACATTACAGGAACACCTTCTCAACTTCGTTCTTCAAGCGGGACCTTTTTACCAGTCCGTGCCGATCCGTTCGACGGCGTGGTCATCTTCCAGCCGGTCGAGAAGCCCCTTCATCGACACGCCGTATAGCGGGTGGATCTCGTAGGGCGCAATCTCGTTGATGGGCACGAGGACAAACCGGCGCTTGTGCATCTGAGGGTGAGGAACAATGAGGCTTTCGGTCTCTATCACCTCCCGGCCGTACAGAAGGATGTCGATATCGATCGTCCGCGGCCCCCAGCGCTCGTTTCTCTCACGGCCCAGGGCCTGTTCAACCCGCTGCAGCGCCTTGATAAGCTGCAGGGCCGTGAAGGTCGTGCGGACTTCCACAACCCCGTTGACAAACCAGTCCTGCGGCGTGTCCCCGACGGGCTCCGTCCTGTACAGGGACGACAGGCGGAGCACCTGCACGTTTTTCAGAGACGCGATCTCGCGCAGAGCCGTACGGCAGTTCTCTATCGGGTTGCCAAGGTTACTGCCAATGCCCAGATATGCGATGACGGGTACATTCATTTCCCGTCTCCGTGCTCATCAGACTTTGTATTTCATAGCCTACAGTCTACAAAGAAGCCTACAGTCTGCAGTCTACAGCCGACAGCAGACGAAAAAGAAGACAACTGGGATCTGTCGGCTGTTGGCTGCCGGCTGTCGGCTGTCGGCTTTTGCCGGATCAGGCAAATTCCTTCTCGATCCGCGCCATGGCCTCTTTGAGCCGTGCGTCGGGAACTGTCAGAGAGATCCGGATGAAGCCCTCGCCGTACTTTCCGTAGGCGGGGCCCGCAGCGACGACTACGGCCGTCTTTTCGAAGAGCCGGTCCGTGAACTGCAGCGAGGTCATCCCCTGCGGAACGGGAATCCAGAGGTAGAAGGTCCCCTTGGGGGCCTTGAAGTCGATGCCGATCTTCCTGAGCGTGCCGAGAACGAGCTCGCGGCGGTTGCGATAGATTTCCAGCATCCGGGTGATGTTCTCATTCTCATTTTGAAGGGCCTTGATGCCCGCAAACTGCACGGCGTTGAAGATGCCCGAGTCGGTGTTCTCCTTGACCTTGCTGATTGCGGCAATGATCTGCGGGTTCCCCATGGCCATGCCGATGCGCCAGCCTGTCATGTTGTAGGGCTTGGAGAGCGAGTTGAGCTCCACCGCCACGTCCTTTGCCCCCTCGACACAGAGGAAGCTCAGGCGCTCCTGCCCCTCGAAGACCACCTCGCTGTAGGGGTTGTCGTAGCAGATGGCGATGTCGTTCTTTTTCGCGAAGGCGACGGCTTTCTTGAAAAACTCCCGGGAGCCGCAGGCGCCCGTCGGGTTGTTCGGGTAGTTCAGGAACATGGCTTTTGACCGCTTCAGGACGTCCTTCGGGATGTCCTCAAAGATCGGGAAGTAGTCGTTCTGGGGGAGCATGGGCATGTGGTAAGGCTCGCAATTGCCCATGAGGATGCTCGCCCGGTAGGCCGGATAGCCCGGGTCCGTCATGAGGACGATGTCGCCGGGGTTCGTGCAGGCAAAGATGAAATGATGGCAGCCCTCCTTGGACCCGATGAGCCCCAGCACCTCGTCGGCCGGATTCAGGGTGACACCGTATCGCTCCTTGTACCAGAGGGCCACGGCCTCCCGGAAGGCATACATGCCCTTCTCCTCGTCCGTGGGGTAGCGGTGGTTCTCCGGGATCTTCGCCGTCCGGCAGAGCTCTTCGATCACACCGTTCGGGGTGGGCTCGACGGGGTCCCCGATGGCGAGGCTGATGACGTCCACGCCGTCGGCCTTCGCCTTGTTGATCTTCTTGCGCAGCTCCATGAAAAGATAGGGGGGGATTTTGGATAGTCTGTCAGCAATTTGCACGTCTGTCTCCTCCTGAAGAATGGCTTAAGGCAAAGGGCTTAGGGCAAAGGGCGCAAAGGGGAAAACGTTTTCGTATTTAACTCTTCCCTTAAGCCTTAAGCCTTTAGCCCTACGCCATTGGGATGGAAAAAGGTTACTTTTTCAATCCCAATACATCCTGCATGTCATAGAAGCCGTTGGGCTGGCTGACGATCCACTTCGCGGCCCGTACGGCGCCCTTGGCAAAGTTGTCGCGGCTGTGGGCCCTGTGGATGAACTCGAGCCTCTCACCCAGTCCGCCGAAGATGATCCAGTGCTCGCCGACGATATCGCCCGCCCGGATCGTCTGGATGCCGATCTCGGACTTGGTGCGCGCCCCGATCATGCCCTTTCGCTCGTAGACGGCCTCCTTGTCGAGGTCGCGCTTGAGGGTGGCGGCGATGATCTGGGCCATCTTCATGGCCGTGCCGCTGGGGGCGTCCTTCTTGAGGTTATGATGGGCCTCGATGATCTCGATGTCGAAATCCTCGCCGACGATGCCGGTGACGTACTCGAGGACCTTAAACATGACGTTGACGCCGACGCTCATGTTTGGGGCAAGCACGCAGCGCGTCTTTGCGGCCATTTCCCTGATCTTTGCCATCTGGTCCGCCGAAAACCCCGTCGTCCCGATGACGATGGCCTTCTTGTTCTCCGCGGCGATCCGGAGATGCTCCACGGAGGCCTCGTGATGAGTGAAGTCGATCACGACGTCGCCCTTCCCGATGACCGATTCGAGACCCGCCGAGATCGGGACACCCTTCTTGCCAAGCCCCAGGATCTCACCCACATCCTGACCGATGACGGGATGCCCGGCTTTTTCGACGGCCGCCGCAACCTCGATGCCGTCCGTCACATTGATGATGGACGCGATCCTGCCGCCCATCTTCCCGCCGGCTCCCATGACGATTGCCTTTACCATAGCGCCCCTCCTTTTCTTCAATCCGCCCTTCGCCTTCATCATAAACATGGAGCCCGTTTTCAGACGGGCTCCATGTTCAACCCAAAGGGTCTGCTACTTGATGAGCCCGAATGTCTTCAGCGCCTGCTTGAGCTTCTCGTAATTGGCATCGGAGAGCTTCACAAGGGGAAGCCGGATCTCGTACTGGATCTTGCCCATCATGGCCAGCGCCGCCTTGACGGGTGCGGGGTTGGTCTCTATGAAAAGGGAATTCACCAGCGGTGTCAACTTGTAGTGAAGCTCTTTGGCCTTTTTGAACTTGCCGGCGTTGATGGTATCGACAAGCTCCGCCACGGCAGCGGGCGCCACATTGGAGGCAACGGAAATAATCCCGTGGCCGCCGAGGCACATCAGGGGGAAGGTGAAGAAGTCATCGCCCGAGAGCACGGAGAAGTTCGGGCCGCAGGCGGTGATCATCTCCTGCATCTGCTGGAGAGATCCCGCGGCTTCCTTCACACCGACGATGTTCTTGATCTTCGAGAGCCTCGCCATGGTGTCCGGGGTGATGTTCACGCCCGTCCGGCTGGGGATGTTGTACACGATGATGGGGATGGGGACCGTCTCGGCGACGAGCTTGTAGTGCTGGTAAAGCCCTTCCTGGGTCGGCCGGTTGTAATAGGGGGCGACGATCAACGCCCCGTCTGCACCCACATCATAGGCATGCCGGGTGAGCCGGATGCACTCATCGGTGCTGTTGGATCCCGTGCCGGCGATGACCGGTACCCGCTTCTTGACGGCGGCCACGGTGATCTCGATCACCCGGCCGTGCTCCTTGTGGGTCAACACGGGCGACTCACCCGTAGTGCCGCAGGGGACGATGCCGTCGGTTCCATTCTTAATCTGGAACTCGATCAGTCCCCTCAGGGCCTCCTCATCCACCTTTCCTTTTTTGAAAGGCGTCGCGATGGCGACTATTGCGCCCTTGAACATAGCTCCCATACTTCACTTCCCTCCTCGCTCTATCTGATGTTGCTGTATGCCTCGTCCCAGAGGAAGCCCTGGTAAACCACCGTGGTCCCTCCCTCCAGGTAGACCTTTTCGAAACCCAGGTCCGTCTTTTCAAAGTAGATTTTCAGCGTCTCTTCGCTCTTTACCAGAACAGCCACGGGGCTGTCAACGAGTCCCGTCCAGGAGGCGACCAGAGCGGTTGCCACGGCACCCGTGCCGCAGGCCAGTGTCTCGTCCTCCACGCCGCGCTCGTAGGTCCGCAGCTTGATGCGGTGCCGGTTGATCACCCGGGCAAAGTTGGCGTTCGTCCCGGCGGGCTGATACTCCCCGTGATACCGGATGGACCTGCCCATGTTGAAGACGTCGTGGCCGTCGACGTCGTTGATGAAGGCCACCACGTGGGGCACCCCCGTGTTGATGCTGTTCACCATCACGGCCGTACCGCCCACGTCGATCGTATAGCCCTTGCGGAGGTCTTTCGGGTCCGTGAGGCGCAGTTTGACGATATCTCCCGCGACCTCGGCATCGATGATCCCCGCCCGCGTCTCGAAAGACATCTTTTCGGGGGCGATTCCCTTGATGACGGCGAAGCGCGCAGCGCACCGGCCCCCGTTTCCGCACATCTCCACTTCGCTGCCGTCGGCATTGAAGAAGCGCCAGCGGAAGTGGGCCTTGTCGGAGTTCTCGATGACGATGAGCCCGTCGGCGCCCACGGCGACGTGCTGCCGGCAGACGGCCTTCACGAACTCGTCGAGCTTCCCGACGTCCCTCAGGGCATTTTCGCGGTTGTCGATGAGGATGAAGTCGTTTCCGCTTCCCTGGATCTTGTAGAATTCAATCATGACAACTCCGTTGTCAGGGTTCAGGGTTCAGGGTCCAGAAATCAAGAAATTCTCAATTCCTTCCCTATACCCTAATACCCTATACCCTTGACCCGTTACCCTTTCTTTAAGAAGGAAGGGATCTTCTCCCCCTTGATCAGCGTGTCGTAGTCCTCGCGCCTGCGGATGACGTGGAATTTTTTGTCCTTCACCAGGACCTCGGCGATCCGGGGCCTGGAGTTGTAGTTCGAGGCCATGGAGAACCCGTAGGCCCCTGCACTCATGACCGCCATCAGGTCGCCGCGCTCGAACTTCGGGATCATCCGCCCCTTGGCGAGGAAATCGCCGGATTCGCAGATCGGGCCCACCACGTCGGCCACAACGCTCCCCCGGTCCCTGATCACCACGGGCTGAATCTGGTGGTAGGAACCGTAGATGCTGGGCCGGATGAGGTCGTTCATCCCCGCATCGACGATGACGAAGTTCTTCTCCTCGTTGCCCTTCGTGTAGAGGACCTTCGAAACGAGGATTCCGGCATTGCCCACGATCACGCGCCCGGGCTCGAAAATGAAGGTCACCTTGAGATCGCGCGCCGAGTCGATGACCGCCCTGGCGTACTCCTCGGGGTGGGGCGGCATCTCCTCGTTGTAGGTGATCCCCAGGCCCCCGCCCAGGTCCAGGTACTGAATCTCGATGCCTTCATCCCTCAGCCCCTCGATGAGCTTCTTCAACCGCTCCAGCGCATCGAGAAAGGGGGAGATCTGAGTGACCTGGGAGCCGATGTGGCAGTCGACACCGACGATCTCCACGTTCGGCAGCGCCCTGGCCCGCCGGTACTCATCGAGAGACTTCTCGATGTTGATCCCGAACTTGTTCGACTTGAGCCCCGTCGAGATGTGGGGGTGCGTCTTGGGATCCACGTCGGGGTTGATGCGAAGGGCAATCCGGGCCTTCTTGCCCATGAGGCCTGCCCTCTCGTTGATGACCCCCAGCTCCTCGGAAGACTCCACGTTGAACATGAGAATGTCCGACTGGAGCGCAAAATCGATCTCATCGATCCGCTTGCCTACGCCGGAGTAAACGATCTTTCCCGGGTCCGCACCGACCTGGAGAGCCCTGTAAAGCTCGCCGCCGGAGACGATGTCAACACCGCTCCCCTCCTTCACAAAAATCCGCATGATGGCCAGGTTCGAGTTCGCCTTGGCCGCATAGCAGATGATGTGGGGGATATCCCGGAGGGCCCCGTCGAAGACCCGGAAATGCTGCAACAGGGTCCTGTGGCTATAGAGGTAGAAGGGCGTGCCGACTTTTTCGGCAATCGCCTCGATGGGAACATCCTCGCACCAGAGCCTGTCTCCGCGGTAGTTAAAGTAGTTCATGTTTTTCCTTCGGGGCGAAAGGCAAAGGGCTAAGGGCTTAAGGCCGAAGTGGATCAGATACGGTCCTTGCCTTTAGCCTTTAGCCTTTAGCCTTTAGCCTTTAGCCACAATGTTCAGCCCAGGCTGAACATTGCATTGGTCTTCGGCTTCTCCGGTTGCGGGGGGATGGGATCCCCCTTCTTCCCGCATGCCGGCAGGGTCAGCAAAAAGAGGCCTATTATAATGGCGAGGGCACATCTCCACAAGCGCGTTCTTTTCATTTTTTACCTTTCCCTTTGCCCTTCGCCTTTCGCCTTTTTTTCGGCCTCCCCGATCTGCTTGAGCACTTCCTTCTTCGCCGTCCCGCCGATCGTCTGCCGGGCATTGACGGCCTTTTTCACGGGGATGACGGCATAAACACCCTCATCGAAACCCGTGTAGAATTTCCGAAATTCCCGGAGGCTGAGATCGGAGAGATCTTTCCCCTTGGCGATGCAATGGGCCACGAGCCGCCCGACGATCCCGTGGGCCTCCCGGAAGGGGACCCCGCTCGTAACGAGGTATTCGGCTACGTCGGTGGCCGTCGAGAACCCCTTTGCGGCCTCTTCGAGCATCCTGGGCCGGTTGAAGGTGAGCTTGCCGGCCATCCCGTTGAGGACCATGAGGCTCATCTTCACCGTGTCGACGGTGTCGAAGAGTGGCTCCTTGTCCTCCTGCAGGTCCCGATTGTAGGTCATCGGAAGCCCCTTCAGGACCGTGAGGATCTTCACGAGGTTGCCGTAAACCCGACCGGTTTTTCCCCGGATAAGCTCCGCCACGTCGGGGTTCTTCTTCTGGGGCATGATGCTCGAGCCCGTCGTGTAGGCGTCGGAGATCTCCACGAAGCTGAACTCGCCCGATGACCAGATGATGAGGTCCTCGCAGAAGCGGCTCAGATGCATCATGACAAGGCCCGCATCGAAGATGAACTCGGCCACGAAATCCCGGTCGGCAACGGCGTCCATGCTGTTGGCCGAAATCGCTTTGAAGCCCAGCAGCTTCGCCGTGTACTTCCGGTCCAGCGGCAGGCTTGTGCCGGCAAGGGCAGCCGAGCCCAGGGGCATCACATTCACCCTCTCCAGGCATTCTGCAAGCCTTGCCGCATCCCGCCCGAGCATCTCCCGGAAGGCGAGCAGATAGTGCGACAGGAGCACCGGCTGTGCCTTCTGCATGTGGGTGTAGCCGGGCATGATGGTGTCAATCTCCCTCCTGGCGAGGGTGACGAAGGTTTCCTGCAGCCCGGCAACGAGTTTCAGGATATCCCTGATCTCGTCCCTCAGGTAGAGACGCATGTCGAGGGAAACCTGGTCGTTGCGGCTCCGTCCGGTATGGACTTTGCCGCCCGCGGGACCGATCCGCTCGATGAGGCCCCGCTCGACGGCCATGTGGATGTCCTCGTCGGTCTGCACGAACCGGAAGGCGCCCGAGCCGATTTCCGTCCTGATTTCGGCCAGGCCCTCTAGGATCTTCCCGGCGTCGGCGGGAGGGATGATCCCCTGCTTCTCCAGCATCCGGCAGTGGGCGATGCTCCCCTCGATGTCGTGGTCATAGAGCCTCATGTCAAAGGGAAGCGACGCCGTAAAGACCTCCACGAGCCGGTCCGTCTCCTCCGTGAACCGCCCGCTCCAGAGCTTTCTCCGTGTTTTTCCGCCCATGTGGCACCCGTGGTGAAGAGAGTAATTGGGTTATTGGGTAATCGGTAATTAAGTAACTGAGTAAATGGGTAATTGGAGCAATTCACTCTTTCAACTGAATCACCAATTACTAATCACCAGTTACTATTTACCTTTCTTTTTGTTGAGGTATGCCGCGATGCGCAGGCGCAGGGCGTTGAGCCGGATGAAGCCTGTGGCGTCCTTCTGCTCATAGCCGCCGCTCTTCTCGAAGGAGGCGATGTCCTCGCTGTAGAGCGAGTTCGGCGACTTGCGGCCCACGACGATGCAGTTGCCCTTGTAAAGCTTCAGCCGTGCCGTGCCCGTGACGTTCTCCTGCGAGGAGTCGATGAACTGCTGCAGGGCCTTCATCTCGGGCGAGTACCAGAACCCGTTGTAGACGAGCTGGGCGTACTTCGGGATCAGCCCGTCGCGCATGAACATCACCTCGCGGTCCATGGTGATCGTCTCGACGGCCCGGTGAGCGGCCCAGAGCACCGTCCCTCCGGGGGTCTCGTAGACGCCGCGGGACTTCATGCCCACGAAGCGGTTCTCCACCATGTCCACGCGTCCGATGCCGTTTGCGCCGGCAACGGTGTTCAAGTGATCGAGCAGCGTGGCCGGGCTCATCTTGACGCCGTCGACGGCCACGGGGTTTCCCTTCTCGAAGTCGATCTCCACGTAGGTCGGCTTGTCGGGAGCCTTCTCGGGGGACACCGAAATCGTAAAAATGTCCTCCGTCGGCTCGTTCCAGGGGTTCTCCAGGATGCCGCCCTCGTGGGAGATGTGCAGGGAGTTGCGGTCCGAGCTGTACGGCTTGTCCTTCGACACGGGAAGGGGGATGTTGTGCTTGGCCGCGAAGTTGATCATGTCCTCCCGCGACGTGAAGGTCCACTTGTCGTCGCGCCAGGCGGCGATGATCCGTATGTCCGGGTCCAGTGCCATGTAGGTGAGCTCGAAACGCACCTGGTCGTTCCCCTTGCCCGTTGCGCCGTGGCACACGGCATCGGCCTTCTCCCGGTGAGCGATCTCGATCTGCTTCTTGGCGATGAGCGGCCGGGCAATCGAGGTCCCCATCAGGTAGGTCCCCTCGTAGATGGCATTGGCCCGCAGCATGGGAAACACGAAGTCCCGGGCGAACTCCTCCCGCAAATCCTCGATGTAGCACTTGCTGGCGCCCGTGCTGATCGCCTTCTGCTCGAGGCCGTCCAGCTCTTCCTTTTGTCCCACGTCGGCGGCGAAGGCGATGACCTCGCACCCCTTGTACGCTTCCAGCAACCATTGGATGATGACCGACGTATCCAGTCCGCCCGAATAGGCGACAACCACTTTTTTTACCGGGTTCGACACGCTTTAATTCCTCCTCTTCTTTCTTTCAGTCGGCGATTGAGCGGGATTCTGGATGGCGAAGTTAGACGCGTTTTGGGTAACCGCTCTTCGCGAAGCGGAACGTCCGCAGCGCAAACTGTCTGAGCCCGAAGGGCGAGTTTTTGCGCATGCAGTGAAGCGAGCGTTAGAGCGGTCCAAAACCGTCTATTCGCCGGAGGAATCCTGTTCAATTGCCAAGGATCGACAGTCCGTTCAGACTGTTCACTTCAACATCAGAATCTCGAGTATCGCCTTCTGCACGTGCAGCCTGTTCTCCGCCTCGTCCCAGACCACGGACCGGGGCCCGTCGAGGATCTCCGCAGAGATCTCCTCGCCGCGATGCGCCGGCAGGCAGTGCATGACGATGGCATCGGGCTTTGCGTGCTGCATCAGCTTCCGGTTCACCTGGTAGCCTTCGAAAACCTTCGCGCGGGCCTCCTGCTCGGACTCCTGGCCCATGCTGGCCCAGACGTCGGTATAGACCACGTCGGCATTCTTCACGGCCTGGACGGGATCGCGGAAAAGCGAGACCCCCTTCGGCGCCTTCTTCCTCCCCCGCTCCAGGATGCGGGCGTCGGGGTCATAACCCTTCGGGCAGGCCAGCGTGAGCTTGAAGGGGAGCTTTGCCGCCGCATCGATCCAGGAGTTGGCCATGTTGTTCCCGTCGCCCACGTAGGCGATCTTGAGACCCTCGTAGGTGCCCTTCCTCTCGACGATGGTGAACAGATCGCTCACGATCTGGCAGGGGTGCATGAGATCCGTCAGGCCGTTGATGATCGGGATGGTGGCATGCCGGGCAAACTCCTCGACGGACTCCTGGGCGAAGGTCCGGATCATGACGGCATCGAGGTAGCGCGAGACGATCCTCGCCGTATCTGCGATGGTCTCGCCCCGTCCCAGCTGCGTGTCGCGGCTGTTGAGGTAGATGGCGAGCCCGCCCAGCTGATACATCCCGGCCTCGAAGGAAAGCCTCGTTCGCGTCGAGGATTTGTCGAAGATCATCCCCAGCGTCTTTCCGGCCAGGGGCTGGTAGATGATCCCGTCCTTCAGCATGGCCTTGAGATTGGCCGCATGGCTGAAGATCCGGTCGAAATCCCTCCTCGTCAGATCGTAGACACTCAGAAAATCTTTTTTCAACGCTCCATCACCTCATCGAGAACTTGCACCAGCCTGTCCACATCCTGCCTCGTGATGACCAGAGGCGGCACCATCCGGAGAATGTGATCAAACGTACAGTTTATGAGAACCCCCCGCTCGAGACAGGCCTTCACGATGGAATTGCCCTCGACGGTGAGGTCCAGGCCGACCAGGAGCCCCTTGCCGCGCACATCCTGGACGACGGGGTGATCCTTCCTCAGCGACCAGAGCCGCTCCTGGAGGTATTCGCCCATCTTCCGGCACCTCTCCAGGAAGCCCTCCGCCAGGATTGTCTCCAATGTCGCGATCGCCGCCGCCATGGCAAGCGGGTTTCCTCCGAACGTGGAGGCGTGGGTTCCCGGGCCGAAGCTGGCCGCGACCTTCTCCGTCGCGGCGAGCGCCCCTGCGGGAACGCCGTTCCCCAGGGCCTTGGCCAAGGTCATGATGTCGGGCTTGGCGCCGTAGTGCTCGTAGCCGAAGAGCTTGCCCGTCCGGCCCATGCCCGTCTGCACCTCGTCAAGGATCATGAGAATGCCCTTGCGGTCGCAGATCTCCCGGACGGCCCTCAGGTAACCCTCGTCGGGCAACCTGACGCCGCCCTCGCCCTGGATGGGCTCGAGCAGGACGGCACAGGTCTTCTTCGAAACGGCTTTCTCGAGGGCCTTCGCGTCGTTGAAGGGAACGTACCGGAACCCCTCCGGCAGCGGGGAGAAGCCCACGTGGAACTTCTCCTGGCCGGTGGCCGTAATGGCCGCCAGTGTCCTGCCGTGGAAGGACCCCTTCATGGTGAGGATCTCGTAGCTTCCCCTCCAGGTTGTCGTGGCCGTACTTGCGCGCCAGCTTGATGGCCGCCTCGTTCGCCTCGGCCCCGCTGTTGCAGAAGAACACCCGGTCGGCAAAGGAGTGCTCCACCAGCATTGCGGCAAACCGGATCTGGGGCTCCGTGTAGTAGAGGTTGGAGACGTGCATCAGGGTGCCGGCCTGCCTGCAGATGGCCTCGACCACCTTCGGGTGTGAGTGCCCCAGACTGCAGACGGCGATCCCCGCGACGAAGTCGACGTACTCCTTCCCCTCGGTGTCCCAGAGGTGCGCGCCCTCGCCCCGCACGAAGACAACGGGCTGGCGCCTGTAGGTCCCGATGATGTTTTTCTCCGATGCGGCGATCAGTTCTTCTTTATTCATCAGAACATCCACCCTCACCCCAACCCTCTCCCCTCAAGGGAGAGGGAGATTATGGAAGGGGTTTGCCAGAGGCTCGGCTCGCGATGACTATCTTTCTTATGTCTTCACTCAGACACTTAGACACTCAGGCACTCAGACACTTCTTCTCTGTCCCTACAAAACGATTTCCGTGCCCACGCCCTGGTCCGTAAACACTTCGAGGAGCATGGCGTGCTTCTTTCGGCCGTCGATGATGTGCGCCTTGCGGACTCCGCCGCGCAGGGCCTTGAGGCAGCACTTCACCTTGGGATACATACCGCCGGCGATGGTCCCGTCGTCGATCATCTGGAGGGCCCGGCTGTTGTCCATCGTGTTGATGAGCTGTTTCTGGCCGTCCCAGACGCCCTCCACGTCCGTCAGCAGGACGAGCTTCTCGGCCTTGAGGGCCGCCGCCACCTCGCCGGCCACGATGTCGGCGTTGATGTTGTAGGTCTCGCCGTTATCGCCTGCGCCGGTCGGGGCGATGACGGGGATGAAGCCGTCCTTCACAAGCGACATGATAAGGTCGGCGTTGATCTCCTTCACCTTGCCCACGAGCCCGATGTCGATGATCTCCGTCGGGATGTCCTTCTGCTTCTCCTCGTTGAGGTAGTACTTCTCGGCGCGGGTCAGGTTCCCGTCCTTGCCGGATAGCCCCACGGCCTTGCCGCCGTTGCGGTTGATGAGGCCCACGATCTCCTTGTTCACGGAGCCCACGAGGACCATTTCGACGATGTTCATCGTCTCCTCGTCGGTGACCCGCATGCCCTGGATGAACTGCGATTCCTTACCGAGCTTCTTCAGGACGGCTCCGATCTGGGGCCCGCCGCCGTGGACGACAACGGGGTTGATCCCGATGTACTTCATCATCACGATGTCCATGGCAAAGAGCCTCTTCAACTCGTCATCCACCATGGCGTGGCCGCCGTACTTGACGACGATCGTCTTGTTGTAGAACCGGCGAATGTAGGGCAGCGCCTCTAAAAGGATCTCTGCGCGCTCCTGGGCACCCAGCTGCTTGTCGGTCATCACGATACCCCTGAAATCAGTATGTAGCTTTCTTGATCAACCTAGCAAAGGGTTCAGGGGCCAGGGTTCAGGGTCAAGGGAATGGATTCGAATCCTTGTTTCTTGTTCCCTCTACCCTCTACCCTATACCCTATACCCTGTTCCCTATACCCTGTACCCTTCTTAAAGAATGTAGCGGCTCAGATCCTCGTCCTCGACGATATTCTCGAGCTTGTCCCTCACGTAGGCCGCATCGATGACGATTTCCCTCTTTTTCATCTCCGGCGCATCAAAGGAGATTTCCTCGAGCAGCGTCTCCATGATCGTGTAAAGGCGACGGGCGCCGATGTTCTCGGTGCGCTCGTTGACGATGGTGGCCACCTCGGCGATCTCGGCGATGGCATCCTCGGTATACTCGATCGTCACCTCTTCCGTTGCCAGCATTTCGATGTATTGCTTCACCAGGGCGTTGGACGGCTCCGTGAGGATCCGGACAAAGTCCTCTTTCGTGAGCGAGTCGAGCTCGACCCGGATCGGGAAGCGGCCCTGCAGCTCCGGGATCAAATCCGAAGGCTTCGTCGTGCTGAAGGCCCCGGCGGCGATGAAGAGGATGTGGTCCGTCTTCACCATGCCGTATTTTGTGTTGACCGTCGAGCCCTCCACGATGGGAAGCAGATCGCGCTGGACGCCTTCCCGGGACACGTCCGGCCCGTGCGCGGTGTTGCTCCCCACGATCTTGTCGATCTCATCGAGGAAGATGATCCCCGATTGCTCGACACGGGTGAGGGCTCCCCGGATCACCTTGTCCATGTCGACCAGGCGCAGCACCTCCTCTTCCTCGAGAATCGTGAGCGCTTCGGGGATCCTCAAGCGGCGCTGCTTTTTCTTCTGCGGAAAGAGGTTCCCGAACATCTCCTTGATGTTGAGACCCAGGTCCTCGACACCGGATGACGAGAAAACCTCGATCATGGGGCCCCCTGCCTTCTCGGTGATCTCCAGGTTGACGACACGGTTGTCGAGCTTTCCTTCGCGAAGCATCTGGCGGAGCTTCTCGCGGGTGTCCGCGGAGCCCGCCTCGCTCAGATCCGCCGTTGTCTCCGTCCCGTCGGGGCTCCGGATCTCGGCCCGCTTCATGGGGAGCAGCATGTCCAGGATGCGGTCCTCGGCCATTTCTTTCGCCTTGGCCCGGACGTTCTCCATCTCCTCCTTCTTGATCAGGCTCACGGCGATCTCCATGATGTCGCGGATCATGGAATCCACGTCGCGCCCCACATAACCCACTTCCGTGAACTTCGAGGCCTCGATCTTGAGAAACGGCGAATTGTCCAGCTTGGCGAGCCTCCGGGCGATCTCCGTCTTGCCCACGCCCGTGGGGCCGATCATGATGATGTTCTTCGGTGCGATCTCGTCGCGCAGATCGGCCCGGACGTTTTGGCGCCTCCAGCGGTTTCTGAGCGCGATGGCCACGGCCCGCTTGGCGTCGCCCTGGCCGACGATGTATTTGTCCAGCTCGGAGACTATTTTTTTCGGGGTGAGTTCAATTGCCGACATGGTGGATTACTTTCTTTGCGTTCCTTTTTTTTCCGGTTCGGCCGGTTCTTCCTCGGTGAGATCGATCTCCTCGATCGTGACCCGGTCGTTCGTGTAGACACACAACTCCGAGGCAATCCGCATGGACTCCCGGGCGATCTCGGCCGCATCCAGATCGGAGTGTTTCACAAGGGCACGCGCCGCCGCCTGGGCGTAAGGACCGCCGGAGCCGATGGCGGCCACGTTGTCGTCGGACTCGATCACGTCGCCGTTGCCCGAGATGATGAGGAAGTCGTCTCGGCTGACGGCGATCATGAGGGCCTCCAGGTGCCTGAGCACCCGGTCCGTGCGCCAGTCCTTTGTCAGCTCCACGGCTGCCCGCAGGAGGTTTCCGTTGTACTGCTCGAGCTTCTGGTCGAAGCGGTCGAAGAGCGTGAAGGCGTCCGCCGTGGCGCCGGCAAAGCCGACGATGATCCTGTTGTGGAAGAGACGGCGAACCTTGCGCGCGCTGTGCTTGATGATCGTCTGGTCGAAGGTCACCTGCCCGTCCCCTGCAACGACGACCTTGTCCTTGTGCTTCAGTGCGATGATCGTTGTTCCGTGAAACTTCATGTCCATTCGGTGCCCTCTGCTATCTGTCATGGTTCATGCCCGGTTAAGGCAACAGGTTACAGGCTACAGAAAAAACAGAATGGAGCGGTGTTTTGTGGCCTGTAGCCTGTGGCCTGCAGCCTGCATTCTATCCTTTGGCTTTCGGATGCGCCTTGTCGTAGATCTCCATCAGCTTCGCCACGCTCACCGACGTGTACTTCTGTGTCGTCGAGAGGTTCTCGTGTCCCAGCAGTTCCTGGATGGCCCTCAGGTCCGCCCCCGCGTCGAGCAGGTGTGTCGCGAAGCTGTGCCTCAGCGTATGGGGGCTCACCTTCTTGCTGATCCCGCTCAGCAAGACATATCGGTCGACGATCCGTGCCACGCTCCGCGGGGTGATCCTCCTGCCGCTTCGGCTCAGGAAGAGGGGCGGGTCCGCCTCGCTCCCCTGCTGCTTCTGTAAAAATTCATTCCTTCCTGCCAGGTATTCCTGCACGGACCGCAACGCCTGTTCGCCCACCGGAACGATCCGCTCTTTTTTGCCCTTCCCGCGGACCTTCACAAGGCTCTGGCCAAAGTCGATATCACCCAGGTTGAGCCCCGTCAGTTCGCTCACCCGCATGCCCGAGGAATAAAAGAGCTCGAGCATGGCCCGGTCCCGGATGCCCGCGGCATCTTCGGCGAACTTCAGGTTCAAAAGCGAAAACATCTCCTCCACCAGCAGAAAGGTGGGGAGATATTTTTCCGCCTTCGGGGCTTGGACCATCTCGGCCGGGTTCACCCGGACCCTGCCTTCCCGAAGGAGGTAGTTGAAGAAGGTGCGAAGGGCGGTGATCTTCCTGACGATCGTCACCTTCCGGACCTTCCGGCGGTACAGCGAGCTGAGGAAAGACCGGACGGCCACATGGTCGATGGCCTCGAGCTGTCCACGCTCCAACGCATCCAGGAGGATCAGGCCGTTTTCCTCCAGATACTGCCGGAACTGCCTGACGTCCGCCAGGTAGCCGCGCAGGGTGTGCGGACTCAGGTTCCTTTCCGTCGCCAGGTGGAGCCCGAATTCCTCAATGGCCTTCTCCATGCCGTCGTCCCTGCCTTATATCAGCCCCCAATAAAAATAGCCACGAAAACGCGGGAATAAGTCCAAAAATTAAAATTCCTCGCACCCAGGTGCCAGGAATTTAGAAACTTGAGGAAATGGGTTACCTGTTATTATGCTCGCTTGCCCCGCAGCTGGCTGCGGGAAGTTCGCGTGCAATCGTTTTCATATTTATGACTACTTTATGCGCTTCAGTGGCAAACAGGCCGTTTCGATCATGTGCAGCGTCGGATCCCGGCGAAGTAACAGCACCAGGCGTTCGCGAAATTGTTGTCGAAGACGCGAACGCGTCCGTCCTTGAAAACAATCTTCACATAAGAGCTTCCGCCGAGCACGAGGGAGTTTCGTTCCTCCACCACTTCACCCGTGCCCCAATAGGGGTAGCGGAGGTGGACGACCTTATCCCCCATTTTCAGATAGATGCGTCGTGTCTCTTCCACCTCGGGGCCTCTTAGGGATGCGACCGCATCGTCACATCTTGTACTTCCCGAAATCCTCTTCGGGAAGGTTCTCCAGAAACTCCTTGAGCTCTTCCGTTTTCTTCTTGTCGAGCTCGTCCACCTTCTTGGCGAAGTCGATGTTGCGCGACTTCTCGATGACCGTCTCGTCGATGAAGATCGGGCAGTTGACCCTCAGGGCGAGCGCGATGGCGTCGCTCGGCCTCGAGTCGACGATGAGGGTGTCGCCGTTGCGCTGCAGGTGGATGCAGGCAAAGAACGTGTTGTTCCTCAGATCGATGATCTCGATCCTGCTGACCTTCGCCGCGAGGATCTTCAGAAGATCCCGCATCAGGTCGTGAGTCATGGGCCTCGAGAAGCTGATCTTCTCGAGCTCCGTGGCGATAGCGCTTGCTTCGAAGAGGCCGATCCAGATGGGCACCGCCCGCTTTCCCTCCAGATCCTTCAGGATCACGATGGGGGTGTTGGTCAGCGGGTCAATGGTCAGACCGGACACCTTCATTTCCACAAACATCTACGAATACCTCCGGTTTAATCCAGCATCTCACCGCGAAGGGAATGCAAAAAGGCTTCCACAATCCGAACCCGAACGGTTTTCCCGACGAGATCCCTGCCGCCTGTGAAGTTCACAATCTTGTGTGTTCTGGTGCGGCCCATCACGTCCCGGGAGGTTTTGCGGCTCGACCCTTCCACGAGGACCTCCACGGTCCTGCCAACCAGGGTGTCGTTTTTCTCCTGGGTGTGCCGCTCCTGGAGGGCCTGGATCTCGATGAGCCGTTTGCGTTTCTCGTCGGGATTTACCTTCCCGTCGAGCCCGACAGCCGCCGTTCCCTTTCTCTCGGAATACTGGAACGAGAATAAGGTATCAAACCTAACTTTTTCCATCAGGTCAAGCGTTTTCTGGTAGTCCTGCTCCGTCTCTCCGGGGAAACCCACGATGATGTCCGAGCTGATGGCGATGTCCGGACAGGCCTCTCTCAACTTGCGAACGCAATCGAGGTAATCGGCACTTGCATACCGGCGGTTCATCCTTGCAAGCACGGCATCGGAACCCGATTGAACGGGCAGGTGGATGCTCCCGCAAAGGGCCTTCACGGACCGGAAGCACTCGATGATGTCATCGGTCAGATCCTTGGGGTGAGAGGTGGTGAAACGGATGCGCTCGATCCCCTCGATCTCCCCGATAGCCCGGAGAAGCTCTGAAAAGCTGTGGTCGTTTCCGAGACTCTTCCCGTAGGAATTCACGTTCTGCCCGAGCAGCGTCACCTCCTTCACGCCGTGGGCGGCCAGGGCCTTCACCTCGGCCAGGATGTCGTGGAATTTCCGGCTCTCCTCGCGGCCGCGCAGGTACGGCACGACACAGAAGGCGCAGTAGTTGTCGCAGCCCTGCATGATCGTGACGAAGGCGCTCACGGATCCCTTTTCGGGCAGGGCCAGGATCCCGATGGAGGGCACCGTCTCGTTAAAGCCCGTCTCGACGACGGGGCGGCCCGTTTTCTCGATCCGTGAGATCAATGCGGGAAGGCGGTGGATGTTGTGGGTCCCGAAGACGAGGTTCAGCCAGGGGATCTTCTCGAGGAGGCGTTCCCCCTGCTGCTGCGCGACGCAGCCGCAGACCCCGATGATCAGGTGCGGGTTGTCCTTCCTGAGGGGCTTGTACCGGCCGAGTTCGCTGTATACCTTCTGTTCTGCCTTGTCCCGGATGCTGCAGGTGTTGACGATGATGAGGTCGGCGTCCCTCGCGCTCCCCGCTGTGCCGTATCCCGAGCTTTTGAGAATTTCCGCCAGCTGCTCGGAGTCGTGGACATTCATCTGGCAGCCGAAGGTCCGAATGAACAGTTTCTTTGTTGCCAAGATTCCTCTTCCGATTCCTCTTCCGATTCCGATATGTTGCCTGCCTCTTTTTTATTACAGGGGGGCCTGCGGAGTCAACCGGATTCTGTCCCGGGGCGGCAGGCCGCCTTATGGCACGCCCTTTGCTGGCCGATAGGTACCAACGAGAACACCCGGCAGTCCGCCCTGGAGGTTTTATGAAGAGAGTTCGAATTCTGATTGCCATGATTGCAGCATTCCTGATGATCGTTCCGGCGGCCCTCGCCCAGGTCAAGCCACAGCCCGTTCCCGTCCCGAACGTGGCGGGGATGCCCCTGAGCGCCGCCCAGCAGGCCCTGGTCTCGGCCGGCTTCAATGCCGTCGTGACCCAGGAAAACGTCACAGACCCGAACAAGAACAACGTCGTCCTGAAGCAACAAATCGCCCCCGGCACGACCCTCGCAAAGGGATCCAACGTCCCCGTCGTCGTGGGCAAGTACACGGCGCCGGCCCAGCAGCCCGTGCCAAACGTCGTCGGGATGCCCCTTGACAGGGCTCAGGCCACCCTGTCGCAGGCCAAGCTCAACGCCGCCGTCACCATGCAGCCCGTCGATCAGACACAGCGCAACAACGTCGTCCTGGCACAAAACGTCCCCGCCGGAAAAACCCTGCCGCCCGGTTCGATGGTGCCCATCGTCGTGGGCCGATACACGGCGCCGGCCCAGCAGCCCGTGCCCAACGTCGTCGGGATGCCCCTTGACAGGGCCCAGGCCACCCTGTCGCAGGCCAAGCTCAACGCCGCCGTCACCATGCAGCCCGTCGATCAGACACAGCGCAACAACGTCGTCCTGGCACAAAACGTCCCCGCCGGAAAAACCCTGCCGCCCGGTTCGATGGTGCCCATCGTCGTGGGCCGATACACGGCGCCGGCCCAGCAGCCCGTGCCCAACGTCGTCGGGATGCCCCTTGACAGGGCCCAGGCCACCCTGTCGCAGGCCAAGCTCAACGCCGCCGTCACCATGCAGCCCGTCGATCAGACACAGCGCAACAACGTCGTCCTGGCACAAAACGTCCCCGCCGGAAAAACCCTGCCGCCCGGTTCGATGGTGCCCATCGTCGTGGGCCGATACACGGCGCCGGCCCAGCAGCCCGTGCCCAACGCAACGGGCATGAAGGCGGACACGGCACGGCAGATGCTCGAAAAACAGGGATGGAAGGTGAACATCGAGGAGAGGTCCGTGGGGGATTCCCGGCAAGCGGGGATGGTCCTCCAGCAGGTCCCCCCTCCCGGCACGCAGGTGCAGCAGAAGAACCAGCCGGTGACTCTCGTGGTCGGCAAGGCCCAGGAGACGGTCCAGGTGCCCCAGGTTGCGGGAATGAAACTCCAGGAGGCCCAGGCCGCTCTCGCCAAGGTGAAACTCAACGCCCAGGTCAGCTCGCAGCCCGTCGCCAATCCGCAGCAAAACGGCGTGGTCATCGGCCAGAGGGTCGCCCCCGGCACGACCGTTGCGCCGGGCTCCATGGTGCCCGTCATCGTGGGAGCGTACACGGCCCCCGCCAGGCCTGCCGTGCCGAACGTCACTGGCATGCCGGTGGCCGAGGCACAGAAGACACTTGCCGCCGGCAGGCTGAACGCCGTCGTCTCGCTGGAAAACGTCACGGATCAGGGGAAAAAGGGCATAGTCCTCAAGCAGCAGATCGCCGCCGGCACGGCGCTGGACCCCGGCAGCCAGGTGCCCCTGGTGGTCGGGAGATATGTTGAACCGCTCCGCGTGCCGTCCGTCGTGGGGATGAAAGGCGAGCAGGCGAAGGCTGTGCTCGAGCAGGCGAAACTCAAGATGAACGCCGGCGCCAGAACGGTGCAGGATCGGACGAAAATCGGGACCGTTCTCGATCAGAATCCCGCCCCCGGCACAGCCGTGGAACCGGGCTCCCAGGTCATCGTCACCATGGGACTGGATCCGAACAAAAAAATCAACCTGCCCCCGAGCAACCCGTACTCCCCCTACAACCCGCCCATCCCGGCAGACGGCACAAGCAGCAGGAAGTGATCGCCGGGCTGCGCAACCGATAAACACGGGGGCGGCCGTCGCGGCCGCCCTCTTTTTTTCTCGAGTTCGCCGGGGCCGTCTTATCCACCCGCCCGACCCGGGAAGTCCATTTCGACTAATCTTTTTTTCGTATGCTTTTCTAATACCCGGATTAGAAAAAAATCATACTTTACTTTCCATTGCGGGGATTTTACCCTGTAGCCAGATCGCCCGGCATCGAGGGAGTCCCCATGAAAAAGAAAGCCGCCGTCCGCCTGCTCTTCGTCATCCCGCTCCTCATCCTGTTCCTCGTCTTTTTGCCACGGCAACAGGCGCCCGTCGCTTCGAATGGGGGGGCGACCTTTGTCACCTCGTGGGGATCGGATGTTACGGGCAACGGAAAATTCAATAAACCCCTCGGCGTCGCCGTGGATGGCTCCGGAAATGTCTACGTGGCCGATATGTTCAACCACCGGATCCAGGTATTCAATCCCACTGGCGACTTTGTCCGATCCTGGGGGTCCTACGGCTCGGGAAACGGCCAGTTCAATCTGCCCTCCGACGTCAGCGTGGATTCCCTGGGAAGAGTCTACGTGGCCGACACCGGCAACAACCGGATTCAGAAATTCACTTCCACGGGCGCGTTTCTCCTCAAGTGGGGATCCGCGGGCTCGGTCACCGGGCAGTTCAACAGGCCCTCGGCGGTGGTTGCAGACCCTTCGAGCGACGTTTTCGTGGCCGACACGGACAACAACCGGATCCAGAAGTTCGACTCCTCGGGCGGGTTTATACTCGCCTGGGGCGGGGGCGCTGCCGGCACCGGCAACGGTCAGTTCAGCGGCCCCCTGGGGATCGCGACGGATCCGGCAGGAGACGTCTATGTGGCCGACACGGGCAACAACCGCATCCAGAAGTTCAGCACGACAGGCATCTTCATCTTCGCATGGGGCTCCGCGGGCACGGGAAACTACCAGTTCGACGCCCCTGCGGCCGTGGACACGGACAATGCCGGCAATGTTTATGTCGCCGATTCCCTCAACAGCCGCGTTCAGAAGTTCCTGGTCGCGGGCTCCACAGCAGCCTACGTGACCCAGTGGGGAACGTTCGGCCCGGCAGCCCAGCAATTCAACGCTCCCCGGGGATTGGCGCTGAACGCAGACGGCACCCTCGTCTATGTCGCCGACACGAACAACTGCCGCATCCAGAAGTACAATAATGCGGGCACGTGGATCACTCAATGGGGTTCCTTCCTCGTGGATTATGGAAATTTGTCGAGCCCCACAGATGTGTATGTCGATCCATCGGGAAACGTCTCCGTGGCGGACAGCCAAAACCAGCGCATCCAGCAATTCACCTCTGCGGGAACGTTCATCGCCACCTGGGGCTCCCTGGGCACCGGCAGCGCACAGTTCAACACGCCCTCGGGGCTCTCCGCGGACTCCAGCGGCTTTCTCTATGTGGCCGACACGGGCAATCACCGAATTCAAAAGTTCACGTCAACGAATCTCTTCGACATCCTGTGGGGCTCCCAGGGATCGCTGAACGGGCAATTCGAAAGCCCGCTGGGCATCGGCCTGGACTCCAGCGACAACGTCTACGTGGCGGACAGGGGAAACGACCGGATTCAAAAATTCAACTCGGCGGGCGGTTTTCTCCTCAAGTGGGGATCCTCCGGTTCAGGAGACGGCCAGTTCAATTCGCCGTCAGCCGTGGCGGTGGACAGCACCGGGGCTGTCTATGTGGCGGACACGGGCAATCACCGCATCCAGAAGTTCACCTCCCTGGGTGTTTTTGCCAACACCTTCGGTTCGCAGGGTACGAACGACGGGCAGTTTGACAGCCCCTCCGGGATTGCCATCGACTCGAGCGGTTTTCTATACGTAGCCGACACAGGCAATAACCGCATCCAGAAATTCACACCGACGGGCCTTTACATCACTAAATGGGGCTCCTACGGGTCCGGCAGCGGCCGGTTCGACGGCCCGAGGGGCCTCGCCTTCAGCCCCAACGGCAACGTCTACGTCGCCGACACGGGCAACCAGCGCATTCAGGTGTTCACGCCCTTCAGCACCGCCTCGGGTGATACGGATACGGCGAGCATCAGCTGCTTCATCGCAACAGCGGCCTACGGCTCAACCCTGGACCCGCACGTCCAGGTCCTGAGGGACTTCCGGGACCGGGTGCTTGCACCCAGTCCGGCAGGCAGGGTCATCCTGGATCTCTATTACGAATGGTCTCCGCCCATCGCCCGGTTCATCGCACAACACGAAGGGCTGCGGACTGCCGTGAGATGGGCGCTCACGCCGGTCGTCTATCTAATCCAGTACCCCTTGCTCCTGGGATTCCTGCTCGTCCCGGCCATCTCATGGGCAGGCAGAACAGGAAGGAAAAAGGCCAGGAGTTGACCGGGGCTGTGACAGAACTGAGCGGAAAGAAGAAAGGCAGAGCCCATGTGGCTCTGCCTTTCTTTGCCTGAAAAAACGGTTTTCTCAGTCCTTCCTCCTCAGCACCGCAAGACCCAGCAGGCCGAGTCCCGTGAGAATCATGGACAGCGGCTCGGGCGTTTTGACGGCTACGATGGAGAAGTCGGAATTGCTACCATCCTGGGCCCCCGGGTAGGCGCCAGCCGAGAACGTAAGTTCCTGTACGTTCACACCGAAGGGATGGTCGATCCGCCAGACACCCGCGTAGTTGTTGAGACCCGGGCTCAGGTTCGTGACCGTACCGATGCCGGACCAAGACGCATTGATCCCGTCCAAAACCGTAAGCAGACCCAGAAGGCCTGAAGGACCAAAGACTGCCGCCTCGTTCACATTATCGCCATAGTTTCCCGTCTTGAACAGGAAACCGATGGTGATGTAATCGATAACCTGGGGCTGGGCATATCCAATCGAGACGAATTCATTTCCACCAATGACATCGATTTCGCCGTCCACACCGCCGTGAACACCGATCCCCGTCCACCCCGCCACGGTTTTCGTGTCCAGCCCGCCTGAGCTGGAACTGATGGTTGCGTAACTACCAAGGGTCACTGAGGTCGGATTTCCCGCGGGAATGTCGGCCGCCGTGATCAACTGGGTGGCCCCTGCGAATCCAGCGGTTCCCAGGACCAGTACAGAAGCTGCCAGAATGCTCCAAAACTTCTTCACTTTTTCATCCTCCTTTCAAATGGTATTTTGTCAGATATAAAACAATCGCCGTGCCATCGCGATAACCCACCAATATCTTTTGATTTCTGAAGTTATCCACAAGACGAAACAGATGAAACATGTAAACTATAACGACACCGGATCCTGTGGATTTCTTCGAAGACTGGATTCAACTGTTTATTTTTAAATGATTTTTGATAGAATGGGGGAGACGTAAATCATTCCGACGATTCCCGATGCCATCCGCAACCGATGCAACCGTTAACACATATGTTTATCCCTTGAGGACTCACTTGCCTGAAAGGCACTGCACCAATTTCAGAGCGAATACAGCCCGATACAAAATTTCTTCGCGGAGGGGCTTCCCTTCGGGCCAGAACATGCGGTTTTGTATGGTTTACCAACACGACTATTGTCGTATGCCTTCCATCCAACTCGCTAAAAATGTTTTGATCTTCTTGTTATTTTTCGGTTAAATCTCTGCAAATCATTCATCAAGAGGTGATCCATGGATCTCCCCGGCATGTCCATCAAACGGGTCTCCCCAGTTCTATTCCTTTCTCTCTTCTTCTACATCATTCTCAATGCCTCCACTGCCTTCGCCCAGGGGGGTAAGGCAGCTGCGCAGGTCGAGCACTTCTCGCCGCAGGGCACCGTCAAGGAAATCCGGCAGGTGACGGCGCGGTTTTCGGAGCCCATGGTCTCCTTCGGCGACCCGCGGCTTGCGGACCCCTTCGACATCCGCTGCGTCGAGAAAGGCCAGGGGCGATGGATCGATGCCCGGACCTGGTCCTATGATTTCGACCGGGATCTGCCCGGCGGCCTCGCCTGCAGCTTCACCCTGAAGGCCGGCATGAAGACGCTGGCGGGAACCCCTGTGGCGGCCGATGCGGGCTTCTCCTTCTCCACGGGCGGACCGTCCATCCTGCGCTCCAACCCCTACGAGGGGGACACGGACATCGACGAGAAACAGATCTTTGTCCTGTACCTGAACGCAGAACCCGTGCTGGAGACGCTCCTGAAGAACGTAGGATTCTCCGTGAGCGGCGTGGGCGAGCGCGTGGGCGTAACGCCGGTCACCGGCAAGGAGCGTGAGCAGATCCTCAAGACCCTGCGAATCCATAAAAATGAAGGAACGGTCGTTACCCTCAAGGCAAGGCAGGCCTTTCCGCCTTCGGCAAAGCTGAGGCTCATCTGGGGAAAAGGTATCGCCGCCAAGAGCGGGGTGGCGACAGAGGAAGACCAGGTCCTTGAATTCCAGGCCCGCGCACCCTTTCGCGCCGAGTTCTCCTGCCCCCGCGAGAAGAAGGGCGGCGCCTGTATCCCTGTTCTCCCCATGAGGGTCACCTTCTCGGCGCCCGTTTCCTGGAGCCTGGCAAAGGATGTCACGCTCAGGAGCCACGACGGCAAAGTTTGGAAGCCGAAAGCCGGCAAGGACGACGACGAGGACATCGGTTACAAACGGATGGTCACCTTTACGGGACCCTTCCCTGAAAAGACCGATTTCACCATCGCAATGCCCAAGGGGATGAAGGATGACGCGGGGCGGCCCCTGGCCAACGCCAACCGGTTCCCGCTGGCGGTGAAGACGGAAGCTTATCCGCCGCTCGCGAAGTTTTCCGCCCGCTTCGGGATCCTCGAGGCGGCAAACCCGATTCTGCCCGTGACGGTGCGAAACATCGAAGCAGAGCTGAAGAACCACCTGCTTTCCGTCGAGGGAGAGGCCGAGGAGATCCTCCCCGAGGCCCCGGAGACCCCGGCCGCGGGAGGCAGACAGGCTCAGACGGAGGCCGCCGGGAAGAAACCGGCCGTCACCCAGCAGGTGAAGGGCAAGGTCCAGAAAGTGAATCTCGACCGGGAGGAGCGTGTCATTCACTGGCTGCGAAACATCGCCGCAGCCTCCCGCGAGAAGTCCGTCTTCGCGGGACAGGCGGGTGGAAAGGAATTCAAGCTGCCGGTGCCTGAAGGCGGAAAGGCCTTCGAGGTGGTCGGCATCCCCCTGGGAAAGCCCGGCTTCTATGTCGTGGAGCTCGAGAGCCGCATCCTGGGCACCCACCTCCTGGGAAAGCCCGCCCCCCTGTACGTGCCCACGACGGCGCTTGTGACGAATCTGGCGGCTCATCTCAAGTGGGGCCGCGAGTCCTCGCTCGTCTGGGTCACGGCCCTCGACACGGCAGGCCCCGTTTCCGGCGCCGACGTGTCCATCCGGGACTGCAGCGGCAAGCGCATCTGGCAGGGCAAAACGGACGAGCGGGGCGTCGCCCTGATCCAGGGCACCCTCCCCTCCCAGGACACACAGGCCCGCTGCAACTGGCCTGTCAACTACTACGAGGCCACGGGCATGCTGGGCGGCATGAGCTCGGGCCTCTTCGTATTCGCCCGGTCGGGCGACGATGCGACCTTCACCCACTCGAGCTGGGAGGACGGCATCGAGCCCTGGCGCTTCCAGCTTCCCTCAGCCGACTACCGCGGCCTCGACGATGTCGTCGCCCACACGATCTTCGACCGCACGCTCCTGCGGGCGGGTGAAACGGTCCACATGAAGCACATCCTGCGCATCCCCACGACGGCCGGTTTCACCCTGCCCCCTGAAAAGACGCGATTCGACGAAGTGGCGATCCGCCACGGCGGGAGCGGGCAGGAATACCGGATGCCGGTTTCCTGGAAAGAAAACGGCAGCGCCGGGACGGACTGGAAGATCCCCGAAGGGGCGCGCCTCGGCGCCTATGAGGTCAGCCTCTCGCGCAAGGGGGACAAAAAAGGAACGGCAACACTGAGCACCGGTTCATTCCAGGTGGAGGAGTTCCGAATCCCGCTGATGAAGGCGCTCGTCCAGGGGCCTGCCGAGACGCCCGTGCAGCCCAACGAGGTCGGCCTCGATCTCTCCGTCTCCTATTTTTCGGGCGGAGGAGCGGGGAGGCTCCCGGTGAAGCTCCGCGGCGAGCTCCGTCCGCGAACGGTCACCTTCAGGGGCTATGACGAGTACACCTTCTCGGGCGAGCGCCTGAAGGAGGGCACCCGGAAGTTCTCGCCGGAGGATGAACTCGGCATCGACGAGGAAGCCGCGACCGGCCGCGATAAGCCCCGCCGTCTCCCCACGCAGGAGTTGAAGCTCGACGATGCGGGGGCAGCACGGACGAAATTCGCGAAGCTGCCGAAGATCGACACGCCGAAGTCGCTCCACGCCGAGCTCGAGTACCGCGACCCCAACGGCGAGGTCCAGACGGCGGCAACGAACATCCCGCTTGCCCCCTCGAAGCGCGCCGTGGGCCTGCGGCCCGACTCCTGGGCCGCCTCGGCCGAGGCCCTTCGCTATCGCGTCATCGTCCTCGATCTTGCCGGCAACCCTGTTGCCGACAGCGAGGTCTCCGTGGATCTCTATCAGCGCAAGACCTACTCGCACCGCAGGCGGATCGCAGGCGGGTTCTACTCCTACGAGAACCTGACCGAGATCAAGCGCATCGCCTTGCCCTGCCAGGCTAAATCGGACGACGCCGGGATGGCGACCTGCGAGGCCGGCCCGCACTGCAAGGGAAAGACGGATGCCTCGGGCACCCTGCTCTGCGAGGCGCCCTCGCCCGTCTCGGGCGGCGTCATCCTCCAGGCCGAAGCGAAAGACGAGGACGGAAATGCCGCCCTGGCCAACTTCAACCTCTGGGTGGCCGGCAAGGACGAATGGTGGTTCGAGGCCCGCAACGACGACCGCATCGACGTCATCCCCGAGAAGAAGCGCTACGAGCCAGGCGAGAAGGCCCGCCTCCAGGTCCGGATGCCCTTCCGCGAGGCCACGGCCCTCGTCACGGTGGAACGCGAGGGGATCCTGGAGGTCTTCATCCAGAAGCTCTCGGGCAAAAGTCCCGTCGTGGAGATCCCCGTGAAACGCAACTACGCGCCCAACGCCTTCGTCTCGGTCCTTGCCGTCAGGGGCAGGACCGCCGACGCGGCGCCCACGGCGACCTTCGACCCCGCAAAGCCGGCCTACAAGCTCGGCATCGGCGAGATCCGCGTGGGATGGAAGGCCCACGAGCTTGCCGTGGAGGTCATACCCGAGAGGCCCGTCTACAGGGTGCGCCAGGAGGTCGATGTGCTCTTCCGGGTCCGCACGGCCGACGGGCGCAAGCTGCCGGATACGACGGAGCTGGCCGTGGCCGCCGTGGACAAGGGGCTTCTCGCCCTGCGGCCGAACGGAAGCTGGGGGCTCCTCGAGTCGATGATGCGCCAGCGCCCTTACGAGATATTCACCTCGACGGCCCAGATGATGGTCATCGGCAAGCGCCACTTCGGGCTCAAGGCACTTCCGCAGGGCGGCGGCGGCGGCAAGCAGATCACGCGCGAACTCTTCGACACGCTGCTCCTCTGGAAGGCGACGGTGCCGCTCGACGAAAAAGGTGAGGCCCGCCTGAAGATCCCGCTTACGGACAGCCTCACGGAATATCGGATTGTCGCCGTCGCCACGGGCGGGGCGGACTTCTTCGGCACGGGGCAGGCCGACGTGCGAACGACACAGGATCTCATGCTGCTTCCGGGCATCGCGCCTCTTGCCCGCGAGGGGGATTTCCTGAAAGCGGGCGTCACTCTTCGCAACACGACTCAGAGACCCATGAACGTGGAGGCAAAGCTCGCCGTCACGGCCGGTACGGAGAAAACCGATTACGAAACCCTTCGCGCAGGGCTCTCGCCGGGCGAGGCGAAGGAGATCGGCTGGGACATCCGGATTCCTTCCGGCGTCGAGAAGCTCGACTACGAGATCTCCGCGCTGGAGCGTGACGGGAAGACGGCGGATCGTGTCAAAGTCTCCCAGAAGGTGGTCCCGGCCGTTCCCGTCCGGACCTGGCAGGCCAGCCTTGCACAGGTTCGGGACAAGGTCGAGATCCCCGTGGAGCGCCCCGCCGGGGCCGTTGCCGGGAAAGGGGGGATCGTGGTGCGGCTGCAGGCGCGGATCGGCGACGGGCTGGCCGGCGTGCGCGAGTATATGTCGCGCTACCCCTACGGCTGCCTCGAGCAGAAGATCTCGAAGGCCGTGGCCCTGAAGGACAAGGCTCTCTGGCAGGAGCGGGTGCGCGAGCTGCCGGCCTACCTCGACAACGAGGGGCTGCTGAAGTACTTCCCCCTCATGCGGACAGGAAGCGACGTGCTCACCGCCTACGTGATGGCCATCGCCGAGGAAGCTGGCTTCGAGATCCCGCCGTCCATCCGGGACCAGATGTCGGCGGGGCTGACGGGTTTCGTGGAGGGGCGCGTCCGGCGCGGCAGTGAACTCGCCACGGCAGATCTTGCCATCCGCAAGGTGGCCGCCGTGGAGGCCCTCTCGCGCTATGGGAAGGCGAAGGCGGCCCTGCTTGGCGCCGTGGCCATCGAGCCCAACCTCTGGCCCACCTCGGCCGTGATCGATTGGATCGGTGTTCTCAAGCGCACGGGCGACATCCCCGAGCGGGCAAAGAAGCTCGCCGCGGCCGGGCAGATCCTGCGCTCGCGCCTCAACCTGCAGGGGACGACGATGGGCTTCTCCACGGAGCGGGCTGATGGCCTGTGGTGGCTCATGGTGACCCCCGATGTGAACGCGGCGCGAACGCTGCTTGCCGTGGTCGATCTCGACGCCTGGAAGGAGGACGCCCCCCGCATCGCAAAGGGCGCACTCGGCAGGATGAAGCAGGGGCACTGGGACACGACGACGGCGAATGCCTGGGGAACACTTGCCTTCGAGAAGTTCTCGGTGGCGTTCGAGAAGGCCGACGTGTCGGGCAAGACAACGGCTGCACTGGGGCCGAAATCCTCGACGGTTGGCTGGGGCCTCTGGGAGACGCCCAAAGGAGGGACGGTCCGCTTCGACTGGCCCGACAGGAAGGAAATCCTCGCCATCCGCCACGAGGGGGACGGTGCGCCCTGGGCAACGATCCAGGGGCTGGCGGCCGTTCCGCTCCGAAAGCCCTTCTCAAGCGGTTACCGGATCAAGAAGACGGTGACGCCCGTGGAGAAAAAGGTGAATACCTTCTGGAGCCGCGGCGACGTGGTGAGGGTCCTCCTCGAGGTCGAGGCCCAGTCCGACATGACCTGGGTCGTCCTGAGCGACCCCATCCCTGCGGGCTCGGCCATCCTCACGGTAGGTCTCGAACCGGGGGCGGACAAAAACGCAGGAGGCGCGCACGAGGCCTACACCGAGCGCGCCTTCGAGGCCTGCCGGTTCTATTACAGCTACGTCCCGAAGGGGACCTGGAAGACGGGCTACACGCTGCGTCTCAACAACCAGGGGACCTTCCAGCTTCCACCCACGCGGGCCGAGGCGCTCTACGCGCCGGAGATGTTCGGGGAGATCCCCAACCAGACAATGGCGGTCAATCCGTGACGCGACAGAGTCGCGGCAGTGGAGATGTGGCTAGTGGCTTGTGGCTAGTGAAGAAAAGTGGCTAGTGATTAGTGGCTTGTGGCTGGTGAGAATTGAATCCAAATCTTTCACTAGTCACTAACCACAAAACACAAGTCACTGAGGCCGCTCTGCGGCATGACAGGACAGACCCATGATTCGTTTGTCGATAAAAGATTGGAGGCTCGCCGTTGCGGCCGTCTTGGTTGGCGGCCTGGCCTTCCTGTGCACTGTCGTCGTCGGACTGTATCTCTCCGGGCCGTTGCTTCCATCCTTTGAAGAGGTGCGTGCCTCCTACCGGCTCTCCGACGCCCTACTCCTGGACCGGCACGGCAGCGTCATCCACGAGATGCGCGTGGACCCGACGGGGCGGCGCCTGGATTGGGTTGCACTCACCGACATCTCGCCTGCGATCGCCCGCGCCGTCGTAGCGGCCGAAGACAGGCGATTCCACGATCATGACGGCGTCGACTGGCAGGCCCTCGGTGCCTCGCTTGTGCGCCATGTCGCCTCGGGCGGGTCCCGCGGCGCAAGCACCATCTCCATGCAGCTTGCGTCGCGCCTCGACCAAACCGCGACGCCCCGCGGCGCAAAGAGTAATTTGGCAAAGAGAAATTTGCCAAAGAGAAATTTAAAAGAGAAGCTGCGACAGATCTCGGCAGCCCTGGCGCTGGAGCGGGTATGGTCCAAGGGCGAGATCCTCGAGGCCTATCTGAACCTCATTACGTTCCGGGGAGAGCTGCAGGGGATCGCCGCCGCATCGCGCGGGCTCTTCGACAAGGACCCCTCGGGTCTCAACGAGGCGGAGTCGCTCATCCTCGCCTCGCTCATCCCCTCCTCCCGGCCATCGGTTGACGCCGTGGCGCGAAGAGCCTTGCGGCTTGCCGCCCGGACGGGATCAGAGACGACCGCCGAAGAGATCGCAGCGCTCACCGCTCAGACGCTCGGACGCCCCTACCGGATCCGTCCCCAGGTGGCGCTCGCCCCCCACATAGCGCGGATGCTGCTGCGGGGCGAAGGCGAGCGGACCCGATGCACCCTCGACGGGGAGCACCAGATCTTCGCCCTCGAGGCCCTCAACCACCAGCTCGGGCAGCTGAGAGAGAGAAATGTAAGCGACGGCGCTGTCCTCGTCGTCGACAACGCTACAGGAGAGATCCTTGCTTATGCGGCCAACCAGGGCAGGGCTTCGAGCGCGCCCCACGTGGACGGCATCCGTGCCCTTCGGCAGGCTGGCTCCACGCTGAAGCCCTTCCTCTACGGCCTGGCTATCGAGAAGGAGATCCTGACGGCCGCCTCCATCCTGGAGGATTCGCCCCTGCAGATCCCCACGGCCGGCGGTCTCTACGTCCCGGAGAACTACGACCGGGAATTTCTCGGCCCCATAAGCCTGCGGACTGCCCTTTCGGCTTCGCTCAACATCCCCGCCGTCCGGACCCTCATGCTCGTGACCCCCGATAGCTTTGTGGAGAGGCTCCGGGCCCTCGGTATGACGAGCCTGGAGCGCGAGGCGGACTACTACGGTTTCTCGCTTGCGCTGGGCTCGGCCGACGTGAACCTCTATGAACTGGTCAACGCCTACAGGACGCTGGCAAACCGCGGCCGATGGGGCGCGCTGAGAATCGCCGCGGGAGAGGCCCCGGAGGGGCTTGTACCCGTCATGGACGGGCGGGCGGCCTTCATCGTCTCGGGCATTCTCTCGGACCGCGAGGCCCGGAGTGCGACCTTCGGGCTGGAAAACCCGCTGGCCACCCGCTTCTGGACAGCCGTGAAGACGGGCACGAGCAAGGACATGCGCGACAACTGGTGCGTGGGCTACTCGGAGCGCTACACTGTCGGCGTCTGGGTGGGAAACTTCTCCGGCGAGCCCATGTGGAATGTCTCGGGAATGGCGGGCGCTGCGCCGGTCTGGCTCGACGTCATGAATCACCTTCACAGGCGCTCAGCTTCGAAAGCGCCCAAAGCCGCACCCGGGGTCGTGGCAAAACAGGTGGCCTTCCGGGGAAACCTGGAGCCCCCGCGAACCGAATGGTTCATCGCGGGAACGGAGCCGCAGGAGGCGATCGCCCGGGAGACCCGGCATGAGATCGCCCGGATCGTCTACCCGCAGCCCGCGACAATCATCACCCTCGACCCGGACATCCCCGCAGAGCTTCAGCGGGTGTCCTTCGTCGGCCGGTTTGCCGGAGACACCCACGAGTGGCGCCTCGATGAGAACGCCATCGGTACGTCGGCCTCGCTGCTCTGGAAGCCCGAGCGCGGCAGGCACGTGCTCTCGCTCGTCGACGGCGAGAACCACGTGGCCGACTCGGTCACCTTCATCGTAAAATAACTCCTTTCCGCGCGTGGATCCTGCTCTGAAGGGGCGGTCTTTTCCACCGCACTGGGCACTGGGCATAAAAAAGGCAGGGATCATACCCTGCCTTTTATTATTCCGGCGCTTGAATGGAATTCGGATCAGTGTTTCCTTCTCAAGCCCGCAATGCCCACAAGCCCCAGACCGAGAAGCAGAAGGGTGAGAGGCTCGGGAACACGGACGCCGACTGTGTCGAGGTCGAAACCCTTGGAAGCCCCGTTTTCGTCAAGCCCCATGACACCGACTTTGTAAATTCCTCCTTTCCCGTCAATCAAGGCGCTGTAACTTGACAGGTCGACCAGGATATCGTTGCTGGCACCCGTAGTAATATTGAATTGCAGATTTCCGCTGAGATCCGCAAACCAGAGAAACATCCGCGCTGATTCATCGCTGTCTGCCATCTCCGTCACGATCAGGTCGGCATTGCTGAAAAACGTCACGGGGAAGCTGACTTCGACGTAGGCATTCGTTTGTCCACCGCCCGGAAGGCTCAGGAACTTCGTATCGGGGGCGCCGAGAACGGCTGCCTTGGCCTCTGCCTCGGTCAGAATTACAGGATAGGACCCTGGATAGGTCCCTCCGTAGTATTGGCCGGAGAACTCCTTTTTTTCCACAGCCAACCTGTGCATCGGGCTAATACTTTTTTCGTAGATTCCCTAAGAAACTCTACCGAGGGAAAAATCACCCGTGCGCCGTATTGTCTTTATTCCTCCGGGTCGATATTGTTGCCGCAAGACAAAGGCCGGGCTGTTGCCCGGAGAGAGTTGCGGCCAACCGGAGGGGGTTTAAGGAGGAGCATTCGTGGAGGGGATTTTTCTATTGTTACTTTTTACCGGCCTGGCCTTTGTCTATACTTTAGTCTTCCCGACGCGGAAGGATAAAAGCGAAAGAGAGACTCGTTGAGCGGCCTGCCGGCCCTATCGTAAAATGCCGTTCTCGCCCCGGGTTCGTCCCGGGCCATCCCCTGGGGAATCTCCCTTTTTTCGTGGAAGGAGGGGGGGGAGGTTCCCCTTTTTTATTTTTTCAGTCCCGACAGCGCGCATCGCCTCGTGGACCCTTCGGGCCTGGAGGCAAAATGTCTCGAGCTTCGCCGTGATGATCTGCGGAAAGGGGCTCCCGTCGCTCTCGACGGCGAGAAACGGCAGGTGATCGAACCGCTCCAGGAGTCTTAGAGCCTTTTCACTGTTTCCCTTCAGGGCCTTCTTCCCTTCCCGGTTCATCTCCCGCGAGAGGATCGCCTCGGCAATCCGGTTCGGCATGCACCCGAAGGGCCCGATGGCAATCACCCCGCAGTACTCCTCGAGGACCTCCGTGAGTGAGGCCCCCACCGTGAGGATCGCTTCGCCCACGAGCCGCGGGTTGATGAGATGTCGCACCCCGTCGATGAGGCGGCCCACATCCTCTAGACGGGGATGCAAAAGGCCTGAGTTCTTCATGATACCCTTCAGGAGGCGCTCCTGGCGTTTCATCACCGTCTGGCGCAGCAGCAGCTGGAGCCACTGTCGGAAGGTGATGTCGTCGGCCGTCATTCCGTTGGCGTAGCACCAGTCGGTGTAGTAGATCCACTCCATGGCACTCGAGACCTTCACGACGAACCCCTCCTCGGCCAGCCTCTCCACGATGAACTGCCGCGAGAGGTCGTCGTTGCGAACGAAGATTTCCCCGGTGAGCAGGATGACGGGCGTCTCGGCGAGCCTGCGCCGCAGGGGGATTCGCGCGAGTTCCCCGACGGACCGCTGCAGCGCCTCCCGCAGCTCTGTCGGCTCACAACCCCGCTCGAGGGCCTCCAGCAGGCGCGACCATTCCTGCCAGAAAACCTCCATCGCCCGGGGCCTCTGAGCCGCGCAGGCCAGCAGCACCGAGTAGACGTCCTGCATGATGTCGGCCAGTACGATGCCCGTCCAGGCCTTCTTCGTAAAGGAGCTGCCGTGGAAGTCCGAGTAGCTGTTCTCGCCGGAGAGCGAAAAGAGGGCCACGTCGGGGATGCGCTGCTTCTTGACGACGCCCTCGATGAAGGGGGCGTACTGGCCGAAGCGGCAGGGCCCCGAGGTGGTGGGCATCACGTACAGAAGCAGCTCGTCACGGCTCTCGCGCCCCTCGAGATATTTCAGCAGGCCGCCCGTCACGAGTTGTAGCGGCAGGCACTCCTTGCACAGGGTGTGGCCCTTGCCGCACTCGAGGACCCGCTCGTCGGCCGGGGGCAGGCAGGTGCTGCGGATGCCCAGGCTGCGGAACACAGCGCTCACGGCCTCCGTGTTGAGCCGGCCCATCGACGGGAACAGCAGGTGCACCCGGGGGTCAAAGAAAGAGTATGCCTTTCCTGTCGAGTCGATGACCCGCTGGTTGCGGTAGTCGAAACGCGAAGGGGCGAAGCTCCGCAGGGGACCCGCCGCGACGGCCGGCCTGCCCCCCTTCAGCTCCCGCCAGGCCTTCACGATGTCGAGGAAGGCCTCGATCCGCGTTTCCAGGCCCGCGTCGGCCACGTGGCTGTCGAGCTCCAGAGTGAGCGAGGGTTTGCCGCCCATGATGTCCCGAAAATACCCGAGGAGAAACGAGTCGGGCCCGCAGGAGAAGTTCGTGATGTAGCAGCCGAAGAGCTGCGGGTGGCGCTCCACGAAGCTTGCCGCCTTGAGGATGGCCTGTCCCGCCGACCAGTACATCTGCCCGTGGACCGGCTCGTCGTCGGTGGGGAGCATGTCGATGGGGATGACGCGGATGCCCCGCGTGGCGAACTTCCCGGGGATCCCCATGTGGGCCTCGGAGACGAAAGCATTGTAGGGGCGCCCGAAGACGACGACGGCAAACGCGGCCGGATCGGCCTCAAGCTCCTCGAGGGCCCTGCGGCCCGCCTCCCGCATGGCCTCCTCCACGGCCTTCTGGGTCTGCACGGCTGCCGCATAGGCCCGCCTGCCCTCCCGGACCGACTTTCCGAGGGTGCGGGCCATCTCGACGAAGACGCCTTCGGCGTCTCCATGCCCTTTCGCGAAATCGATGACGGGAGACAGGATGCGCCCGGCTTTTGTCAGAGTCCGATAGGCCGGGTGGTCCTTGAAGGCCGTGCCCAGGTAGTAGGGCTCGCCCTGCGAGAGGGGGCAGGTGATGCTCTTGGCCGGGGCGCGCCCGTTGCCGTTGCCGTTTCGCGGCGCGCCCCCCTTGAAATGCGGCAGGAAGAGCCAGTCGATCCTGAGCTCCAGCAGGTCCTGGAGGAAGCCGTGGGAGATCTCCACAGGATAGCAGAAGGCTGCGCCCCTGCGGTCCACACCCTCCTGCCGGATCGCTTCGGGCAGGACGACGGCAAAGCCCAGCTCCTCGAAGAACCGCCGGTAAAGCGGGAAGTAGGTATCGGTGAAAAAGGACTTGTTCAGGCCGACGACACCGGCGGGCCGCTCCATCTTCGCGTCCGCCTTATCGAAGGCGAGGCGCTCCCACCGGCGGACGAGGTCGAGACCCTCGGGGTCCGCCCTGCGGGCCAGCCGCAGGTTGTACCAGCGGTTGCAGGCCCCGCCGAAGGGGTGGGTCTTCCCGTCGATGCGGATGCGGGCGATCTCGCACTTGCGGTCGCACCGGCCGGCGCCGCCGTTGCAGATGAAGGGAGAGCTGTACTGAAGCCCCCGGTCCCGCAGCGCCGCCAGCGAGAATGCCTGCTTGCGCATCAGGCCGAGTTCGAGCCGGCGACGGATCTCCAGGGCCACGCCAAAGGCACCCGTCAGCCCAGGGTCGGGAGGGACGATGATATGCTTGCCCGTCACGGCCGCCATGGCCAGCGGCACAGCGCGGTTGTAGCAAACCCCGCCCTGCAGGAAGACCTTTCGCCCCACGGCGCGGTTTCCCTTCACGCGCTTGTGGTAGTTCATGCAGATCGAATAGACAAGCCCGGCGACGACATCCTCCCTCGCGATCCCCTCGTGGAAGGCCCGTTTGATGTCGCTGTTGATGAAGGCGGCGCACTGGTCGTTGAAGTTGGGCGGGCGCCTGCCCGCAAGGGCGATCCCGGCGATCTCCTCCATGCCGATGTTGAGCGACTCCCGCGCCGCCTCCTCCAGAAAGGAGCCCGTGCCGGCGCTGCAGGCCTCGTTCATGGCATAATCCGAGGGTACGCCGCGGGTGATGAAGGTGTATTTCGCATCCTGGCCGCCGATCTCGAAGATCGTGTCCACGTCCGGGTCGAAGAAAACGGCCGCGGCGGCGTGGGCGGCAATCTCATTGATAATCCCCTCCGTCATGGCGTGAAGGCCCGCAATCTGGCGGCCCGAGCCCGTCACGCCGAGACCATCGACATGAACGTCTTCGGCAAGTGGGCCCAGCTGATCGCTCAGGGCACGGTAGCAATCGCGCGAGGCCCGCACGGGATCGCCGTTGGTCCGCAGGTAGACGGAGGCCACGATGGCATGGTCGATGTCGCGCACGAGGACGGCCTTTGTCGTCGTGGAGCCCACGTCGAGGCCGAGGATAAGCCTGTCCCCTGCCCTCGCCTGCCCCCGCCGCGATGGCTTGAACTCCACCCGGTCACGGAAGTCCTCCAGGGGCTGCAGGGTCGTGAAGGTGCTCTCCTCGTTGCGGAAGAGCCTGCCTGCGCCGGGGAACGGGGCCGTCTCGTTTTCGAGGGCCCAGAGTGCTGCGCCCAGGGCCTCGAAGTAGGGCGCCTCGTCGGGGACCCGGAGGTTTTTGATCTCCTTGCGCAGGTGGTCCATGACGACCTCGTTTCGCGCCGTACCGCCGATGACCATGATGTCGCGCCGGGGCACCTGATGGAGGATCTCGACGATCTTGCCCGCCATCATCTGGCAAAGGCCCGCCACGATCCTCCCTTTCGGAACGCCCTTGTTGGCCGCATGGGTGCAGTCGCTCTTGCAGAATACGCTGCAGCGGCCCGAGACGCGGTAGGGGCTCTGAGACCGGGCAAGCCCCGTCGCCTCGACCACGTCCATTCCGAGGCGCTTGATCTGCTGGAGGAAGAACTCGCCCGTCCCCGAGGCGCACTTGTTCCCCGTGTGGACCGTCGAGATGCGCCCGTCGCGGCCCAAGGCGTAGACGAGGAAGGACTCGCCACCGGCGCTGACGACGGCCTCCAGGTTATCGCCGCGGCCGTTCAGGTGGACCAGGGCCTGTTCCACGGCCTGGGGCTCGGGGATGGAGGAGAGGTTGAGAAGCTGACGGAAGCGTCTCCCCGTGACGCTCACCCGGTCGTAGCGGCTCGCGTCGATGTCGTTCAACATCTCGAGGAGGTAGCGGCGGGGGTTTCCGTGGTGGGGTTCGATGCGGATGTCCAGCGTTGCAATCTCACCGCCTGCTTTGCGTTCGAGGCCGGCCATGCTGATCGTGGAAGCCCCGACACAGATACCGAGCGCCTTCATAGGGACCCTCTCGAGAATCAATGAGACAGTAATGCCTTCTTGGCCAAGTTCAGGGGTTGACAGGTGGAGAGAATAACGCCGATGACTGCTTCAGGATGAGACAGTGAGCTATTATGAACAAAATGCGGGGCGAATGCAAGGGGCAAAGAAAACAGGGTGCAAGGGTGGATAGTGAGGGTATCGGGTTCAGGAGAGAAGAAGGGATTCGGGGAATAATTCTTTACCTCTATATACGGAGCGTGTATATCAATCCGCCGGGAGATTAACCCCATGGAATCCTCCACAGGAAAAAATCAGTTGGACAAGCGGCCAGGGGCCATCCGGCCCCTTTTCAACCGGATGGCGGCGACCTATGACCGTGGCAACCGCACGCTGTCGCTCCTGATCGACCAGATCTGGCGGCGCCGGACCGTGAGCGCCCTCGGAATCCGCGACGGCCAGTACGTCCTCGACATCGCCACGGGAACGGCCGACATGGCCATCGAGGCTGCCCGCCAGGCCGACTGCCGGGTGGCCGGCATCGACCTGTCCGAGGAAATGCTTCGCGTGGCCCTGAAAAAGAAGGCCCAGAGCGCCCATCCCGGCCGCTGTCTCTTTCTGCAGGGCGACGGCACCCAAACACCCTTCCGGGAGTGCAGCTTTCACCACGCCATGATCAGCTTCGGCGTTCGCAACGTCCAGGACATGGACAGCCTCTTTCGGGAAACATTGCGGGTGCTCAAACCCGGCGGCCGCTTCGCCATCCTGGAGTTTTCCCTTCCCGAGACGCCCGTGATCCGTGAAGTCTACCTCTTCTATTTCAAGAGGATCCTTCCTTTCATCGGCGCAGCCGTGGCCGGGAAGAAGGAGCCTTACTTCTACCTGCGCGATTCCGTTCTGGACTTCGAGACGCCCAGGGCGCTCGAGCAGCGAATCCTGAAAAACGGCTTCCGCCTCGCCCTCTCAAAACCTTTCACCTTCGGCATCTGCCACCTCTACGTGGCGGAGAAACCCAGTCTAGGCCAGTAATCGGGAATTGGGTATTGGGTATTGGGTATTGGGTATTGGAAAATCCCGAAGTCCGAGTCCCGGATCCCTTCTTCCCTTTATCTTCACTCAGACACTTAGACACTCATGCACTCAGACACTTCTCTTTCGTCCCTTGACCCTGTCATTAATCTGGTATTGCTTTTCCGTTCCGAAACCGTTACCCTTCTCGACAACCGGGAATCAAAAACCGCAACATATGGTCCCGGGTGCAATTCAGGACCCCCATATATGGTATGTTTTTTTGACGCTTTGAGGGACACCGTCAAAAAGGATGCAAAAGCCCCGGAAGGGCCTCCCGGAGAGATTCTCGGGTCCGACGCCCCCTTTAACCCCGTCAAAAAACAGGCAGTTACCCGGAAATGACGCGCTGTGACACCCTCTATTTTTTTTCACCGTCTGGCCGGAGAGGCAGGAGCGCTGCGTGAAATATCAAACCATTTCAGGCAGTTGATCCAACCCAAAACCCCAAAAAGAAATTTATAATTTTTTCTTGACTAGATGTGGTGTTTGCATCAAAATTGCACACTAGATCTTGTATGGCATGAACACTTTGCGCAGAGGGGACGCAAACCTGATTCCTGTCCGTTTCATTCTCACGCTCGCGTTCTATAAAATCTAAGCAAAGGGGGGACCGAATGTTCAGTCAAATTCGGAAGCGGGATGGTCGTGTTGTCAAATTTGACTCAGACAAGATCATCAGCGCCATCACAAAAGCCGGCGCAGCAACAGAGGAATACGACTCAGGCACTGCCAAGCGCCTGACGATCAAGGTGCTCACGCTGGCCGAGCAGCTCCTGGGCGACCGGATTCCAAGCGTCGAAGAAATCCAGGACATCGTCGAGGAGACCCTGCTCCAGTCTCCATACCGCAAAACCGCCAAGGCCTACATCATCTACCGCGACCAGCACGCCCGGTTGAGGGAAGTCATCAACAAGATGGAAGTCGACCTGGTGGACCAGTACCTTTCCAAGGCGGACTGGAAGATCAACGAAAACAGCAATATGGACTACTCCCTCCAGGGGCTCAACAACTACATCTCCTCGGAGGTGAGCAAGGTCTACTGGCTCAACGAGATCTATACCCCCGAGATCAAGAAGGCGCACAGCGACGGCAACTTCCACATCCACGACCTGAGTCTCCTTTCGGTCTACTGCGTCGGGTGGGACCTTTACGATCTCCTCATCGAGGGCTTCCGAGGCGTCACCGGCAAGGTGGAAAGCCGCCCGGCAAAGCACCTCCGCAGCGCCCTGGGGCAGGTGGTGAACTTCTTCTACACCCTCCAGGGGGAAGCGGCCGGCGCCCAGGCCTTCTCGAACTTCGACACGCTGCTGGCGCCCTTCATCCGCTATGACAAGCTCACCTACACAGAAGTGAAGCAGGCCCTGCAGGAGTTCATCTTCAACATCAACGTCCCCACGAGGGTGGGCTTCCAGACGCCCTTCACCAACGTGACCCTCGACGTGAACGTGCCGAAGCACTACGCCGAGAAAAACGTCATCATCGGCGGCGTGCCCAAGAAGGAGACCTACGGCGAGTTTCAGGAAGAGCTGAACCTTTTCAACAAGGCGTTCTTGGAGGTGATGGCGGAGGGGGATGCGAAAGGCCGTGTCTTCACATTCCCCATCCCCACCTACAGCATCACGAAGGACTTCAACTGGGACAACCCCCTGATGGACGGCCTCTGGGAGATGACGGCCAAGTACGGCGTGCCCTACTTCTCGAACTTCGTCAACTCCGACATGAGCCCCGAGGATGCCCGCAGCATGTGCTGCCGGCTTCGCATCGACAACCGCGAGCTCGTGAAACGCGGCGGCGGCCTCTTCGGTTCCAACCCGCTCACGGGCTCCATCGGTGTCGTGACGCTCAACCTGCCGCGCCTGGGCTACCTGGCCCAGTCCGAGGGCGAGTTCTTCGAGCGCCTCGAGAAGCTCATGTACCACGCCAAGGAGAGCCTCGAGATCAAGAGAAAGGTCCTGGAGGCCTTCACGGACCGCAACCTCTACCCCTACACGAAGCACTACCTGAGGGGCATCCGGGAGCGCATGGGGAGCTACTGGAAGAACCACTTCTCCACGATCGGGCTGGTGGGCATGAACGAGGCCTGCCTGAACCTGATGGGCAAAACGATCGCCGATCGCGAGGGCATGGACTTCGCCAAGCGCGTGCTCGACTTCATGAACGCCAAGCTCCTCGAGTACCAGGTCGAGACGGGCAACAACTTCAACCTGGAAGCCACGCCCGCCGAGGGGACTTCCTTCAGCCTCGCGCGGATCGACAAGGAGAAGTACCCCGACATCATCTCGGCCAACGAGAACGGCGGGCCCGCCTTCTACACCAACTCGACGCAGCTGCCGGTGAACTACACCGACGACATCTTCGAGGCCCTCGATCTGCAGGACGAGATCCAGGTGAAGTACACGGGCGGCACCGTGTTCCACACCTTCATCGGCGAGCGCATCGCCGAGCCCATTGCGGCGAAAATCCTCGTGCGCAAGATCTGCGAGACCTACCACATGCCCTACTTCACGCTGACGCCGACCTTCAGCGTCTGCCCGGACCACGGTTACATCCGCGGCGAGATCGCGGCCTGCCCCGATTGCAACGCGGCCACCGAGATCTACTCGCGCGTCGTGGGCTACCTGAGGCCCGTCAAGCAGTGGAACAAGGGCAAGCAGGCCGAGTTCGAACTGCGGCAGACCTACCGCGTCAACGGCACCTCGTCGGAGGAGAAGGAAGAGGACGTGCGGCCCTATCCCGTGGAAGTCGCCCAGCAACCGGGGGTCGTACGCTGAGACGTTCGTAAAGCAGAAGACCTGAGGCAATGACCGGGCTGCTGGGGCGTCAAACGACGCATCGGCAGCCCGGTTTTCAGTTTTATTACATTTCTTACCGTTGAATGATAATCCAGGAGGTGATCGTCATGTCAGCCGTTCGAATCACACCCCAGGAAGCGTTCTCAAAAGGTCAAGGCCGGTCAGGCCCTTCTCGTCTGCGGCTACGAGGAGGAAGAAAAATTCAAGGACCTGCGACTCGAAGGAGCCATCTCCTTTGCCGAATTCCAGAGGATGCTCCCCACCCTGCCCAAGGATAGATGATCATCTTCTACTGCGCCTGAACGAAGGAGCACACGGCCGCCGGTCAGGCGGTCAAGTACCAAAGGCTGGGCTACCCGAATTCCAGGGCCCTCCTCGACGGCGTCGAGGGATGGAAGAAGGCGGGGTACAAGGTCCTCTAAGATCCTCCCCTGCCCTCTCACAAGCATACGAGTCATTGGGAACTGGGATATTGGGTAAATGCCGGGATCGGGTAAGTTGGTGACCACGGTGACAAATCCCGGAAGGCAACGGGGTACGCATCCCGGTAAATACAATATTTCGACAAGGATCTCCCGATGAAAATTATGGTCTTCAACGGCAGCCCGCGGGCACAGAAGGGCAACACGCATTTCATGGTGGAAGCGTTCCTGAAAGGGGCGCAGGAGGCGGGTGCCGAGACGGAAAACATTTTTCTCGCCAAACAGAAAATCAAGCCCTGCACAGGCTGCTTCTGCTGCTGGGTCAAGACGCCCGGCGAGTGCGTGATCAAGGACGACATGGCGGAGTTGCGCAGCAAATACGTGACGGCCGACATCATCGTCTTCGCCACCCCCCTTTACGTGGACAACGTCACGGGGATCATGAAGAACTTCATGGACCGCCTCGTCCCGCTGGCCGATCCGTATTTCGAGAAAGACGAAAACGGCCAGTACCGCCACGTCAAGGGCTTCGACAAGATCCAGAAGATCGCCGTGATCTCCAACTGCGGCTTCCCGGAGCAGGAGCACTTCCAGGTCCTGCGCCTGCTCTTCCGGAGGATCGCAAGGAACTTCCACTCCGAAGTGATCGCCGAGATCTACCGCGGCGCCGGGCAGATCCTCCAGGTGGATCACCTCATGCTGAAGCCCCTCATCTGGAAATACAAAAAGCTCCTCGAGAAGGCGGGGAAAGAGGTGGTGCAGAACATGCGCCTCTCGGAGGCGACGCGTGAGGAACTCGAGAAGCCCATCATCCCTCACGACCTGTACATGAAGGGCGCAAACAAGGAGTGGGACAGGCAGTTGAAGGAGATCCCGCCGAAGGGATGACGGAAGGACAAAAGGAACGACATGAGCTACGACACACCCGAAGCCATCCTGAAGCTGGGCCGTAATTTCTGGGAGAGCCGGATATTGCTGTCCGCGGCCGAGATGAACCTCTTCACCCTTCTCGAAGAAAAGCCGTCATCCGCAGGCGACCTCGCAGACCGGCTGCATGCCGATCCCCGGGGCCTGACCATCCTGCTGGATGCGCTGGCGGCCATGGGTCTTCTTGCCAAGGAGGCGGGGACCTACCGCACCGCCCCCGATGCCGCCCCGTTCCTGACGGACAAGAGCCCCCGGTCGGTACGTCCCATGCTCCTCCACGCGGCTCATCTGTGGGAGAGCTGGTCCAACCTTACGCCCATCGTCAGAGGGGCCGGCTCGTCCGAGCCCCCGGAATCGGAGCCTCGGGACGCCGACGAACTGCACGCCTTCATCGGGGCCATGCACGTGGTGGGGACACCCCTGGCGCAGAAGATCGTAACGGCGATCCAGCCCGGCCCGGCGAGGAACCTGATCGACGTGGGCGGCGCCTCGGGGACCTACACCATCGCCTTTCTGAAGGCCGCCCCCGAACTGAAGGCAACGCTTTTCGACAGGCCCGCCGTCATCCCGATGGCCCGCGAGCGCCTGGCCGAGGCAGGGGTGCTCGACCGTGTCCGTCTCGTGGCGGGGGACTTCTACAGAAATGAGCTGCCCGGCGGTCACGACCTGGCGCTTCTTTCCGCCATCATCCACCAGAACAGCCCCGAGGAAAACGTCGATCTCTTCCGGAAGGTCTTCCACGCGCTCGTTTCCGGGGGCCGGATCGTTATCCGCGATCACGTCATGGAACCTGACCGCACCGAGCCGAAAGACGGGGCGATCTTCGCCGTCAACATGCTCGTGAACACGGAAGGGGGCTCGACCTACACCTACGAGGAAATCCGATCCTGGCTCGAGGAGGCGGGATTCGCGAATGTACGGTTTCTCAAGGCAGGGGAACACATGGATGCACTCATAGAGGCGTTCAAGCCGTGAGCAGGCTTTATAACGCGGATCGGGGACCATTGCAGCCCTCACCCCTGCGCCTCTCCCCTCAATGGGTAGTGGGGAGTCTGGATGGAAGGAATCGAACATGAAACCCTTCACCACAATCGCCATCGGCATCTTCTCGCTGATCTGTCTTGTGCACATCGTCCGGCTGGGATATGGTCTCGACATCGCTATCGGCGGGTGGGTCGTCCCCCTGTGGGTGAGCGTGCCCGGCGCCATCGTGACGGGCGGACTCGCATTCATGCTCTGGAAGGAGATGCACTGATCCCATGATTGCCGCGTACTTCGTCGCCTTCATCCTCTTCACCGTCCTTTTCTTTGCCTTCTTCCACTATTCGCCGAAAGACCGCAAAGGCGTCGCGGCCTACAACATCGGCGTCTTCGTCCTGACGGGAAGCCTTTGCGCCTGGTACGTCCGCAAGCTGCACGGGGAGATGGCGGGGACGGTCGATTCCGAATGGTTCATCTACATCGCACCGCTGACCGCCCTCGGCATCGCGATCGTGGTCCTGGCCGTCGGCGGTCTGCTGCGCAACTACGTCGTCTTCCGACGGTGAAATCCGCGGCTGGCAGCTGGAGTCCGAACCAAACCATGAACCAGGAGTGAACATGACAACTCTCGTACGCCGAATGCTCACGGTTCTCGTTCCCGCAGCACTCGTCCTTCTGCTCGCCTCGCCGGCCTGGCCGACGGCCCAGATTCCCGAGCGGATCGTCTACGAGGGAACGGAAGGGTTCCTCTTCACAGAGCCCGCTGGAGACGTATTTCACCAAGGACAACCCCCGCCCGGAATTCGTCGCGCCCCACACGGCCTGCTGGCGGGGCTACGTCGGCGAGTGGGAAATCAAGGAGGACACCCTGTACCTCACGGACATCAAGGCCTGGATGAGGGACGACCAGGGGCAAGCGCTGCCCCCGTCGCGTTCGAGAAGGTCTTCCCCGGAAAGGCAAAACCCCTGAAGGCCGAGTGGTTCACGGGAACCCTGCGCATCCCCCAGGGCAAGCCGATCCAATACGTCCACATGGGCTACCAGACCGTCTATGAGGTTGATGTGTTCCTGACGATCGAGGCGGGAAAGGTCATCGACCGGCAGACGATCGACAACCGAAACAAGGTGCCTGCGGATGTTCCGGCTCCGTTGAGGATTGGATGACTGAGGAGAAAACGATGAAGACGGCAATCCGGGTCAAACGAGCCTACGACGAGCCGGGCCCGGAAGACGGCAGGCGAATCCTCGTGGACCGGCTCTGGCCGCGGGGGCTCACGAAGGAGAAGGCAAAGATCGATTACTGGGCCAAAGACATCTCGCCCTCCAACGAACTTCGGAAATGGTACGGCCACGAGCCGGCCAAATGGGACGAGTTCAGGAAGCGCTACTTCGCCGAGCTGGATCGTAACGCGCCGGGGGTCGATGCGCTGATCGAGGCCATGGGCAAGGGCCCGGTGAGCTTCGTCTACAGCTCCACGGAACGAACGATCAACAACGCCGAAGCCCTGAAGCTCTACCTGGAACGAAAAAAGTAAAACGGGATTCTCCGGAAGGCAGTGGGGCCTCCATGATGAAACCCATTCTCCTGATCATGATCTGCGCGGCACTGCTCTTCCAGAGCCTTTGCCCGCCTGCCTGCTCCCAGGTGTCCGGCCCCCAGCCGCAGCCCGGATCCGAGGCTGCAGCCCAACCCGGCCCGGCTTCCCCGCCGGTGTCGAAACTGAAGCTCTATCTCCTGAGCGCCGTTTCCGCCCTCTCCCCCGGCATCGCCCTGCTGAAGGTCGTCTATGATTTCAAGGACGACAAGAGCCTCAACGGGGGCAACAACTGGCTGGGCAGCACTCTGTGGCTCTTCTGGATCATCGCCTTTGCGGGCTTCACCCTCGACAAGATCCCGGGGGTCGCGCACATCCACCACTTCTTCGAGTACGGCGTCATCTGGTTTCTCGCGTACATCGCCACCACGTTTTTGAATGCCGATTTCGCGACCCTCTATGGGATCCTCACCGGATCGGCGGCGCAGGCGCTTCGCCAAGGTCTTCGCGGGGGAACCGACTCGGCCTCCGGCGGGGTCACCACGCCGATCCTGAGCACGATCGAGGACATCATTACGTATTTTGTCGTCAGCTGGCTGCTGTGAACAGGAAAGGGACAGCCCTGAACGTTGAGCGTGATCGGGATTGCGAAAGACTTGTCGACACAAAGAAAGAGCCTGCAGCTGCTTCTTGCGCAGGAAACGAGAATCATCTATCCTGCCCGCGGGAAGCCCTTTGAGGCCGAGGTGACAAGGAAAGGCCTGGCAGGTTGAAGAACATGCGGAACGAGGGGGGACCTTGACCGAGAAGCACTGGCAGATCTACACGGCGGCAACCGCGGTGATCGCCGTCCTCGTCTCCGTGTATTGTCTCTCGGAAGACATCACCGCCATTTTTGTCCACCTCTACTACATCCCCATCATCATCGCTTCGTACCGGTATCGCGAGCGCGGCGTCCTCCTGTCGCTGTTTCTCGTCATGGTCTTTTTGCTGCTCGTCTTCTTCTATTTCCCCGGAGATATCCATGTCATGATCGAAGGCGCCATCCGGGGTTTCGCGCTTGATGGCCATCGCCGTGATCATCTCGGTCCTCTCGGGCCGCATCCAGGCAAACGTCGATGCCCTGCATTGCGAGATCGACGGGCACAAGAAGACCGAGGAAGCCCTGCGGCAGAGCGAGTCCCGCTACATGGAGCTGAGCATCACCGATGATCTCACGGGGCTTTACAACCAGCGCCATTTCTACAATCTGCTCCAGGCCGAGATCGAGCGCACCGAGCGCTACGGGCGGCCCCTGTCGCTGCTGCTTCTCGACATCGACGACTTCAAGCACTTCAACGACACCTACGGCCACATGGAGGGCGACCGCGTGCTGGAGCGCATCGGGGCGACCATCCAGCGGTGCGTCCGAAGAACCGATTGGGCCTTCCGTTACGGCGGCGAGGAGTTCACCGTCTTCATGCCGGAAACCGAGGGGGATCAGGCGGAGGTCGTGGCGGAGAGAATCCGGGCGGAATTCGCCGCCGAGCGCTTCCGGCCTGTCCCGGGCTGCGAGGAAATCAAGACGGTGAGCATCGGGATCGCCGGGTACCGGCCGGGCGAGGACATGAAGGATTTCATCAACCGGGCGGATCGGTTCATGTACGAGGCCAAGAGGCGGGGCAAGGACCAGGTCTGCTCTTCGCCCTGAAAGGAGACAACTTCATGCACAAGTTCATGGACCCCGCATCCGTTGCCCTCATCGGCACCCCGCGCAGGACGGGCCCGGGCGCCTTCAACAATGCCGAGATGATGCTGCGCTACGGTTACCGGGGCCGCATCTACCCCGTGAACCCGGCCGGTGGGGACATCCTGGGGCTGAAGGTCTATCCCGCCGTCGCCGACATCCCCGAGACGGTCGACCTGGCCGTCATCTCCGTGGGCCGCGACCGGGTGTCGTCGGCCTTCGAGGACTGCATCCGGGCCGGGCATCGAGCGCGTCATCATCATCAGCCAGGGCTTTGCCGACGCCGACGAGCGGGGGCGCGGGCTGCAGGATCAAATCGCCAGGCGCGCACGCGAGGCAGGGGTCCGCGTGATGGGCCCCAACACGCTGGGTGTCGTCAACAACTACAGCCATTTCAACACGGCCTTCGTCGAGATCCCCTTCCCGGAGAGGTTCCTGCCCGTCTCCCTCATCGCCCAGACGGGCTTTATCCAGGTGGCCTCGCGCAACCTCGCCTGGCGCGACATCGGGAAGGCCATCGACGTCGGCAACTCCTGCGATGTCGACATCGCGGACGCCCTCGACTACCTCGGGGACGACGCCGAGACGCAGGTGATCGTCATCCACATGGAGGGCCTGAAGCGCGGCCCCGAGTTCCTGGAAGCGGCGGGCCGGGTGAGCCGGAAAAAGCCCGTCATCGTCCTGAAGACGGGCCACAGCACCGTGGGGGCCAAAGCGGCGCTGTCCCACTCGGGATCCCTCGTGGGGGAAGACCACGTCTACGACGCCGTCTTCAAGAGGGCCGGCGTCCTTCGCGTCCGCACGAGCGCCGAGATGCGCGATGCCATCCACGCCCTGGCCGTTCTCGGCGAGATGAAGGGCCCCAGGATCGGCGTCGTCACCGTCACCGGGGCCGGCGGCATCATGTGTGCCGATGCCTGCGAGGAGCTTGGCCTCACCTTCGGGGAGATGCCGGCCGGACTCCGGGAGGTGCTCCTGAAGGGTCTGCCCGACTGGGTCCACGTCTCGAACCCCATCGACATCTGGCCCATCGGCATGCTCGGCAACCGCTACGAGGAAGCCTACAGGCTGTCGCTCACGGAGCTTCTCAAATCGCCCGGCATCGACGGGGTGATGGCCATTTTCTTCGTGACGAGCTCGCCGCTGCACGCGGAGTTGAACCTCGATAAGGCCTTCGCCGAGGCGAGGCGCGAGTCGGGAAACCTCAAGCCCATCGCCACGTGGCCCTACATGGAAAGTACTACCGCCATCGACCGCTTCGAGGCGATCCCGGGCCTCGCCTGCTTCGATACGATCGAGCAGGCCGTCCAGGGGCTATCCTTCTGCCATCAAACCCACCGGATGAAGAACCGCCACAGACCGCAGCCCCGGTCCTTCGCCGTCGATGAGGACTCCGCGGGACCGCTTATCGCCAAGGGGAAAAGAGAAGGCCTGCTCGCCGGGCAGGACGCCCTGGAGCTGCTCGGGTGTTACGGCATCCCCGCGGCGGCCGGCACCGAGGCCAAGAGCCTCGCGGCTCTCCGGGCGGCGGCAAAAGGCATGAAGCCCCCCTTCGTGCTGAAGCTTGCGGGCCGCAGCTTCCTGCACAAGAGCGAGTGGGGCGGGATCGTGACGGGAATCGGCAATCTCAGCGAATTGAAAGCGGCCCGGGAAAAGATCGTGGCAAACGTCCGGGCGAAGGACCCGAACATTGCGATCGATACCTTCCAGATCCAGGAGCAGCTCGCCGGCAAGGAGATCCTCCTGGGACTCAAGCGCGACGCCGGTCTTCGGACACGTCATGGCCTGCGGGCAGGGCGGCATCTACACGGAGGTCTTTCGGGACGTGAGCCGCGAGATCGTCCCCGTCGACGGGACCACCGCCCGGGCAATGATCGAGGCGCTGCGGATCTGGCCGCTGCTGAAGGGCACGCGGGGCGAGCCGGGCATCGACATGGACGGTCTTGTCGAGATCATCGAGAGGCTGTCGTTTTTCGCCTCGGAGAACCCGGATGTGGCCGAGCTCGACATCAACCCCCTCATGGCCTCCGCCGAGGGCTGCCGGGCCGTCGACGCCCGGATCATCTGGGGATAGGCAAGTCTTTTCTCTGATCAGCAGCCTGGATAATGCTATCGTCAGAGTTTACCATCTTTGATTTTGCTGGATAACTCCGATCGCCATCAGAGTTCATCAACCAGTTCGCCCGATGATAGATGACTGTCACTCAAAGCTCCGGGGCGGAAGGGCTTCCTACCGGATGTGCACGAGGTTGTTTTTTTTGGGGGGTTCGACGACGATGCCGACCCTGAGCTTCCGGTTGTCCTCCGAGACATAGTACCAGCGTTTTTCCAGTTCCTCTTTCGTCAGGTACCCGTAGCTGCCGAAGGGCAGGCCGGAATCCATGAAGACGACCCGGTTATCGTCATGGCCGATGGTCAGCACGTAGTGGCCGTAATTGGTGAGGCCTTCGTACTTGTCCTCACGCTTGCTGCGGCTCCAGGCCTGTATGATCAGGACGACCGGGATCTCGGAGTCGATGAAGTTGATGAGCGAGTCCACCGTCATGTCGTAGGTCATCCAGGCGCGGAAACCCTTGTTGTTGAGAAAACTCACGATGTCCTTCTCTTCCGTCCCGATCTTGCCCACGTTCAGCTCTTTGCACAACCGCGTGTACTTGTGCTTGATGTTGTGATTGCGCAGGATGGACGAAACGATCGCCGCACCGCAGTCATCCCTGGTTTTTTGCGTGACGGTCGGATAGGGGTGCAGGATCATGGGTGTTTCTCTCCTCTCGGGTCCGGCAGGCGCGCAGGAGGATCGATGCCGTCCCCGCACATGACCGGGTCATTTACGGCCTATATCATAACGACCGAGGGCGCGTCCCGCAAGCCCCGCCTTGATTTTGATAATAAGCATATGATTACAGGCAGTTAAACGGTGCACAGTGGCAGACGGCTTGCCTTGGATCTGTATCATGTTATAATTCTTCATTATTCAACCTTGGCGCAGCGCCGCGGCTCTGCGCGCTGGCAAGGTGATCGCCCGGTCCGACATCGTCACCGAGCCCGAGTACCTCGACGTGTTCATCCCGAAAAAGACCGCATTTACCCATCCCGTAACGGAGCCCACACGGCCCTTGCCTACGTCATCGAGGGTCAGGCCTACTTCGACGAGGGCGCGACACCTATGGCGCGAGGCGGTCGGCGCCAACTATTTCGATCTCGAAAGGCCGTGCCTGATGGGACCGGAAAGCCTCGTTCTCTACGAGCGAAGCGGTGATTCCATCATCGTCGCGACCGAAAACGATCCCGTGCGGTTCCTGCTGGTGTCCGGCAGGCCCATCGGAGAGTCAGTGGCCTGGTACGACCCATCGTCATGAACACACAGGAGGAGCTGCGTATCGCCTTCGACGAGTTCCGCAGGTCGTTCATCAACCAAATGCTGCGCGGAAAAGGGGCTTGAGAATTGCAGCGCCCGTGCCGATAGGTTATGTGATACCCGCGAATTGCCGATGAGAGGTATTTACGCAAGAAACGTGGGGAAAGGAAAAGATGATGCGGCAGCTGATCTCGATGATCCTGGCAGGGATGACGATTCTGGGGCTTGCGGCGGCCGGTGATGTGTCCGCTTTCTTCCGCGCCGACGCGTGGGTGGAGAGCGAACCCGGCATACAGATCTTTGTGCGTGAAATCAGGGCCTCCATGAAGGAAGAGGTGGGGACCCCTGTGCTCCTCATCCACGGGGGCGGCCCGGGGAGCCTTCCCAACTTCGACCCCACGGTTCCGAACTACTCCCTGGCCGAGGATATCGCCAGCGTGGGTCACATCGTCTATATGATGGACGTGCGCGGTTTCGGCAACTCCTCAAAGCCGGCGGCCCTGGATTCGACGGATGCGAAGGCGCCGCCCGCGGTAAGCTCCGATGAGGCCGCGAAGGACATCTCGGCCGTCGTGGACTGGATCCTGCGCCGCAGCAGGGAAGGCAAGGCGGCCATTGTGGGCCTCGGCGCGGGCGGGAACTGGGCCGCCCTGTACACGACAAAAAACAGCGACAAGGTGAGCCACCTGGTCCTGGTCAACGCCCTGTACGGCGTCAAGGCGCCCTGGAAGCCGGGCAAGGCCTTCGAGGACCCGAAGAACCCCGGAGCGTTCAACCCCTGGGCCGGCGCATTCTTTCTGGCCGATGCAAGAGGGCTCATGGCCGACTGGGACGGGGCCATCCCCGGCGGGGACAAGTCGCAGTGGCGCGATCCGCGCGTGGCCGTGGCGTACGTGAAGCTGGCCCTTGCCGGTGACGCGACGGCAAATACACGCACACCGCCCGGCATTCGCATCCCGGGGGCTTTCCGCAAGGAACACTTCGAGATGTCTCAGGGGAAGAAATTCTGGGACGCGAAGGACATCCTCGTGCCGACACTCTACGTGCGGGGGACCCTCGATGACTGGTCGCGGCCGGAAGACCTGAAAGCCCTGCATGCGGAGCTTATCAATGCGCCGCAAAAACAGTTCGTCGTGATTCACGACGCCACGCACTTCCTCCACCTCGATAGGCCGGAGAAGGGGCGCGCGGCCTTCATCCAGGAACTGCTCGTGTTCCTCGGCAACCGCCTGCCGGCGGACAAAGCGGGCAAGAAGAAATGAAAACAGCAAGACCCGGCCCCCCTGAGGCGGCCGGGTCTTTTTCGTTTGAGCAACCCGCGTCGTCTTACTCGTATTCCTTGGGTACGGCGCAGATCATGACCATGGGGTCTTTGGCCGAGGCGTTCTTGTACTGGTGCTTCTCGTCGGGCAGCACCAGGACGAATTCGCCCTTCTTCACGGGACGCTCGCCGCCGGCCTCATCCACCACGATTCCCTCGCCCTCGATGATGTAGTTCATATGCTCCACGCTGTGGGTGTGGTAGGGCGTGTGGCCGCCGGGCAGGATTGTGAATACCCGGAAGGAGAAATTGGGGGCGCCGTCATTTTTTGACAGGGGCACTTGCTTCAGGACATCCTTTGCCCCTTCCATCGTCATCTTTACCTTCTCAATCTTATCGAGACCTGTTATCTTCATCGTGTCCTCCCTGTCGGCTATGTCGATTGATTATAGGGGAAGGGGGCCATTATGCAAAGGATATTTCGGCCCGCCCTGGTGAAACGAGCCCCTTTCATGGTGGAGGCCTTGCGGCCCCGTTTTCCGCTATTGACCCTCCACCCCGTTCCCTGTAAATTGGTTCTCGCAAAGACCACACCCGGGAGAAAGCCATGCGTAAAAACCTGCTCGTTTTCATGATTGCCGGGGTTTTCCTCGTCGGGATTGCCGCCGTGGCCCAGGTTGCCGAGGCGGGACCCGAAAACGACAAGCTCAAGGTCAAGGTGGGGCCCTTCTTCATTCAGGAATCGGAAAAGAAGATCAACCTCGAGGGCACAACCCCCCATGTCGTGCGAAAGGGAAAGCGGATCAACATCACCGTGACGATCGAGAACTACGGCAAGGAGAAATCCGAGCCTGTCCGGCTTAAATACGTGGAAACGGGCAAGAAGGCCGGCGAGCCCCGCTTCTACAGGGTCCAGGCCATCGAGCCCGGAAAGAAATGGGAGCGGACCTTCATGGCCCGCTTCGACGAATCGGGCCGCAAGTCGGTTACGGCAACCCTTCTCACGTTGGAGAACCAGCCCCTGGCCGATGAAAAGGGAAAGCCCCGGCCCGACACGTCGCACACGGGCTCCGTCAACCTGACCGTGAAGGAGATGTAAGGCGGGGGCTGAGAGGTGTCATCATGGACGCGCCAACATTAATCGGATCGCTGGGAGTGGCCCTGCTGCTCCTGGCTTTTTTTCTGAGCCTTTTCAAATTCATCGCCCAGGACGGGTTCGCCTACATCGGGATGAACATCGCCGGCGCGGGGCTTGCGTGCTGGTCCTCGTGGGTCATCGCCTTCATGCCCTTCGTCGTCCTCGAGGCCGTCTGGTGCCTGGTGGCCGTGGCGGCCCTCGTGAAGTCGCTCCGCTCGCCCCACGCGCAGGCATCCTGAAAGGAGATGCGTCCCATGGACAACCCGAACCTCTTTACGGCCCTGGCTTACTATACGGTCTCGGGCTTCCTCGACCCGATCCAGTGGCTGCTCTGCGGCATTTGCGGCTGGTCGGTGGAGAGGCTCGACCAGTCCATGATCGCCGGGGCCGCCATGGTCAGCGTGCTCTACATCGCGATGGCCGCGTTCTATCCCGACGGAAAGCTCTTCTCCTTCCCGACTCCCCACGTGGGGATCGCCATCCTGGGGAAGGCGATCGGCGCCGTCCTGATGACGGGGCTGATTCACTGGCTCAAGCAGAGACAGCTCAACAGGAAGAAAAGTTTATAAGTTGAGAAGTTGATGAAGGGATAGAGTAAAGAAGAGATGAAGATCGGCGGATTCCAGAAGGTGTCCCTCATCGACTACCCCGGCAGGATCAGCGCCGTCGTGTTCACCCAGGGCTGCAATTTCCGCTGCCCCTTCTGCCACAACCCCGAGTTGGTGGACCCGGAGCGCTTCGAGGGCCTGATTCCGGAGCCGGAGATCCTCACGTTTCTCGAGAAGCGCAAGGGGCGTCTCGATGCCGTCGTCATCACGGGAGGCGAGCCGACCCTGCAGCCCGAGCTGATCCCCTTCATCATCCGCCTCAAGGCGATGGGCTACCGGATCAAGCTCGACACCAACGGGGCCCTTCCCGACGTGCTCGAGGAGATGCTCGGCCGCAAGCTCCTGGATTACGTGGCCATGGACATCAAGGCGCCCCTGGAGCGTTACGGCGAGGTGACGAAGACGAAGACGGACGGCCAGCGGATTCTCAAGAGCATCTCCCTCATCATGGGCTCCGGCGTCGATTATGAGTTCCGGACGACGGCCGTCAAGTCCCTGCTCGGCCCGGGGGAGCTCGAAGAGATCGGGCGGCTTGTTCCCGGCGCAAAGCGATTCGTGCTCCAGAAATTCGTCCCGACGAAGACGCTGGACCGGAACTACCTCACCGAGTCGTCCTACAGCGACAGCGAGCTGAAGGCGATCGTCGAGAAACTCGCCGCAATCGTGGAAAAGGCAACACACCGCTGAGAAAGAGGATCGAGGGTACTAGGGTTCAGAGAAAAGAAACTACGAATAACAAGGCAAGAAAATCCCCCTGAATCCCCCTTTATGAAAGGGGGAACAGCAAGGATTTCCTCCCTTTCATAAAGGGGGGCAGGGGGGATTTGACCGAATAGACGGAATACGACAGACAGAACAGACCGGATAGACCAAATGCTTCTGGGCTTTTTCCGCCTCATCGGGAAAATCTTCTTCCGCGAGATCGTCATCGAGGGGCGGGAGAACCTGCCCGCGTCGGGTCCCTTGATCCTCGCCTCGAATCACCCCAACGACCTTCTCGATCCTCTCCTGACACTTTTTTTCAGTCCGCCCTTCCGATTGCGGCACATCGCCAAGTCCACCCTGTTCCAGGTCCCCCTCGTCGGCTTCATCCTGCGCCGCATGCGGTCGATCCCCGTGCTGCGCCACAAGGAAGCCCAGGGACCCATCGACTATACCTCCTTTTTCAACGAGTGCGTGGAGGCACACCGGGAGGGTGATGCCATCGTGATCTTCCCCGAGGGCGGCTCTTCCGAGACCTCTTTCATCGGTCCCCTGAAGACAGGCGCCGCCCGGCTGCACTTTCTGGCGCGCGAGCAGGGAATCGACGTGCCGATCATCCCCGTGGGGATCAACTACGAAGAGGGGTCCATCTTCCGTTCCTCGGTCCTCCTTCTCGTGGCACAACCGGTGGACTGCTCTCGCTTCGAGGCCCTCCACGCATCAGACCCGACGGCTGCCATTCAGGCGCTGACCGCTGAAATCCACAGGGTGCTCGGCGATCACGTCTTCCAGGCCGATACCTTCCAGGACCGCGAGCTCATCATCCTCCTGGAGAGGGTCTATTTCGAATCGCAGCAGGGCCACGACTGGGCGGAGCGTTACCGGCGGCTCGGGGAGTTCAAAGCCCCGCGTCACGGAGCTTCGCCACTGCTGCCGCCCGGAGATGGCGCTGCTCCGCAGGCTCGTTGCCCGATACCGGCGGTTGTCACGCATCGCCGACACGCGAACAGGCAAGACCCCGTCGACGCTCCGGGCGTCGATCCTGGGCGCAGCGGGTTCGCTGTTCGCCTATACCGGTTGGTTGTTCAACTGGATCCCCTACCGCCTCGTCAAGTGGCTCGTCGAGCGCCGGCGGCTCCCGCGCACCGACATCGCCACGATGACGATCACCTGGTCCCTCGTCGCCTTCCCGCTTGCCTACCTCGCGGAAGGGCTCCTCATCGGCAGCCTGTTCGGATGGAAGGCGGGCCTCACCTTCGGGGTCGTCATCGTGCCGTTCAGCTACCTCGCGCTGCGTTACTTCGAGTGGCGCGAAACCCTGGGCATCCGGCCGCCCTCCCCTTCGGCCCTTTTCCGCGGCCGCTGGTCGCACCGCACATCGCGGCGCCTGCAGCGGCTACGCGAGCAGATCACGAGGGAGGTGGAAGGGTTCCCCGCCACCCCGTTAAAATGAGTTTTTCTTTGAACCGTTTTTTCGGTATACTGTTCACCGAGAAAGATTAGAATCCCACCCTTGAACAACCCTGCGCCCGGCATCACCGGGCCGATCGCGAAAAGGAGGTCCCATGAAACGCTTATCCATCCTGTTGTTTGCGGCTGCCATCATCGGTGCCTTTCTCACCGTCCCCGGCATGGCCCTGGCCAGCGACAAAACCGATGCCCAGGCCATCGTCACCAAGGCAAACATCACCTTCAACAGCTTCATGTCCGACAAGAACTTCACGGAGATGAGAAAACTTTCGCGCTCGGCGAAGGGCATCTTCATCGCCCCGCAGGTGCTCAAGGGGGCCTTCATCTGGGGCGCCTCGGGCGGCACCGGGGTCCTCCTCGTGCGCGAAGAAGGCGGGAAGTTCACCCAGCCGGCCTTCTACACCATCGGGAGCGTTAGCTTCGGGCTCCAGATCGGCGGCCAGGCCTCGGAGATCATCCTGCTGGCCATGACCGACAGGGGCGTGACGACCCTGCTGCAGAACAGCGTCAAGCTGGGCGCCGACGTGGGCATCGCAGCCGGACCTTACGGTGCCGGCGCCCAGGCCGCCACGGCAAACATCAGCGCCGACATCCTGTCCTTCTCGCGCTCCAAGGGGCTCTACGGGGGGATCTCGCTGGACGGCGCCGTCGTCGATGTCCGTGACAGCCTCAACAATGCCTATTACAACAAGCCCGTCACGCCGACGGACATCCTGGTGAAGAAGAACGTCTCCAATGCCCATGCCGACAAGCTTCGCGCGAGCGTGGCCAAGATCTCCGGCGGGAAGTGATCCCGGGGGCATGACGATCGAACCGAAAAACCCTTCGCCCGCCGCGGAGGGTTTTTTGTGACGCAGACAGGATTCGGGAAATGAAGGAAGACCGCAAGACCATATTCGGGTGGGTCCTGTACGACTGGGCGAACTCGGCCTTTGCCACGACCGTCATGGCCTCCTTCTTCCCGATTTTCTTCAAGGAATACTGGACCGTGGGGGCCGACCCCGTGGTCAGCACGGCAAAGCTGGGGCTTGCCAACGCGGCGGCGGGAATCCTGGTGGCGCTCATGGCGCCTGTTCTCGGGGCCATCGCCGACCGGGGTGAGGCAAAAAAGAAGTTTCTGCTCTTTTTCGCCGCCATCGGCATCCTGGCAACCTCCGCCCTTTACCTGGTCCCCCGGGGCAACTGGCAGCTGGCCGCGGCATGCTACGTCTTTGCCATGATGGGCTTTGCCGGGTCCATCATCTTCTACGACTCGCTGCTGACGACGGTAGCCACGGAGGCGCGCAGGGATTTCGTCTCGTCGCTGGGTTTTTCCATTGGATACCTCGGGGGCGGGGTGCTCTTTGCCCTCAATGTGTGGATGACCCTCTCGCCTGCCACATTCGGCCTGCCCGACAGCGGCGAGGGCGTCAAGCTCTCCTTTCTTTCCGTGGGACTCTGGTGGGCGGCCTTCTCCCTTCCCCTGATCTTCCTCGTCCGGGAACGCACCGGCACGGTGAAAAAAACCCGGAGCGCCGTCATCCGGGAAGGCCTCGGCCAGCTGCGCGACACCGTCAGGGAGATTCGCCACATGAAGACGATCTTCCTCTTTCTTGCAGCATACTGGCTCTACATCGACGGCGTCGATACGATCATCGTCATGGCTCTCGACTACGGCCTGTCCATCGGCTTCAAGGCCGAAGACCTGATCGTCGCGCTGCTCATCACCCAGTTCATCGGTTTCCCCTCGGCCCTCTTTTTCGGCCATCTGGGCGAGCGGATCGGGGCGAAACAGGCCATCCTCATCGGCATTGCCGTCTATCTGTTCATCACAATCTACGCCGCCTTCATCGACGACAAGCGGGAGTTTTTCATCCTCGCCTGCATTATCGGGCTCGTCCAGGGCGGCGTACAGGCCCTCAGCCGCTCCCTGTACTCCCGGATCATCCCCGCCGACAAGTCGGCCGAATTCTTTGGCTTCTACAACATGCTGAGCCGCTTTGCCACCGTCGCCGGGCCCATCCTGATCGCGATAACCGGTATCGCGGCCCGCTCCATGGGCTATGCGGGCAGCACGGCCTCGCGGATCGGCATCGTTTCCGTGGCGATCCTGTTCCTGGCGGGAGGACTTGTACTGCGCTTTGTCGATGAGGACAAGGGAAAGGAAGAGCTGCGGTACCTGTCCGGCCGGTAACCCCTCTACTATTTTTTTCGTAGAAACTTTCAGCCTGCCGTCGTATTGATCTCACGAGAGATTTTGTGATTAATTGTCACCACTGCACAACGACCGGCCCGAACAAACAGGTGGAGGTATCGTGATGGACGGAATTTGCTGCACCCTGCAGACTCGATCCGCATGGATCGAGGCGCTCATCGCCGACCGCAAAAGCCCGCTGATGTTCTTCATAGCCGTCCTGATTATGAGCCTTAACATCACTGATGCCTTCTTTACCGAAATCATCATCGCCCACGGGGGCTGGGAGGTCAACCCGATCGCCCGGGCGGCCATTGCCACCTTCGGCGATTATTTCTGGCTCTGGAAGCACGGGGTGGTCTCCCTGGCGGTCATCATGCTGAGCAGCCACATCCACCTGCGGATGGCGAGGGTGTGTCTTGCAACGGCTGCCTGCATCTACAGCGGCGTGACGGTGTGGCATTTGATCTTGATCGACAGTCTCTACCCCTTCATTTAGCCGCTTTGCAGCCAGAAAAGAAGTGCCTGAGTGTATGAGTGTCTAAGTGTCTGAGTGAAGAAGTGAAGAGATAGGCCACAAGCCATAAGATAAGAAAATCCCCCTTACATCCCCCTTTTACAAAGGGGGACAGAGGGAAATTTGTTTTAATCTTCAAGCCTCGTCCCTACACCCCAGTCCCTGGTCCCGTCCCCCTCTTCACTCAGACACTCAGACACTCAACACTCAGACACTTCTTTCACTGCGCTTCAGCGCCGTGCCCTTCCCCTGTCCGTTCCGTCGCTGACGATCAGCACCTGGTAATTGATGTCCCAGAGGGCCTTCAGGAAGTCCTCCCTCCGGGGGCCTTCCACCCGGATCATGACGAGGCATCTCTTGCTGCCTTTCAAAGGGTGGACGAGGACCGTCTGCAGGTCGAGCCGGTAGCGCTTGCACAGCTCCACGACGTCGTAGATGATATTCTGCTTCTCCCCGGCGGGAACGCTGAAGCAGATGCGCACATTGTTGTCGCCGGCCCGCGCGATGCCGCAGAGCGCCTCCAGGACATCGCAGTCCGTGATGATGCCCACAAGGTGATCTTCCTTCAGAACCGGCAGGGCGCCGATCTTTTTCTCCCTCATCAAGGCCCCGACATCCTCGAGTGCCGTGTTCGGGCCACAGGTGACAAGCTCCCTTGTCATGGCCTCGCCCACGGCATGCTTGCCGAGGTTCTCGATGTCGGAGGGTGGCAGTTCCCCTTTCAGCCTCACAGGGTTCACATAGGGGTAGAGATCGGAGAGGGTGATGATGCCGCAGAGCTTGTTTTCGCCCGACATGACCGGCAACCGTCGGATGTCGTGCTTCAGCATCAGGTTCAATGCATCGTACAGGGTCGTTTTTTCCAGGGCGACAATGGGGTATTCGGACATCCAATATCGGACCAGCATCTCTGCACCCCGCGGAAAAGATTTTCCTGACCCGACATGATAACAATTTTCGTGCCAAAGGCAGGAACGGTCCGGCTCACAGCCTGAACCCGAAGCGATATTCCCCGGATGCATCAGAGAAGGCCGTCGAGGTAACCGTTCAGGACGAAGGCATAGAGCGCGTGGCCTTCTTCGTTGGGCAGCCGGACGTCATCCTGGAGCAGGGCCGCATTCGCAAGGCCCTGCTCCAGGAGATACCCCGCCCAGGCGGTGTGCACGGGAACCATCTTGCAGGACGAGGTCTGCGGCCACCTCCCGGATCGTCCGGTAATAGATGTTGACGGCGTCCATCTCATGGGCGTTGTCGAAGGTGTGGGACGTGAGCAGGAATATGTCCGGCCGAAAGCTCGCATGTGCGAGGCGGACGATGTGGACGAGGTTCTCCTTGAACTCGGAGCGATAGACCGTGGAGAAGGCGTCGTCGATTCCGAAATGGAGGATCAGGATGTCAGGGCGAAAGGATTCGATGTCCCGGGAAAATGTTTCGATCCCCTCGAAGGAGGTCTCTTTCGGCCTCGAGCGGTTGATGACCTCCACACCGCGCGGCGCATAGCGCTCCCGGAGGATATCGGCATATCCGCGGGAAACGCCGACCCCTGCCGCAATGCTCCCGCCACGTACCAGAATGCGCATGCTCTGTCCCGTCTATCCCGTCTATCCCGTCCAAATCCCCCCTGCCCCCCTTTACGAAAGGGGGGGATTATTTTTCCCATCCCTCTTTACAAAAGGAGGAAATAGGGGGATTTTTCTGAGCAATGCTCTGAAACGTGGATCGCCGCGCCTCGCAAGGCTCGGCTCGCGATGACCGTTTTTCTTATGTCTTCACTCAGACACTTAGACACTCAAACACTCAGTCACTATATTTTCTTCACGAGCCACTAGCCACAAATCACTTCTTCACTCGCTCTCTGCGTGAACACTGTTACCTGTCACCTGCACCACGACCTGCCTCTTCCTTGGCCGGTTGTCGAAGTCGCAGAGGATGACCTGCTGCCAGGTGCCCAGGACGAGCTTTCCCTCGATGATGGGAATCGTCAGAGAAGGTCCCAGCAGGGCCGCCCGCACGTGGGAGTAACCGTTGCCGTCGCCCCAGCGGGCGTCGTGCCGGTAGTGCAGGTCCTCGGGCGCAAGCCTTGCGATGGCCTCCTTGAGATCCTCGATGACGCCGCCTTCGTATTCGATGGTCGTCAGGGCTGCCGTGGAGCCCGGCACGAAGACGAGCACGCTGCCCTCGGAAATGCCCGATTCGCGGATCCGGAGAGACACCTCCCGCGTGATGTCGATGAGATCGGTCTTCCCCGTCGTCGGGAAGGCCAGCACGTAATTTCTGATTTCCATGTCATTTCCCTCGCGAAGCGGACGTTTCCCGAAACTTAACCACAGCGGCCGTGAAGTTTCAAGGCCGCGATCCGGGGGGCAATTTGCACCTTGTCATCACCGCCGGGATTTGATAGTCAGAGGATCTGAACTCTGAAAGCCATTCGGGCATTTACGGAGCATTTCATGAAAGCGAAATCCAAGGGCGACGAAGCCCTCAAGCAGGCCCGGGAAGTTTTGAAGATCGAGGCCGAGTGCATCCTGGGGCTCATCCCCAAGCTCGATCAGAATTTCTCGAAGGCCGTCGAGACGATATACAGGTCCAAGGGCCGCGTCATCGTTTCGGGAATCGGCAAATCGGGACTCATCGGCCGAAAGATCGTGGCCACCTTCACCAGCACGGGAACTCCGGCCATCTTCCTTCACCCCGTCGAAGGGATGCACGGCGATCTGGGCATCGTCACCAAGGGCGATGTTCTCATCGCCATCTCCAACAGCGGCGAGACGGCCGAGTTGAATGAGTTGATCGCGCGGATCGGGCCGATCGGGCTTCCGCTCATTGTCCTCACGGGAAACCCCAAGTCGACGCTCGGACATCAGAGTGACATCGTCATCGATGTGGGGGTCACCCGGGAGGCCTGTCCCTTCGGCCTTGCACCCACCTCGAGCACGACGGCGGCGCTCGCCATGGGAGATGCCCTGGCCGTGGCCCTGACGGGGAAGCGCAACTTCGGTGAGAAGGACTTCCTCAAGTTCCACCCGGGCGGAACCCTGGGGCAGAGGCTCATGAGCCAGGTGAAGGAAGCCATGATCACGGGCGAGAGGATCCCCCGGGTCTATGCGGGTTCGCCGGCCCTGGAGGCTGTCAACGAAATCGACCGTCGAAACCAGGGCTTCGTCCTCATCACGGACCGGAAGGACCACCTGAAGGGAATCCTGACCGATGGCGATGTGAGGCGCTGCGTAAAGCGCGGAGTACGTTTCGAGGCCATCCCCGTCGACGACATCATGACAACTTCGCCCAGGGCCATTGACGAAAGCGCAACGCTCGCCAAAACCGTCGAGACGATGGAGACCCTCGAGATCACGACGCTCGTCGTCACGGGAAAAAACAACAGGCTCAAGGGCTACATCCACCTGCACGACATCTTCGGCCGCGGCGGCACGCTTCGGATGTACGTTCCCAACGGCAACGCCTGAGAGAAAGACAACCGGGCCTATCTGACCGGGGGGTCTCAAAATCCAAAAGGAGGAGGCATCATGAAACGCTGGGTTGGAATCATCACGGTTGTGCTGTTTGCCCTGGGATTGGCGGCAACGGCATCGGCGGCAGACTACAAGGCGGAGTACAAGCTTTCCACGGTGCTCGCAAAGCCCATGCCCTGGGGCATCGCCGGCGAGCGCTGGGCGGAACTGGTCAAAGAGAAGACGAAGGGCAGGATCAACATCAAGGTGTACCCGGGCACAAGCCTCGTGGGCGGCGATCAGACCAAGGAGTACACCGCCATCCGCCAGGGCGCCATCGACATGGCCATCGGCTCCACCATCAACTGGTCCCCCCAGGTGAAGGAGCTGAACCTCTTTGCCATGCCTTTCCTGATGCCGGACTACAAGGCCATTGACGCTCTCACCCAGGGCGAAGTCGGCAAGGAGATCTTCAAGATCCTCGCCGGCAAGGACACGGTGCCCCTGGCCTGGGGAGAGAACGGCTTCCGTGAGCTCTCCAATTCCAAGAAACCGATCCGCAAGCCCGAAGACCTCAAAGGCCTCAAGATCCGCGTGGTCGGCTCCCCGCTCTTCCTGGAGACCTTCGCGGCCCTGGGCGCCAACCCCACCCAGATGAGCTGGGCCGATGCGGTGCCCGCACTCTCCAGCGGTGCCGTCGACGGGCAGGAGAACCCTCTGACCGTTTACACGGTGGCCAAGCTGTCAACCGCCGCCAACCAGAAGTATTTGACGATCTGGGGCTACGTGGCCGACCCGCTGATCTTTGTCGTCAACAAGGAGGTCTGGAACAGCTGGACGCCCGAAGACCAGAAGGCCGTCCGAGAGGCCGCCCTCCAGGCCGGCAAGGAAAACATTGCGTTGGCCAGAAAAGGCCTCATTCCTCCCAGCGACACCATGATCAAGGAGATTCAGGCAGCAGGGGTCAACGTGGCGAGTCTCACCCCTCAGGAAAAAGAGGCCTTCAAGAAGGCCACCCGGTCCGTCTATGACAAGTGGGCCAAGCAGATCGGGCCCGAGTTGGTCAAGAAGGCCGAACAGGCGATTGCCAAGCGCAAGTAGTCTTTCTGCCCGCGCCACACAACTGACAATGGCACGCGCCCGATCGACCGGATCGACGCGCGTGCCATTGCTTTTTCCCGGTTTGTTTCCGCTCCGCACGGGGTAAGCGACTCATGGAATGTCAACCTTCACGAGAGGCCAAAGATCTCAAGACCCGGGTGCCTCTCAAATTCGAAGAATACGCGGCCGGAATCACCATCGGCCTGCTGGGGCTCATCACCTTCGCCAACGTGGTGGTGCGCTATCTGACGAACTTCTCCTTTGCGTTCACCGAAGAGATTTCCATCTTTCTCATGGTGCTCGTGGCGCTTCTCGGCGGCTCGAGCGTCATGGCGAAAGGCGGCCACCTCAACATCATGTTCGTGGTGGACAGGCTCTCGCCGGAGCGCCGGCGGGTCGTCGTCTGCGCGGCCCATGCCCTCTCCGTCCTCATGTTCCTTCTGCTGGCGTTCTTCGGGGGCCGGATGGCGTGGGATGAATACCGCTTCGAGGTCACCTCTCCCGGCCTCGGTCTGCCCACCTGGATCTACACCGTCTGGCTGCCTATATTGTCCCTGGCGATTTGCGGTCGCGCCGCAGGATTGATGATCCGCGCCTGGAGGAGGAAGGACTGATGGTTTTGGTCACCCTTCTCTTCGGCGCCTTCTTTGTCATGATGTTTGCCGGCGTTCCCATCGCCGTTTCCCTGGGCCTGGCGGGGACCGTGGCCATCGCCATGGGCAAACTCGGCATCATGGCCTTCCCGACCAATTTCTACACGGGGATCGCCAAGTATCCGCTCCTTGCCATTCCCATGTTTGTCCTCGCAGGGGCCATCTTCGACCGGGCCGGCGTGGCAGAGCGGCTGCTGCGGTTCGCCGAAGCCATTGTCGGACGCGGCCGGGGAGCCCTGGCGGTGATCACCATCCTGGTGGCCATGGTCATCGGCGGAATATCGGGCTCGGGTCCTGCCTGCACGGCCGCAGTGGGAGGGGTCATGCTCGTCGCAATGATGCGCAACGGCTACCCGCCGGCCTTTGCGGCCTCCGTCACGGCGGCAGCGGGGTCCACGGACATTCTCATCCCGCCGTCGGTGGCATTCATCGTCTACAGCGTGCTGGTGCCGTCGGCCACGGTACCGGCGCTCTTTGTCGGCGGCCTCATCCCCGGGATCATGGCCTGTGTGCTGCTCATCATCCCAGCACTCTACCTCAGCCGGAAGTACAACTTCGGCGTCGATCAGAGCACAGAGCCCATGCCGAAATTCTGGCCTTCCCTCAAGGATGCTTCCTGGGCGCTCTCCGCGCCGGTGCTCATTCTGGGCGGGTTGCGCACGGGATGGTTCACCCCGACGGAAGCCGCTGTTATGGCCGTGGTCTTCGGCCTTTTCGTCGGCTTCGTGATCTACCGGTCGCTCACCCTTCGCGACCTGTTCGAACTGCTCGTCGAGTCCGCGGAGACCTCCGCCGTCATCCTGATCGTGATCGGGCTGGCAAGCGTCTTTGCCTGGGCCACGGCCACGCTCGGCATCGTCGACCCGATCACCAAAGGCCTGGTGGCCCTCGGGGGCGGGAATTCCCTGGCGGTGCTGTTTATCCTGCTCATATTCCTGAAGGTCGCGGGAATGTTCCTTGACGGGATATCGATTTTCCTCATCTTCTGCCCGCTCTTTATCCCGATCGCCAATGACTTCGGCTGGGACCTGGTGTGGTTCGGCGTGATGATGACCTACGTCATCGCCCTGGGTCAGTTCTGCCCGCCCATGGCCGTCAATCTCATGGTGAGCTGCCGGCTGACGGGCGCGTCCATGGAGTCAACCGTGCGCTGGGTCATCTGGCTGCTTTTATTCATGGGCCTGGGCCTCGTAGCCATGGTCTTCTTCCCCGCGCTGGTGCTATGGCTGCCCGAGGTTCTCGGTTTCATGTGAGTGACCGGTGAAGAAGACAGGAATTGGGAAATGGGTATTGTGTATTAAAAAATCCGGAGTCCTGAAGCTCCAGTCCCGAATCCCTTCTTCACCCACTTATTTTCGCTCCTTCCGAACCTCTTCAACTTGAGCGGACACGCCCGTTTCCGCTGCATCCGTACCTCGCCGGAGGGCACCGTTTTTGCAAGATACGCTGCTTCGGGTGCAGACGCTGCGGACTTCCGATTTTTCTACGCAAGAACAGTCACTTCTGCTTTTCCAACCCTGCCCCGCATCGCACCGACGAGACTGCAGCTGTCTGCCGGCTGGTTGTGAACTGCATCAACTTCAACACTGGATCAGGATCAGAACCATGAGAAAAGCCGCCGGAAAAAAGAAGGGCCGCGAGGCCGCGGAAACGAAAAAGACCGCCGGAAAGCCATCCCTCCCAAAGACCCCCGGGCACGTGGATTTCGACCCTGTCACACTTCCTGCCGCCGCAGACGGGAGGGTCTTCAACAACACGGACACGAAGAAGGCCCAGGCGGCGTTCGTGCAGAACGAAGCTCTTCTGAGGAGCATCCACCAGGCCGCCCCAATGGGCGTCGGGGTTCTCCGTGACCGGGTGCTGGACTGGACCAACGAGCAGATCAGCCGGATGACGGGCTACACCGCGGAAGAGCTCCGGGGGAAAAGCGCCCGGATTTTCTATGCTGACGACGAGGAGTTCGACCGCGTCGGCAGGCACAAGTACGCCGATATCCGAAGCAAGGGGACTGGAAGCATCGTCACGGTATGGCGCCGCAAGGACGGGCGCCTGATCAGCGTGTTCCTGAGCTCGACCCCCATCAACCCCGGCGATCTCTCGGCCGGCGTCGTCTTCACGGCCCTGGACATCACGGAGAAAAAGAAGGCTCAGGACGAGCTCTGGAGGAGCGAGGAGAAATACCGGGCCCTTTTCGAAAATGCCGTCATGGGAATCTTCCAGAGCACACCCGACGGCCGGTTCCTCAGCGTCAACCTCGCGACGGCAAAAATGTGCGGCTACGGCTCCCCCGAGGAGATGGTGGCCACCGTCACGGACATCGCCACCCGGCATTACGTCGACCCTGCCGAGAGGAATCTCTTCATCAAGACGATCGAGAAACATGGCTTCGTCAGGAATTTTGAGCACCGGACCTACAGAAAGGACGGAAGCGTCTTCTGGGTCTGCGTCAACGCACGGGTGGTCAAGGACAGGCGGGGGAAAATCACGCACTACGAGGGGACCCACGAAGACGTCCAGTGGCGCAAGGAATCCGAGGAGGCCCTGCGGGCAAGCGAAGAGCGCTTCTCGAAAGCCTTCCGCTCCAACCCCGCGCCGGTTGCCATCACCACGATCGACGAGGGCCGCTTCATCGAGGTCAACGACCGGTTCCTCGAGGCCTTCGGCTACTGCCGTGACGAGATCGTCGGCCGGACATCTGCCGACCTCGACTTCTGGCCCTCCGCGGAGAGCCGGGACGGAGTGTTGAGCAAGCTTCGGGAGACGGGCTCGGTCAAGAATGTGCTGAACCATTACAAAACAAAATCGGGTCAACTCCGGACGGGTCTCTGGTCCGGCGAAATCATCCGCCTGGGGGACAGGGACGTGCTCCTCTCGATCCTCCACGACATCACGGAACGCAAGCAAGCCGAGGAAAAATACCAGAGCATCCTCGCCGACATCGAGGAGTTCTATTACGAGACCGACCTCTTGGGGAATCTTACGTTTTTCAACGACGCCGCCTGCAACATCATCGGCTATACCCGGGAGGAGCTGCAGGGGAAGAGCAACCGGGATTACACAACGCCGCAAACGGCTCAACGGATGTACCGCGTCTTCAACAGCGTTTACAGCACGGGGGAAAAGAGGAAAATCAACGACTATGAGGTCATCCGCAAGGATGGCTCCCGCCGGATGCTGGAAATATCAATCATTCTGAAACGGGATGAGCGCGGAAGCCCCAACGGGTTCCGCGGGCTGGGCCGCGACGTGACGGACCGGGTCAAGGCCGAAGAGGCCCTTCGCCTGAGCGAAGAGCGCTACCGCGCCATTTTCGAAAACTCGCGCGTGGGCATCTTTCAGTCTTCGCCGGAAGGTCGCTACATCCGTGTCAACCCATCCTTTGCGAGGATCTACGGCTACGAATCGCCGGAAGACGCGATCTCTTCCGTGACCAACATCGGCGCCCAGATCTTCGTTGACGCAGAGGACCGGAAACGCTGCCTGGCCATCCTGAAGGAAACCGGCGTCCTGGAGCGGTTCGAGACCCGGACGCGACGCAAGGACGGCAGCATTATCTGGACTGCGATCAACTCCCGCATTGTCCGGGATGCCGAAGGCCGGACGCTGCTCATCGAAGGGTTCATCGAGGACATCACGGAGAGGATAAACTCCGCGGAAGCCCTGCGGGCAAGCGAGGAGCGATTCTTCAAAGTCTTCCAGTCCAATCCAACCCCCATGACGATCGCATCCATTGACGATGGCCGCCTCATCTATGTCAACGAACGGGCGATCGAATCATCCGGATACTCCCGGGAGGAAATGATCGGACGGACGTCCATCGAGATCGGCTTCTGGGCGTACCCTCACGAAAGGGATAAGCTGATCGCGCAACTCCACAAGACGGGATCGCTGAGAGACGCCCTTACCCACATCAGGACCCGGATGGGGGATGTCAGGGCAGCCCTGTGGTCCGTTGATGTCATTCGGCTGGATGAAAAAGAGGTGATCCTTACAAGCTTCCACGACATCACGGAGCAGGTCGAGGCGCAGGAGAAGCTGAAGCAGAACGAGGCCCTGCTGAAAAGCGTCCTGGAGGCTGCGCCCATCGGCATCGGGGTCGTTCACAACCGCGTTTTCAGCTGGGTCAACGAGGGGCTCCTGTCGATGACGGGCCACAGCCTCGATGAGCTCTCGGGGAAAAGCGCACGGGTCCTTTACACCGACGACGATGAGTATGAGCGGGTGGGCAGGGAAAAGTACGGACAGATCGCCACCGCAGGGAAGGGAGTCGTAGAGACCCGCTGGAAGGCAAGGGACGAAAGCCTCATCGACATCCTCCTCAGCTCGTCCCCCATCGATCCGGGGGATCTCGGGGCCGGCGTTGTCTTCACGGCCATGGACATCTCCGGTCTGAAACGGGCCGATGCGGTGAGGAAGGAGCTCGAGGGGCAGCTGCGCCAGGCACAGAAAATGGAGGCCATCGGCACGCTGGCAGGCGGCATCGCCCACGACTTCAACAATATCCTTTTCACCATCGTCGGCTTCACCGATCTTTCCCTGCACGACTTGAGCGACGGCGAGACCCGATGGAATCTCACGCAGGTCCTGAATGCCTGCGACCGGGCAAAGAATCTCGTGAACCAGATCCTCGCCTTCAGCCGTCAGGAAGCGCCGGAGAGGCGGCCGGTGGACATCGTCCCCGTCGCAAAGGAGGCCATGAAGTTCCTTCGCTCCACGATCCCGTCCACCATCGAGTTGAAGCAGCGCATCACGGGGGGCAGCCTGACCGTCCTGTCCGACCCCACGACGATTCACCAGGTACTGATCAATCTCGGGACAAACGCCGCCCACGCCATGCGGACGACGGGGGGCGTGCTTGAGGTGTGCCTCGAGAGCGTGGAGATCCCCCGCGAAAGGGGCGGCAACGTACCGGCGGATTTGAAACCGGGACCCTACATCCGGCTGATGGTGCGCGACACGGGGCTGGGGATCGACCCGGCCATCATGAACCGCATCTTCGACCCGTTCTTCACGACCAAGCCCCAGGGAGAGGGAACGGGACTCGGCCTTTCCGTCGTCTACGGGATCGTCAAATCCCATGGCGGCAGCATCGCCATCGAGAGCGAAGTGGGCCGCGGAAGCACCTTCCACGTCTATCTCCCCCGCACCCCGGAACAGGAGCGAGAGGACAACCGGAAAAAAGCCTCCGCCTCCGGCGGTCCGGAGCACATCCTCTTCGTCGACGACGAGGTGGTTCTCGTCGACATGGGCGAGAGGATGCTGAGCGCCCTGGGCTACCGGGTCACCGCCGTGGCGAACGGCCCGGAGGCACTGAAAACCTTCCGTGAAAACCCGGACGGCTTCGATCTCGTCATCACGGACATGACCATGCCCGGGATGACGGGGGCCGAGCTCAGCCGGGAAATCCTGAAAATCAAGCCCGGGTTTCCCATCATCCTGTGCACGGGATTCAGCGAGATCATCTCGGAGGGTGAGGCCAAAGCGATGGGCATCCGGCGTTTCCTCATGAAACCGGTTTTCCTGGACACCCTGGCCGGGGAGATACGAACCGTTCTTGACGCAAGCCGAAAAGAGGTGACGGTATGTCCCGTATCCTGATCGTGGACGATGATCCCCATGTGAGGCAAATGCTCGAACGCGTCCTGCGGAAGGCAGACCATGACGTGGAGACTGCGGAAAACGGAAAAGAGGCCCTCCAGGTTCACAGGGAGAGGCCCGCGGATCTGATCGTCACCGACATCATCATGCCGGAAAAGGAAGGCCTGGAGACGATCACCGAGCTCAGGAAATCCTTTCCCGCCGTCAAAATCATCGCCATCTCGGGAGGCGGACGCATCGGACCGGCGCAGTACCTCAAGATGGCGGAAATCCTCGGTGCGGACCGCACATTTTCGAAACCGTTCAACCCCTCCGAGCTGATCGCCGCCGTCGAGGAACTGCTGGCCCCCGACAAAGAGTAATCAGTAATTGGGAATTGGTTGATTAGTTAATTAGTTGATTGGTTAATAAGGAAGAAAGAGCCGCAAGGCATGAAAATCCCCCTTTCTCCCTCTTTTACAAAGGGGGAAAGAGGGGGATTTTTCTTCACCATCAAGCCTCGTCCCTGGACCCTAAACCCTGGACCGTCGGCGGCGACGCCGCCGATCAGATCCATTTCTTCTTCCGAAAGTACGCGAGCATCGTCAGCGCAATGACGATGACCACAACCCAGAGCATCAAGTAGCCGTATTTCCACTTGAGCTCCGGCATGTGTTCGAAGTTCATGCCGTAGACCCCGGCGATGAAGGTCAGGGGCATGAAGATCGTCGCAATGATCGTGAGCACCTTCATGACCTCGTTGAGGCGGTTGCTGATGCTGGAGAGATAGATGTCGAACATCCCCGAGAGGATGTCCCGGTAGGTGTCCACCGTATCCATGACCTGGATCGTGTGCTCGTAGATGTCGCGGAAGTAGATGGCCGAGGTCTTGTTGATGAGTGGGGACTCGGCCCTTTCGAGCAGGGAGATCACTTCCCGCAACGGCCAGATGGAGCGGCGCACCAGCAGTATTTCATCGCGCAGCTGCTGGACGCCCTTCAGCGTCTCGCGCCTCGGGTTGGCCACAACATCATCCTCCAGGCTGTCGATCTTCTCCCCCATTTTTTCCATTACGACAAAATAGTGATCCACAACGGCGTCCATGAGGCTGTAGACCAGGTAGTCCGTTCCCATCTTGCGGATCCGACCGAGGCTGTTTCGTATCCGTTCCCGGAGCGGCTTGAAGATCCCGCTGTCGGACTCCTGGAAGGACAGGACGAAATCGTCGTTGAACACGAGGCTCAGCTGCTCGATGCGGAGCTCCATCGCCTTCTCGTCAAAGGTGATCAGCTTGATGATCAGGCAGATGTATTTGCCCAGGTCGTCGATCTTCGGACGCTGGGTCGTGTTCATGAAGTCTTCCATCAGCAGCGGATGAATGTGGAACTGACAGCCGATCTGCTCGATGACATGGGGCTCGTGGATTCCGACGACATCGATCCACGTGACCGTCGACTTGCCGCAGTAAGGGGCCAGATCATCGACGGATTGGATCTCCCGCTCCTCGAAATGTTCTTCCGCATAATCGACCACGGTGATCCGGGTCTTTTCCGTCCGCTCGGTCCCGATGTGCACGAGGCTTCCGGGCGGGAGGCCCGTCTTTCTGGAGCGCTTGATGTAACTCTTGCTCATAGACTCACCTTTGGCCAAAAGATTTAAAATTCCTCGCACCAAGGTGCCAGGAATTTAGAAACTTAAGGAATAGGGTTTTCTGTTATTATGCTCGCTTACCCCGCAGCAACGTTCGGCTGGCTCACGTCAGGCGCTGCGGGGACCGGGGGCGCATCCCGTCAGGGTGCGCAATCATGTCTAGTCAATTACCTTACCGGGAAGCCCCGCTGTGCGGAATCAGGCTTCAATGCGCGTGCAATCGTTTTCAAGCCCCTCGGCGGCCCTGCTGTCTTCGACGTTGGGATGCCGAGCACCATCTCGCCTAAGGAACAAGACGGCTATGTCCATAAATAGGACCACGGACAGACAACTGTCAAGTGAAATCAGTGCCTTACGGCACAGAGCAGAAAAGCTTTTCTGCGACTCATTGGTATGGTTATTGCTTTATGCTTTGTGAGAAAAGTATTTTTAATGACCTGACCATCGGCATGGCGATTCCGATGACTCGATCTCGAACGACGCTGCGATTTCTTTCTGATCCTGTAGTTGCTGACCTCGACCGACTGCGACGCTGAATGCTCATACTCGCTCTGTTCATCTCCTGAAAGTCGATGGTCAGGTCATTGTTCAGGCACGACATGGGATGATGATCCCCGACGTGACGGGAATATCGGAATGGACAACAACATCGAAAGTTTGATTGCCGAAGTGAAGTGGGATGTCCCGGAGTCGGATCTCGCAAGGCTGAAGGACATTTACGAGAAAATCCTCGAGTCCCTCACACTCGGCTTCGATCCCACCGTGCTGATCGTCCTCGACAACGAGGACGCCCACCAGTCTGACATCGAACAGATCAAGTTCAGGATCAAGGAAAATATCGTTGCCCGCCTGATGGCCCGCGCAAACTCGGTCGTCATGTTCGGGAAGATCAAGTCCGGGGATGCAAGCAGTTTCTCGAAGGTCGTCCTGCGAATGGGCATGAAAACGGCAAAGATCTACATCCTCGCGCTGGCCCTTTTTCTGCTGGATCCTGCGCTGGAACCCCTGGCCGCAAAAAGTTTTTCCCGGGCCATTCTCGGCCGCATCCTGGCGGAGGAACTGGGGTTCAAAAGCTCGGCCGTGGAACGGGTGGAAATAGGGGCGCTGCTCCAGGAGATCGGACGGATTCCCGCCATCCTCTACGAAATCAAGGAATCGACTTCTCTGGGCGAGGACTTTGTCTCAAAGTGGCACCCTCTGCTGGGCCTGGCCCTTCTCAGGAAATACGAACTGCCCGACTACCTGGAGGAAACCCTCCTCCACAAACACTTTTCCTTCCTGCACCGATCGCTCTCGCCCCTGGCGGTAATCGACCTTGCCGACCTCGTCGTCCGGCAGAGCTTCGCGAAACACGGAAAGTTCGTCGTCGAATCCCCACTGCCCGACGCCACGATCGATTCGACGCTCGGTTCCAACATTCTGGACCAGTTCAGCTCCATCGGCTACCGAAAGTACGTCGAAGTCCGCCTGCCCCAGAAGTAGAAACCAGTTAATTAGTTGATAAGTTGATTAGTGAAAACGGGATCCAGGATTCAGGATTCCGGTTCATCTTTCTTCTGTCTTCACTCAAACACTTAGACACTCAGGCACTCAGACACTTCTTTTGCCTTGCGGCTTTTGGCTTGCGGCTTGGGCGCCCCTGTCACTTCTTACAGATCTCCTTGTAGAAATCCGGCCTGCGGTCCCCGAAGAGGTTGTTGTGGGGGTTGAGTTGCTTGTCGAGCGCTTTTGCGGGGTCGATGTCAAACACTCCCACGCATTCCTCGTCTTCGCCGGCCCTCGACAGGATGTTTCCCGCTGTGTCCGTAATCTGGCTCTTCCCCGTGTAATGAAGGCTCTTGTCGCCCCGCTGCTCCGTCCCCGTTCGATTCGCCGTGACGGCAAAGACTCTGTTTTCCAGGCATCGCGTGACCATGGCCGTCTGGCAGTAGGGAAGAACGAGGTTGGCGGGGTGGCAGACGACCTGGGCCCCCTTCAGGGCGAGGGTTCGCATGGATTCCGGAAAAAACCAGTCGAAGCAGACCATGATCCCGACCCTGCACGGCCCGATGTCGTAGACGGGAAACTCGCCGTCACCCGGGTCGAACCAGAGCTTCTCCTCGAAAAAGAGATGCACCTTGCGGTAGCTTGCCACGAAGCCGGACGGTGAGACCAGGATGGCGGCGTTGTATACCGCAGCCCCCTTGCGCTCAGCCATCCCCGCAACGAGATGGACATGGTTTCTTTTTGCGATGGCTGCGAGCCATTGCGTCGTTTTGCCCCCGGGCACTTCCTCAGCGAGGGCACCTATTTCCTCCTTCGAGGTGATCAGATAGCCCGTGTTGAACAGCTCCGGCAGCACCAGCAGATCCGCCTTAGTTCCCTCGATGAGCGCCTCGGCCCGGTCCAGATTTTTTCCCACCTGGCCGAATGCCGGGTTGAATTGCACGTAACCGATTTTCATCTTGACCGTCTCCTTGATTGGTTTTTCTCTCCGCTGCTGTCATCCGCCGATGATGCATTATCTCGATTTCGCCTTGAGATTTCGGACCAGTGCCAGATTTTTTTCCGCATCTTTATCCGAGGGGTCGATGCGAAGGACCTCCTGGAATTGTCCTATGGCTTCATCCAATTTCCCTTTCCTGGCAAAAAGAACCCCGAGACTGTTGTGTGGTTTTGAAAGGCGGGGGTTGATCTTGATGGCTCTCTGCAAGTGCGTCTGGGCTTCGTCGAGCTGACCTTTTTGCATCAGCGCCACACCGAGGCTGTTCTGCACCTCTGCGTTTTCGGGATCCCGTTTCAGCGCCAGACGGAAATGGCGGATTGCCTCATCGATCTCTCCCTTGTACGCCAATGCGAGGCCGAGACCGATATGGGCCCCCGGATCGTCCGGGGCGATCCGCACGGCTCCCCGGAAATGTGCGATGGCGCTGTCCAGATCGCCGCGCTTGACAGCTTCCTGACCGAGGCGCATATGCTCTTTCAGGGAACCCCCTTCCGCCCGTTCGGGAGCGCGCCCCGTTCCGGCCGTTCTTTTCATCGTTTCCTGCGCCGCCATCAGCATGGAGAGGTTCCGCCTCGCCGGTTCGAAGCCCGGTTTAAGGCGCAGCATTTCTTGAAACTGTTCGATCGCTGCGCTCCGCTCCCCGGTTTGAATCAAGCAGAGGGCCAGGTTGTTTCGAGCCATGACGTAGTCGGGTGCAGTTTTTAACACCTGACGGTACTGGGCGATGGCCTCCTGGATCTTTGCCTGTCTCACCAGCGCGTTTGCCAGATTGTAGCGGGCATCCCCGTCATCCGGTTTGATCCTCAACGCCTCGTTGTAATGACGGATCGCGTCATCCACCCTTCCCTGTCCGGCAAGCCAGGCACCAAAATTACTGTGGATGACGTAATTGTCTTTTGTCGTCTGAAGGGTGTGCTCGAAGAGCACTTCACTGTTCACCCAGTATCTCGTCTGAGAAACCGTCGCCGCCGAGAGGCCCGCGAGAAGGAGCACAGCCGCCGATGCCAGCACGGCTTTGCGATGCGGCACCCTGGCGGACAAGTCGCCGGTGATCCATGTCAGCAGGATGAACAGCCCGATGAAAGGAATGTACGTATACCGGTCAGCCGTGGCTTGCACGCCGACCTGCACGAGACCGATGACGGGGACCAGGGTCCCGAGGTACCAGAACCAGCCGACCATCAACGCCGGCGTCTTTCGCCGGAAGATCACCAGGGCTGTCACGACAACGAGTACGGCCCCGGAAACGAGAACCTGCCACGGCGGTATGCTGTCCGGATAGGGATACAGCACGGCCAGATCTACAGGGACGAAACACCGGTAAAGATATTCTGCGTAGGCCACAATCGCGTTGAGAATGCGAAAGTCAAGAGGAACGACCTCGAGCGCCTTCATGGCGCCTTGCTGGGCGATGACCGTCACGGCGCACGATGCGGCCGACAGCGCAAAAAGAGGGATTTTCTCCAGTAAGAGCCCCCGGTTTGCTTTCATAAGCGAAATCATCATCCCCGCTCCCGCAGTGCTGTCTGCCGACGTGTCGCCTCCCCGGACTTCGGGCTGGAAGCGTTTCAAGGGCCAGAAATCGAGAAGCAGAAGAACAAAGGGCAGCGTCACAACCATGGGCTTCGACAGGAGCCCCAGCGCAAACAGCACGACGATGAGGAGATATCCCCACGGGCTTTGCCTCCGGGTGTACCGCTCGTAGGCAAGGAGGGAGAGCAGGAAAAAGAAAGCGCTGAGGAGATCCTTCCTCTCTGCGATCCAGGCGACCGATTCCACGTGCAGAGGATGCAGGGCAAAAAGGGCTGCGACAAAACCGCTTTTCCACAGGGCCCCTGTCATGCGCTGCAGGATGACGAACAGGATCAGGGTGTTTAGAATATGAAAGAGGAGGTTGACCTGGTGATGTCTTCCCGCATCGAGCCCGAACCACTGAACGTCGAGCATGTGAGAGAGCCAGGTGAGGGGATGCCAGTTGCTCTGTTCGAAAGAACTGAAGGCCCATCGGATCCCCTCCAGACTCAGGCCTTTGCTGACGATCGGATTCTCCGTGATGTACCGGTCATCGTCGTAGCGAACAAAATCGAATCCGCCGACCTGCCAGTAGACCATCGTCGTGAGGACAGCCAGAGACAAGCCGATCAGGATCTTCCATCGCAGTTCGGGATTCAGTGCTTTTCTGATCACGCGACCCATCGGATAAGACGTACCTGCCCTTCCATCAGCGCGATGAACGCCCGCTCGTCTCACGCAGCAATCCGTCGCGCTGTTCCTTAAAGAATCATCTGCATCCAGACGACGTCGAGATCCTGACCTTTCTTCTTTGCTACCCGCCTGAACCGGCCGCACTCCGCAAACCCGTGCCGCTCGTGGAAGCGCAGGCTCGATTCGTTGAGCGAGGACACATTGGCCAGGATCGTGTCGACCCCCTTGCGCCTCGCCTCACCGGTGATTCGCTCGAGGATTCTCGATCCGATCCCCTGGCCCGTGTAACCCGGTTCGATGAAATAGGTGATCTCCGCCGCCCGCTGAAAGGCGGCAAGCGGGTGATAGGGCCGCAGGAAGGCAAAGCCCACGATTCGATCCCCCTGCTCCTCATCCCGCAGCGTGAAGGCGGGGTAGCCTTCCGTCAATGCAAGAAACTGGTCGAAGAACCCATAGGGGACCTTCTTGTCCGGATACGCCGCGAAGCTGTTCTCGATGTAGTAGTTGAACAGGTCGATCACAGCCTCGCGGTCGCCGTCCCCCAACTTCTCAAAACGAATTTTCATGTTGCTGGTCTATCCGGTCTATTCCGTCTGTTCCGTCTAGTCCGTCCAAATCCCCCCTGCCCCCCTTTACAAAAGGGGGGGTCTTATTGCTTCCCCCTTTGAAAAGGGGGATTGAGGGGGATTTTTCTTATCTTCACTCAGACACTCAGACACTTCTTTTCACTCATACACTCAGACACTTTTTTTCGTCCCTACACCCTTGTCCTGGTCCCTCATTCTCTTTCACTGGTCACCGATCACCGGTCACTAGAATAGTTCCAGTTCTTTCCCCATTGCCTTGAAGTGAGGCGGAAACTCGGGCTGGAAGTTGAGGAAGAAAGGAACGGGATAGCCTGCGCCGACCTTCTTGCCGGCCTCCTGCAGGCCCGTCATGAGCTGCGGCAGCCCCTTGGCCGGCAGCGAAAAGACCATCTCATCGTCCTGCGTGAGGGAAAAGACCCGGTCACCCATGCCGGGGACGGCGACGCGCGGCTTCTGCTCCTTGAACGGTGCGATCAGGTATTCGGCGCATTCGATCTTGCCGCCGAAATTGCCGATAATCCGCTCACCTTCCTGATAGCTCCAGGCCTGGACAAATCGCATGGTCTGGGCGGGGTTACCGTACAGCACGACAATATCCGGCTCAAAGGAGGCTCGGGCAAGCGGAGCAATGAGGAGAGCGGCATACTCTTCTTTGCCGAGCCGGCAAATCGATATGCCCTCCCGCGTACCCGTCTCTTCAGTCCGAGCATAAGCCCCCCCGCAGAAGAGCTTGCCGATGGCGGCCGCCGTGTCATCGGCATTGCTGAACCCGAAGGCAATGCCGGCGGGCACGCAGACGAGGTCTTCCTTCGCGAGCCCCATGGTCCAGCCGTAAAGCCGGGCCATCGACACGGCCTGGCAGACGGCTATCCTCTTTCCCAGTGCCACCGAAGGCTGTCTCGTCTTTTCCGGAAAGACCTTGTCCTTGAGGAACTTCACGGCAAGGGGCAAGGTTTTGAGCCTGACGTTGTTCCGGATAAACTCCGCCGCTTCCGCATAATTCTGACCTGCCATCGTGACCCTCCTTTTTTGGGGAATTGGGAACTGGGAATTGGGTACTGGTTTGGGATTTTGCCTTTAGCCTTTAGCCTGTTTGTCTGTATAGCGCCTTTTCAGCTCCCCGTGAAGCAGAAAAAACGCCGCGGTCCTTTCGAACCGCGGCGTCTTGTTTTTATCCTTGAACGAATTGAACCAATCGAACTAACGAACCAACGAACTGTCTTTTCTTCCTTAAAACTTAATCACTTGAAACTTAAAACTGTCTTTTAAAGCATTTCATAAATCCCCGCCGCGCCCATGCCGCCGCCGATGCACATGGAGACCAGGCAGCGCTTGACCTTGCGGCGCTTGGCCTCGTGGAGGATCTGGGCCGTTAGCTTGGCTCCCGTGGCCCCCAGGGGGTGGCCCAGGGCAATGGCGCCGCCGTTGGGGTTGATGTCGCCCTTCCAGTAACGCTCCTCGATCCCGAGGGTCCGACACGAAGCAATGGCCTGGGCGGCGAAGGCCTCGTTGATCTCGAACAGGTCGATGTCGTTTGCAGTGAGACCTGCCAGCTTCAGGGCCTTCGGGATGGCCACGGCCGGGCCGATGCCCATCTCCTCGGGCGCGCAGCCTGCCACGGCGAATACCGTCATCTTGGCCAGGGGCTTGAGACCCAGGGCCTTGGCCTTCTCCGCCGTCATGAGCACTGCGAAGGCTGCCCCGTCGGTCATCTGCGAGGAGTTTCCCGCCGTCACGGACCCGCCCGCCTTGAAGGCCGGCTTGAGCTTCCCGAGGTCTGCAACCGTTGTCGGCCAGCGCACGCCGTCGTCCGTGTCGAAGACGACGGCCTCGCGGATTCGCTTGCCGCTTGCATCCTTCTTGTATTTCCAGGCCTGGATGGGGACGATCTCTTCCTTGAACTTGCCGGCCTTGATCGCCTCGGTGGCCCTGCGATTGCTCTCTACGCCCATCTTGTCCTGGTCTTCACGGGATACGTTGTACTTGGCGGCGACATTTTCCGCCGTGATGCCCATGGACACGTAGGTGTTGGGCCGGTTGCCCCAGTCGGGGTCGGGGCGGAACTGGCTCCCGCCCATGGGGATGTGGGACATGGTCTCGCAGCCCCCGGCGATGATCACGTCGGACCAGCCTGCCTGGATCTTGGCCGTCGCGTCGGCGATGGCCTGCAGACCCGAGGAGCAAAAGCGGTTGATCGTCATCCCCGAAGCCTCGATGGGAAGGCCGGCCCCCAGGGCGAGGACGCGTCCGAGGTTCATCCCCGTCTCGGCCTCCGGGAAGGCGCAGCCGACGATGAGGTCGTCCACGTCCTTGGGGTCGAGCTGGGGCACTTTCGCCAGGAGCCCCTTGATCACCTGCAGACCGTACTCTTCGGCCCGGGTGGCTGCAAGGCCCCCTCTTCTATATCGCCCGCCAGCGCTCCTGACCGCTGCAACAATTACGGCTTCTTTCATGATATGCTTCCTCCCTTTTCAAAGCATAAGAAGGTTGTTTTCATTTAGTTTCTC
>CAWDHZ010000029.1:0-35144 GCA_963802225.1 uncultured delta proteobacterium | reverse complement strand
GCGGGTAGCGTGTAAGGGCAGGAAGAAGCGTGTAGCGTGTAGGGGGAATATGAAAACGCAGAGTTACAAAGATCTTATCGTATATCAGAAGGCCTACAAGCTCACCTTGGATGTATATAAGATAACGAAGAAATTTCCGCCAGATGAGCTATACGGGATGATTTCGCAGATGAGACGAAGTGCAGTATCGATTCCAAGCAACATTGCCGAGGGGTATCGCAGAGGGCACAGGAAGGAATATGTTCAATTCCTCCATGTCGCCATGGGATCCTGTGCAGAACTGGAGACCCAGATGTCCATCGCGAAGGATCTTCGTTGGATTAGCGATGAAGATTTTAACGGTTTGTACGCAAGCCAGGACGAAGTATCCCGGCTTCTCAGAAAAGTGATTCACTCCATGACAAGGCCCAATGAAAGGAGTCAGTCGTGACCAGCGAGCTTGAACAACAGGTGAAAATCAGCCCAGACACGCTACACGCTACACGCGACACGCTCAACAATCAGAAGCTTAAGCTTCTGATCGTTGAAGACGACGAGGACGTCCGCACCCAGATGAAGTGGGCGCTGGCGCGGACTGCGACATCACGCTGGCGGGGACCGGGCGAGGCCCTGGCGAGCTGCGCGAGCGCAAGCCGCCCGTCATGGTCCTGGATTTGGGCCTGCCGCCCCACCCGGCGAGCGTCGAGGAGGGGTTTGCCACCCTTTCCGAGGCCCTTGCAGTCGACCCCTTCCTCAAGGTCGTCATCGTCACGGGCCGCGCCGAGAAGGAGCATGCCCTGAAGGCGATCGGCCGGGGGCCTATGACATCCTCTACAAGCCGATCGACATCGACGAGCTCCGGACCGATCCTGAAGCGGGCCCTGCACGTCTCCACGCTCGAGCGGGAGAACGCCGAGCTTCAGCAGCAGGCTGGGCGAAGACGCCTTCGAGGGGATGCTGGGGACAAGCCCCAAGATGCAGGATGTCTTTGCGACGGTGCGCAAGGTGGCCAACGCGACGTGCCCGTCCTGATCACGGGCGAGAGCGGGACCGGGAAGGAGCTTGTCGCCCAGGCGATCCACCGGCAGAGCCAGGCCGCAAGGGGGCCCTTCGTCGTCATCAACTGCGGGGCCATCCCGGAGAACCTCCTGGAGAGCGAGCTCTTCGGTCACGAGAAGGGGGCCTACACGGGGGCTCACATGCAGCGCAAGGGGCGCTTCGAGCTGGCCGACGGCGGGACGCTCTTCCTCGACGAGATCGGGGAGCTGTCGCTGTCCCTCCAGGTGAAGATTCTGCGCTTCCTGCAGGAGCAGATCATCGAGCGGGTCGGCGGGCGCGAGCAGATCCGGGTGGATGTCCGGGATCGCGGCCACCAACAAGGACCTCAAGCTGGCCATGCAGGAAGGCAAGTTCCGCGAGGATCTCTTCTTCCGGCTCGGCGTGGTGTCCATGTACCTGCCGGCGCTCAAGGAGCGGGAACGGCGACGTTCTGCTCCTGGCCCATGCCTTTCTGCCGCGATACGCCAAGGAGAACAAAAAGAAGATCACCGGCTTACACAGCCGGCCATCACGGCCATCGACAATTACCACTGGCCGGGAAACGTCCGGGAGCTGGAGAACCGGGTCAAAAGGGCCGTCATCATGGCCGAGGGGCGCAAGGTGACGCCCGTCGATCTCGAGCTGGAGGCGCCCAAGGGCAAATTCGAGGGAATGACCCTTCGGGAAGCCCGGGAGACCCTGGAGAGGGACATGATCCTGCGGGTCCTCGCCCGCCACAACGACAACATCACCCGCGCCGCCGAGGAGCTGGGCATCAGCCGCCCGACGCTCTACGAGCTGATGGAGAAGCTGGGAATCGCAAGGAAGTGACCAGTGCGGCCTAAGGCCGCTGGTTACAGGGCGTTCAGGCTACAGGCTGACAGGCTTAAGGAAAAAGCCGTAAGCCGACGAGACAGGAAAATCCCTCTCTTGTTCCCCCTAGGAAGGCCATTACCTTGATTTCCCTCTCCCTTGAGGGGAGAGGGTCAGGGTGGAAAACTGTTTTTATGCCGCCTTCGGGCGGCTTTTTTATGCCGGTTGCCTGATGAAACAGTGCTTGAAATGAGGCATGAATGATGCAATAGTGAATCATTATGAATCATTAATGATGCATCAGGAGGCATTCCGTGAAGCAGCTGACAATACGGGGAATTCCCGAAGAGGTAGAACGTGCAATCCGGAAAGAGGCCCGGCAGAAGGGAGTGAGCTTGAACAAGGCCGCACTCGCAGTGCTCGAGCGAGCCGGCGGTGCGAATCGTCGGGGAACAAGAAAAGCACCACTGTACCATGACCTCGATCATCTCTGCGGTGTCTGGGACAAGAAGCAAGCCGATGAGATGGAAAGGCATGTCGCCCTTCACAGGGAGATCGACGAGGCGCTATGGAAACGATAAGGATCCTGCTTGATACGTCGGCCTGCATCGCATTTCTGAAGGGTCATCCGGGAGTAAAGCAGGCAATACAGAAGGCCGATGAAATCAATTTGAATCCCGTGGTGCTGGGGGAATTGCTCGCCGGGTTCATGAAGGGCAGAAGAGAAGCCCGAAACAGGGAGATCCTGCAGGAGTTCATGGAGTCACCCCGGGTCCGGCTCAGGGCAATCGAAGAGGAGACATCCGAGCGATATGCCGCCATATTCACTTATCTGCGGGGAAAGGGGACCCCGATACCCACGAACGATCTCTGGATCGCAGCCACCGCGATGCAATTCGGCCTGCGGGTCGTGACGACAGATCGGCATTTTCAAAAAGTTCCTCAGGTCATGGCGGAAATACACGAATAAGGCTGCCTCGAAGCAGGAAAATCCCCCTCTTATCCCCCTTTGTAAAAGCGAGGAGGAAACGACGGGCAATCTTTATTCATCTCAAACGCCAGTTCGGCACTTGATCGTCCCCCGGCAACGGGGGGACTTGACGTATGGGCTCCGAGCACACAAATTAAGGCCACTGGCGCATGAAAGGGGAAAAGGGGGAAGATCAACCAACCTGCGCCGACAAGGGAGATCATGAGCACAAACGTCGACACACATGTTCAAAAGACGGTCGATTCCGTTCTGGTGACACTGGATAGATGCGGCCGGCAAGAGCTTGCCGCCACGCTACAGAAAAAAGGGGTATTTGTCGCGCTCGTACGCACACCGGAAATCGAGGAGTACTGCCGCCTGATGAAGGAACGGGGCGATTGGCACTCCATGCAGCATGCTCACTACGGGATCGTGATCGACACTCAGATCCTCGTACCGGAGCATTATGAGACCCTGGAGAGCCACGCCAGGGACCTCGCACAGAAGTTTGCCGAAATCGAGGAGTGGCACGCCGCGTAGGCCGGCCGCTACGGGGAAGTAATTGGTTGACCGGGTAATTGGGGAAGAGGAAGAAAGCCGACAGCCAGCAGCCAACAGCCAACAGAAATTCCCCTCTGTCATTGCGAGGAGGACGCCAGGCCGACGCGGCGATCCCAGCCATAGTAAATCGAGATTGCTTCGCCTTCGGCTCGCAATGACAAAGAAGGGGTCATTGCGAGAAGCGCCAGCGACGAAGCAATCCCGCTGCTTCACGGAAGTAACTGGTTGATCAGTTGAATGGGTCACTGGGGAAAACGGATTAAGATGGCGGGTTTCTGGAAGCTCGGCTCGCAAGAAAAAAAGGCAGAACCATCACTGGTTCTGCCTTTCCGTTTCTATCCTTTTTAGAATACGCTTACTTTCTAAATCTCCTCACACCTGCCAGCCCGACAAGGCCAAGGCCGAGAAGAAGCATGGTCATGGGTTCGGGGACTGGTCTAACGTTTGGTACCTGAAGCACTTCAGGAAAACTATTCCACGCTCCGTAATTCAGGGTGAAAGTATAGGTGCCAGCCGGGTTACCAAGGAACGTATTCGTAGGAGAGACCGGTGCAGAAAAATTATACACCGTACCCCCCAAATTTAACCAGAAGCCATCGTCATGTGTTATCAAGGCGTTCGCAGGAAAGTACGCCGTCCCCGTGAACTGGAAAAAGGTCCCGTAAATACTCGGAGACGGGCTCGGTGCGAAGGAGTCTGTCGCAGTTAAAATAGCGTCTGATGCCCATGATGGGCCTATCCAATTAAGATTATTCACGTTTCCAAGGCCACCCAAAAATCCACCGTATGTGGTCCCCCCGGTTATCCGGGTGTCGAAATTTAACTGGTCGACTGTGAACGTGGTAGTGCGATAACTACCTGAGGGCGTCGGCCCAAGAGCCGGGTTATATGCCGCTTGAGAGTCACCTTCATAAATGGTCCCGATGAATGATGCCTGGCTATTTCCTGTCGAGAGGACAAAGACGCAAAGAATAAGCATCGTGATGATCATACTTTTTTTCATACTGCACCCCCTGCTTCCTTTAATTCAAAGTCTGTCAAACTGATACTGTCGAAATCATACTAAGGCAAGTCCTGTACCATAATTGTAGCCTGTTGATATTACTAACATATCTGGAAATATGGTTGTTGCATTCGTTTCAAAAACGTAAAATATTCCTACAGTGCGGAAGTGTCATATTTACTAAATGTCAATAATATCAGGTAAATACAAATATAATGGAACTGTCGACATCCTTTACGATGTGTTTAATTTTTCCTCTTTTTGAAACATGGGGATAGATGGGGATTTTCCGGCTGCGAGTTGGATATGTGCTTTAGGAGCTGCAGGCGAAGCAATGCCGCATATAGCGGGAGTAACTGGTTGAATGGATAACTGGTAGATTAGGAAGAGCATAAGACGCTATTATTTCGTCGTTGCTGCTACTAGCAATGACAATCTGGTGTTCATTGCGAGCCGAAGGCAAAGCTCGCATTTTGAATGCCACGTCAGGACGGCGGGACTCCTCATTTATTGCCGATTGGTGTTTTGCCGTTCAATGGTAACGCCTATTAACCGTCGGAAAGCGTTACATATATAACCTGTGCAACCATTATTGTGCAAGATCATGATAAATAGTGGCTTTCATGGAGTGGTGCTGTGCACTGCTCAAAAAGGCTCAAATAACGTCGGAGGCCTTTACAAAAATGAAATTTTGGGGAGAAAGCGTTCTCAAGTATCTCATGAAGACGAAGAATAAATATCGCTCATAGGGACGGCGTGTTAGCGGTGTGTATGGGGACCCAGGATCGCTTGATGTCTGTGGATGGTACAACGATTGCCTTATGTAGGAGTCAGAGAGATAAAAAAGGAGGTTTGTGTTATGAAGAAGATATTAACTGCAGCAATTGTTCTCGTCGGAATTGTTGCCTTCACTCTGCCTGCATATGCCGCTCCTATTACGTTCAATTACAGTTCCGAGTTCAGCGGTGGAACGGCACCGGCGGGAACGAGTCCGTGGATCACGGCAACATTTGAATCAATATCAGCGACCCAGGTGAAATTAACCTTCAGTGGTGCCAATCTCGTCGGTTCCGAATTTGTCGGTGAATGGGACTTTAATTTCAATCCGACCCAAAAATCCTTATCCGATCTTGCAATAGCATACGTAAGTGGGACTCGCGGCGATTCGGTCAGCAAAGGCGTCAATGCTTCAAGGCGGATGGGGATGGATACTACGACATAGATTTTCATTCCCCACTTACAGGCGTCTAGATTTCGGTGCGGGTGATTTACAAGTTTATAACTGACTCTGGCAGCCGGGTAGCGCCTGAAGATTTCAAATTTCTGAGCGAGCCTGATGGCGGGCTGGCCCATTCTATTCAGCGGCTCATGTTCAGAGCATTGGAACAGCAGGTGGCAGCGGTTGGGTTGTCAGGTGATCCTAGCACCGGGGTTCTTGTTCCCGAACCCGTCACGATGATCCTTCTCGGTCTCGGCCTCCTGGGCGTGGGGATCGCGGTGAGGAAGCGCTCGTAACTGAAGCAAAGCAGAATCTCAAAGGCCGCCCACGGGCGGCCTTTTTTTCGTGGCATTGCGAGCCGGACGCGAAGCAATCTCCGCCCACATGCTGTCATTGCAAGCGAAGCATCTCGTTTCAGAGAGATTGCCGCGGACTTCGTCGCAACCTTCGGGATTGCCGCGTCGCTAGCGCTCCTCGCAATGACAGTGGTTGATTTCTTTTGGCTGTCGGCTGCTTTCTCTTCACTCAGACACTCAGACACTTCTTATCACTCAGACACTTATGCATGTCGGTTTGCCTTACAATGAATTTTGTGCAACCAAAATGGTCTAATACATTAGTATTATATGCGCTATCCACGAATCTCCTGTTGACTACTTTTTTAGCTCCTGAATCTGTCGGGATTGTTTACATTTCCGGATCTCCTTCGCCTGGGTATTTGTTCACAGGAAATAAACATTTTCTGCCGGTCTTCAACAGCTAACATCATTGAAATACAGGTAGATAGAATTAGTCGGACCGGATTGCTTGCTCTTGCTTTCGCTTCCATGGTACGGTGCTTGCCTTATAAAGATCACGAGAGAGATCTTTGAAGGAGGGGTTTGGGGGAGAAAATTCATCATTAGCCGTGATCATAGTCGGGGTTCGTATTTAGCTTGCGTAATGTCAACCGGCATCAGCGGAAACATTTTCAGATTACAATTTTGTAAAACGTACGGGAATTACGGAATCTTCAGGCTCGAATGGCCATTGCTATCGATGGCAATAACTTAGACTTTGACCCTGGATAACACATCTCCGTACTTTCAGCAGGTGAGCTTGATCCCAGACGTTTTATAATGCCCCGGCTATCGTAGGGTTCAGTTTTTCCGTCAAGTAATCTTTCGAATTATATACTACTCCTATCTATGACTCTGGGAACTGATGCGTTTACATCACGTGATCGACTAAGAGCGGTCGATCAAGGAATAGGGGAGCAGTGGCAAAAGCATCCTGGAGATGGCTAAATCGATTTCTTTTCGAATTTCCGACTGCTGAGTCCGGGGCAAACCAATCTGATGGAAAGATAAAACTTTACCAATTCATCTTAAGACCCCATACCCCAGGCCAATATTACAATGAAATCATTTCACTTTTACAGTACAACTGCTACGGGCGATGGTCAAGAGTTTATTATCCGGATGTCATGTTCAAGGTAGCAACGGGCGCAGGAAGTGATCAGTTTCGCCTTGAGGGAATAAGTCCCATTCCCGAACCCGGCACCCTGCTTCTCATGGGGATCGGTCTGATTGGTATTGCCATCGTTATGAGGGAGATGCTTTAGGCTCTTTGCAGACAATCCGGTATTGAGATGAAACCGCCGTGAGCCATTCACGGCGGTTTTTTTGTCGGAAAAGCTTACGAATATATAATTCGCATTCAATATGCTTAATTTATTGACTATTTATATAATTGCTTGTATTAATGATAGTCAGAGTGTCGGTACTGCTTACGAATATCAATTTGCCTGCAGTTGCGCGGCGCCCATTGGTGGCAGAGTTATCAACATATAATAGATAATTATATCAATACCTTGAAGTATAATTCCTGGGGTGAGAGGCAATATCTGTCCTGAAAGTGCATGGTTTGTGCACATAAATGGCGAGAGAGAGAAGGGTTTTTCGGATTCAGGTTCAAGATAAATGGGTTTCTGCCCGGCTTTACTCCTTCCTTCCATACTCGAGGCCGCGGCATGTTAAAAAAGGGGGTGGCCTGTCATGAGACGTCTCGTCGTCTTATCCTTTATTTTCCTGTCTTATTGTGTGTGTGCCGGGAAACGTCTGCCGGCGACATCAACATTAATTTCGACGATGCTGTTTGCACCTGGCAGTTTCTCGACTGAACCCGCTGAGGGATCGAATACGCAACGTCATCTTGGGCGTACGATTTCCGCGGCCTCGAGGCAAATGACGGCGGCGCGATCTCAACTTGCCAGCAGCCGCTGAATTTCGGAGTACCGGCTTACCAGCAGTTCTGAATATTCCTTGGCTTCAACCGACTTGCGACGTATGCAAACGGACGGACTGCCTCAGACGGCCAGAGATTTATCCTTTTCGACGATCTCTGGAAGACCGTCAGCATCTATGTGGCCTGTACCAACGGCACCGATAAATTTATGCTGAGCGCCTATGACAGCTAGCGGAAAACGGTAATTTCTGATGAGGAAAAGGTAAGCAATCAAAGACGGTATGGGTCAACCTCTCCGTAGAGTGGGCACTGGGAATACAGAAAGTGGAGCTCACTCGGCAAGAGAACGGAAGTGCGACCTTTGTTGCCGACAGCCTCGAGCTGACGACGCGCGTGCTCACCGCAGTTCGCCCGAACCGGGATACGATGCTTCTCCTAGGGCTTGGCCTCATCGGCGTCGGTGTACTTCGAAAAAGGAACTAACCCGTTATTTACTTTCAGATGACTGATCGCGGCGCTTCTCACGGCAAGTGAAGAAGCGCCGCTTTTTTATGCACGACTTTTCGATTTAATGATGATCCGGGTTCGTACTTGCCAATCCGGCATCAATTTTGTATCTGAGATGGGCTGGCACTGCTCATACAAAGGGAAGGGGGAAATGCTGTGAAGCGTACACTGATCATTGCGGCGGTTCTTCTGGCAACGGTGGTATTTGCCCTGCCGGCGTCGCGGGTCCTGTAGACATCATAGCAACAATGGTCCGAATTCAAATTCGACAGGCAGAGTCGTGGGCTGTCGGATGCGCAAGCGGGGGTTGTATCGCGAGCACCTCTGGAAATTCGGTTTTCCTCGATGACCCCGCCTGGACATTCAGTACTGGGATCTTCCTGCAGTATTGCAAATAACGGATGCCTTCCTGAAGGGCGATTCTTTCAATGTTTACGACTTCGGCACATTGATACTAATGACAACTGCCGACGGTGCTGCAGCATCTAGTGGCTTGCGGCGATGACCCAAATAACTGCTACGGGACAACTGACGTTAGCTATGGTTCCATCATCCTGGCGGCCGGGAACCACTCTCTGACGATACAGGTGGCGGAAAGCCCTTTCAGGCACCGGTGCCGCCTATTTCCGAATCGACCGCATCGTCGGCGTACCCGAGCCGCTGTCACTCATGCTCCTTGGCCTCGGGCTTCTGGGCCTGGGTGCCGTCAGGCGCTCGAGAGTCTGAAAAGGGAAAGCACTACGACGTTAAACGGCCGCCGGTCATTTGCCGGCGGCTTTTTTATGCTCACAGGGACAGCACGGCGCGGATGTCAACCAGTACGTCGCTCATGGTCGTCTTGTCTGTTTGGTCTGTCCTGCTCTGCTGCCTTTCGCATCTATAAGTCTACAGTCTACAAAGAAGCCTACAGCCTGCAGTCTACAGCCGACAGTAAGAAAAAAACCGGTATACAGTAGGAATCTATTGGCCGCCGGACAGGCAACCCCGGGTGGCAACACATAAAAAGAGGGCCGCATATGCATGCGGCCCTCTGGTCAGATTATGTTTGCGTGTATTACTTCGAGCGCCTGCGCGTGATGCCAAGGGCAACGAGGCCGAGGCCGAGCAGGGTGAGCACGCCGGGCTCGGGGACTCTGACAGATGAAATCCTGGACAGTATGCCGTAGTATCCTGTCCCTGTCAGGGGCTCACGAGGCAGCCTGATAACCCGAAGTGTCGAAAATCTTACCGTTGGCAAGTGCTCGCTACCCAGGTTCTGCCGGTATCAGCTAAGCCTTGTATTTGAATTGTTCACGTAGAAATTGCGCCTGACCGTGCTCGTTTACGCGTCTGTACAGCGCCACCTGCAGTCATCCTCGAACACCACTTCCCAGATGGCAATCTGAGCGAGCTGCAGCCGTTCGAATGCTAGCGACTTGTTGAAATATATGCAGCCTGGTTGTAGGCAGCATCACACATTCGGAACGTCTGATCATGATAATAGTTGCTGTATTAGCAGACGACTACTAAGACAGATCGCCAGTCCACGCAGAAAGCATCTATAACGGAGATCGCTCGCGCGTACCAAAGTCCACGTCATACAGCTTAACCGACAGTCGCTCCAGCCGCACCCGGGTCGGTCCGGGTCATGATGTATGGTCTGAACGCTGGTACTCCCGAACTTGAAATACTCCGCCTGTGCCATCCTGCCATCAGAAATACCATGCATGTTGCCAGAACAAGAACCTTTTTGATCATTTCCTTCCTCCTCGTAGATTGTAGTAACTGATTAAATGGTTGCATCAGTTACATTACCTGTTGGCAAGATTAATGCCCAGAACCAGTAAAGCCGCTTTAATATATTCTAAATACTTAATATCATTGTGTAATAAAGTTAGTATATTTGTACGACGCTGGGATAATCATGGCTGTTGAATTCTTGAATTGTAAAGTATACCTACAGTAAAAAAAGAGAATTTCAGGGACTGTTCTAAATTAACAAAACATATCGGTTAGTTGGCAAGTTAATCTAGTCTAGATGAAAGTGTATAGTATTCCGACAGATTCAGGGAAAACCAAGGTCTGGTACTTTATGGGGTGTGCTTGCCTGGCGATGACCGCCTTTTCCAAGGCTTGCCCCGCCATTTTTAGATAGAAAGAGGACCGCGAGATGAGTGCGGCCCTCTGGTCAGATCATGTTCAGGTGCGTCCTTTATGCGCCAGAGCTTATTTTTTCGAATTTAACCAAAAATATTTGTCACACCGGTTACATTAACGAAACGGGCAAGCCACGGACACAGGAAACATGATCAAAGTGCCTGCCATTGTCGGGAATATTTACGTCTTTGGCTTGATTGGGGCTGCGTGAAAATACGTATGCTTTTAACTGCTTGAAAAGATGCAGTTTCAGCGGTTACGCACGTATGTCGGAATACTTTACATTTTGAGGGTTGTTGATTGATGAAACGTGCGTATAGTAAACAAATTAATTCATATTAATACAATAATTACAATATGTTGCAATTATAATTGCTGTAAAAGTTATCAACAACGGCTTGGCATGTTTGTTGTTATGCCTCTATGCAAATACATATTTTAGGGGGGGTACAAGAAAATGAAGAGAGAGATGATTCGGATTCTGGTGGCGCTGGTATTGATGCTGTCAATCCCTGCGATTTCGAATGCTGACTACGTAGAATACACGGGTTATAACGGAGAGAGCATCAGTTACACATACGGCAGCAAGACAGGTGGCGTCGCCGCAGAAATATACATCAAATGGAATAATGTGCCGACATGGGCTTATTGCATCGACTTGGATAACTACCTAAGCAGCAGCAATACCATTGCCTATTTTGGTGGCGTCGGTGCACCGATCGCGGCAATCGATTTTAAGGAAGCTGCCTGGCTCATCCAGAAAAACTGGGCTCCTGCACTTTCTACCACCGAGAGAGCGGCACTTCAGGCTGCCATCTGGAATGTCAGATACAATGGTGCCTTTGTCATCGGTACTACTAATGGCGCATCTTTCGATGGTTACTATAGCACTTACATGTCCTCGCTTTCGGATCCGGGATTTGCCTCTTTCACTCCTTCAAGTTATGCGTATCTTGATCTTGAGCAGTCTCTAACTAACGATACGGTGCAAGACCTGATTACGAGAGTCCCGGAGCCCGGCACGATGATCCTGATTGGCCTTGGCCTGATCGGCTTGGCCGGTCTGCGGAGGAAAGAATAGGAAAGTAGGACAACATCTTGAGATAAAAAGCGGCAGGCTGAAAAGCCTGCCGCTTTTTTTATGCTAAAAGAATACGCGACTCGATGAAAAAGACCCGCCGATCGTGAAAAACAACCTATGATCTGACAGGCCTGTCAGGGCTATCAGGTTGTGTCGAGATCTTCTCTGTGCGCTGTCAAGGAAAGTAATCTCTGAGAATCGGAATAGGCAGAGGATTGCCCTGGCCGTAGAAAGCTTCATCCGATACGGATTGCCCAATGCATTGTCGGAAATATTTACAATTGATGCAATGGTCGCTGACAAGTTGCATTGGCTGCATGCGTTTTTGGCAGTTATGATATAGATAATAATATTGATTAGTTAAGTTATCAGCATAAATATTCCATTTCACACATTTTCCTGTATATCTCGAAATTCCATCCAATTCTCCTGTTGACTGTTAAATAATATTACAGTTGCCAACAGATCAAGGCATTAAAATATAACAACAATAGCGAATATATAAATTGATATGGTTGCAAATGATAAATGTGTTGTGTCGGTATATATTACGATTCGGGTGTTTTTCGCCTGATGCAATCGGGGCGGGAAAAGGCATCGGATGAGAAGAGGCTGAAATATAGTTCATTCTTTACAAGCTGTTACAATTCAGCCGTGCGGGGTTGCTTCTTTTTCTGACTCCATGGCACGCATGGTGCTCTATATCAGGAAAATTCATATTGGGTATGACTGAAGGAGGATGGTTGTGATGAAAAAAGGAATTGCCCTGATTTCTACGTTTCTGATGCTGCTTGTTATCCCTGCCGTGTCATACGGTCTCCAGGCGGGTGACTACATCCGCTTCCAGGATGGACCGGGCGGTGGAATCGTGCTGAACTATTCAACAGGTTCGGTGACATTATCGGGTGGAGAGTTCAAGGTCTACAGCACCAATAATGATGCCAACCACACGACGAATGCATTTTTGTTTAACACGTTCTGCCTGGAGACGGATGAATATCTGAATTTTTCAGATTATTTCAAAGTCGGCGGCATTTCCACGACGGTTTTGAAAGGCGGGTGGAATACCAATTCCGGTGATCCTCTTGATCTCAGGACATCCTACCTGTACTATAAGTTCATCAATAACAGTCTTGCAGGTTACGACGGATCAGCAACAGCCGCCAACGCTCTCCAGAAAGCCATTTGGTTCATTGAGGAGGAAATGCCCGCAGGATTGAATCCATTGTCGGGCCAATCCCTGGCTTGGTATAATGAGGCCGCCAGCGCGGTTAATTCTCAGGCATGGACGGATCATCACGGCGTGAAAGTGATCAATCTCCAGAAGTGCACCGTTTGTGAAGATTCCCAGGATGTGCTCTATGCCGAGCCCGTTCCCGAGCCCATGTCTCTACTGCTGCTCGGCGTTGGCCTGATCGGTCTGGCCGGTCTTCGGAGAAAAGAATAGCGAATAAAGAAGAATAACCTTCTGTGGTATGGGCGGCAGGCTGACGAGCCTGCCGCTTTTTTATGTGTGGTTGGGGGAAATCCCCCCAGCCCCCCTTTATGAAAGGGGGGTGATTGGGATGCGGCGGGTTGAGAAAAGTGACGATTGTGCCGATTAGTAAGAATGAGCCTTGTGGCTCACCAAATCGGCCGAAGGAGCACACAGGATCCTGATGAAGAAAGCGGCAGTCATTGCAATTCTCGTAACGTTTATTTTCTCTTCCGCGGCGGGTGCTTACCCCGTCAGCGTGGGGGACACCATCTATATCACCTCGTCGGGTCCGCTCGGGGGCGGGGGAGAAATCGCGGTGGTCAATCAGTCCAACGGGTTCAAATTCGAGTCGTTCTGCCTGGAGCGGCAAGAGATCATCCTGCAGGGCTCGAAAAACCCCTACGTGGTCTACGATCTGTCCCCCTACGCCATGAGCGGCGGAGGCGGAGCCGTGGACGGCAAAGATGAGCTTTCGGGCGCGACGAAGTGGCTCTACTACAACTACTGGACGGGGATGCTGGCGTCCGAGTACGGCTACGACGGAGTGAGCAGGAAGAAAGGCCAGGGCGCCCTTCAGCTCGCAATCTGGTATCTTGAAGGGGAGACGGACAAGCTGCAGGAAAATGACGGCGAGAAGACATGGAATGGAAAATACTTCCATGATCTTGCCATTCAGCACGAAAAAGAAGGCGTATTCCTGCCCGTTTACGCCATGAACATATGGGGACCTTACAGGCAGGGAGCCGAGATGGGGGAGGGCCAGTCGATGCTTGTCGTCACGCCTGAGCCGTGGACGCTCATACTTCTTGGTGCGGGCCTGGTCGGCCTGGCCGGTCTGAGGAGAGGGCTGTAGGCAATCGGGGAACATTCATTCCGTGGTACATGGCGGCAGGCTGACGAGCCTGCCGTTTTTTTTGAAAAGCCCCGGGAAAATCCCCCTGTATCCCCCTTTACGACCGGGGGCGCAACCCGTCAGGGTGCGCAACCATGTCTGGTTCGTTCCTTACCGGGCCGCCCCCGCGAAGCGGGTGAAGGCGGCAATGGGGGAAGTTCTGCTCCCTCCTTTGGATGCAGTAAGGGTATCCACCCTCACCTCAACCCTCTCCCCTCAAGGGAGAGGGAGATCAGGGAAATCGGGTATCGAGAGGCTCCTCGCAAGGACGGAAAATGGGGCATTTCTTGCATTGAGAGCAAGGGGGCTCCGCACAATGAGCTCCTCCAATAACGCTTTCAGAGCCGGGCGGGGATATTTACCTTGACAAGCGACGGGTGGTCGGATATTGGCTCATGTCGGGGGAAGTACGAAGGGACACAATAGGGTAAGGCGCAAGAGATCATCGCGCGTATTGTGTCCCCATGTGCCTGGGGGAGAGCAACCATAGCACATGGAGGTACTCCGTTCCTTGGTAATTAATTCGTTAACTGGAAAAACAACAAGACAACCTCGTCTTCATTTCTTCCTTTTCGTCCTGATTGTCTTCTCGCTTATTTTCGTTTCGACGCCCGAAGTGCGCGCAGCCGATGTGACGCTTGCCTGGGATCCCAACCCGGAGCCTTCAGTCCAAGGCTACAGGGTGTACTACGGCAAGGCCAGCGGATTCTACACCGACGTTCTCGACGTGGGGAACCGCACCGACTGTGTCATCCCGGGGCTCGATGCGGGGACCACGTATTTCTTAGCCTGCACGGCCTACAGCGCGACGGGCGACGAGAGCAATTTCTCCGGCGAGATCGTCTACGCCACAGAGGGGGCATCTTCCTCATCCGGATCCGGGGGCTCGTCGAGGTGCTTCATCGCCACGGCAGCCTACGGAAGCGGGCTTGCGCCCGAGGTGTTAACGCTGCGGGAATTCCGTGACCGGTACCTGCTCACGAACGGACCGGGGCAGGCCTTGGTCGAGTGGTATTACCGGGTGTCGCCACCTGCCGCGGCCTTCATCGCGGAGCACGAATCGCTGAAGACGGCGGCGCGGTGGGGGTTGACGCCTGTTGTCTATGCCGTGAAGTACCCGGCTGCGGCGCTCGCGATCATTCTTCTGGTCCCGGCTGTGCGTCATCGTCAGGAAGAGGCGGAGTGAGAAAGGCAAGTGTCTGAGTGACAAGAAGTGTCTGAGTGCCTTGAGTGAAGAGGCTAACAGCCAACAGATCCCATCTGTCTACTCTTTCTTTTTTTCTGTAGGCTGTAGACTGTCGGCTGTAGACCTTGACCTGCCGCGCCGCGGCAGGTCAACGGTCGATCCGCTGCATCGTGGCGGGGTTGCGGGTGGCCTTCCAGATTCGGTGTGCCGTTTCTGCAGCAATGGTCCCCTCGATCGTGTTGCCCCGGATGCGGCCCGTGAATACCAGGGTTGATGGCTTGTCAGCCGGGTCCCCGTCGAGAGAGAAACGTATTTCATCGCCTTTGATCTTCCCGCCTCGAAGTGGAAACGGCCTGCCGTTCCGGCTGATCTGCCCCGAGAACTCCTGGAATACCTGCTTCAGCTCCATTTCCCACCGGACTTTCGCGCGTCCTTTGCCCTCCGTCCAGATCCATTTGCCCGAGGCGTTCGCGGGCACGACCCAGAAATAGGCATCCTCCCTGCCGAAGCTCGTTGCATTGTCGGGTTTCCATTCGCCCATGTCGAAGCTGTATGAGGCGATGCGTGTGCCGGGCTTGAGCTCCCGCAGCAGTTTCGGTCGGAGCCTGAGGTTCACGTCTTGCCCCATGTAGAGGGTCACCACGGTGGCCTCGCTGAAATCCTCCTTGAAGAGATCGGCCACGACGAACCGGACACGGTCCTGGACGCCGGCCCGAGCGGCATTGAGGCGGCTGTCGTCGACGAGGTCGGCGTCGATCTCGATCCCCACTGCACGGCAGCCCGTCTGCTTTGCGGCCTCGATGACGATGCGCCCGTCGCCGGAGCCGAGGTCGTAGAGAATGTCGTCCTTCCCCACGCCGGCCTTCGACAGGATCTCGGCGATGACGTAGTTGGGGGTCGGCAGGAAGGGGGCGTCGAGCTTGACACTGCGCTCCGTGTCCATGTAGGCGAAGGCCCCCGTGCAGAGCGGCAGCGGGCACAGCGGCAGCAGGAAGGCGAGAAGGAGAATTGCTGGAAGGGTCATCGGGCTTCGAAAGGGGTCCTTTATCATTTCGTTGGCCTAGTCCTTTGTCTTGTCAGTATTCAAATCCCCCCAACCCCCCTTTACGAAAGGGGGATCTTTGATTGTTCCCCCTTTTATAAAGGGGGAAGGAGGGGGATTTCTTTTCTCTCTTCACTCAGACACTTAGACACTCAGGCACTTCTTTTTCAGAGGCATTATGTCGAAAAATCACCGGCAATTAAAGATAATTTCATTCCGGCCGATAATTATGAACGAGTAGACCCCTGAAAAAGGCAATCCATACCGAAAGGGTGGGGCGCAAAGCCACTGGCCTACGTCCCGGGTATTTTCCGGGATAGGGCGGCAGGGCTGCCAGGGCGAAGGCAGCACTTTCCGTGCTCTGATTCGCTCTCACAGGGATAATCAAGCTTGCGGAGGTGTTGCCGTGTCCGTGGCGCATCCATTTTTTTCCTTCTCCAGAAAAGGCGCGTTCTTCATCCTGGTCCTCTCCGGTTTGCTTCTGCTGCTTCTTGCAATCTTGAGCCTGCTTGTGCCTGCCGCTCATGCAGGGCAGGTGACCGTGGCCTGGGATGCCAATCCCGAGCCCGAGGTGGCCGGGTACAAGATCTATTACGGGACCACCGCGGGCAATTACACGTCATCGCTCGATGCGGGCAACGCAACGAGCATCCTGATCTCGGGACTTCAGGACGGAGCGACGTATTTCTTTTCCGCCGTGGCCTATGACGCTTCGAACAACGAGAGCGGCTTTTCCAACGAGATCACCTATGCCGTCCCCGCGGGCGCTGCGGCCGCCGGCGAGTCCATCATCGAGCGAAGCGGGTCGTGCTTCATCGCCACGGCCGCCTTCGGCAGCTACCGGGCGCCGGAAGTGATCCTCCTGCAGAAGTTCCGTGACCGATTCCTTCTGACCAACGCCCCGGGCAAGCTCTTCGTCGAATTGTACTACCGAGTGTCGCCGCCCATTGCCGATTTCATCGGCCACTACGAGTTCCCTCAAGCGCGCCACGCGCCTGGCCCTGAAGCCGTTGATCTTCAGTATCCAGCATCGGCTGGCCGTATACATGGGCGTGCTCACTCTGCTGCTGGCGATGACGTTCATCCTCGTCTTCGAGCAGAGAAGGCTCGTGCGCCAGGTAAGGCGAGTCAGAAGATAGGGACTAGGAGGTAGGGCAGGAAGAAGTGTCTGAGTGAAAAGAAGTGTCTGAGTGTCTGAGTGAAGAAATAAAGGATTCGGGATTCTGAATGCCCAATACCCAGTTCCCATTTACTCCCTCTAAAGGGAAGAGCGGACAGGAGTCATAGATCCGTCAGCATTCCTCAGGTCCTGTTTCGGCAGAATCTGTCTAACTACCATGAATCACATGGATTATTATTCCGCGAACCGCCGGAGAAATTGCGTATGCTTTTTGCATTAAAGTAGTGTGCTATGACTTGGCCGGCAAAAAAGAAAAACACAGCCCTTGTCCTCGACGATGACCCGAACGTGCTCCAGGTCCTCGGCGGTTACATGAAGGCCTTCAATTTCGATGTCGAAACGACGGAGAACCCGCGCATGGCGGTGGAGCTTTGCCGGAAGAACCGCTTCGACATTATCCTGTCGGATCTCATGATGCCCCAGATGAACGGGCTCGACTTCCTGCAGGAAGTCCGTCAGGTAGACCCCGACGCGGCCTTCATCATGATTACCGGCTACCCCTCCATCGATTCGGCCGTGGAGGCCATCCGGCGGGGCGCACAGGACTATATCACCAAGCCCTTCAAGATCGAGGAGATCAAGCTCAAGATCGACAAAGCCCTCCTCGAAAAGAACCTCAGGACCAGGCTCCGGCACCTCCAGGGGATCACCTGGGCCCTCATCATCTCCATCCCCCTCTGGCTCATCCTCGGGATCGTCTTTGCACGCTCGATGAAATAACAAATCCCCCTTTCATCCCCCTTTACAAAAGGGGGAAAGAGGGGGATTTTCCCAATTCCCTAACCCCTGTATTTCGCGAGAAACGCCTTCATTTCCCCGAGTTCCATGCAGTTGATGATGTTCTGCGCCTTGAGCCAGCCTTTTCTCGCGATGTTGACGCCGTAGCGGATGTCTCCCAGGCCCTCCGCCTGGTGCGCATCCGGGTTGATGGCGATCCGGGCGCCCTGCCTCTTGGCGTACTTGCAATGACGCCAGTCGAGGTCCAGGCGGTGCGGGTTGGCGTTGAGCTCGATGACCTTTCCCCGGGAAGCGGCAAAATCGATGATCCTCTCCAGATCCAGCGCGTAAGGCTCGCGGGCGAGCAGCAGTCGTCCAGTGGGGTGGGCAAGAATGGTTGTGTGGCGATTGTCGAGGGCTTTCATGATCCGGGCCGTCATGTCTTCTTTGCTCATCGCGAAGTGTGAGTGGACGGCGGCGATCACGAAGTCAAAAGACTCGAGGGTCGCATCGTCGTAATCCAGCCGCCCGTCGGGCAGGATGTCCGCCTCGATGCCCTTGAAGATGTGAAAGCGGGGGTCCTTCCTGTTCAACTCGTCGATGGCCTCGTGCTGCCGCCGGATCGCCTCCGGTGTGAGCCCGCCGGCGTAGAAGGCCGCTTCGCTGTGATCGGCGATCCCGATGTACTCGAGGCCCATCTTCTTTGCGGCCGCAACGATTGCCTCGAGCGAACTCGACCCGTCGCTTGCCGTCGTGTGGATGTGGAAAATGCCCCGGATATCTTTCATCTCCACGAGCGACGGCATCATGCCCGTCGTGGCGGCCTCGATCTCGCCCGTGTTCTCCCGCAGCTCCGGTGGTACCCAGGCGAGGCCCAGGGCCGAGAAAACATCGTGCTCGCTTGCGCAGGGGATGAGGGCATCGTCGCGAAAGAGGCCATACTCGTTCATCTTGATGCCGAGCTGCTTTGCGCGGCTTCGCATGGCCACGTTGTGCTCCTTGCTTCCCGTGAAGTGATGCAGGGCGAAAGGGTACTCTTGTGGTGAGACGATCCGCAGATCGACGTTGATCCCGGCCTTCAGAAAAACGCGGACCGACCTATCGCCGCGGGCGATAATGCTTTCCACCTCGGGCAGAGCCGCAAACCAATGCGAGAGGGCCTCCGGCTTGCCCGCAGCGGCGAGAAGATCGATGTCCTTGACGGTTTCATTGCCGCGCCGGAGGGAGCCTGCAAGGCTTGCGGAGAGCACTCCGGGGGCTCCCCTGAGCATTCCCAGCAGCTCCTCCGCGGAGATGAGGGCTTCGCTGTAAAGGTGGCGCTCCTTGTATCGCTTCAGATGCTCGATGCCCGTGAGAATCTTCTGCTGGGTCTTCTCCCCGAAACCGGGCAGTTCGACGAGGCGGTTCTCCATGCAGGCGTATTCCAGCTCTCCGAGGGTCTCGACGGCAAGCTTTTCGTGGAGGGCGCGGATCTTCTTCGGCCCCAGGCCGGGGATGCGAAGCATCTCGAGATGCCCTGGGGGGATGGAGGCCCTGAGCTCATTGTAATACTCGAGGCGTCCCGTCGTGACGAGTTCGGAAATCTTTTTGCTGAGGGCATCGCCGATGCCCTTGAGGGATGTCAGTTCGCCACGCCGCACCAGCTCTTCGAGGTCCTCCTCGAGGGTCTCCAGCCGCCTTGCCGCATTGGAGTAGGCGATGACCTTGAAGGGCGACTCCCCCTTGAGCTCAAGGAGCACGGCGATGTCCTCGAGGATGCGGAGGATGTCTTTTTTGGGGATTGTTTCTGACATCGCTGGTCTTTCCGGGCTAAATCCCCCCTGCCCCCCTTTACGAAAGGGGGGGATCTTGATGGGTTACCCCTTTTAAAAAGGGGGATCTCTTATTTATTCCCCCTTTGAAAAAGGGGGAAAGAGGGGGATTTTCTTGCCTTGGAGCTTGGCACTTACGGCTAATAGTTTAGCCTGTTTTGTTGGGATTTCGCCTGAAAAAAACAGGATGGGGTTACTTGTCGGCAGGATTCAGCTCCACACCCATCTCCAAGGCGAGTTTCTGCAGGGCTTCGCGGGGGATGCTGTCGCGGAGATCTTCGAGGTCGATCTGCATGACCTCGCAGAAGGCGTGGACGAAGGACTCGTACATGAGGATCAGGTTGTTGACGCCGCAGTCTTCCAGTCCCGATTTCATCCCTTCCTCGAGGGTCATCACGATGAAATCGTCCTCGGCAAGGCCGAGGGAAGACTTCCGGATCTGCTCGAGGTACTTCACGGGCTCGATGGAATCGTTGGCTAACATCCAGTTGAGCTGCAGGCAGATCAGGTAGCAGTATTCCGCCCGTTCACAGACCTCTTTTTCCGTGAGCATGCCTTGTCCCCTTTTTACACGGTGTTGTAGAGACGATCGCCCTTGCGCGTCCGGTCGAAGCAGTAGGCATCCGTGCCCGGGATGATCACGCGCACCGTGGGGATGCCCGTCTCCGGCCTCGTCAGGTCAACGGCGATCACTTTATCCAGGCCTCGCTCCCGAAGCCTCCCGACGCAGGCATTCAGGTCCTCGGTGATGTCGTTGCTGTATCCGATTTCCATGTCGGTAAGGTTCTTGATGCTCCGGACGACGAAACGCGGGTTGTCCCTCGATTCGTCGTGGGTGAGATAAAGGGGGCTGGTGTCACGAAGCCCGTCAGCGCCGCTCTTGACGAGGAAGAGCGCCCGCGTGGTTGCCATCTCCATGAGCGCCCTTCCCATGGCTACCTTCGGGTCCGTGTGGGAGCCGAACCCCTCGATCGGCAGCGTGTCGCCGTGCCGCACATCCTTGCAGAATGCCGCCACGACCGGTATGCCGATGTCGGAGGTGATGTCGCGGGAGACGATCTCGATCCCGGCTTCCTCGAATTTCCGGGCGATGTCGATCAGGAACTGCTGGTCGGGCTTGTTCTCGAGGACTACCGGCTCGCCGTAATTGCGGGTGTACTTGGCGATGCTCCAGGCGTCGCGCTCGACGATCTCCGTGAGGGCGTGGAATACGGCCTCCTCGATCGTGTTGCCCGATGCGAGGCCGTTTGTGTGGGAGCCGTAGAGGAGCCCCTCGTCGCGGAGGAAGGGGTGGTAGACCTCTTTTGCCGGGACGAGGATTTCCTGATCGTTTGCGATATCGTGTCCCCAGGTCCAGTGCAGGTCCTTGTCGGGCCCGTAATCGCTGAACTGCGAGAGGATGAGCGCGGTGGGGTCGAGGGTGTTGTGCTTTTTTCGCAGGGCGTTGAAGCTTCCGACGATGAGCCGGTCGGCCCACTCCTCGCGGAACTCGGAGGAGTAGCGCTCGATCGATTCAAAGGTGAGGGAACACTGAGCCTGGATCGCCGAGACGCCTTTGCCGGTGTGGAAGGTCTTCGATTCATCGGGCCGGAGACGCCAGCAGGTGTAAACGGGGATGCCGATACGGTCGAGTCCGGTTGCGTCGCGGAAGTCTCTCATCCCGAGGAGATCCCGCATGCCCTCGACGAAGTGCAGCGTGTCCTCGGGAAACTTCGAGCGGTGTGTATCGTGGATGTAAACCTTCGGGCAACTCTTGAACTTGATGGCTGACATGGCCCCCCCTGCCGTCGGAAACTGGTGTAATGAACGACATTTCGGGAGGGAAAGTCAATCAAAAAAGGCCCGAGGTCCGAGGAACGAGGACCGAGGACACAAAATAGAAATCCTCGAGCCTCGTGCCTCGATCCTCCGTCCTGAGGCTTGCCTGCCGCTCCGCGGCCAGGCAAGCCTCTCCCCAGGAGGGGGGGGAGAGGGCAATCAAGGAAGAGAGAGGTAGTTGGGACTAGAGATTCTTTGCGGCCCAGAGCGCAGCCTGGAGCCTGTTGGGGACTTTGATTTTCTTGAAGATGTTGTAGATGTGTGTTTTCACGGTGTGGGGGCTGATGCAGATCCGGGCGGCGATCTCCTCGTTCGTGGCCCCGGAGACGACCATGCTGAGAATCTCGAGCTCGCGCTGCGTCAGGAAGATCACGTCCTTCTTGGAGGACTCGCCGGGTGCGCGTTGCGACTGGATGCACTTGGCCATGATGTCGCGGGAAAGCCACATCTCGCCTTTGAAAAGGGTCTGGATGCCCTTCATCATCTGATCGACGGAATCGGTTTCGTAGAAGAACCCCCGGATGCCCCACGAGACGGCCCTTTCCTCGATGCCAAGACCGGGCCTGACGTTGAAGAGGGCGACCATGCACTTCGAGAGGATGCGCCTTCCCGCCACGGCCAGTGCCATGAAGTACTTCACGGGGTCGCGCTCGGGGCAGTCAAGGAGAACCAGTGTGAAGTGCTCGGGTTCCTGCGGATTAACGGAGATTGAGCCGGGATCGGAAGCGATTTTGCATATAACCCCGGTACTGACGGTCAGATAGTTGGCCATCAGATCGCACTGCAGTTTTCTGGCACTGACGATCTGGATCGTTCTCTTGCTCAGCGAGTCCGCTTTTGCTGTCTTGCTTTTCATAGCGCCTGATGCTGATTAGAAACTGATTAATAAAAAACTAATACTCTGGTAGTAGAACTAGCATTTTCCGTTCCACTTGATAGAACAGAAGCCATAATTATATATTAATGTATGATTACGTATACTTGAACTCTATCCGGGACGGTTGTCAGACGGCGGGAAGGCTGGACAATAATTTGACAGACAGGGGGGAGTAAAGAAGTGGTTTGTGGCTAGTGACCAGTGACCAGTGACCAGTGAAAAGGCAAGTGCCTGAGTGCCTGAGTGAAGAGAAAAAAGGGATTCGGAATTCCGTCGTCGGGATAAAAGGGGGATTTTCTTTCACTGGTCACAGGAGCGAAGCGACCTCACCCGACGCCCCATGCCTTGGCCGGGATCGGGGCGATGACGTAATCTTCGCTGAAACAGATGGCCATCCCGCCAATCTGGCAGCGCATGACGGTACCGAGTATTCTGATACGCGCGTTTCGCGGGTTTTTGAGCTTACGATGGCTATCGTAAGAGAGACGCAGTTCGAGCCGCACTTTCGTGCCTTCCTCCAGGATGGCGTCCGTGCGAAAATAGGCGCCGCCGGCGGACACGTTTACCGTTTTGAGGGAGATTTTTCTCTTTGCCGCGGTTCTCGCCAGGGTCTCGACTGCCGCCGGGACCACGAGATCGTAACGCTCGTATTTCCTTCTCTCAACCATAAGGGTTCTCTCTCGATATCTTGTATGGAAGCAGTCTATCGCGTAGAGGACGAAAAACAAGCCGGAAAAAAGTATGATTTTGTCTAAGAAAATATCATGAGAAAAATCGGAGAAAGTAATCGTTTAAGGATTAGATGAAATAAAAGCAAAACGAGAAAGGATTTCAATATACGAGTACTTGTGCTATTCTCTCGGCGCCGCAAGTTATTGACAGCAGTGACTAATGTGACCAGTGTGACTAATGTAACGAAATCGGACGATCAGGGTGCGGAGAGTACATTGCCGCGGAGCGGCAGTGCAAACAAGTGTCTGAGTGAGAAGAAGTGTCTGAGTGTCTGAGTGAAGAGAAAAAGAAAATCCCCCTCCTTCCCCCTTTGCAAAAGGGGGATGAATGTGAACCCCCTTTCGTAAAGGGGGGCAGGGGGGATTTAGACCAGATAGACCAGACAGACTGTATACCAAATACCCAGTTCCCAATTCCCAAAGCGGAGGCATGATGAAGGTTGACGTAAAAAAGGGGAGTCCGGCTGCGTTTCGCGGTGAGGCGATTGTGGTCTGTCATTTCGAAGATTCCCGGAAACTCGAAGGGGAGGCGCTTCAGTTGGAACGCAGCTCGGGCGGGCTTCTGGGCGAGGTGATCAAAAGCGGGGACTTCACCGGAAAGCTTGCCCAGGTGTCCGTGATCTACACGCGGGGCGCTCTGCCGGCGCGGCGAGTGCTGCTGCTGGGCCTTGGAAAGAAAAAGGAATTCGACCCGGAGAAGCTGCGAAGGGCCTTCTCGAAGGCCGCCCGGGCCATCCGCGAGCTGGGCATTCCAGGGTTTGCCGCCTCCCTGGATTCGGTGGACGGGCCGCGCAGCCTGGAAGACCTGACGGAAGCGGCCGTGGAGGGTGTGCTTCTTGGGCTCTATCGATTCACGCACTTCAAGACGCCTGATAAAAAAGAGGAGCGAAACGTCAAGGCCTTCACACTTCTTGCGGCAGGCGACGGCGAGGCCCGCCGGATGAAGGCCGCGGCACAAAGGGCCGAAATCGTTTCAAAGGCTGTCTGGTACGCCCGGGATCTCGTATCGACGCCCTCCAACGAAATGACGCCCACCGATATGGCCCGCAGGGCGAAGGACGCCGCGGCATCTTCGAAGGTTCGTCTGAGCGTCCTCGACAACGGCAAGATGGAAAAACTGGGGATGAATGCGCTTCTCTCCGTGAACAGGGGAAGCATGGAGCCGGCCCGGTTCATCATTCTCGAATACGAGGGGGGCAGCCGAAGTGAAAGGCCTTACGTGATCGTCGGGAAAGGCATCACCTTCGACAGCGGCGGGATCTCCCTGAAACCCCCCGACAAGATGGAGGAGATGAAGGCCGACATGTCCGGCGGGGCTGCCGTGCTCGCCGTGATCAAGGCCGCCGCGGAATTGAAGATTCCTCTGAACCTCGTGGGACTCGTTCCCGCCACCGAGAATCTCCCGGGCGGGCGGGCCTACAAGCCCGGCGATGTGCTGCGCTCCATGTCCGGGCAGACGATCGAGGTGATCAGCACCGACGCCGAGGGGCGGCTCATCCTGGCTGACGCCCTGACCTATGCGGCACGATTCAAGCCGAAGGCCATCATCGACATGGCCACCCTGACGGGGGCCTGCATCATTGCGCTCGGCGATGATGTCATCGGCATGATGGGAACCGATGACGGTCTGAAAAACGATCTGCGCCGCGCCGCCACGGAAACCGGTGAGAAGCTCTGGGAGCTTCCCATCTGGGACGACTACGCCGAACTGATCAAGAGCGATGTGGCCGACATGAAAAACACGGGCGGTCGGGCCGGCGGGGCTATCACGGCGGCCGTCTTCCTGGGCAAATTCGTGGGGAAGATCCCCTGGGTGCACCTGGACATCGCGGGGCCGGCCTGGCTGAGCAAGGAAAGGCACTACATCCCCCGAGGCGCCTCGGCGGTGGGCGTGCGCCTCCTGGTGCGGTTTCTGAGGGACAGGGCTGCTGCCGCGAAGCGGCAGTGAAGAAGAAGTGACTGAGTGCCTGAGTGAACAATCAAAGAAAGTGTCTGAGTGTCTGAGTGTCTAAGTGTCTGAGTGAAGAAAAAGAGGGATTCGGGCTTCCGGCTTCGGGCGTCGGGATCAGAAAATAGAAAAAGCAGTCATTGCGAGCCGAGCCTCGCGAGGCGTGGCAAACAACGTTTTAGATTCGGGAGTCCGGCCTCAGAATAAGAACAGAGGGAAATCGTAGATCGCCACGGGCTTCGCCCTCGCGATGAACATTTCTTGCTTTAGACGTGATAGTCTGGACCCTATACCCTTTACCCTGAATTTTATGCCTCCGATTCTGCAAATCGAAAATCTCAGCACCCATTTCGAAACGGCCAGGGGCACTGTGCGGGCCGTTGATGGCGTGGACCTTCGCCTCAACGAGGGCGACACGCTCGGCATCGCAGGCGAATCGGGCTGCGGCAAGACGGTCCTTGCCCTGTCCATCATGCGGCTTATCCCCAGGCCGCCCGGGCGCATCGTCTCGGGGCGAATTCTCTTCGAGGGAACGGACCTCCTGGCGCTCACGGACGAAGAGATGCGCCGCATGCGGGGCAAGCGGGTCTCCATGATTTTCCAGGAGCCCATGACGTCGCTCAACCCCGTCTTCCGCATAGGCGACCAGATCGCCGAGGCTTTCGAGCTTCACGAGGGGCTGACGGCCAAAGATGCCGGGGACCGTGCCGTGGAGATGCTCCGCCTCGTCGGGATTCCGGCGCCTGAGATGCGTGCCCGCGACTATCCCCACCAGATGAGCGGAGGGATGCGGCAGCGCGTGATGATCGCCATGGCCCTGTCGTGCAGGCCAAGGCTCATGCTTGCCGACGAACCCACAACGGCCCTTGATGTGACGATCCAGGCGCAGATCCTCGATCTGATCCTGAAGCTCAAGCAGGAGGTTGGCACGTCGGTCATCCTGATCACGCACGCCCTCGGGGTCATTGCCGAGGCCGCCCAGTATGCCGCCATCATGTACGCGGGGTGGGTCGTCGAGCACGGACCCGTGGCGGCCATCTTTTCCTCACCGCTGCACCCGTACACGGTGGGGCTTATGAACTCCATCCCCCGGATGGGCTCGGGGCATTCCGGGCATCGCTACCTCAATGTCATCCCCGGGACGATTCCGGATCTGCTGGAGCTTCCGTCGGGATGCAAGTTCCGGGACCGCTGTCCCCGCGTCATGCCCGTCTGCGCCGAGAAAAAACCGGAGCTTCTCGAAAAGACGCCGGGGCATTTTGTGAGGTGCTGGTTATGGGCGTAAGGCTAAAGAAGTGACTGAGTGTCTGAGTGAGGAGAAAAAGAGGGATTCGGGAATCGGGATTGAGAAAACAAGAGCCACGAGCCTGGGCTGTTTAGCAGCAGGAATTGGTTGATCAGTTGTATAGTTGAATAGGAAGAAGGACGAAAGGGCCGAAAAACAGGAAAATCCCCCTCTTTCCCCCTTTATAAAAGGGGGATGAAAAAAAGAGAATCCCCCCTTTCGTAAAGGGGTGGCTCCAAATCACCCCCCCCTTTTTGTAAAGGGGGGCAGGGGGGATTTAGACCAGATGGACCAGATAGACCAGACAGACGGAACAGACCCTCATGAGCGACGTACTGGTTGACATCCGCGGTGTGCGGAAATATTTCCCCGTGAAGGGTGGTCCTCTCAGCGGGCGGCAGGCCGCTGTGAAAGCCGTCGACGGGGTGGATCTCCAGGTGTACCGGGGGGAGACGCTCGGCCTCGTCGGAGAGAGCGGCTGCGGGAAGACGACCCTGGGGAGGCTCATCGTGAGACTGGAAAACCCCACGGCGGGGGAGATTCTCGTCAATGGGGAAAACATCCTGGGGCACAGCGGCGATAAGCTGAAGGCGTTCCGGCGCGAAGTCCAGATGATCTTCCAGGACCCCTACTCGTCGCTCAACCCCCGCAGGAGCGCCGGGAGCACCATCGGCGAGCCCCTTCTCATTCACGGTGTGACCTACGGGGAGAATCGGGCAGAGGACGTGGCCCGGCTCATGGAGAAGGTCGGGCTCACGAGCGAGCAGATGGACCGCTACCCCCACGAGTTCAGCGGAGGCCAGCGGCAGCGAATCGGCATTGCCCGGGCACTGGCCCTGAGACCGAAGCTGATCATCGCCGATGAGCCCGTCTCGGCCCTCGACGTGTCCATCCAGGCCCAGATCCTGAACCTGCTGCGGAGCCTCCAGGAGGAGTTCGAACTCACCTACCTGTTCATCTCCCATGACCTCAGTGTCGTCGAGTACATGAGTGACCGCGTGGCCGTCATGTACCTGGGGAAGATCGTGGAGCTTGCCGCAAGCGCCGATCTCTACAAGAAGCCGCTGCACCCCTACACGCAGGTCCTCATCTCGGCCATCCCCGTCCCCGACCCGGGGCGAAAGAAGCAGCTCATCGCGGTTGGAGGGGATGTCCCCAGCCCCATCAACCCGCCGCCGGGCTGTGCATTCCATCCCCGCTGTGCCCGCTGCATGGATGCCTGCAGGACCGTAGTACCCGTCCTGAGGGAGCTGGAAACGGGCCACTTTGTCGCATGCCACCTCTACGACTGATCTTTTGCCCTTGCTTTTTGGAAAACAGGATCAGATCATACAGACATGTTCAGGTTTATCCGGTGGCCATTCACTCAAGGAAAGGAGAGCGCATATGAATCCCGCGAAGACTAGTCCTGCGTCCGGAAAGTTCACAGTTGTGACCGTCATTGCCATGATGCTGGTTTTTGGCGCCTGCGCGTCGGGGACCATCCTGAAGTGGAATCAGGTCAACACCGCCGCCATGATGAAAAGCGATGCGGGAAAGCAGAAGCTCAACACGGTTCGTTTCGAAACGTACGGGCCAGATGCCGAGCAGCTCTTCGGTTACTTCCTGTACAAGGACGGCATCGAGGTGATCACAGGGGGAGGCATACCGCAGAAACGCCTCGGGAAGCTCACCGTTGGCGAAGTGATGGACGATTACGTAAACGTCGTCAAAGCGAGGCAGTACTCGAGCGGAAGCAACCTTATTGTCCGTGAAGTATTCCGGGAAGGCCTTGTTGTCGGGTACACGGCGAACGACATCAACATGGACGTCAACATCTGGGACATCACGACGGACAAGGATGCCAAAGTCGTCCTGCGGCTGGTGTACAGGGACCTCAGGAAGAAGGACGGCGGCGACATGCGCCGGGACATGAACCCGGCGGGACGGTAGTGCCGCGAAGCGGCTGGGAAGAAGAAGTGCCTGAGTGTCTAAGTGCTGGAGTGAAGAGTCAAATAAAGTGACTTGGTGTCTGAGTGCCTGAGTGAAGAGGTAACAGACTACAGTCAACAGCAAATCCCCCTCTTTCCCCCTTTTGTAAAGGGGGATGAAAGGGGGATTTGCTTTTCCTTTCTTCACTCAGACACTTAGACACTCAAACACTTAGACACTCCCCCTACTTCAGATCTTCAATGCTTCGAAGAACGCCTCGTGCACGGCCTCGTAGGCCTTCCTTGCCTTCTTTGCGTCCCCCACCACGATGAGCTTGTCCGCAAGGCCTTTGAGCCTTCCTTCGAGGGGGTTCACCGGGACGGTCCCGCAGGCCATCACGACGGTGTCGCAGGGGATCAGCTCGCGGCCATCCTTCTTGTCCACCCAGAGGCCCTGCGGCGTGATCTCCACGGCCCTGCTGTGCGTCATCACGCGAATGCCGTACTGCGAGAGATGGCGCAGTGCGATCCAGCGCGTCGTCAATCCGATATCGCCTCCTGCCCGATCGAGCATCTCGACGATGGTGACCTTTTTCACACCCCGGGTGGCGTATTCCCTCAGCCGCTCCGGTTCCTCCGCCTTTGCAAGGAACAGAAACTTCAGGGTCTCGGCGTCGATGGTGCCGATCTTGGCCAGGTACAGGGCCGTCTCGATGCCGACGGCGCCGCCGCCGATGACCACGACGTTGCTGCCCGTGACGGCTTTTCCTGCCAGAACGTCCCAGGCGTATTCCACGTTTTCGCTCTCTATGCCGGGGATGGGCGGGCAGAGCGGCTCGCCCCCCGTTGCGAGGATTACGACGTCGGGCTTTTCGGCCTTCACGAGATCCTCGTCAACCTCCACGCCTGCCACGATGAAGGCGCCCGCGGCCTTCGCCTGTTCGGCAAAGGGCCCCACGAAGGCGCCCATCTCGCATCGTTCGTCGATGGCTGCGGAAAGGGGCATCTGGCCGCCCAGATATGCTTCCTTTTCATACAGGGTCACCTTGTGGCCGCATTGCGCCGCGGTGCGCGCAGCCGACAGCCCTGCCGGGCCCCCGCCGACGACCATGACCTTCTTCGGCTTTCGCCGCTTTCTGCACGGGCGGGACTTCGAACTCGCGACCGGCCCTGGGATTCACGAGGCACTCGACGGGCTCCATGTTGAAAATCTTATCGAGGCAGCCCTGGTTGCAGCCGATGCAGGGGACGATCTCCTTTGCCCGTCCCGTCATGGCCTTCACGGGGAATTCGGGATCGGCCAGGAGCGCCCGTGCAAGACCGACGAGGTCGGCGCGGCCGTCGCGGATGATCTCTTCGGCAAGGCCGGGGTCGTTGATGCGGTTGCAGGCGACGACGGGCTTGGTGACGGCAGCCTTCACGCCGCTTGCAAGATGTACGAAGGCCCCCCTCGGCACGTCCATGGTGATCTGGGGCAGCAGGGTCTCGTGCCACCCTCCCGTGATGCTGAAGGCGTCCACGCCGTGCTGCTCCAGCATGTAGGCAAACTGGGCGGCCTCCTTGTTGGTGTTGCCGCCTGCCATGAAATCGTTTCCGGCGATGCGGAAAATCACGGTGTAGCCGGGCCCGACGGCCTCGCGGATCGCCCAGGCCACCTCGATGCCGAAGCGCATCCTCTTGTCGGGGCTTCCGCCGTACTCGTCGGTGCGCTGGTTGGTCAGCGGCGAGAAGAACTCCGAGATCAGGTAGCCCGTCCCCGCCAGGACCTCGACGGCGTCAAAGCCTGCCTGTTTCGCCCTGCGGGCGGCCTGCGCGAAGTTGGAAATCGTATCCTGGATATTGTCGAGGGTCATTTCCCGGGGGACTTCCCGGGTGATGGCCGATGCGATAGGGGAGGGCGCAATGGGCTGCCGGCCGATCATGCCGGAGCGGACGTAGCGGCCTCCGTGGAAGAGCTGGGCGGCAACGAAAGTGTCGTGGCGGTGCACGGCGTCTGCGAGCTTTTTCAGGCCGGGGATGAAGCGGTCGTCGCTCAGGCCAATCATCTCCTTCATGCTGCTTGCGTACTCATCGACAGGGCATCCCCCGACGAAGAGCAGTGCCGCCCCGCCGCGGGCGCGCTCCTCGTAGAAGGCCACGAGACGGTCCGTTACCTCGCTTTGGTCGTTGCAGTAGCCGAGATGCATGGCCGGCATGACGATGCGGTTCTTGAGGGTGAGCGACCCGACCTTGATGGGCGAGAAAAGATGTTCCATGGTTCCCCCTTTAAAATAGTGACCAGTGACCGGTGGAAAAGAAGGGACCAGGGACTAGGGTGTAGGGACGAATCCCGAATCCCTGTTCCTCCAATTACCTAATCAACCATTTACCCAATTACTGTTTTCGCTGGAAGATTTAACAAAAATCGCCGGAAAAGCCCAACGATTATTTCGGCGGGGGAGGGGCAGGGTCGGCCTTCGCGGGGAAACTCCGGAACTCGCGCTTTGTCAGATACAGCGCGCCGAGAAAGAGACACGCGTTGGCCATGGGCTGCGCCGCCCAGATTCCGGTGAGGCCGAAATGCATGGAGAAAAGGAGCAGAAGCGGGATGAGGAGCACGATGTCGCGAAGCAGGAGCAGCGACATGGAGATGACCCCTTTGCCGAGGCCGTTGAACATGCTGATCCAGGTGAAGTTCGCCCCCGCGAAGGGCAGCGACAGGGCGAAGATCCGCAGAGCCGGCACGGCGATGGCCAACACCTCGGGGTCTTTCGTGAAGATGCCGATGAGCGGGCCGGCGAAGACCTGCAGGAAGGCGCAACTGACGATCGTGAGGATCCCCGCGTATTTCACGGCCACGTTCACCGTCTCGATCAGCCGCCCGTAGAGCCGAGCGCCGAAGTTGAAGCCCACAAGCGGCATCACCCCGTGCCCGATCCCCACGAGCACCCAGATGATGAGCCCCTGGACGCGGAAGATGATGCCCAGCGTTGCCACCGCCGCCGGCCCGTAGGAGCCCAGGATGTGATTGTAGAAGGTGAGCACGATGCTGATCACGAAGTTCATGACCATTGAAGGAAAGCCGACCCGGTAGATGGAACGGATGACGGGGAGATTGGGCGCCAGGTGCTCCCGGCGGATTTGATAGGACGAGGTCGGCCTCATGAAAAGCCACAGGGACAGCACGCACGTGACAAACTGGGAAATGCCCGCAGCCCAGGCCGCCCCCTTGATTCCGAGCTCCGGGAAGGGCCCCCAGCCGAATATCAGGAAGGGGTCCAGGACGGCCCCGAGCAGCGCCGCCGTCGTGAGCGAGTACATGGAGTAGTTGGGGTTGCCCTCGGCGCGGAAGAGATTTCCCGCCGAGATCATGAAGATGAGAAAGGGGGTGGTGAAGAGATAGACGATGAAGTACTCTCTCGAAAGCGGGAGGATGTCCTCCGTGGCTCCGAAGAGTTTCAGGATCGCATCGTGGAAGATCAGCCCGGGCGCGATGACCACGGCGCTGATGAAGATCGACAGGAAGATGATCTGCCCGGCCGTCTGGTTTGCTTTTTCGTTGTCGCCCGCGCCGAACATGCGCGCCGCGTAGGACCCGGCGCCCACGCCGGTGCCCACCCCGAACCCGCCGAAGAGCATCTGGATGGGGAAGGCGATGGTCACCGCGGCGATGGTCTGGGGGCCCAGCCGCGAGAGCCAGAAGATGTCGACAAAGTTGTAAAAAGCCATCACCAGCATGGCGGTGATGGATGGCAGGCTCATTTTCCAGAGAAGCGAACCCACGGGTTCGTTGCGCAGATCGAGCTGTGATTTTTTCATCGGGTATTTGACGGCTCCGGCCAAAGCGGATATAACTGGCCTGAAAAAAACTAACACGTCAACCCGCAAAAAGCAAACTGCCGCGGAGCGGCAGTGACAAAGAAGTGTCTAAGTGTCTGAGTGCTTGAGTGTCTAAGTGAAGAGAAGAAAATCCCCCTCAATCCCCCTTTGTAAAAGGGGGATGACTTTAAGAACCCCCTCCCTTTGTAAAAGGGGGATGATTTCAAGAACCCCCCCCTTTGAAAAAGGGGGGCAGGGGGGATTTGATTACAGCGATATCAATGACACCGGACAAAGAGAAATACAACCTCATCGTCATCCTCGGGCCGACGGCATCGGGCAAGACGCGGCTTGCGGCGAGGCTTGCTGCCGGGATCGGCGCGGAGCTGATCTCTGCAGACTCGCGCCAGGTCTACCGGGGCATGGACATCGGCACGGGCAAGGACCTCGGCGAGTATATCGTCGACGGCGTGCCCGTGCCCTACCACCTCATCGATTTGGCCGAACCCGGACACCTCTTCAGCGTCTTCGAGTTCCAGCAGCGCTTCTACAAGTGCTTCCGCGAGATTACGGCTCGCGGCAAGATGCCGATTGTCGTGGGCGGAACTGGCCTCTACATCGAATCGATCCTCCGGGAATACCGGATGCTCCCCGTACCGGAAAACGCGGCCCTGAGAGAGGAATTGAAAGGGCAGGAGATGGAGGAGTTGGCCGCGAGGCTTCTTCACATGAACCCCGCACTTCACAACACGACGGATCTCACCGGGAGAGAGCGCCTGATCCGCGCCATCGAGATTGCCGAACATTCGTCAAAGCACGGATCGAGGGAAGTGATCGAGCGGCCGGACATCGTCCCCCTGGTGATCGGGGTCCGCTGGGATCGCACGGTGCTTCGAGAGAGGATAACGAAGCGCCTGAAGGAGCGATTAGAGCAGGGCATGATCGAGGAAGTGCAGCGACTTCACGATTTCGGCATCTCATGGGAGCGCCTCGACGAGATGGGCCTCGAGTATCGTTACGTAAGCCTCCACCTCCAGGGGAAGCTCACCTATGAAGAAATGTTCAAGACCCTCAACATCCGCATCCACCAATTCGCCAAACGCCAGGACACCTGGTTCCGGGGCATGGAGCGCCGGGGGATCACGATCCGGTGGATCGAGGGAGCCGACGAGGCTGCTTTGCGTAAACTCATGAAGAAAATCCCCCTCTTTCCCCCTTTATAAAAGGGGGAAGATCATCCACCCTCAACTCAATCCTCACGGGAGAGGAAGACTGCGGTAAAGGCATTCATAGGAAAGGTTGGGGAGGATTTGAACGAGCTTGATCTTCCGGCCAAAAAGAAAAAGGCGAGGTCAGAATGACCCCGCCTTTTTTTGTCAATTCAAGTTAGTTACTTAGGACCTCTTCCTGAAGCCGGCAAGACCCATCAGGCCAAGGCCGAGAAGAAGCATCGTCGTGGGCTCGGGCGTTCCAATGGGAGGAGGAGCGGCACCGAATCCGTCCAGGTAGACATACCCTGCATGCCCGGTGGGCTGGCAGTCGGCAGCCAGAAGGCTGAGCGTGAGCGTGTCACCCAGATAAGCGCTTACGTCCAGTTGCTCGATTTGCCATGGTGTATAGTAATAACCATTGGCTAAAATAAACCTCGAATCCACCCCACCGCCACCGCTGGCCGCGTTGTATTGACGTGTGACGATGTCAATACCGTCAGTTACGTTACGCAGTTTGAGAATAAACGTCGCAGCATCGTTGGTGCCATGAGCACCCTCCAGCACTGCGGCCCAGGCAAAGAAGATGTTATTGTTTTGCCAATTGGTGACAGTTTGCGTGATTGCCGAGGCATACCCGCCATAGGTTGTATCTTCTGCACGATAGGAGTAGTTGCCGCTGTACACTCTGTTGAGGAGACTGCCGACATTCGGGTCGTTGCCGGGCGTCACGATTGCGGAACGGACACTGGACGTGTTATACTCCGCACCTCCCGGAAGAAACAATTGTGGAGTTAACGCGGCGTTGTTGTAACCGGACCGAGGGCCGCTGCTTCCGACCGTCCAGCCCGTCGCATCGCCAGTTTCGAAGTCGCCATTGACAAATTGCGCATGCGCCGCACCAGCCATGGCAACAATCAGCAGGACAGTTACAATGGTGAGAAATTTTTTCATAAAATCTCCTCCTTTTAGAATATTGATATTCAATGGAAGAGCAACTTAGATACCAAGTTAATAACGATGTAAGAAATAATCGATAACAATATGATTTAACTACGCATTTAACGATAGCATAATTTGCCGGCTGAATTTTATCTGCTTTAAAAGTGTAAAGAGTATTTACAATTTTCATCCTCTTCACGTAACCACATGTCGATAACCCGTTGTTTATATGAAAGATTATATACACTACCGGATGTGTAAATCTTCTTTACATTCGATGCACAAGTTACATTTTTTCAGGCTCATACAAGCCTTGCCGATGCGCTCGTTGCAGAGATAATGCATTTTTTTGTGAGATATTTATTTGAGGTAATTTGGAAGAAATGAGGAAGGGTTTGCTATCAAGGAAGATCAGTAGATAATTATCCCGGAAGTAAAGGTTGAAGCATTCAGTGATTCAAACATCTCCTGAAAGAGAAGGGGAATATCGAGAATACGGTTTAAAATCTATGTGTTGCGAGTTTATGTTTCTCCCAGATACGCCTTCTTCACCCTATCGTCGCTGAGCAGATCCTTCCCCGTTCCCTCCAGGACGATCTCGCCCGTCTCCACAACGTAGCCGTAGTCGGCCACGTTGAGGGCGGCCATGGCGTTTTGTTCGATGAGCAGGATCGTTGTGCCCTCTTCGTGAATCTTGCGGATGACCCGGAAGACCTCGCGGATGAGAAGCGGGGCCAACCCAAGGGAAGGCTCGTCGAGTAGCAGCAGCTTCGGCCTCGACATGAGGGC
>CAWDHZ010000028.1:0-30239 GCA_963802225.1 uncultured delta proteobacterium | reverse complement strand
GTAGAAGAGGTTTAGTCCCGACAACAAGGGGGGGTGACATGATCGAGTTTTTCAAAAGCGCGAAGTTCAAGGGTATCGTGGCAACGATTCTGATCTGCATCCTGGTCCCGCTGTACAGCTACTTCGTCTCCGACACGGTTGTGACGCGGATCAACGATGCGCAGATGAACATGGTCGACGGGAAATTCATGATCGCAACCGAATACAATCCCCTGGTCAATTCCGATGCGAAGTACCGTTTCAAGTTCGACTCGGGAACCATCCAGAACGATGCCGTCCGGCTCAAAGGCAAGCAGGTCAAGATCTGGAAGTACGGCTGGCGCATCCCGATTTTATCCATGTACGAAAACGTGGTGAAGATCGAGGAAGTGAAGTAATCCGCCGGTCCGGCAGGAAACGGCAAAATCTATTGCGACAGGGTGATAAACGGGCGGCGCCGCCTCGAGGCGCTGCCCGTTTTTTACTGACGCGCAGCGGCGCAGGGCGAGAACGAATATTGCAGGAATAGTGCGTTTGAAGACGGGGGCACCCTCCGGGGCAAACCCGAATCATACCGGCCCCGAGAATATCTGGAGATCATGAAAACGACAATGAAAGAATCTTCCTCGACAGCCCTGCTCGTGCTCTCGGCCCTGTTTCTCGCGCCGGGCTTGCTTATCCTCTCACCCGACGGGAGGCTCTTCTGCCTCTTGCTTGCGGGGCTCGTCTCGGTGATCGTCCTCATCGCCGGCCCGTCCCGGAAGAAAAGAATCGCCGCGTGCATCGGTCTTCTCCTTGCCGTTACCCTTGCGATCCCGACCTGGTCGGAGTATCGGGCGCACTCCGATACCTGGAAAAAGCACGTCTTGCGGCCGCAGGAGCAGAATAGCAAACAGGGATTGCCTGCTGCCCGCTAAAGTTAGGGCCGATAAACACGATATATAGCCTGAGCGGCCCTGAGCGGGACACCGGGACCGACTCAGCCATCAGGGGGTCATTCAAGACGGGGCCAAGAAGAGCGAGAAGAAAGAGTCAGAATAAGCGGAACAACCCGGTAAGATGAAAACGGCAGGGCCACGATGAGCCCTGCCGTTTTTTTGCGCAACCCCCCGCACTCTTTCGCGGGGGGACACGATCAGGCGATGCGGTAGAGGACAAGCCCGCCCCGCTCATCCGTCCTCACATGACCCTTGTCCATCAGTTCCACGATATGGACGTAGGTCTCGTTGAGGGCGAGGAACTGGTCGAACTCGGGAAGCTCCGTCCCGAAGATGACGCCGGAGACCTCGAAGGCCGTCTTCTCTTTTCCCTGGAGCGCCTCGACGATCAACTGCGTCCTCTCTGCATGATGCTCCCGGATCTCGTCGACGCGCTTCGGCAAATCGGGGAAAGGCTCCCCGTGAGCGGGGTAGACCATCCGGACGGGCAGGTCGCGGATGGTGCCCAGGGATTCGAGGAAGCTCTTGAGCGGCCGGTACTCGAGACGGAAGATGTCGGGGCTCAAGTTGGGCGTGATGTCGGGCAGGATGTGATCGCCGGCAAGAAGAATTGCTTCGTCGGGGAAATAGAAGCACATCTGCCCGGCCGTATGGCCCGGCGCGGGGATGACCTCGAAGGTCCTCGCGCCCAGGGTGAGCCTGCCGCGGGGTTCGACAGGACTGTCCACCCGGAAGGGGATCGTGGCTTTCCGGAAGACGGCCATCAGCTTGATCAGGTTGTCCATGGCCTTCTGCGGCAGGCCCTGCGGGAGGAAGAAGCTCCGTGCCCGCTCGACAAGTTCCTCGTGCCGGTTGTTGTACTGCAGGCGCATCTCGTCGACAGCCGACAGGTGGACCGCGGCGCCGGAGATCTCCTGGATCCTGCCGGCGATCCCGCAGTGATCGGCGTGGAAATGCGTGAGGAAGATGCGGTCGATGTCTTTTGTCGTCTTCCCCAGGGTCGCCAGCGCCTCGTCGAGCACCTTAAACGTCTCGGGGATGTTCATACCCGTGTCGAAGAGGGCCACCCTTCCCTCGTGCAGCAGGGCATAAGCGTGGACGTGACGAAGGCGGAAAGGCATGGGCAGGGTGATCCGGTAGAGGTCGGGCAGGATTCGGTCGATCAATTCAATGGCTCCCGGCTGAGACGTTTTAACGCGCCAGTTCGTACCCCAGTTTTCGCGCCTTGTCCAGGATCGCCTGCGGCAGATCCTGCTTCTCGTGCAGGGCGGCCTTCCCGATGAAAAGGGTGCCAGCCGGTTTCGCGCCCAGAGTCTGTGCGGCGCGCTTCAGGCCTCCCAGCGAGCGGGTGAAAATCCGCCCGAGGGCGGCGGGCATGGCGCTCGAGGTGACTAGCACGGCCTTGATTCCCCGGTCTTTCACCCTTGTGACGGGCCCCGGTTTCCCCCAGGGCCAGAAGGCGCAGCACACGAGCCGTTCCATGAAGCGCTGAGTCACCGCCGTGACGCCGAAGAAATTTACAGGCGATGCCAGGACGAGGCCGTCGGCCGCCTCGATCTTCTTCAATATCCCTTCCATGTCGTCCTGATGGACGCAAGTCCCCCTCTGTGGACCTTCCTGCTGCGTGCATTTGCGGCAGTTCCGGCAGAACTCAATGCGGGATTCGATGAGACGGATCCTCTCCGTCTCGGCCCCCTTCTCGGCCGCTGCCTGCAGAATCGCATCGACGGCGCGTTCGATGGTGCCGTCCCTGCGATAGCTTCCGATGATTGCGACGATCTTCTTGGCCATGACGTCACGCGTCGACGCGTTCCCCTGCGCACGAGAAACAGTTGAATCGTTTCTGTAAAATCCCCCTCTATCCCCCTTTTACAAAGGGGGAAGATTTAGACCCCCTCCTTTGGAAAAGGAGGGCTGGGGAGGATTTTAAAGCGCTGTTTCTTCCATGAATAACCCCGGACAAAGTCGGGGTCCGTGGCCCGAGATGGACTGCGTGACGCAGGTGTAGCATAACAGGGCCGTTAAATAAACCGTCATATGCGGCGGCCGTCGCACCTCAAGGCTGATACTCCCGCGGCGTTTCCTCGCCGCGCAGGATACGCAGCGCCCCTGCGGCCATAGCCTCCATCTCGTCCTCGCCCGGGAAGATAAAGGCGGGCGCGATGAACCTCGTCCGCTGCCGGACCCACCCGGTCAGCATCTCCGAATGGGCAAGCCCGCCCGTCATGACAACGCCGTCGACCTTGCCCGCCAGGACGGTCGCCATGGCGCCGATGTCCTTGGCGATCTGGTAGGCCATTGCCTGAAAGATCAGCTCCGCTTTCCCGTCGCCCTTCCTGATGGCCTCCTCGACCTCGACGGCGTTCGTCGTCTCCAGGTAGGCCGCAAGGCCCCCCTGGCCGACGAGCTTTCTCGCAAGATCCTTCGGGCTCAGGAGGTCCGATTGGGCAAGCTCGAGAAGGTCCTGCGTCGGCAGGGCCCCCGCCCGCTCCGGCGTAAAGGGGCCTTCGCTCAACCCGTGCGTGCAGTCGATCACGAGCCCCCTGCAGTGGGCGCCGATCGTAATACCGCCGCCGAGGTGGGCAACGACGAGGTTGATGTCCTCGTAGCGCTTCTTCATCTGCCCTGCGGCCTTGCGCGCGGCGGCCTTCTGGTTGAGGGCGTGAAAGGCGCTTTTCCGTTCGATCTCGGGCAGCCCCGACACACGCGCCAGGGGTTGGAATTCGTCGGTGCTCGGCGGGTCGATCACGACGGCGGGCATGCGATGCTTCCGCGCCAGCCCCAGGGCCATCGCAGGCCCAAGGGCCGAGGGGTGCTTGCCGTATCGGCCCTGCAGGAGATCGTCGCACATTGCCTCCACGATGCTGTATGCGCCGGCGGGCCCCGGACGGCCCAGGCCCCCGCGGCTGATGACGAGATCGACCTGGCTCATGTCGATTGCGTTTTTCTCGATGAATTTCCGGAGGCCCTCCTCGCGAAGGGGCAGTTGCTCCCCGAGGCCCTCGTACCGGGAAAGCTCGGCGGCGCTATACGTAATCGATTCCTGTACGAGCCGCTCCGAGTCCCGGTAGAAGGCGACCTTGGTGGACGTGGAGCCGACGTTGATGGCCAGGATGTGGCGTGTCTTTTCCATGATCTAGAACCTCCCGCAGAGAAGGACGGCAAGCTCGATTTCCGTCAGCCGGTTCTCCGCCGGAACGAAGGGGAGATTCAGCACGACGGGGTGGCTTGTCCCCATGAGGGCGCAGGCCATGGGGGTCTTGCCGATGAAGACCGAGAGCTCGGCCATGAGGAAGCCCGCCTCGACATTGGGCACGAGGTAGATGTCGCCCTGCCCCGTGACGGAGCTGTGGACGCCCTTGCGGGTGGCGGCCCTGCGGCTCACGGCGCAGTCGATGTCGAGAGGCCCCTCGAGGGTGACGTCGCCGAACTGCCCCCTTTCGGCCATCTTCGAGAGGATCGCCGCATCCAGTGTGGAGGGGATGGCGGGGTTGACCTGCTCGATGGCCGACAGCGCCGCGATCTTCGGGGAGTCAAATCCCAGCACGCGGGCCAGGCGGATGACATTTTCCGTGATGGTGACCTTTTCGACAATCGAGGGGAAGCTGTTGATGTAGGTGTCCGTCGTCATGGTCACGCGCTCGACACCGGGCGGGTCGAAGACGGAGACGAGGCTTGCGACCCTTTCTTTCAGCAGGCCCTTCTCCTTGTCCAGGACCGCCTGGAGGAATCGATTCGGGTCCAGGGACCCCCGCATCAGGATGTCCGCCTCGCCCTTTTTCAGCATGTCGATCGCAAGGACGAGTGCCCGCATGGCGTCGGGCTCTTCGATGATTTCGATTTCGGAGGCCTTCTTTCCAAGCCCTTTCACCCAGGACGACAAGGCGTCGCTCGAGCCGATAACGATGGGGAAGACCAGGCCTTCCGCCAGGGCGGCGGACAGGGCGCCGAAATCCATCGCGGACGGGACGGGCGCAACGACGATCCTCTTTTTGCCTTTTGCCTTTGCCTCTTTACGGATCTGATCAAAGCTCGTTATCATGATGCCGTCCCTCCCTTGATCTGCTCGGCCACGGTGACCCCCGCGGCGATCTCGCCGAGGATGGAGTCCTGGAAATCCGATCGCGAGGGGATGATGACGGGCCCCCGGGAGCTCATGACCAGGGAGCGCCTCCGGACGTTTTTGAGGGCAAAGTCGAGCTTCACGAGGATGTTGCCTGTCGCGAGATTGGGGACGAGCATGATGTGGGGGAAGTCCGTCTTGCCGATGTCGATGCCGTCCAGGCGAAAGTCCTTTCCCCCCGGGCAGAAGATGTCCAGAAACGAGGTGACCCCCATCACCTCGCAGGAATCGAGATCGCCCGCAGCGGCCGCTTTTTTCAGCTCGAGGTAGTCCTGGTAGGAAGGGATGTCGCCGTTGATCTCCCGCTTGCCCGAGAGGACGCAGATCTTCGGCCGCGGGTAGCCCAGCAGGTGAAAGAGAAAGACGGCATTGCGCAGGATCTCGGCCTTGGCGCGGTAATCGGGCGTGATGTTGACGCCCGTGTCGGTGAAGCAGGTCAGATGGTCGAGGCCTTCGATGTCCCACATGGATATGACGCTGACGACCTTCCCCTTGCCGACCTTCGATTCCTCCCGGATGATGGCCCGGTAAATGTAGGCCGTCGGGATCTGCCCCTTGCCGGCAATGTCGACCTCGCCAGAGAAGAGCATGGAGATGCCGAGATCAGCGATGGCCTGGCGGCTCTTCTCGTAGATCTTCTCCGTGCCGCTGATGTCGTAGTGCACCTGGTCGGCCAGCCGCTCCATCTTCTCCCGATCGCCGATGAGAATGGGCTGCGTGTAGCCCTCCTCGGCGCTCTTTTTGACGGCCATCATGAACTCCTCGTCCTCGGGGGCCAGCACCACGAGCCTCTTCGGCCCTTTTTCGGAGGCCAGCCTGTCCATGTCTTGGAATGAGCGGATCATCTTTCACCCTCCCTGTTTTTCAGCCGGGCTCTCTTTGCGTTTCAATCCATGCCCGGTTTGCCGCCAAATAAAAAACCCCGCCTCTTTCCGGGAAGCGGGGTTGTAAATGTCGTCACTCCAGGGGTGCCCGGATCATCAGACCTGGATGGAGAGGAAGATCTGCAGCGACATCTGCTGGATCTGATCCTGCAGTTCCTCGATCTGGTCGATGTGCCGATCCTCGTCCTTGAGGATCTTCTCGAGGATTTCGCGGGTGGCGAAATCCTTCACCTCCCCGGCGAGGATGATGGCTTCGTTGTAGGACTTGATGGCGCCCATCTCGAGCCCCCGGTCGCCGGCCAGCTGCTTGGGCACATCAGCGCCGATCATCATCTTGTTGTACTTGCTCACGGTGGGGCTCCCCTCGAGGAAGAGGATCCGCCCGATGAGCTGCTCTGCGTGCTTCATCTCGTCGATGGCGCGCTTCTCAAAGGCCTCATGCAGCTTCTTGTAGCCCCAGTTATTGGCCATCTCGGAGTGAACCATGTATTGATTGATGGCGGTCAGTTCGTCGGCGAGAAGGTCATTCAGTGTCGCGATCAGCTTGGGATTTCCTTTCATATTTCTCCTCCTTCATGAAGATAGTCTTAAAGTTTCTGATGGATTATAGACGAAAAACCGAATTTGTTGGGAAATTATTGAGGGATTTTTTTGCCCTCCCTTCATGCGGCCATATGGCATGATGTTTGCTCAACCACAACCTGATTAATGCCAAAAAACACGGGCGACGGCCATGAACAATCTGAAAATCCTGATCGCGGAAGACAACAGTTTCAGCCGGAAATTCTACGACAATTACATTTCGGGCAAAGTCTTCGACAAGCGGTTTGCCGAAAACGGTAGAGAAGCACTGGAAATCTATACGGAGTGGCGTCCCGATATCATCCTGCTCGATCTCATGATGCCCGTCATGAGCGGCCAGGAAGTCCTGCAGGAGATCCGCGAGACCCGAAAAGATCTTGCGACCACCATCATCATCTCGTCTTTGTCCTCCCACAAAGATGACGTTTCGGTCTGTGCCCACTACGGGGTGCAGGGATACCTGGTGAAGCCGCTCAACCCCAAAGAGATCAGCAAGATCCTCCTTGAACTCTACAAGAAGGCAAACCCCCGCAAGGCCGCCGACATCGTGGCCCTCATGCTTTACCTGTAACTGCACTACACACTGCCCAAGGCCGTTTCGATCTCTTCCCGCACAGCCCCGTTGCTGCCGACAAGAACCCTCTCGAGTGCCCCCTTCGCTTTCTTGCCCCCGATGCGGCCCAGCGCCCAGGCGATCATGCCCCGGAGCCGATCATCGTCGTTCTCGTCGTAGGCACGGATGAGATCGGGTACATAGGATTCGTCGCGGCTGTTCCCCATGGCGCGGGAAACGTTCATCTTCCATTTCCAGAGGTTGTTCGGGGACAGGTAGAACATGTGCGGCCAGACACGGCTTTTGAATCGGGCGCCATCCATGTGCAGCAGGGCCCTGAGATCGAAGTCTTTCGTCTTCGCTTCCACGCGCGCGTTCATCGGGCGCCCCCGCGAGAGCCAGGGAAGGTTGCGCGGGCAGACGTTCTGGCAGCGGTCGCACCCGTAGACATAAAGGCCCATGGGCTCGCGCAGCTCCCTCGGCGTGATCTCCTTACCGAAATACGTCATGAAGGAGATGCACTTGCGCGGATCGATCGCCCCGTTTCCCTTGATCGCCTTCGTGGGACAGGCGGCAACGCAGACGTTGCGGCACCAGTCGGGGCAGCCCAGGCCGCCGGAGGGAGAATCGGGGGCAAGTTCACGGTCCACCACCACGGTGAGGGGGAGCACCCAGGAGCTCATGAGCGCCGCGCGGTTAGCATAGAGCAAGGCGTTCTTGCCGAGGGTCCCCATGCCCGCCCGCATCGCAGCCGCTCGGTGTGGAAGATTGAAGGGCACCTTGGAGTCGATCCCGTTTTCGCGAAGGAAGCTGCGAAACGCCTTGATGCGAAGCGCCAGGCCGTCCTTCGTCACCCTGTCATCGTCGAGGTAACAGCGGCCGAAATGGCCCTCGAGCGCCGGCGGGAAGGCCTCCCGGAAATAGCTCTCCATGAGAACGATGATGGACTTCGCCGAGGGCATGACGGCCTTCGGGTCCGTGCCGGTCATCAGGCCGAGCCCCACCTTCTCCGTCCAGCCATATTCCTCCTGGTGATTCCGAAGGTATTCGAGCTGGGCACCGAAGGGCTCCTCCGTCGTAAACCCCACGTCCTCGAAGCCGAGTTCCAACGCTTCTTCGACAATGTCGCTTCGGGTCAACATCGCAACGTCCTTGTGCCCCCGGGAATCCCCGGCTTGCAGCGGTTCACTTCACCAGTGCCATCATGGTCGTCTGCATGACCGCGACGAGCGTCTCCTTGCCGTTGTCGTACGCCCAGACCTCGCCCGAGCAGACCGCGAGTGTCCGCCCCGCCTTGATCACCTTCCCGATCGCAACAAACCGCTCTCCCTTGGCCGGTGCCAGGAAATTGATCTTGTTTTCCACCCCGAGCACCTCGGAGCCCGCCGGCATGAGGGTGTAGGCGGCATACCCGCAGGCGTTGTCGGCAATCGTGCTCAGGATTCCCGCGTGGATGAACCCGTGCTGTTGGGTGACGGCCTCGCTCCAGGGAAGCTCGATCCGGACCTCCCCGGGGTCAACCTTCAGCAGGCGCGCGGCGATGGTCTTCATGAGCCCCTGCTGGGCAAAACTGGACCGGATGCGGGATTCAAATTCGGGATCGGGCGGGCTCGCTTTCTTCATGCATGCATCTCCCTGCGCAATGGCGTGTCCCACTTATCGGTTGAGCGACTTCATGTCGGGTTTCGGCGGACGGACAAACCCCCCAGAGTTGTGCGATACCAGTTCGAGAATCTGCGGGTTGGCCAGGGTGCATCCCGGGCAGTCATAATTTGCCGCCTTCACGATGCCAAAGCCGGGCTTGACCCAGGTGCGCATGTAGAGCTTCTGCTGCGGCCTCACCTGCTCCTCCCGGAACTTCAGGCAGCCTGTATACTTCCCGGCAGGAACCGTCACCGTCTCGATCGCCTCGATTGTCGTCCGGACGGTCCGACCGTCACGCCTCTTCTGGTCCCAGGAGATCCCCGCGGGCCCCTCCATGAGCATCCGGGTCTCCACCCCGTCGCCATCGTATCGAAAGACCTCGTTGCCGACAGATCGGAGGAGGCTGACCTCTTCGTGAGGTCCCGAGGGATTGAAGAGCACGAGGACATGGTAGCTCTTGCCGTTTGCAATCGAGCGCACGGGGCTGTTGACCGTGAATTCTCCCTTCGCGGCCTGATTGCTCACCGAGAAGGTGTAAACATCGCCAGGCTTCATGGGAAAGAAGGTGTCCGCGGCGGCAGGCGCGGACAGGACGGTCCATGCGAGGATGATGATGCATGCGGCCACGAGCTTCTTCATAGGTCCCTCCTGTGCAATCACACGGCTCTCGTCAAGCTGTTGAATTCCATCACTGACCCCATCGGATGCTGTCGAACATCTTGTCCGTGCGGAGCTTCTGGCTCCTCAGCAGCTCCTTCCAGCGCAGATCGATGATGGCCCGGAAGGGCGATGATTCATGAAAGTTCGCCCCGGCAAGATTGGCGCCCCTGAAGTTGGTGCCCCGGATTTCCGACTCCATGAGATTCGCACCCTCGAGATTGGCTTCCACCAGGATGGCGTTGTGGACCTCCGCCCGGGTGAGATTGGCGGCTCGCAGATCCGCCCTGCCGAGCTGCGCATTCTGCAGATGCGCCGCTGTGAGGTCGGCGCCCCGGAACTGCCCATCGCTGAAATCGGCTTCCTGGCAGTACGCATTGGCGAGTCCCGCGTTGTTGAATACTGCCCGGGGGCCTTTTGCCTTTTTCATGTTCGCGCCTTCCAGCCTCGCGCCGGTGAAGTCCGCTCGGGTCATGTCGGCACCCTCCAGGTTTGCATACTCGAGCTGAGCCTGCCTGAGCGTCGCCTCGCTGAGGTTGGCCCCGGCGAAGTCCGCCCGACGCCCGTATCGGTCGCCTTTGAGGTTTGCAGAATCGAGCCTGGCGTAACGCAGATTTGCCGAGGTGAATCTCACAGACAGGGCCTCGACATTCCTGAGGATGGCCCGTTCCAGGTTGGCGCCGGTCAGGTTCGACTCGTTGAGGTACGATCCTTCGAGATCGGTCCTCGAGAGATCCGCGCCCTTGAGATTCGCGCTTGACACGCGGGCACCGCGGAGATTGGCCCCGTCGAGCCTGGCGCCCTCGAGATTGGAACTGGACAGGGATGCGCCGGCCAGGTTCGCCCGCGAGAGTGTCGCGCCCTGCAGATTTGCACCGTCAAACCTCGCGCCGCCGAGATCTGCGCCGGAGAGGTTCGCCCCTTTCAGATCGGCCCCGGCCAGGAAGACCTTCTTTAGGTCGGCCCCGCAGAGCCGGGCCCCGGCCAGATTTTTGTCCTGCTTTTTCGCGCGCCCGTAGGCCGCCTCGTCGAAGCAGTCGACTTTGCGGACTCCCTGCCCTGGAGCCGCCGGCCTGACCTGAGAATCCTGACCGGTCTTTGCCTTGGGGACAGCGACCGTCGAGGCCGGCTTGTCGATTTTAGGGCCGAGGGGCTGAGTGCCTTGAGCCGCCGACAACCCCGGGCCCGTGAAGAACGAAAGCACAAGAAACGCGACAAAAGCGTGCAAAGGAGTCACTCTGAGATACCTCCTTGAATAGGGTTGTGCCTTTATAGCACCTTGCGTCAAAATGATAAATCCTCTTTCTGCCCTTTCGAACCGGACGGACGCCGGACATCACCGGATGTGGCGCTCCCAGAGGGCTCTCGAGTCAACGGGCTGCATCTGCTCGTTGTACCTGGGGTTCTTCCCCTCGAAGTGGACGTAGTCGTAGGGCTTGCCTTCCCGGTACTCGCCCGTGGCCGTGTTCTTCGTGCCCCAGCTGTCGCTCCGGTAGACGGCGCCTCCCTCCATGGAGGAGATCCAGTCCTGCTGGCCCCGGATGTAGCTTGTCCGCTGATAGTCGATGTAGTCCATGCTTTTCTGCCTCTCGTCGTAGGCGGCCTGCATCATCTGGCGGACCTCCTGGGCGTTGCGGGTCACCATGGCCGAGGTCTGCTGCTGCATCTCGCGAAGCCTGCGGGCGCCCTGGGCGGCGTAGTCCGACGCCCAGCGCTCGTTGATCTTGTAGGATTCCAGCATGGAGGCGAAATTGCCGGCCCAGGGGCCGAAGCGCTCCGCCGGCGCCGTCACGGTCAGGTGGCGGAAACTCCAGTTGGTCCCGAGGCGCGAGCCGAAGGAGATCCCGAAGGTGTAGCCCCTGGAAGACCTCCCCTCTTTGCTCGTGAAGGTGTAGATGAGCTCCTCGACGGTGACGGGCCCCGCCGTGTAGACCTGCCCCATCTGCCGGGCCATGTCGGCCCGCGGGATCACCTTCTCGAAGCGCATGTTCGTAGCCAGCCCGTAGCGAGCCGTGATGAACTGCCAGGCCTGGCCGGGGGCGAGGTACGGCGAGACAAGGATGCCGGGCTGGTTGACCCTCATCTGCGGGGTGAGCAGGTCGACGTTGCCCGAGATGAACGAGTAGCCGCCGGGATCCCCTGCAACAAAGGTCCCCTTGCCGTGGTCCTGGCACTGCCAGCCCTGCGGTATCACGAATGAGGCCGAGCCGTCTCTCAAGCGGTAGGGGACCAGCTGCACCTGGACGGGGGCTGCCGCAGCCTGGGGGGCAACGGCGCCCTTCATGACGCGAATGTTGGACAGGACGGTAAGGAGCGTGGGCCTCATCGCCGAGAGCTGCCCTGCAGGCGCCTCGATGCGGGCACTGGAGGATTGGCCCCCCTGCAGGGACACCCACGAGCGGAACTCGGTCTTGCCCCGCTTCGGGGGCGAGTAGGTCCCGTCGAAGGTGAGCGACGATCCGTCACGGGACGCAAAGGCGCTCCGGATCTCCAGGTCCCGCGCTGCGCGGCCGAGCTTGGCGGCCTCGCGCTTTGCAAGCGACGTTACGTTTTCGCCTTGCGGTGCCGCCCCGGTGGAGAGGAACACGAGGGAGCGCCCCGAGGGGTCCGAAGCGGTAACCTGGAGGGCCTGCCCGTCCGCTGCCTCCTGGGCTTTCCACCCCTTGGGGACGTAGAGAACGAAAGAGGCCTGTTGCGTGACGACCTTCTGCATCCCCAAGCCGGCGGGGGTCGCGGCCCGGGAGCCCTTGCCCGCCTGGGCGAAGCAGAGGCCGTGCAAAAGCGCTAAGACGAGCGTGGCGATGGCGGTGACAAACAGCGTGCGGCTTGGGTTGGAACGGATGCTCATGGCTGGCCTCCTCGTGACAACAATCTCAATGGACTATCCCAAATCAATTCACCCCTCTTAACCGCGGGAATAATAAGCGAAACGGAACCACTGTGCCATTGTGGCACTATCCGGGGCCATTCGATTAAGACCTCCCCGGGGGCTCATGGCGATCCAACCACCTGGAACAAAAGCAGATCTATCAACTCTGGCCCTGCGGCACGGCTGATGCTCATTCCGGAGACCAGGAAGAACGAGGTCAATCCAGCGGGTCTTCGAGCTCACAAAAAAGAGAGGGTTGCAAGATGAAAGTGCTCAAAGTGTTGTTCGTCCTGTTTTGCCTCCTGGCTTACGCGTGGGCCTTCAGCAGACCTGTGCAGGCGCAGGTTTTTCAACCCCTGTACGCTTCGTACCCGACGAGCGCAGGCGCCGGGGACGCGCTTCCTTTCAAGGCGCTGGTCGAGAGGACCAGTCCGCTCTTCGCCGACAGGCAGCTGACTTTGAAGATCGCCGATGTCCCCGCGGGCCAGCAGGTCACGGTCCTGGAGAAATACACCACGAATCGGAGCGATCGACTCCTGGTCCTCCTGGTGGAGTATGCCGACAAGGACGGAAAGGAACGCGCGGGCTGGTTCTACGGCACCCTGCACGTCAAGTATCCCCATTAAAAGGAATCCGTCGTCGCCGCCATGCCTATTGGGCTGCGACGCCCGGCGCCACTTGCTCGCGGGCCTTCCTGGTCGCCTCCATCGCGCCGAGCTGGAGCCTGTATGCGACGTAGTACTTGTAGATGTTGCGCACGTACGTCGTGGTCTCGAGACCGATCTTCTGGGCCGTCACGATCTCCACGTTGTTGAACCACGTGTCGGGGTCTAGCCCGCGGTTCTCGGTTTCCTTGCGCATCTTCGAGATGTTGCCCGGTCCGGCGTTGTAGCTCGCGAAGGCGAAAAGCGTACGGTTGTTTTCCGTGAAGTTCACGTCTGGGAAGTACTTTGTCATGAGCTGATCCATGTACTTCGTTCCCGCGTGGATGTTGGGCTCGACGATGCGGATGTCGCCCACCTTTAAAGCCTTGCCGACGGCCGGCATGACCTGCATAACCCCGATGGCGCCCCCGTGACTCCTCGCTTTCTGGTTGAGCTGCGACTCCTGGTAGCCCTGCGCGGCAAGCATGAGCGGGTCGAAGTTGTACTGCTGCCCGTACTTTTCAAACAGAACGAGCATCTGCTCGAAGCGCTTCCACTCGGCGATCTCGGTGGGATTCCTGATGTGTTTGACCCGCGACATGTACTGCTTCAAACGGTGCGCGGCAACACCCTGCTTCTTGATGTAGTTCTTGTAAAAGTCGAGGATCTCCGCTTCCAGTTTCGGGCTTCCTTTACGGATCGCCCAGCCGTACTTTCCTGCTTCCCTCACGGCAGCCTGCTCGTTCACCTTGATCTTCGGCAGGATCTGCGCCCACATCTTTGCCTTCCAGTCGTCCACGACGATGACCTCCAGAAGACCGGCGCTGAGCATCTCCATCATGTCCTCGTCTTCCAGCGCGTCGGGCACGAGAACCAGTTTCGCGGCGGGCTTGCCTTCCTTCTTGAAGCGCCCGTTGAGCGCCTCGAGGCTCTCGTAGTAGCTCGACGCCTTGCGGACGTGAACCGTCTTGCCGGCGAGATCATCCGCCGAGGCAATCGCCGGCGACGTCGGCCCGGTAACGACCACCTCCTTCAAGGCGGGCAGATCCGCCGGCGAGGCGAAATCCACGGTTTTCAGCCGTTCCTCGGTGACCGTCAGGTTTCCGATGGCGACGTCTCCAATCCCCTTGGCGAGCTCCGGGAGCAATTTGTCCCGGGTCGTGGGGATGAGATAGACGGTGAGCGGGCGCTTGCGGAGCTTCTTCGCATATTTCTTGTTGATCCAGCGCTCGAAGTCGCGCAAGTTGTCGGCGGCGATGCCGCGTTCGCGCCCCTTGTCGTTGAAGTAAAGGGAGCGGCTGTAGGGCACCAACGCGCGGATCATGCGGCGCTCGAGCATCTGGTCGAAGTCGCCCGTCCGGGGTCTGAAGGTGATGTCCATCTGCCGTGCCCCCGGCTTAGGCTTCGGCTTGGCTTGAGTGTTTCCGGATGGCTGGCCGAAAGCGCTGGCCGCCAGAAAAAGAGACAGCGCGATGCCCATCATCAGTCTGCCGACCGTCATACCTGACCTCCCCCTTGCAGCCCGCTGGTTGTTTTCTTCGTCCTCTCCGGTCCCTGAACGAGGACTCTGGGGTATGGTCTGCTTTGCGGACCCGGCTGCCCGAGTCTCTTTCCAGCAGCCTCAGCGCAATTCGCAGCTCATAAAGGTCACGAAGAAAGGCAGGTGGGCAAATTCCCTGTTCTCCGTCTCGACAAACCCGAGCCGTCGGTACCAGTCCTTCAACTCGGCCTGATCCGCGATGACCCCGATTCTGACGTCGCGGCAGCCAAGCCTTCCGGCCTGAGACAGCACGTGCGAAACCAGGGCTTTGCCAAAACCGTGCTTTCTTTGTTCCGGGAGCACCGCGAGACGCTCCAGGTTGCAGACTTCCGGCTTGGCCCGCTCGAGAGCCACGCTTCCGACAGCGCGACCCTCGCTTTCCAGGACGAAATAGATCACACCGCGGTCCATGTCCTTCTCGATCCAGTCGGCCGTGCAGTTGGAAGCATGGCGGGGGCAGTTCTCCACGGTCAGGCCGAAGCGCTCGGCCACCCCCCTGAAGGAGCCGCGTATCGTCTCCGCCAGGATGCCGACGTCCTCGCGGGTGCATTTTCGGATCGTATACTCCATGATGACATCGCTTGAATTTGACAAGTCTCAATGATTTCGATGGAATAAAAACCCCTTCGCGCCGTTATTTCGCCAGAAGATTGGGAAGCACGGTGATAAACCACGGGAAAATAGTCAGGATGAACAGCACTGCCAGCAGGGCCCAGAGGTATGGCAGGCACGCTTTCACGACGCGTTCAATGGGCACCTTGGATATGGCGCTCGCCACGAAGAGATCCAGGCCCACCGGCGGGGTGATGCAGCCGATGGCAAGGTTGACGACCATGAGCACGCCGAAGAACAGGGGGTCGATGCCCAGGGTCTTGGCCACGGGCAAGAAGATCGGGGTCAGGATGACCACCGCCGCCGAAGCGTTGACCATGGTGCCGGCGATGAGCAGCAGGATGTTCATCGCAAACAGGAACAGGATCGGAGAGCTCGTCACGGAAACGACAAACGCGGCGACCTGATGCGGGATCTGCAGGCTGGTGATGAGCCATCCGAAGACCGTGGCGGCGCCCACCAGGAACATGATGACCGTGGTGCCGATCACGGCCTGGAAGATGATCTGGGGAAAGTCCCTGAGCTTGAGCTCCTTGTAAACGAAAAGCCCGACGAGGATCCCGTAGACCGCCGCGACGGCCGCCGCCTCCGTGGGGGTGAAGATGCCGCCGTAGATGCCGCCGATGATGATGACCGGCGTCATCAGGGCGAAGAAGGAGTCCGTGAACGCTTTCAGAACGGCGGGAAACGAGAAGGTTCCCTCCGCCGCAAGGCCTTCCTTTCGGGCCTTGTACCAGCTCACGGCCATCATGGATGCCCCCATCATGATGCCCGGGATGAAGCCGCCAATGAAGAGATCGCCGATGGAGGTGTCGGCGATGGCGCCGTAGACCACCATGGTGATCGAGGGCGGGATGACGATTCCCACGGTGCCGCTCGAAGCGACAATGCCGGTGGCCCACTCCTTGTTATACCCCTTCTTCTCCAGCTCGCCGATCATGGTGCTGCCCAGGGCGGCCGTGGTGGCGGCCGAAGAGCCCGATATGGCGGCAAAGAACATGCCGGCCACGGACACGGTCTGCGCGAGGCCCCCCGTGAACGCACCGACCAGGGACTGGGAGAAACTGACCAGGCGGGAGGTTACCCCGCCGGCCGACATGAAGGCGCCCGCCAGCATGAAGAAGGGCACGGCCATGAACGAAAAGGAATCGATGCCCGAGAACATCATCTGGGACACCATGACGAGCGGCACATCCATGTGGAAGAGGAGGATAGCCGCGGTGGCCAGGCACAGGGAAAAGGCCACAGGCACGCCGAGCGCCGTCAGGAGAAGAAACAGGCCGATCAGGACGTATTCCATACCGGTCTACCTCCCCTCCTCTTTCGGGCCGGTAGGGCTCCGGAGGATGCGCACCGTGTCCTTCACGAGGTAGAGCAGCATCAGCACGCTGCTGATCGGGATCACGGAATAGACCCAGCTCATCGGGATCTCCAGGCCCGGCGAAATCTGAAACGTCATGACCCGGGTCATCTTAACCCCCTGGACGAGCAGGATGAGGATGAACACGTAGCCGGAGAGGTTGATCGCGATCTCCAGGCCCTTGCCCACCGCCGTTCCCTTGAAGTGGTTGGGAACGAACTGTACGGCCAGGTGGCCCGACTCGCCCATGATGAGGGCCGAGCCCAGGAATACGACCCATACGAAGAGGTAACGAGCCAGCTCCTCGGACCATTCGGGGGTCCAGTTGAAGAGGTAGCGCGATACGACCTGCGCAAAGATGACGACCAGCATGACCGACATGGCCGCAACCGAAAACCCGTACAGGACCGATCGCAGCCCCTTGAACAGCTTGTCCAGCATGGCAGGCTCTCCTCGCGTCAAGGCCCGGGCGAACGCCCGGGCCTTGACCCGGATGGGTGCACGTTTACTTCATTACTTCTCCAGGGCCTTGACCCTGTCGATGTTTGCCTGGCCGACGGTCGGGGCAAGCTTCTTGTAGACATCCTTGGTGGCATCGATGAACAGTTGGCGGTTGACCGTAATGACCTTCATCTTGCCCGTCGCCTTGATCTTGTTCCAGAAGTCTTCGTCTTCATCCATGGAAACCTTGCGCTGCCAGACGACGGCCTCGTTGGCCGCCTCCTGGATGATGGCCTGCTGCCTGGGCGTGAGCTTTTTCCAGGTGATCATGGAGATGAGCAGGGGCTCCGGCGCGTAAGCATGGCCGGTCAAGGAGGCGTACTTCTGGACCTCGAAGAAGCGCTTGGTGTAGATGTGGGCGCTGGGGTTCTCCTGTCCGTCAATGGTTCCCTGCTGCATGGCGGAATACAGCTCCGAGAAGGCCATGGGCGTGGGGGAGGCACCGAGGGACTTCATCATCTCGATGTAGACCTTGTTGTTCATGACGCGCATTTTGAGACCCTTCATGTCTGCGGGGGTCTTGACCTCGCGCACGTTATTGGTCATGTGGCGGATGCCGTTCTCCATGTACCCGAGCATCTTGAGGCCCTTGGGCTCGAGGGCCTTGGCCAGGTCCATGCCGACCGTGTCCAGTGCCTTGTATGCATGCTTGCGATCCTTGAACAAAAACGGCATGTCGAACAGGGCCATCTGCGGCTGGAAGGTGCCCAGCTCGGCGGTGCTCGTGAGCGTCAGGTCGAGGGTGCCGAAGATGCAGCCTTCGATGAGTTGCTTCTGTGCCCCGAGCTGCGACGAGGGGAATACCTTGACTTCGATTTCGCCCTTGGATTTCTGGGCGACCAGCTTGGCGAAGTGGTCGGCGCCCATGCCGTAGGGATTCGAGGGCTCGGCGATGTGGCCGAGCTTCAGGACGACGCCGGCCGCGAGGACGGGCGTGGCAAGTATAAACGTCAACAACATGATGCAGCACAGAGTTAACATTCGTTTCATCGTTTATTCTCCTTCGCTGAATTGGTGTCCTGACGACAGGGAAACCCGGCCGCCGGCTTGATCTCCACAGAGGCATCGCCCCTTTCGAGTGCCCTGCCTCTGACATCAGGGCGTTAAAGCGGACTTATCACAAGCGGCCGCCTTTTTCCAATAGCCTTCGGGCTGTCCCTTTTCAGGGTCAGGGTGAGGGGCGCTCAATCGACAATGAACAACTTGGCGCCTTTGCTTGTAAACGAGCGATGGGCCTCCGCGTTGTCGGCCACCTGGTAGCTCATGCCGGGCGTGAGAACGGACATGCGGCCGTCGGCCAGTTCGGTGTGCAGCTCGCCCTCCAGGCAAAACAGGATGTGCCCTTTGCTGCACCAGTGATCGGCGAGATAGCCCGGCGAGTACTCGACCATGCGAACGCGAATACCGCCGAAGTTCCGGGTTCGCCAATAGGCAACCCCGGTCTCGCCCTTGTGTTCCGTAACCTCCACGGACGACCAGTCGGTCGTCCCGAAGGGAATATCTGTCATCTGCATGAGCTTGTCTCCATTAAAAACCTGGTCACTGGCAAAGGGTCGAGATTTAATCGCTTTACTCCCTGACCCCTGCGTCTTTCGCTATTTGCCTTTTTTTCTCACGGCCTGCCCGATCGAAAAGGCATCGCCCAGCCGCTTGCCTGTGCCGTAATAGACATTGGCCTCGGGGGCATAGAAAAAGGGTTTCAGCTTTTCAACGTCCGGCACCCCTTTGTCATCCAGGACATCCTCGCTGGCCTTGACGTCGAGGATCTCACCGACGAATAGCGTGTGCAACCCCAGTTCGATCTGATGAACCAGTTTGCATTCCAGGACGAGGGGGAACTCTTCAATGTAAGGGGCGTTGACCAGGGTGCTTCGGACCGGAGTCAGACCGGTCTCGGCAAACTTGTCCGCCTTCTTTCCCGACACCATGCCGCAGTAGTCGGCCTGGACGGCATATTTATCGGAGGGGATATTGATGGTGAAGCCGCCCTGCTGGACGATGTTTCCGTAAGTGTACGTGGCCTTTCGCAGCGAAACGGTCACGCAGGGGGGACTGGAACAGCAGATGCCGCCCCAGGCGGCCGTCATGACATTCGGCCTTCCTGAAGCGTCATAGGTTCCCACGAGCATGATCGGCGTGGGATACAGGATCGTTTTGGCACCGAGTGACTTTTTCATTTCACCCTCCTTGAAGGATCGCAGGTTCAGTCAATCATCACGTCTGATCACTTGCCCCGGGGGGGCGAGGCTCCATCGGAGCTTCAGCTTACGGAGAAAAAAACCGATACTAGTTCCGGGAGCAACCACAACACGCTTGCAGGAGTGCATCCATGGATTTTGGAACCACGATGATTTTCTCGATCCTCTTTGGATCCATAGGCATGGGCTACTTTGTCTATGGCAAAAAGCAGCAGGCGGCTCTCCCATTGCTCGCCGGCATCGGTCTATGTATTTTTCCTTATTTCGTCTCCAATGTCTATATCATGGTTCTCGTGGGAATCGTCCTGATCGTCCTGCCGTGGATAATCTGACCATCCGGAACGCAAGCAAAAGATCCTGTCCCGGTCTTGCAGTAATTTGACCCGGATCGCCGCGCTTTAACCTTTACCGTACTGTTCACGGGCGAGGGGCAGGAGTCCTGCGCTCTTCAGCTTGTCGAGCGGCGCCAGGAAGGTGACTTGGACCACTCCCGGAAGGCGGCCGATCTCAATGGCTCCCGTGATCGTAGCGCGGTTTCTGACTTCCGCGACGCTCATGTCGAGAAGGTTTGCCGCCCGTTGCAGTCCGCACTCGGTTGCCTTATTGAGGTCGGCTCCCGTACCGACAACTGAAATGGGAGCCGTTTCTTCCAGGCGACGGATCCCCCATTTTTTCGCCAGAGCCTGGGCCCGCTTTCTTTCTGCCGCTGTGATGGGCCGCGCCAGATACGGAAGGTCTTCGACCAGGGGGAACAATACCGGGCCTTCGAGGAAACGGCCTTTGATGAGATTGACCTGGAGGGTGACGATGCCGGCGACATCGATCGTGTGCCCGGCGATTTCCCCGTCGCCCTGGAGCGCGTGCATGTCTCCCATGTAGATGCCGGCGCCGGGAACTTTCACGGGCGCCACGACGATCGCACCCTTCCTGGCGGCGTCGATATCCATGTGCCCATCCGTTCGTTGTTCGAGCTGTTCGGACGTGAGGGCGTACTCGTGGGGTGCCCCGACGAGGAAAACACCGAAATCGCCGGCATTGTGAGAATCGGGCATCGGTATGGACGGGGTCGTCCCGAGCTGGCCCATGAAGGGTCTCATGCGGGAAATCACCCCCGGCATGTCATGGGGCGCATAGAGAAGAATCGGATGCTGCCGGCAGCTCTCCGAAAGCTTCGCGTAGTTTCTCGCATCTTTTGCGATGAGTTCCGCCGTTTTCTTGTCAACGGTGATGCTGACCTTGCCGGCTTTGTCGAATGTCGCCGTATAACCCTGTTCAAATTGAAAAGGCATGAGCGTTGTGCCGCAACTTGCGCAGCGCACCGCCTCCGGCCCAATCCCCTCAATGGTCGTTTCGGGACGCATGGTGCCGCACTGGGGGCACTTCTTCGCCACGTAGGGGTCCCCGTTGAAATAATCGCCCATCATCCGGTCAACACCGGATGCGGCGGCAATGGAAGTGACCTTGATGTCGCGGATCCGGATGACAGCCGCGTCACCCGCTTCCGCGTTCTCGACAAAGACCGGCTGTGTCACCTCGTGCCCGCCGCGCAGGTGCGGGGTGATCATCGGACCCCAGCAGCCCGGCATGGTGTTGGCCTCTATGATGCCCCCGTTTTTGAGCGGACCGAGCATGGGTTTGCCGGGATCAAGGATACCGTCGGTGTATGTTGTAACGACGACTTTTTTCGCTGCCATGATCCTTCCCTCCTTTGTCAAAAGGTTTAGATCCGATTTCAGGGCTTCGCTGTCCATCCCCTGTGGGTGGCTTGAAGTCGAACGTGATCGGGTGGTCAGGATTGGCTTTTACACCCCGGAGAATTGACCCCTTCCCTCCCCCAGGTTCTAAAACAGGCCTGCTTTTTCAGAAAAACCATCCCCGGGACCGGCGGGGGCATTGGGGTCAGCCAGATCGTACACGCAGTCGAGATAGATCTTGATCTCATCCCACGGTCGGTTTTGTTCGTAATAGGCCCTGAGAACTCTGCCGACATCGGCGATGCTGCTCTGTGTCTGTTCGTTTCTTGCAATGTGTTCCCTGAAAGCGAGGTCCTTGTCCTCGGCGCTGTGCTTTTTGTACTCTTGCCGGATAAAGGAATGGAAGGTCATGATCCTGCCGGGGTTTTCATAGTCGGGAAGTTTGCCGCATGAGAGGCCGCCTTGCGGCTCCCTTGCCGTGTGGGCGGCGGAAAAGCTGTCCTGAACCATGTGAAGGAGCGAGCCGAAGGCGAAATCGCGGAATGCCCTGTCGTGAAATCCGTTCCGGTCCTTGTAGGGCTTGTATGTCGGGTCGTCCCAGGTAAACAGCATCTGAACCGTCCATCCCGTTTTTTTCTTGAAAAGGGCTTCTACTCCATCGACACCGCACTGATTCAGAGAGGCGCTGTGCTTGATTTCCCCAAGGGAGACCTTGTATGTGAACTCGGCCCAGGCCATGATTTTCTTCTTCGTTTCATCGGCGGTCTCGCCGTCCCGGGTCGCCATGGAATGCAGAAACTGCATATCCCCGAAATGGACGCGATAAAGAAGGGCATGGCCGGATTCCCCGTCGTAGAACAGATTCTTTTTAATGGCGCCCTTCTGGGCATCGTAGAACAGGATGGCCCAGCACTCGGGATGATTGGCCGGCAGCTGGATGGTGACACCCACGCAATTCTGCTGATCGGAAACCTTTGTCCCCGTCAACACGAAGGGCGGGTTGTCATTCCAGCGAGCGCCGGCAAGAACAGCGCTCGGGGCATATTGGTTGCGTTGGGTGGGAGATGCGCAGTCCTGAAAATTATGCTCCCTGCACTGGTAGGAGCACCCGTAGATGCAGTTGGTGATGGCTTCGTGAACCGGCAAAGTGAATTTTGCAACGAGATAGTCTGTAACTTCGTTGCCCCAGAAGGACCAGAAACGGACCGATCTGAAGCTGCGAATCATTTCGTTCAGCTCTGTCGCCTCGGGCCTTGTGCTCCAGGCGATAACGTCTGATGCGCCTGCGTGAATCAGGAACAGGGCCGCCACAAGAAGTATCGTTTTCCTCATTCTCATATCGGCCTCCTTTCCGCCCGCTTATGCACCTCGTTTCCATTATTTATCCTGAAGTTGTACCAGAATCTCTTCGCCTTTCGCGCAAATCACACCTTCCGCGGACAATGTCACGCTCACCGTGACTTTACGGCCCTTGATCTCCACGATCCTTCCCCTCAGCTCCAAGGTCACTCCCAACGGTGTCGGTTTCAGATAATCCACTTTCAGGGATGCCGCGACAAAGCGTGGAAGAGGTTTCTCGCCGAAAGCAAAGCCCTCCTCCCGCAATTTGGCGGCCGATGCCGTCGCGGCACCGTGACAGTCGATCAGCGAGGCGATGATCCCCCCGTAGGCGAACCCGGGAACGCCGCCCGAGTAATACGGCTGCGGCGTGTAATGACAGACGCTCTCCTCGCCGTCCCAGTAGCTCTTGATGTGCAGCCCCTCGTGATTGAGCCGCCCGCAGCCGTAGCAGTGCGCAAATTCATCGAGGTAGTAATCTTGAAAGGCTTTTTTCTCCACGGTTCACTCCTTCTTTAAAGAATCCCCCGGGGGTTCCGATTGGTCATGGTTCGAGTAAAGAACCATCATGGCTGTTTAAAACTGAAATAAAATGTTTTTGACTCCCCATCATCATAAAAGGAAATATCATCTCCGTTCACCTCGCCGTTAAAATGACAAGGTGTCAGATCGTCCCAGCCCTTGAACGTATTACCGTTTATTTGCACATCGATGAGATGCCCATGGCCGAAATCGTATAGATCGAGGATGTTCTCTTCCCTGGGTCCGGCAGTATAACAGCCCCTGTCGTTACTGAAGATGTTAATGAAACTTGGGCTTATCGTCCCCTCAAAACTTACAGACTTGGATTGCAAATGATCATAGATGGATAATGTGTCCAGGCCGGTGATGATCCGCCCGGCAATATAGGCGATCGTGGGACGCAGTTTTGGCTGCATGGGATTTATTCCTCACTCGAATTTTATTCCGCGCGCAATTGCACAATCGGCTTTTCGACGATCCGGTGCGGCGACTCGTTATGCTTTCCTTTTGTTCTTGAGTTCCTTGTACCTGAAACAGTCTACGACGTGATCATTTACCATGCCTACTGCCTGCATGAAGGCGTAACAAATTGTCGGCCCAATGAACTTGAACCCTCTTTTCTGCAAATCTTTACTCATGGCATCAGACTCGGGGGTGCTAGAGGGGATATCCGTCATCTTTCTCCATGAATTCTGGACAGGTTTCCCATTGACGAATTGCCAGATGTAGCGATCAAAACTTCCATATTCCTTTTGAACCTGCAGAAATGCCCTGGCGTTCGTGATCGTCGCGTTAATTTTGAGCCTGTTTCTTATGATCTCCGAATTGGTGAGCAACCGGGATACGGTATTCTCAGAGTATTTGGAGATTTTCCGGGCGTCAAAATTATCAAAAGCTCTTCTGTATCCTTCTCGCTTTCTAAGGATCGTAGACCAACTTAATCCCGCCTGTGCGCCTTCCAAAACAAGAAACTCGAACAGCGTCCGGTCATCGTGGATTTTCACACCCCATTCATGATCATGATAGGACTGTTCGAGCTCGCTTCTATTGGCCCATTCGCAACGTTTCATCTGATACGGTCACTTGACCTGATCGGACTCATGCAGATAGACCGAACGCGCCATCACGGCCGTGTCCGGAAACTCGCTGAACACGCCGTCCACGCCCAGCCGGAAGAACTGCAGGTACTCGGCCTGCGGATCACCCATATAGCTGGAAGCCAGACGCCGCTTCTCATTGCGGAACGTAAATACGTGAACGAATAACCCCCGCTTGTGAGCTTGAGCCACCAGTGCCGTCGGCGGCTGCGTTGCGGCGTCGCGCAGGTCCACCTTGCCGTCGCCGTTGACGTCTACGAGCTGTCCAGCCCTGCCGATGCGGCCCTTTAGTGGAACGATATATGGTTTCCAGACGCCGATGCCGTCGGCATAGGTCCCGATTTCAGCCAAGCCCGATGGCGTAACCATGTCAGCAAACAGGCGGTCATCACCGGACTTGCACCAGTCATAGGGACGGTCGAAAGGTATCGCATAGGTGATCTTGCCGGTCTTCAAGTCGATGTCATCGCCGTCAATGAGTTGCACCATGCGCGTCTTCAGCCCCTTGCGGCGCATCTCTTTCAGGCTGCTCGGCTCGAAGCTCTGTACGAACACAGGCGCGGACCGGCTATTCCACCCCGCTGCGTTGAGCGCGGCGATCAGCTTGTCCTCCAGCGGGAGCCCAAGGTCGCGGTGATAGGTCGGGTTCTTGGTCTCAGGGTAGATGATAACAGCGCGGCCAAGTATCGCGCTTTGCGTTTTGACCAGATCGAAAATCTCCTGCATCGTCGCGACCTTGAATTCCCCGTTGTTCTCTTGAGGACGCTCAGGATCTGTGATCACAGTGCCCAGCTTCTTGATCTCAGCCAGGGTAAAGTCGTGGGCAAACCAACCTGTCTGCTTCTCGCCATCCACCGGCCAATCCACTCGCTTGCGGTCAGCGAATTCGCGCCTGGAGGCCACGTCGGTGCTGGTAGCGAGGTTTGGATCATGGCGTGCGATCAACACGCCGTCCTTCGTCGAAATAAAGTCGGGCTCGATGACCTCGGCGCCCTGATCGATCGCCAGCTGATAAGCCTCGAGTGTGTGCTCGGGCAGATAGCCTGACGCGCCGCGATGCCCTATGACCAGCGGCGGCTTGCCGTCAAGCGTCGAAGAGGATTTATCGCCGCGAATGGCGGCAGAGGCGCCGGTCATCGCAAGAGCGCTTGTCAAGCCTGCCGCGGAGAGCACGATCACGAGCGTGAGAGCCAGCACACAAACAAGCACTGGCGGGGTGTTACACACTTTCAAGTAATGGCGCATCGTTTCCTCCTGTGAGGGTGCAAAAGTGCGAAAGTTTTCGCAAGATATGGGATCAGGTCTTGTATTTCAGCATTTCTTCTCTATTGCCGTGACGATCCGACTGATGGAAGCGTAGTGCAAATGCAGGAAATCTCCAATTTCCTGCAACTTGTAACCCCAATCTGTATATGCCGTGTAAATAGCCTTGTTGCGCTTTTGCTTGTCCCTCTTTCCCTCTCCTGCGAATACCTGGCTCAATTCAGGTCTATTTGCATACCTTTGCCCCTTGGGGACTTCCCGCAGGATATCCATGTCTTCAGAGATGTGCTGGTGCGCCATCTTCACAAATGACTCGTCGCCCAGATATATCTGCCCCTTTAAATCATCCCAAGGAGATTTCTTGATTTTCATTCCTGCTTTGACGAAGTCGGCAAATCTCCTTTGTGCCCTCTTATTTCCCCTGCCGAATCGTGCAAGAATCCCTTCCGTTGTCAGGAATTCCGGCTTCTCCGCCTGACCCACAACTGCTCGATAACTGCTCCACGTGTAATCGTCCGGGTCTTCAACCCGACCTGCCCGCACAGGATTCAGCATCATGTAGCGGGCAAGCTCCAGGAGATACTCGTCCCTGTCCACCAGGATCGCCTTGTATCGTCCCTGGAACAGATGGCCCGTCTTGCGGCGTTTCCAATTGAACTTTTGCGTGTATATACCGTTCAGCTGTCTCATCCCCCTTGAGAGGTTCGCATCGGGGGTCTCAACCAGCAGGTGGTAGTGATTTCCCATCAGACAATAGGCATGGCAGATCCAGTTGAAGCGCTTGACGACAAACCCCAGGATGTCGAGAAACATCCTGTGATCGGATTCATCCGTGAAGACTTTCGCCCGCGCGTTGCCTCGCGACGTGACATGATACAACGCGCCAGGAAATTCTATGCGAAGAGGACGAGCCATAATCAAACGCTATCATCAATTATGTTTAAATACAAGACCTGACCCTATTCTTCCCTTGCAGGTATCTGTTGAGCAAGCATGTGCTCGAAGCTGCCGACGAGTTCTTTGAAATAGGATGGCGCCTCTGCTTCAAACGTGAGCTCCGCGCCGCTGACGGGATGCCGGATGGAAAGGGATCTGGCATGCAGTGCCAGCCGTCGGTGCGTCGTATCCGCTCTGCCATACCTCTTATCGCCCACCACCGGGTGGCCCCGATCCGCCAGATGGACGCGGATCTGGTGCTTCCTGCCCGTCAGCAATTCCACGTCCAGCAAGGCAAAGGCCTTCGTCTCCTTGAGCACGGTGTACGCCGTCTGCGCCCATTTGCCCTTCTTGGGATCAACGGTGGAGTACACGCCGTGCGCGCCGTTCTCGGCCAGATAGGTTGTAATGGTCTCCGCGCGCTTCTCACACGGGCCATGCACGACGGCGAGATAGCGCTTCTTCGTCTCGTCCCATCGGCGCTGCAAGCAGTCCTTTGCCTCGGCGGTCTTCGCGAACACGAGGACCCCCGAGGTCTCCCTGTCCAGGCGATGGACGATGAAAATACGGTTCCGGGACTTGGCAGCCCCCTTGCGGACATACTCGGTCAGGGAAAAGTAGGCGGTGCGCGCTTTCTCTCTCTCCGTTCCCATTGTCAAGAGCCCGGCGGGCTTATCCACCACCAGGATGTCCCGGTCCTCGTAAAGAATCGAGAGTCCTCGCGCCAGGAATCGGCTGGTCTGTCTGGACGGTCTTTGCATCATGTATTCTATGGGGTCGGGTCTTGCATTATTAGTTTCTCTGAAAATTCACACTCCAAGACCTGACCCCCGTTGTCCCCCCAAAATCGGTACCAAGGAGTTCAAAACCGACTGTTGTGGCAAGCGATTGGGCGCTATAAAGCTAACTATTTGTAGATATGACGCGATTCAAGTTCTATCGCCACCTGTCAAAAGCTGGGGTCAGGCCTGATTAGTGACATTTTCGCGGCGAAGGTAAAAAGGCAGAGACAAGGCGTCGTGGCGACTGAGGAATGAGGCGTACTTTGTGCGTACGTCGCAGTGACGAAGGCGCCACGCAACGCAGTATGTGGCCTTTTTAATTTCGCCCCTTTCTTGCCACCAAAGGCTGATCAAAAATGGCCAGATGCAAGGCGCCCGATGGACCGCGGAGCGAGGCGTATAGAGACATACGTTGAGCGACGCGGGGCAAGGGCAACGCCGCAGATGGCCGTTTTTCATCCAGCCTTTCAGTCTTTCTTTGAAACCTTGACCATTATACTCTTACAGCACTCCTCATTCTTGATCAAAAACGCATCGGGTTTTTCCATAATCTTGTACTGGCCATTGGCCTCGATGATGAGATCGTCCTGGGTCAGGCCGTCTGTTTTGTTGATGATCATGAAACGTCCGAGGGGAACACCGCCTTCCTTTAATACTGCCATCTCTTTACCTCCCAAGAAATAGTGTTTGAGTGTCTAAGTGTCTAAGTGTCTGAGTGTTAAGAACGAGATTGCCGCGGGGCGTTCGCCCCTCGCAATGACAGAAGGGAAAATCCCCCTCTATCCCCCTTTACAAAAGGGGGAGGTTATTAATTTCTTCCTCGAACCTCGTTCCTCGGTCCTCGTGCCTTGATCCTGCTACAGCAGGATCAACCCCGTCCACGTCACCTTCTCCGTTACGGGGAAGTGGAGTTCCGGGAGTCCCGAGTTTACCAGCGTGCCGATGACGTCGATGCCCATGGCTTCCATGGAAGGTCGCGCCCGGAAGGGCTGGCGGCAATGGCCCTCGGGCTCCATGACGATACACTCCTCGCATAGCCGGCAGCATCCGCCGATGAGTCCCGTGGCAAAGCGGAAGTCCGCCTCGAAACAGAGCCTCTCGCCCAGGTTCACCAGTTCGTGGAGCACCCGTGCGGGGTCGAAGATGGCCTTGGTTCTCCCTTTTGTCTTCTTGTGAAGGGGAACGCTCAGCTGCACAACCAGCGCCTTGTCATAACGTGCAAGCGCGGCCCGAAACTCCGCAACCGATGGAAGATAGGGCGGGCACATGAGGTTCTTGCCGTAGGATTCGCAGATAGGAATCTGGCATTTGAGGCGCACGCGCTCATCGACGATCACGTCGGTGGCCTTGATGATCTTGACCTCCGAGGCGCCTTTCTTCTTGAGGGTGTCGATGACTTTATTGAGTTTTTGTGATGGCGTTTTCGCGGACGGCTTCAAGTGAATACTCCTTGTTTATTTGATGAAATGCGAAGAGGAAATCGTGGATTGCCGCGCTTCGCTCGCAATGACGGACTTTGTAAAATCCCCCTCTATCCCCTTTTTCAAAGGGGGAGGGTATTAATTGTCTTCCTCGGACCTCGTTCCTCGGTCCTCGAACCTTCTCTAGATTTTTACACAATAGCCGCTTTTTGTCAGCTTCTCGCCGCCGTTTTCCGTGACGAGAAAGACATCCTCCACCCCCACGACGCCTTCGCCGGGGAAGGTGAACTTGGGCTCCAGGGCGATGACGTGACCGGGCACGAGTATGGCCTTGCTGTTGCGTGAGATGACGGGGGGCTCGTCCAGCTCCAGGCCGAGGCCGTGGCCGCAGAAGCCGGCCTTGTCGTTGCCGAAGCCCATAAAGTTCGGCAGCAGCTTCTTCTTGTCGGCGAGTTTCTCCGCCTTGATGTAAAGCGCACTGACGGCAACACCCGGGTGAATGTCCCCCGCCAGCGTCTGGAGGATCTCCAGGGACTCCCGGTATGCGCTCTCCAGCTTCTCGGGAAGCCTGCCCAGCGAGAAGGTACGCGTGATATCGGCGTTGTAGCCCCCGATCGTAGCGGCCATGTCGACGATGACGGGCTCGTTTCGCGCAATGGGTCGGTGACCGGCGCCTGCAGGAAGGGCAAGGCTTGCACCGTGACCGCCCTCCGTCGTGTCCACGAAGGCTGGGTCAGCGGCAGCGGCACCGGAAACGACCGGACCCCAGTAGCATTCCGCGTTGAAGCCCCGCATCCGCACGTATCCCTGATGCCCCCTTATCCTGGCGGCCATCTCGATGCGCGCAGAGAGCTCCAGCTCCGTCATGCCCTCCTTGAGCGCCTCGCGGGCAACGCGCATCATGTGATCGCCAAGCTTCGCCGCCTGGCGCAGGATGGCGATCTCGAAGGGGGACTTGATGGAGCGGATGGCCTGGATGACAGGCGAAATGTCGACGATCTCCCCCGGCTTGAGGGCCTCCACGTAGCGCGCGTACTGGTTGAAGGGCAGGACATCGAGCTCCATGCCCAGGCGCTTGATCTTTTTGTAGCCCTTGTCGGCAAGCACGCCGGCAAGCTCCCGGGGGCTGCGCGCATTGAAGAGATGCTCGAGGAGGGTTTCCGAGTGGATGCGGTTGGGGTTTTTCCGGATGAAGAGGATGGGGTGCCCGTCGAAGGGGACGAATAGCCAGCCCTGGGGAACGGTGCCGGTGAAGTAGAAAAGATCGGCATTCTGGACGATGAGCGCCCCGTCGATCTTCGCCTCGGCCAGCTGCAACTGCAGGGCCTTGATCCGGCGGTCCAGTTCCTCCTTTGGCGTTTTGTTCATGCTTTTACTCCGCAAAAGCAGGCTTCGGGTTTCGGGCTTCGGGCATCAGGAAAAATCCCCCTCTATCTCCCTTTACGAAAGGGGGATGTCCTTAATTGTCTTGCTCGGACCTCGTTCCTCGGTCCTCGAACCTGTTTAGAACTCAATGCCCGCTCTCTCTTTTATCCCCTGGCTGTAATGATGCTTGATCTCCTTCACCTCGCTCACCGTGTCGGCAAGGTCGATAATCTCCTTGGGGGCGTAACGGCCCGTGAGGATCACATCCACCTTCTGGGCCTTTGCCTTCAGGGCATCCACCACGTCTTGCAGGGGGATGAGCCCGAAGTCGATTGCGACGTTCAGCTCGTCGAGGATCACCATGTCGAAATCCCCGGACTGGATGGCCGCCTTCCCCAGGCTGAAGCCCTCGCGGGCAAGCTCCACGTCCACCGGCGCGGGGTTGCCCCGCATGACGAAGCTGTCGAGGCCGCACAGCTTGAAGGTGAGGTTGGGGAGGCACTGCTCGGCGCAGAGGACCTCGCCGTACTTGCGGCCCTTCATGAACTGGATGACGAGGACCTTCTTGCCGTGGCCGAGCGCCCGCAGGGCTTGCCCGAGCGCGGCCGTGGTCTTGCCCTTGCCGTCGCCCGTGAAGACCATGATGAGGCCGCGATTGTACTTGGCGAGGGTTTCTTCGATGGCATCCTTGGTCATGTCGTCCTCCGAAAAAAAGTTCAGGGTACAGGAAAAATGAA
>CAWDHZ010000027.1:0-44358 GCA_963802225.1 uncultured delta proteobacterium | reverse complement strand
GGATTTCCCCTGCGGCCATCCCCTCTTCAAAGGACTTCCGGGTGTCGTCCGTGTATCGGATGTCGATTTTGCTCATCTGGCGATCCCCGATTCTTCCCCGTCACCGACCCGGGGTTTGTCCGTACCGGGTTTTGGATGGGGAACATTTCAGAATCATTCGGGTTTTAATTAAAGAAAGGGCATCAACGATTTGACGTCTTCTGATGCCCTTCGCCGCAAATAAAAAACTAATGGTAGGCACGCAGGGATTTGAACCCTGGACATCCACCGTGTCAGGATGGCGCTCTCCCCCTGAGCTACGTGCCTGTTTCCATGCATCATAAATCGGGTATTGAGTAACAAGAAACTGCAATGATGTCAAGACAAAATCATGATTCTTCCGTATTTCCATCCCCCCGGTTGATGAGCTTCATCCCCTTCAGGAGATAATCGGCCCCCGAGATCACGGTGAAGATCGCCGTCAGCCAGCAGACGAACATAAAAGCCTCATGGAAGTGCTTTCCTGCACCGTCCATTTTCAGCAGGAGGGCGAAAAAGATGGTGGCAAGCTGGAGCGTCGTGTTTATTTTACTGACGAAAGAAGGTTTTATCTCGAGGTTTATGGACATGAGCTTCAGCACCAGGATCCCGCCCAGGATGATGCAGTCGCGGCTGATGACGACAACGGCCAGCCATCCCGGAATCACGCCGACGATGGCCAGCGTCGTGAACATGCTGATCACGAGTGCCTTGTCGGCCAAGGGGTCCAGGTAGGCACCCACGACGGTCATCTGGTTGAGGATCCGGGCAAGAAGCCCGTCGAGACCGTCGGTCACTCCGGCAATGATGAAACAAACCAAGGCCTTCCCGTATTGCCCCTGGATCAGGAGAATTACGATGACCGGGACGAGGACAATCCTGAGAACGGTAAGGGAATTGGGGATGTTCACAGCTCGGTCCCCTTCCACGGACCCTGTTTAGCCGGGATCATAATACCCGGCAGTCAATCTGCGCTCGCGGTTTTCGATGCGACAAGCCGGGGACCGGCAGGATCGAGAATCGGGGCGCGAGGTTCGAGGATCTTTTCTGTACCTCGGTCCTCGTTCCTCGCACCTCGATCCTTCTTAACGGATTCCCGGTCCATCGGGCAGGGTTATCATCGCCTTCTTCACAGCCTCATGCACCACGTCCTCGAAAATCTTGGCCGTTCCAAGCTCAAGACTGCTCTTTGTGACCCCATAGTCGCGATCCGTTGCCCGGGACTCGTATCTCCAGATCGTCATGCCCGTTTTCACTTCCTTCAATTCGAAAAGGGCCGCGACACTGACTGGCGCATAGACAACCTTGTAGGCAATGTTCGCCTCGAGGAGTGTCGTGTACATGACGGCGTCCACGCCGAGCATGCTGCCGATGACCTGCGGCGCAACTGTGCTGCCCGACGCTCCTCCGTCACGCTTTCGGATATCGGCCAGTGCAGCATCCACCAACTCGAAGGGGATCTTCGGGTATCCCTTGAAGTAGAGTTCATCGAACAGCTTTTCACGGAGCATCCGAGCCGCATCCCGGTCTCCCTTCTTGATGTCCGCGGGCAGGACGGCGATCAATCGGGCATCCAGCTTCCGATCTGCCGGCTGAGGGTCGTCCTCTGCCTTATTTGTAAAGGGAAGGTACGGAATATTAGAGAGATAGGAGCACCCATGCATCAGAGCCATTCCGAGAATTAGGATGCTGATGATAGCGGCCAGTCTCGGTCTATTCACGTGAAACCCCCTGGTTTTGAATTGTAATCTCGATGGAAGCCGCCTCGACTCGAAGCACTCGGAGCGGCGCTCCCTTGAATCTCCTCTTCGAGAGCTCCCGGGCTACAACCTGCGAGTTCTCAGCCGACTCGAGACCCATCTCAAAACGGTCCTGCGACAAAAAACGGGTCACAACGCTGCGGATGGGCGGCATGCCGGCCAGTACCTCCCGAAATGCCAGGAAATCGTGATGGCTGGCGATGGTTCCCCGAACGATCAGAGAGATCGAGGTCCCGGGCCCCGCTCTCTCCTCGCCCTGCCCCCCGAGCACACCCAGGCTTCGAAGATCCCCCTTCAGGCTCCCCGCGTCGACCGTGGCCGCAATCCTCACCACATAGGCACCGTCCTGTTCCGCCTCACGGACAATCCGGTAGCCGAGGATGTGCCGCTCTGTCACGGGGTAGACCTTGTCGGTGATGACGGATTTTCGGGTTGCAAGGACCTGCGGGGAAACAGCGGAAGAAAGGACCTTCTCGAGAGCCCCGCGAAGGGCCAGTGAAATAGCCTGCTCACGAGCCTGCGCTAGATTGTTGTTGTGGATTGCCGCCGAGCCTTCGGCTTCGACGCTTTCCGTCTCCATGCCCGCAGCCGCGGCAGGACATAGAAGGACAAGGGAAAAAACAAGGCAGAGGGTGATCCTCCGCGCATGGGTGAGGGCAGGGTTAGGGCTCTTCATCAACAGGCTTCTTAAGCTTCTCGATCTCTTCCCGGATGACCCGTTCGGCAATGCCGGGGAATTGCTCCCGCGCGATCCGCTCTGCGACCTCGGCGACCTTTTTCATGATCTCGTCCTGCAGGCGTCCGCCGACGATGGCATCTATCCTGGGTTCCTCAACAACATCCACGAGATCGTAAACGACGTCTTTCTCTGCCAGAACCTGCGGCTCCCCCGGTCTGCTGATTTTCTCGTCCAATCCCGGCTCCCCCTTTTTTGTTCTTCACCCACGCCGAGAAATATCACACCTTCCCGGAGTCTTCAACCCTTTTTGCCAACGCGATTTCAAGAAGAAGTTGAGAAGTTAAGAGGTTGAGAAGCTTGGATGAGCTTCCGGTCGATGACAGGCGGCCCGCATCTCCAACCCTCTTACCCTCCTGCCTTCTCACCCTCTTCCCGAGAAGCCCTGAACTTCAGGATCTTATCATAAACGCGTTTTCTCGGCAGATCGAGCTCCGCGGCGATCCTTGCGGCAATATCCTTCGTCGAAAGCTCCCCCTTCGGATCCATTTCCCCGAAGAGGGCCTCGATTTCCCCATCACCGGCCACGGGTCTCTCCCGTGCGCCTTCTACAAGAAGGGTGATTTCCCCCTTCACGGCTCCTGACTCCAGTTTCCCGATGACGTCGCCCGCCTGTCCCCGGATGACCTCTTCAAAGAGCTTCGTGAGTTCCCGGGTCACAACGACATGGCGCTCCCCCAGCAAGTCCCGGATGTCCCTCAGCGTGCCGACAATCCGCCGGGGCGATTCGTAGAAGACAAGGGTCATGGGAAGATCCTTCAACTTGCGGAGAAAGGACTGTCTGCGCCCGGTCTTTTCAGGCAGGAAGCCGAAGAAGGCAAAACGATCCGACGGAAGCCCCGAGACCGAGAGAGCAGTGATCACGGCAGAGGGGCCCGGTACCGGGACAACGGAAATGCCGGCCTCAATGGCCAGCCGGACGAGATGATAGCCCGGATCGGAGATGAGGGGGGTTCCAGCATCGGAGACGTAGGCCAGGGATCGCCCGTCCAGAAGCTTCCCCACCAGGGTCTCCCCTTTTTTCCGCTCGATCTCGTCATAGAGGCTCGTGAGCGCCGCCTTGATCCCATAGTGTTCGAGCAGAATCCGCGTGCGCCTCGTGTCTTCGCACGCGATGAGGTCGACCTCCTTTAAGACGCGGATAGCGCGGAGGGTCATGTCCTCCAGGTTCCCGATGGGGGTGGAGACGAGATACAAGGTTCCTTTTCTTGTCTGCTGGCTCATTTCGTCAATTTTTTCTTTTACCCTCCAATGCAGCGTTTAGAAGCCGACAGTCGACAGCCAACAGCCGACAGCAAAGGCATTTTGGCTGTAGGCTGTAGACTGTGGGCTGCAGGCTCTGAGCGTAGCTCAGAACCCCGTGGCATCGAAGGCGTTTCTGTAGAGGGTTATTTTCTCCCCTCCCTCGCCCAGTCTGACGGCGGCGACGTCGAACCGCGCCGGAGCGCCGAGAAGCCCATGTGCCTTGAGATAGCAGAGGGCGATGGCCGTCATCCGTCTCTGCTTCTGCGGTCCGATCGCTGCATGGGGCGGCCCGAAACGTTCCGACGAGCGTGTCTTCACCTCGACGAATACGACGGTTTTCCCCTCTCGGGCGATGATGTCCATCTCGCCCAGGGAACAGCGGTAATTCCTCTCGAGGATGCGGTACCCTTCCCTCGCAAGGAACTCTGCAGCCCGGTCCTCACCCCAGGCACCCTTATTTTTCCTCTCCCTGGTCAAGGGTCTCCTTCACCCCCCTGAAGCTCCGGCGATGGATCTTGCAGGGGCCGTGGCATCGTAGAGACTCGAGGTGTTCCTTCGTACCGTAACCCTTGTTGCTGATGAAGTTGTACTGGGAAAACTGGTGATGGTAAATCTCCATGATCCGGTCCCGGGACACCTTGGCGATGATCGAGGCGCAGGCCACGGAGATGCTCAGGGTGTCGCCCCGGATGATCGTTTCCTGCGTGATGGGGAGATTGAGGCGCTGGGCCCGCGCGCCGTCGATGAGGAGATAATCCGCAGCCGGCAAGATCTGCTGGACGGCTTCTTTCATGGCGAGCCGGGTGGCCTGAAAGATGTTGATCCGGTCGATGACGGAAGGCTCCACGACACCCAGTGCCCAGCTCAAGGCACCGTTCAGGATGATGTCGTAAAACCGCTGTCTCTTCTTTTCCGTAAGCTGTTTCGAATCCCTGACGCCGTCAAGTCGAAAACCGGGAGGGAGAACAACGGCCGCAGCCACGACAGGCCCGGCCAGAGGTCCCCTGCCCGCTTCATCGACGCCGGCAATGACGCGATACCCCCGTTTGTACGCGCTCAGTTCAAAGCTGTCCATCCTCTTCCGCCGATGCGCCGGGCACTTACGAAGTTGAGAAGGTGAGAGGGTGAGAGGGTTCGAAGTTGAGAAAGAAAAGAAACAGTGCCGTACCCGTTCCCGTTCCCCTCCAACCTTCTTACCTTCTTACCCTCTGATAGCATCTGCTTACTCGCCGGATGAAGCCCGATCAAGAGCATTTGGGAAAAGCATCGCCTGCTTAGCGCGTGTCGATTTCCTTGATCTTCGCCTCTTTCCCCTTGCGCCCTCTCAGGTAGAAGAGCTTCGCGCGGCGCACCTTGCCGCGGGTCATGACCTGCACCCGGTCGAGCACCGGGGAATGCAGGGGGAAGGTTCTCTCGACGCCCACGCCGTAGGAAATCTTGCGGACGGTGAACTGGGCCCGGCTGTTGCCCCGGGTCTTCTTGATCACGACGCCTTCATAGACCTGGATTCTTTCCTTGGTGCCCTCGACGATCTTCACGTAGACCTTGACGGTGTCGCCTGACTTGAAGTCGGGGATGTCTCCCCGCATCTGCTCCTTCTCAATTAAATCAACCTTATCCATGACAGCTAAACCTCCTGATGATCTTCCTATAAGGTCCCCTTCCCTGATCTTCCTCGCCCCTGGGGGGAGAGGAATGAGGTGAGGGGGAATACTCCAGTTCCTTTTATACCGTGCCTTTTATCTTTTTTTCCCCACCAGCCTGTCCAGTGTGATGGCAACAGCCGATCGGACCGAAAGATGATTGTATGGCCCGGATCCGGTGATGGGCTCCAGCCGATACCGGCTGCTCTCGATGACCTCGCCTGCAAGCCCCCATCCTGTACCGAAAACGAAAAGGGTTGGGCCGTGCCCGTTTTCCAGGATCTCGCGCAACTGCCCGTGGCTCACACAGGATCCGCCCAGCCGGGCGCCTGTCACCACGATATCCACGGGACTCGCGTCCTCGCAGGCGATCACCTCGACAACCTCCTCCAGGCTGCCTGCAACCTTTACGGCCTCGAGGGCCTCGCGCCTCGACGGGTTCAGCTCACCGCCCGCCCCGCAGGTCCAGTGTCCGATGATTTTTCTCACCAGGTCGGCCTGTTCGGAGATCGGGGTCACGATGAAAACCCGCCGGACCCCGTAGGTCTTTGCCGAGCGGGCGATGTCGTGGATATCGGCATTCGTCACGGCGCTCGTGATCACCCGCCCTTCCCGGTCGAGAACCGGGTGATGTAAAAGAGCAATGTAGAGTCGGCCCCTCATCGATGGCGCTTAAAAAAATCTCTGCCTGCAAACAAGTCGTTCGCGCAGAGTGCAGGACGCCGAAGATGCGTCAGGATTTCTTTTGCAGATCCTTTTTCAGATCCTCGAGGAACTTTCGATCCTTCTCCGTAAGGGCAGCTGTCGCCAGCAGATCGGGCCTGCGCTCGAGCGTGCGACTCAGAGACTCGCGGCGCCTCCATTCCTCGATCTCCCGGTGATGGCCTGAAAGAAGCACCTCGGGAACCTTCCACCCCCGGTATTCCTCCGGCCGCGTGTACTGGGGACACTCCAGGAGCCCCATGGCGAAGGACTCGTACCGGGCCGATTCCTCGTTGCCAAGCACGCCCGGAATGAGCCTGGCCACGGCATCGACGATCACCATGGCCGCCGCCTCGCCCCCCGTCAGGACATAGTCGCCGATGGAAATCTCGCGGTCCACCAAGTTCTGCCTCACCCGCTCATCGACACCCTCGTAGTGCCCGCAGATGAGAACGATCCTGCTCGACCGGGCCAGATCCCCGGCAATCGCCTGGCTGAACGTCTCGCCCTGTGGCGTCAGAAGCACCCGCAGGCATTCCCCGGGCGCGGCGCCAATGGCCTCGAGTACCCGGGCGATCGGCTCGACCTTCATGACCATGCCCGCCCCGCCGCCGTAGGGGTAATCGTCGGTCATCCGGTGTTTGTCCGTGGCCCCGTCACGGATATTGTGGGCCTCGATCCGGATGAGACCCTTTTCCCGTGCTTTTTTCAGGAGGCTGCACCCGAAAAAGGACTCGAACATTTCCGGGAAGATGGACAGGATGTCAAAGCGCATCATCACCCGGCTCCATCCCCTTCAGTAACCTGACGACCACCGTGCCTGCCTGGATGTCCACGGACCGGATCACCTCGGCAATGGCCGGCAGAAGGATCTCCCTGCCCCCTTCTTTGCAGACGTACACATCGTTGCTGCCCGTCGGGAAGATGTTCTCGATCCGCCCCAGCGGCTTACCGTCCTCGGTTACGACGGCCAGACCGATGAGATCTTCCCAGTAGTACTCACCCTCCGGGAGGGTCTCCAGACTGTCGTAGGGCAAGAAAATCGAGAGCCCCCTCAGGGCATCTGCGGCATTGCGATCCTCGATCCCTTCAATCGTGAGGGAGAAATGGGTGCGCCCCTCGGGGCGCACATTTTCGATGGGGTATCGCTTCGCCGATTCCCTGTTTGGGCCGATCCGGGCGTCCTTCAGCGACGGCAACAGGCGGTCCGATTCAAGATAGGAAAGAGCTTTCACACGGCCCGAAAGACCGTGAGATTTGATGATCTGTCCGATTTCGATCCATCTCATCGGCGCGTGTTACTCGATGATCTCGAGAACGGTCCTCTTGTGAACCTTGGCCGACGACGCACTCAGGATCGTCCGCATGGCTTTCGCGGTCTTGCCCTGCTTGCCGATGACTTTCCCCAGATCCTCCTTCGCCACTCTCAATTCAATGACAGAAGTCTGTTCTCCATGAACTTCCGAAACCTCGACCTTGTCCGGATTGTCCACCAATGCCTGGGCGATGTACTTGATCAAGTCTTTCATCGTCACGACCTCCAGGGAATTCCTAGACGTTAAATTCCTGGTTCACCCCATTTTGAATTGAGAGTCCAACGAAGCCGGCGTGTCAGGCGACCTTGGTCTTGTCCTTTGCGATCGTGATTCCCTTTTTCCGGAGCAGCTGGGAGACGGTCAGTGTCGGTTCAGCTCCCTTGGTGAGCCATTCCCTGATCCGGTCCTCTTTCAGCGTAATGACGGCCGGATCCTTCTTCGGATCATAGTTGCCGACGATCTCGATAAATTTCCCGTCCCTCGGCGCTGCCGAATCGGCTACGACGATCCGGTAATAAGGTTTCTTCCGGGCTCCCATCCGCGTCAATCTTATCTTAACAGCCATTCCGTTTAACCCTTACCTCCTGATGTGTTGAGCGAAAAAAAGTAGATTAAGTTAGCATATATCGACGGTTTTTAGAACATTTTTTTTACCGGCCACGATCAGGGCCGGAAATAGCCCCTTCGAAGGCCATCCCTGCCCCCCTTGGTCATCATCTTCTTCATCATCTTGCGCATCTCCACGTAGTTCTTGAGAAGCCGGTTCACGTCCTGCACGGCGGAGCCACTCCCACGGGCAATGCGCTTGCGCCGGGAGCCATCGATGAGCAGGTAGTTTGCCCGCTCCTTCTTCGTCATGGAATCGATGATGGCCATGGTCCGGACGAGATCTTTGTCGTCGGGATCGATGTCCTTCAGGGCCTTGAGCTTGCCGAGCCCGGGTATCATGCCGAGCATGTCCTTCAGGGATCCCATCTTCCGCATCTTCTGCAGCTGATCCCGGAAATCCTCCAGGGTGAAGGCATCCTTGCGGATCTTCTTTTCGAGCTCCTGCGCCTCCTTCACGTCGATGGTCGTCTGGACCTTCTCGACGAAGGTCAGAATGTCCCCCATGCCGAGGATTCGCGAGGCCATGCGCTCGGGGTGGAAGACTTCGAGGGCATCGATCTTTTCGCCCACACCGATGAACTTGATGGGCTTGCCCGTAACGGCCCGCAGTGAAAGAGCGGCACCGCCCCGCGCATCGCCGTCCATCTTCGTCAGGATGACACCATCGATGGAGAGCGTCTCGTCGAACTTCTGTGCCACCTGGACGGCATCCTGTCCCGTCATGGCATCGGCCACGAACAGGATCTCCGACGGATTTGTGGCCGCCTTGATCCTCGTGAGTTCGTCCATCATCCCGGCGTCGATGTGCAGGCGGCCCGCCGTGTCCATGATGAGGACGTCGTACCCCTGGCTTTCCGCCTCCGCCATGGCCGCAAGAGCGATCTCGACGGGGTCATTTTTATCCGCCGGTTGCAGCACGCCCGCCCCAAGGGACTCGCCGAGGACCCTGAGCTGCTCGATGGCGGCGGGGCGGTAGACATCCAGGGAGACAAGCGCCGTCCTGCGGCCCTGGTCCATGGTGAGCCGGGCGAGTTTCGCTGCCGTCGTCGTCTTGCCGCAGCCCTGGAGACCGACGAGCATGACCGGGTTCGGGAACCGGCCGGAAAGCTTGAGCCACTGGCTTCCCGCGCCGCCCATGAGTTCCACGAGACGGTCGTGAACGATCTTGACGACCTGCTGCCCGGGCGTGAGGCTCTCGAGGACTTCCTGCCCCACGGCCTTCGCCCGAACATCTTCGACGAAGTCCTTGACGACGCGGAAGTTCACGTCGGCCTCGAGAAGGGCCATCCGGATCTCCTTCATGGAGTCCTTGATGTTCTCCTCGTCGAGCCGCCCGCGGCTCTTGAGCTTCTTGAAGATGCCGTCGAGTTTATCTGTCAAGTTTTCAAACATCGTTCTGGTCTATTCCGTCTATTCCGTCTATTCCGTCTATTCGGTCTATTCGGTCTGTTCCGTCTGTCCGGTCATGCCGCGGAGCGGCATCTCGAAGCCTACAGCCTACAGCCCACAGCCGACAGTAAAGACCCATTGGCTGTTGGCTGTCGGCTGTCGGCTGTCGGCTGTCGGCTGTCAACTTCCTGCCGGCAGGATCATGCACTGCAGCCCCTTCACCTTCGCCTGCAGCCCGTCGACCACCTTCTGGGCCTGATCCTTCGTCTCGAAGCCCTTGAGCTTGACCCGGTACCAGCGGCCGCGGTCGCTGAGCTCCGCCGAGTCGATGTACGGGGCATACCCCATGCTGCTGAGCCGGTCACGAAGGTCCTCGGCCTTTTTCCTGTCCTGCAGGGAGGCCACCTGGATGACATAATTCCCCGCCGATGCGAAGGCTGGCCGGGCCGGTTCGGGCGCTTTCTCCTCCCGCTTGCTCTCTTCTTTCTTCGCCTTGGGCTGCGGCGCGTCGGCAGAACCGGCCCCCTTTCCCTTCGAAAGGGTGTCGAAGAAGGTCAGTTTGAAATCGCCCTTGTCGGCAGCTCCCCCCTTTTTGCCTTCCTCGCCCTTTTCCGCCTCGCCCGTTTCGCCCGGTTGCGATCGCCCCACTTTCTGTTTGAGGATCCCGGGGATACCCTGGGAGATCTGGTCGGGGTTTCCCTCCATGTTGACGCCCACCATGACGCCCGTCACGAACGTCAGAAAGAGCAGGAAGGAGATGCCGATGACAAAGAGCACCAGCCCCAGCTTCCCAAGTCGAAACTCGAACTCTTTCATCCGTTGCGGCCGCATGACTCCTCCGGTGGTTACATCTTCTCCGGAGCGCTGACGCCGAGGATGCCCAGGGCGTTGCGCAGGACCTGCCCGATCGAGTTCACGAGGAAAAGCCGCGCCCGGCTCAGCGCCGGATCATCGGTGACCACCCGGTTCTTGTTATAGTAGCTGTGGAAGATACCCGCCAGTTCGTTGAGGTAAAAGCTGATCCGGTGCGGTTCCAGCGCCTTCGCCGCCCCCTCGACGATCTCGGGGAAGCGAATGACGGACTTGATGAGCTGGATCTCCTCGGAAAGCGTCAGCAGCCCGAGGTCCACATCGTCGCCACCCGGGATCTCCATACCCCGCTCCGCCGCCATCCGGGTGATGCTCGCTATGCGCGCATGGGCATACTGAACGTAATAAACCGGGTTTTCATTGGACTGCCTCTTGGCAAGCTCCAGGTCGAAATCGAGCTGGCTGTCGGAGCGCCTCATGAGGAAATTGTACCGGGCGGCGTCCCGGCCGACCTCGTCGATCACCTGCCGGAGCGTCACATACTCCCCGGCACGGGTGGACATGGCCACGGGCTTTCCGTCCCGCAGCAGGCTCACGAGTTGAACGAGGATGATCTTGAGATCGTCCTTGTTCCCGCCGAGGGCCTCGATGCTCGCCTTGAGCCTCGGAACGTAGCCGTGGTGGTCGGCGCCCCACACGTCGATGACGAGATCAAACCCCCTGTCGAACTTGTTCTTGTGATAGGCGATGTCGGCGGCAAAGTAGGTGGGCGTGCCGGTATCCCGGATGACGACCCGGTCCTTCTCGTCGCCGAAGGCCGTCGAACGGAACCAGAGCGTGTCGCCCTCCCGGTAGACATGCCCCTGTTCCCGGAGCCTGTCGAGGAGTTTCATCACGCCGTCGTTCTTGTAGAGCTCCCCCTCGCTGAAGTAGCAGTCGAAGAAGACCCCGAAAGACCCGAGATCGTCCTTGATCCCTTCCAGGATGGACCCGGCGCCGTAGGCCGTGAAGAACGGCATAACTTCGTCTTCGCTCTTGCCGCGATAGCGCTCCCCGTCTTTCGAGAGGATTTCCTGCGCAAGCTCCGAGATGTAATCGCCCTGGTAGTGGTCCTGGGGGAATTCGATGGCTTCGCCCTGGATCTCCAGGTACCTCAGGTATACGGAACGCCCCAGGGTCCGCATCTGGTTGCCCATGTCATTGATATAGTATTCCTTGCTGACGTCGTGGCCGCTGGCCTTCAGGATGTTGGCGATGACGTCGCCCGTGACGGCGCCCCGCGCGTGCCCGATGTGCAGGGGGCCCGTGGGGTTTGCGCTCACAAACTCCACCTGGACTTTCTTCCCCGCCCCGAAATCGAGCGCACCGTATCGGTCTTTCAGGCGATCGATTTCCTTGAGCGGCGAGCGCCAGTTGTCCTCGCGGATAAAGAAGTTGATGAAACCGGGGCCGGCGATCTCCACCTTGTTCAGCAGAAGGCCATCGTCTATCAGCTTGCCGACGATGGCCTGGGCGATCACCCGGGGGTTCTTCTTTGCCTGGGAAGCGATCACCATGGCCACGTTGGTCGCGTAGTCACCGTGGGCCGTATCGCGCGTTGCCTCCAGTTCAATAAAAGGGATGTTCTTCACTTCGAACAGGCCTTCGGACACGCAGCGCGCCGTCGATTCTTCAAGCAGCTTGATGATTTTCTCTTTCATGGTTCTATCAGAATCCTATTGCCTATCCTAATAAAAAAAAGGCCCGGCGGCCAATTCTTTTATCACCGTTTCCCCCCCTGCGGGGGAGATGTTTTGCCCTCTCGGAAAACGCGGAAACACTAACCGCTTGCAGGCGGAAAGTCAAGCCATTTTAAGGGAAAGGCACCGTGCGGGGGATCCCTGGAGAAGGTGAGAGGTTAAGAGGGTAAGAGGCCAGGAGAAAGAGGGACAGACGGCTGACCCCCGCATGATCCAAGCTTCTTCCCTTCTCGACTTCAAACCTTCTTCTTATGATTAGTAGCTGCCCGAGTCCACGGGACCATAGCCAAGCCCCACATTCAGCGTCACGCTGGTCTGGTAGTCCTCGTTTCGCCCCGTTACGGTCGTGTCATAACGTAAAAGAACCCATTGGGTTGTGCTCATGTCATGACCCGCCAGGCTGATCTGCAGCGGACCCGATGTCGATGCCGCAGGTGCTGCGATGGTCACCCGGCTCCTGGGTTCGAGTCCATCGGCCAGTTCGGTTAACAGGCGATTCGTTTTGGCGACGGCGCCGGGATGGGCGGGATCAAAATTGACCATCATCCAATGGGTGGCCCCTTCGGCAGCGCTCATCGCTTTCTTGTCGCCGACGACCTTCATGCTCATCCGCAGGTCCTGCGTCGAGAGGTTGATGGCGATGAGTCCCACGGCCAGGAGAATGAGGTTCGCCATCACAGCCGCAATCAGGGCAAATCCTTCTTCTTTCCTTGTCCTCATTTTCTTTTTCCCTTTTTCAGAATTGAACACCGTGATTCCTCGGTGTGACGCTCGTTGAGAAGGCCAGCCTCCGGGACTCCCCCGTGCGCGGGTCGACGTCCGCCGATTCTGCGACCAGCACAATCTCGATGCGCCGTATCCGCTGGATCTCGGCCGGTAGATTCACGACCTCGGCCCCTTTGCCATCGTAATAGCGAAACACGGGCACGCCCCCGTTGATGACCCGCACGGTCCGGACAGCCGGGTTTGAGGGGATGGGCCCCAGGAAGGGTTGCGCGCCTGATGACGTCCTGATTCCGGATGCGCAGCGGATCGTCTCCCGGGTGATTCTTCCCGACGGCTCATCATAGGCATAACGGATGATTTCGTTGCCCGAGTTGCCGCACTGACCGTCCGGCTCGAGGTCCATCTCGATCGTGATCGCCGCGGCGCTCGCTTCCTGGATACCTCGCCAGCTCTGGTTGGCAGCGGGGCTGCAACTGGCCGGGTCGATCCACATTCCCCTCGCGAACAGGGGATTGAAGGAGGCCATGCGGATCTCGGCGGCCATGATCTCGAGAGCGGTCCGGGCGTCCTGGCCGGTCGTGACCTTCCGCTCGATCCCGACGGAGGATCGCTGACCAGCCATCACGGCCGACCAGATGGCCCCAAGCAGGACCAGCCCCACGACAACAGCCATGAGCAGCTCGACAAGCGTGAAACCACGTGATAGAGGCCTCTTTCTCACATTATCCTCCTCTTGCTCTGCTCACAGGCATCGATCTGCTTCAGAACCGAGGATCGAGCTTCGAGGTCTTAGGATCGAGGGTTTTTCTATGTACCTCGCTCCTCGTTCCTCGAACCTCGTTCTTGTATTTCAGCCTCGGTCCTCGTTCCTCGGACCTTGCGCCTTATCGAAAACGCGCATCCCGCCAGTGAAGCAGGTGGGTCATGTTCGCGGGCCACTGCAGTGTGGCGGGCCCCATCCACGGTGTGCCATCGGTGTTCGAGCCACCGCTCACCCCCCCGAACATGCCGCCCTTTCCCGCTTCGGCCCCTGCGGAGACCAGCGGGGCCGAAGAAATCCCCTTGCCCAGGTACGCGCTGCGTCCCCCCCCCCGTGAAGCTCCCTGCCCCGTCGATATAGGAGATGCCGTAAAGCCTTGCATGGCCTGCCTGTTCGCAAGGATCCCCGCCCGCGCTTTCCGGCGTGTAGGTCGTGAAATAGGCCACCCCGCCGAATACGGTCGGGTTCGCGAGGACCTTTTCTCCTTGACCGCCGAGCAGGATGTACCAGCCGTCCTTTGTATCCAACTCGGTGAACTGCTGCGTCGCACCACTGATGTTCTGGAGATTGCCGATTGTCATCGGCGTGGATTTCCCCTGATCCCTCACGGCGAAAAACCCGTCCTTGTATTCTTTCCGGGCAAGGGGTTCCAGCCTGTCGCCGGTGCCCCAGTATACCCAGATGTCCCCGACCACGTCCCTCGCCACCGCGGGCGCGTAATAGACCGGCCCCGTATTAGCGTCCCGCTGGAATAGCAGGGACCCGTTCCAGTCGGCCGTCGTGCACCCGTCGCCGTCGGAGGCCTTGCAGAAGCTGAAGCGCCAGATGTTTCCCCCCAGGTCCCCCACGTAGGCCTTGTCGGCAAAACCATCCATGTCCGAATCGATCACCGCGGCCATGGCCGGCAGCGCGTTGTTCATGGCGCCGCCGCCCGCGGAGTTGCGGTTGAAGCTCCAGAGGATGCTCCCCGTTGCCAAGTCGATGACGAAAAACCCTTTTCCGCGCGCATCGCAGTCGGCTGCCCCGCTGCACGAGGAGACCTTGTGCCCGCCGCCGATGAAGCCGACCCATTTCTCGTCGGCGCCGATCCGGACGCGGCGGATCACCATGCGGCTCCAGGGATCGCCAAGAAAAGGCGCCTGGGAGGCCGTGGGTTTAAGCCGCCAGCCAGCCTTGGGACTGAGCGTGTCGGTGATGTCCAGGGCGTGATAGCCGCAATAGTAAGGATACTCGCCGCTTGAGAGGTAGTTGCTGCTGAAGCCCGAATCACAGGACGCCGAAGAGCTCCAGAGGTTCCTCTCGCCTCCCTGGCCCAGCCCGACGACCAGCATCGTCTTCCACTCGCCCGGGGACTTGACCTTCCCGTCACCGGCCCCCGTCCAGACGTCGGCCACGGTGATCGGCCCGTCGACATAAAACCGGTGCGAAAGGGTCGCCGGGTGCTCCTTGTGGGCGATGTCCTTCAGCCTGTCGAGAAAATTCGGCGGGATGAAACTCCATGCCTCCTTGAGATCCGAGGTCCGGAAGGCGTGAAGCTGGCCGTCGTTGGCCCCGACCACAATGATTCTTTTTTCATTGATGGAGCTCCGCTGACGATCGTTGCGGTAGCTTTCAAAGGCCTTGGCTCTATCCCGCGGATCCAGGAAATACGCCGAGGGCGTCCCCACCGTGACGGGGTTCGAGTGGAAGATGTCGCCGAGTTTCCATACATTGTCCTTGGCATCCTTGTCCGGGTTGTCTGCCGCCTCGCCGCGGATGTACCCGACCACCTCGTCCCGCCTTTTCGCGTCGCTCACGCCCAGGTCCGCCTCGGACAGGTTCGAGACGGTGAATGGAATCAAGGACCCTCCTTTTGCGGTCAGGATTTTCCTGTCGCCCGCGGGGGTGCCCTGGAGAACCGACCCGGCGTCCGCAACGGCACTGCCCACGGATTGGTCGGACAGGATCGTGTACTTCTTCAGGGAGCCCTTCCAGAAGGGGTCCGTGTTGCTGGGCAGGAAGGAAGCCGTGTAGAGGTAGTTTTCATCGGACGTTCTCGATGTGGCCACCGACGGCGTGCTGAAGGAATAGGCCGCATCGCGGATAACCGTCATGGCCACACGCAGGGCCGTCTCCAGTTCCTTCGAATTGGTGGAGATGAAGGCATAGCCGGCGAGCTCGATCGTCCCGGGGTCGTTGGACGTGGCGAAGCACTGGTCGGAGCTGCCGCTGCAGTTGCCCCCCGGGGGGGCGGTTGTCGCCGACCCGGTGCAGGGATCGGAGGCGATGGCACCGATGTTCAGGGCCGACAGGCTGCCCTTTTTCGTGACGAGGGGATTCTCCGTACCTCCGTAGTAGGCCATCCAGTTGAGCGTGTGCTTGAGGAAATCGGGCATCTTGTCCCCGAGCCCGATGACAAAGACCTTGTAGCCCGCGTCGCGCAGGGCCTTCACCTTCGCCACAGAGGCGCGCCTGCGCTTGTACTGGTCGGCCTGATTTCCGGAGCCCGTGCCGCCGCAGTAAAGCGTATCCTGCCCGTCCGTGACGAGGATGACGAACTTAGTGCGGCATTTTTTGTAGGGATCCGTCTTCTTGTTGTCATCCAGGTAGGGTTTCACGGCCTCCATGCAGGTTGCGAGGCTCGTGCTGCCGGTTACGCGCTGTTTCTCACCGGTCTTGTCGGTCCAGTACAGGATTGTGTCTTCGCCCGCGTAGACCGAATCGACGCCCGCACAGCTGCCTGCACCGCACCAGATCGCCGCGTAGGGCTGCCCGATCTCTCTGTGCTTGCGGTTGCCCGAGCTGAACTTCCAGAACCCGAGCCGGACGTTGAGTCCGGCCTCGTCCTTGACGTCGATCACCCCGTCCTTGTTGTCGTCGAGGAGCTTGTAGATTGCCCGTTTCGCGATGAGGTAGCGGGCGCAATCGGTGGTGAAGCCGGGCTGGGGGGTGCTGTAGAAGCTTTCGCCCGAGCAGGTGTCGTTGCCGAAACGCCGGAGGGGCTCCTGCGCAGCTGTCAACCTCGCCTCTCGGGTTCCAGCGCATGCTGCCCGAAAGGTCGAGAACGATCATGGCATCGGGCGAAACGGCGGAGAAGAGCGCCTGATCGCTGTAGTCGACGGCCAGGGCGGCGCCGCAGGAGATCAGGACGGCCAGGGTTGCCGACAGGCAGGCAGAGATAAACCTCCTCATCGCGAAATCCTCCTTCGCAAGAAAGAAATTCTGACAGATATATCCCTGCGGAATGGTGATTGGACGCACACCCCGGCGTATCGCTGAAAAGGTCGTTCTCGCCGTCCGTGCAATCCGGAGGGTAAATTGGGGAAGGAGGGTACACGGGCGGGACCCTTTCGGGAAGGGTCCCGCCGCGCAGGCTGGAATTTACTGCATCAGGCAGGAGGGGTCAAGAAATTTTTTCCGGGGCCTCGAAGGCCCCCTGATCACTGCTGGATCCTGCGGTCGCGCCAGTGGATGAGGTTGGTCCGGTTGGCGATCGACGGCGGGTTCACGTTGGCCCGCATGGTGGTTGCCCCCGTGCCGGCGCCGCCGCTGACCGTGACGTAGAGGTCGGGCGTCTTGCTGTAGGGGTTCATCGAAAGGACGGGCGCCGTGGGGATGCCCACCCCCAGGGTCATGCTCCTCGCATTGCCCGTGAGCGACCCGGCGCCTTCGATAAACGAGACGGCGTAGAGCTTTGCCGTACCGGCCTGGCTGCAGGGGTCGCCGCCGCTGCCGGCGGGTGTGTAGGTCGTGAAATAGACGATGCCGGCAAAGACGGAAGCCTCGGAGAGACACTTCTCGCCGGCGCCGACCATGTCTGATGTACCAGCCGTGCTTGGTGGCGTTGTCGATGTAGGTGGTCGACGTGATGTCATCCAGTTCGCTCTTCTGATACGTCCCGCTCCTCGTGGAGTCCTTCACTGCGAAAAAGCGGTCGGTAGTGCTTCCCACGACGATCGGCTCGGCCTTGTCGCCGGTGCCCCAGTAGACCCAGATATTCCCGGTGGCGTCCTTGGCCACGGCAGGGGCGTCGTAGACAGCGCCCACTCCCGCTTCGCGGCTGAACAGAAGGGAGCCGCTCCAGTTGCCCGTATTGCAGGAGGAGCTATCCGCCGCGGAACAGAACTTCATCCGCCAGATGTTTCCGCCCAGATCCCCGATGTAGGCCGTATCGATGAGCCCGTCGTTGTCCGAATCCACGATGGCCGCCGTCCCCGGCACGGCGTAGCTCATGTTGCTGTTGTCGGCGTTCGTGAAGCTCCACAGGACGGACCCGTCGGTGAGGCTGACGACGAAGAACCCCTTGCCCCTCGTGTCGCAGCCCGCCACCGGTGCAGCTCGACAGGTTGTTGCCGCCGCCGATGAAGCCGACCCACTTCTCGCTGCCGCCGATCTTCACGCGGTGCACCATCATCTTGCTCCAGGGGTCCCCCAGGTAGGGGGCCTGGGCGGCCGATGGCCCGATCCGCCACTTGTAGGCGGGGCTGTAGGGTGTTCGTGATGTCCAGGGCGTAATAGCCGCAGTAGTTGCTGTAAGTTGCCGAGTATACATTTCGGAAATCCGTATCGCATGACGTCGAAGAGCTCCAGAGATTGCTCGTCCCGCCGCGGCCCTCGCCGAAGATGAGGAACGTCTTCCAGTCACTGGAGGACTTTGCGGTGCCGTCGCCGGTTCCCACCCAGACGTCGGCGACACTGATGGGCCCGTCGACGTAGTACTGGTGGGTCAGTCCCGTCGGGTGAGATTTGTGGGCGATGTCCTTGAGCTTGCTGAGCACGTTGGGCGGGATGAAGCTCCAGACTTCCTTCCCCCGTTGCCGCTGGTTGGCGGCACGTTATCCGTCCGGAAGGCGTGGAGCTGCCCGTCGTTGGAGCCGGCCACGATGATGCGCTTGCCGTTGGACGAGGAGCGGACGTTGTTGCTCCGGAAGGCGGCGAAGGCGCCGGCCCCGTCGCGGGCATCCTTGAAATAGAGCGACGGGGTCCCCACCGTCACGGGGTTGGAACGGAAGGTGTCGCCCAGTTTCCAGCTGTCCTTGTTGTAAGTGCTCTCGCCGCGGATGAACCCCACAATCTCGTTTCGCCTCGTGTTGGTGGTGACACCGAGATTGTCTTTCGTGATGTTGGTCGTCGTGAAGGCCGTGAGCGCCCCCGACTTGTACGTGTGGATATTGCGCGAGGCGGCGTCCGTCCCCTGCAGGACCTGGCCGGCATCCCAGATGGCCGCGCCGATCGTCCCGTCGTTGTTGATCTGGTACTTCGTCACGTGCCCGAGCCAGAAGGGGTCGCCGTTGATGGGCTGGAAGGCCGCCTCGTAGATGTAGTTCTCGTCGATGAGCCGCGACGAGGCCACGGAGGCCTGCGAGAAGGAATAGGTGGCCTCGCGGATGACGCTGATGGCCTGCCGGAAGGCCGCCTCGAGCTCGCTGGAGTCTTTGGCAATAAAGGCATAACCCGAAAGCTCGAGATTCCCCGGGTCGTTGGAGGTGGCGAAGCAGTTCGTGCTCGAGTCGTCACAGGTCCCCGTCGTCGAGGAGCTCCCGCAGCTGGTCACCGCGGCGGGGTCGAAGGCAGTCTCGTCGCCGCTCGTTTTCGATGAGCGGGTTGTCCGTGCCGCCGTAGTAGGCCATCCAGTTGAGGGTCTTCTTCAGGTATAAGGGCATGTCGTAGGCCGGGTCCGAGCTGCCGCCCATGCCGATGACGAAGACCTTGTAGCCCGCATCGGCCAGGGCCTTGGTCGCCAGGACCGACTCGCGCCTGCGCTTGTACTGGTCCGCCTGGGTGTCATAGCCCGCGCCGCCGCAGGACGTCGTGTCGGCCCCGTCGGAGACGAGGATGACGAACTTCTGCCGGCAGGACTCTGTACGCGTCGTTCGCCTTGTGGGTGTCGAGGTAGGCCTTGACGCCCGCAAGTCCCAGTCACCAGCGGCGTTGCGCCGACGACGTTGGAGTAGCTCATCCAGTAGCGGATGTTGGAGGAGTCCCCCGATGACTGGTCGACGGTGCAGGAGGTGCTGTTGCCGCAGTAGATGAGGGAGTACTTCGTCGCGATGTCGCGCAGCTTCGTGTAGGCGCTGCCCTGGAACTTCCCCAGGCCGATGCGGATGTTGAGGCTCGTCTCGTCCTGGCCGTCGACGGTGCCGTTGTGGTTGTCGTCGAGCATGTTGAACAGCGTCTTGCGGGCGATCTCGAAACGGGAACAGTAGGTCGTGTACCCGGAGTTCCAGTTGTCATCATAGAAGGGCCCCGCGCAGGCGGGGTCGCTGTACTCATACGTCGGGTTGTTCCACGAGTCATGGTTGCCCGGCGGGTTCCACTTCATGCTGCCCGAGAGGTCGAGCACGATCATGGCGTCGGGGGCGATGGAGGTGAAGAGACCCGTCTCGTCTGCCCGGCAGACCGAGGCCGGCCCGACGGATAACATGATTGCGGCACTCCGATCCCGAAGAGGATGACTGCTTTCTTTTTCATGACCGTTGACCTCTCTGACCCTGTGAACGTTTCCGTACCCGCAGCCCCGTCCGTTGACGCCGTGCCTGCGGTCCCTTGCATTGCCCGCCGTCCGAAAACAGCGGGCGCCTTTCGCCTGATCCTCCGGCGGGAGATCCCGCTAAGGGTTCGACCGCCTCGACTGCACCCGCCGGTCGCGCCAGAAGAGCATGTTCGCGCGGTTGGACTGGCGTCGGGCGGGCTGACGGCGGCCTTCACCGTCCGCGTGCTCGTGTAGTCGCCCGAGCTGACCGTCACGTACAGATCGGGGGTGCCCGTCCCGCCGGGCTTGATGGATACGATGGGCGCCGTCGGGATGCCGTACCCGACCTGGATGCTCCGGTTGCCCGTGCCCGTTGCCGATGCGGCGGTGAGGTACCCCAGGGCGTAGAGGCTGGCCGTCCCCTGCCCCTGCTGGCAGACATCGCCCCCCGTGCTCGGGATGTAGCTCGTGAAGTATGCCACGCCGCCGAAGATGGCCGGCTCCGCGAGCACCTTCTCGCCGTTTCCGGCCAGGACGATATACCAGCCTCTTTTTTCGTCCGTGTCCGCGTAGGTTCGAGGAGGTGACGTTCTCGAGCTGGCCGAGCGTCACGGCGCTCCCCGTGTCCTTCACGGCATAGATACGGTCCGCGCCGCCCCCCACGGTGATCGGTTCCAGCCTGTCCCCCGTTCCCCAGTAGAGCCAGAGATTGCCTTTCGGGTCCTTCGCCGCCGAGGGGGCCGCGTAGACCGACCCGGTGCCCCCGGCGCGCTGGAAGAGGCGGCTGCCGGTCCAGTTCGACGTGTTGCAGGAGCTCGTCGTCGGTGGCCGAGCAGAATTTGAAGCGCCAGATGTTCCCGCCCAGATCCCCGATGTAGGCCGTGTCGATGAACCCGTCCAGGTCGGCGTCGACCATGGTGGGCGGGGCCGGCATGGCGTAGTCCATGGCGGCATCATCGGCCCTCGTGTAGCTCCACAATACGTTCCCGTTGGACAGGTCGATCACGAAGAACCCCTTGCCGCGCTTGTCGCAGTCGCCTCCGCTGCAGACCGACAGCTGGTGGCCTCCCCCCAGGAGGCCCACCCATTTCTCGTTGCCGTCGATCTTCACCCGGTGGATCATGATCTTGCTCCACGGGTCTCCCAGGTAGGGGGCGCTTGCCTCCGTGGGCGTGATCCGCCACTTGTAGACGGGGTTCGGGGTGTCGGTGATGTCCAGGGCGTAGTACCCGCAGTAGTGGACATGGCCGCTTGCAGCCTTGTACATGTTGTTGAAGCCCGTCTCGCAGTTCGACGAGGTGCTCCAGAGGACCTTGTTGGCCCCCCTGCCCTCGCCGAAGACGAGGAGCGTCTTCCATTCGGTGACGGACTTGGCCGTGCCGTCGCCCGTTCCCAGCCACACGTCGGCCACGCTGATGGGCCCGTCGATGAAATAGATGTGCTGCTGGTTTGCCGGATGCGTCTTGTGGGCGATCTGCCTGAGCCTCTCGAGGGCGTTGGGCGGGATGAAGCTCCATACCTCGTTGAGATCGTAGGTCTTGAACGCATGGAGCTGTCCCAGGTTCGTCCCGGCGACGACGATCCGCTTTTCGTTTGCCGACGAACGCGGGTTGGCGGTGCGGAAGGCCGCAAAGGCCTTGTTCGCGTCGCGGGGATCCCGGAAATCGGTCGAGGGGGTCCCCACGGTGACCGGGGAGGAGCGGAAGATGTCCCCCAGCTTCATGACCTTGCTGTCGTTTCCGATGTCGGGATTGTAGGCCGACTCGCCGCGGATGTAGCCCACGATCTCGTTGCGCCGCGTGGTCTTCTCCGTGTCCGTGCCGGTCGTGACGCCCACCTCTGCAGGCGAGATATTGGTCGTGTTGAAGGCGACGAGGGAGCCTCCCCTGCTCGTCCAGATCGATCGCGTTGCCGCGTCCTTGAGCCGCAGCTGCGTGCCGGCGTTTTTCAGTGCCGTCGCGGCGACGCTGCCGTCGGCGTTGATCTGGAACTTCTCCAGGTGCCCCATCCAGTACGAGTCGGCGAGGTTCGGCTGGAACGAGGCCTCGTAGATGAAATTCTCGTCGGCCACGCGCGACGAGGCGACGGAGGACTGCGAGAAGGCGTAGCTCTGGTGCTGGATGGTGTTGATGGCCTGCCGCAGCGCCGCCTCCAGTTCCTCCGAGCTGGAGGAGAAGAAGGCGTAGCCGCCGAGCGGCTGGTTGATGTACCCGGGATCGTTGAGCGTGACGAAGCACTGATTGCTGAACCCGTCGCATTGACCCGTCAACCGTTAGATCGGGTTCCGTCATGCAGGGGTCGGCGGCGAAATAACCGGTGTTCAGAGAGGCCCCGTTGCCGGAGTTCGCGACAAGCGGGTTGTCCGTGCCGCCGTAGTAAGCCATCCAGTTCAGGGTCTTGAGCAACTGCGCTTCCAGCGCGCTGCTCAGTCCGATGACGAAAACCTTGTAGCCCGCATCGGCCAGTTCCTTGGCCCGCAGGACGGAGGCACGCCTTCGCTTGTACTGGTCGACCTGGTTGCCGTCGCCGTTTCCGTCGCAGTACTTCGTGTCGCCGCCGTCGGTGACGAGGATGACGAACTTCTGGCGGCAGGACTTGTAGGTGTCCGCCGCTTTGTGACCGTTCAGGTACGTCTTGACCTCCTCGAGGGCGAGGGCGATGGCCGTGTTCGAGGCGAAGAGGGACTTTTCATACCGGTCGTCGGTCAGCTTAAGGACATTGTCATTTCCGGCATAGTCATAGGGATTGGAGAGGCTGCAGGAGCTCTTCCCGCAGAAGATGTTGGCATAGGACTTCCCGATGTCCTTTCTCTTCTGGACGTCGCTGTTGAAGGTGTAGAACCCCATGCGGATGTTGAGGCTCGCGTCGTCCTGGCTGTTGATGACGCCGTCCTTGTTGTCGTCGAGGATGTTGAAGATGGCCCGCTGGGCGATGAGGTAGCGGGCGCAGTTGGTCGAGTAGCCCGTCTGCGGGCGTGTTGTAGAACGTCGTCCCGGAGCAGCTTGCGTTGCCGTAGAGCTTGATCGGATCGCCGTTTCCGTCCATCTCGTCAAGCGGGTTGAGCCGCATGCTCGCCGAGATGTCGAGCACGAGAACGGTATCCGGGGCGATGGGGGTGAAGAGGCCTTCCTCGCCCGCCGTGACCACGGCCGGGGTCTCCGCGGGCATCAGCGGAAGAAGCATCATTACGACAAGCCACAGAATTGAGCCTCTGAAAAGAGAGTGTATATTCCTTTTCCTGACCATGCGGTTTGTCCTCGCCTCCATCAATCGGTTAACCCTGTTTGCCATTCGGATCGGTAACGGCAGCAAATCGACTCGTCGCTACTGCTGCACTCTTCTGTCTCGCCAGTAGAGGATATTGGTGCGATTCGAGAAGTTGCCCGGGGTCACCGGGGCCCGTATCGTGCTCGCCCCCGTACCGCCGCCGCCGCTCAGTGTCACGTAGAGGTCCGGCTGGTTCGTGTAGGGATTGAAGGATACGGCGGGCGCCGTGGCCATGCCGGTGCCCAGCATCATGCTCCGGACCTTCGTGCCGCCACTGTCGAAGGTGCCCCCGCCCGTGTTGTAGGTGATGCCGTAGAGTAGCGATCTGCCGGCCTGCGAGCACGGATCGGACCCTGTGGGCGGAATGTAGCTCGTGAAGTAGACCACCCCGCCGAATACCGTGGGCTCGGCGAGAACCTTCTCGCCCCCGCCCGGCATGGCGATGAGCCAGCCGGACTTCGCGGGGTCGTTGTAGACCTGGCCTTCCGTGGAGATGTTCTGCAGGTCGCTGGCGGTCCGGGTGCCCGTGAAGTTGCTGCTTTCCTTGACGGCGAAGAAGTTGTCCGTCGTTCCCGGAGTGGTGATGTCCACGCGGTCTCCCGTTCCCCAGTAGACCCACAACTCGCCGCTGGCGTCCTTGGCGGCGGCGGGCATCGTGTAGATCGGCCGGCCGATCAGGGCGCCCGTCGGCTGGAAGAGACGGCTGGTGGTCCAATTGGCCGTGTTGCAGGAGTTGTCGGCGGCGGCCGTGCACATCCGGACCCGCCACATGCTGCCTCCCATGTCGCCGATGTAGATCGTCTCCGTGAAGCCGTCGAGATCTATATCCAGTAGGGCCGGGGAACCCGGGAAGCTATACTCCATGTTCGGCTCGCTCAGGTGCGTGGTCGCCCACAGGACGTTGCCGTCGGCCAGGTCGATCGCGAAGATGCCCTTGCCGCGCTTGTCGCAGTCTCCCGCAGCAGGATCGCCCGCGCAGATCGTCACGTTGGAGAGGTTGTGCCCCGCGCCCATGAACCCGACCCATTTCTCGTTGCCGTTGATCTTCACCCGGTGGATGTACATCTTGCTCCAGGGGTCTCCCAGGTAGGGGGACTGGGCCGCCGTGGGCGTGAGCTTCCATCGGTAGGCCGGGCTTGCCGTGTTCGTTACGTCGAGGGCCCAGAAGCCGCAATAGTAGGGCCTCGTGGCCGAATAGTTGTTGTCGAAATCCGAGTCGCACGTTGCCGACGAGCTCCAGAGATAACTCGTGGAGCCGCGTCCCTCGCCGACGACAAGGAGTGTCTTCCAGTCGCTGGCCGACTTTGCCGTGCCGTCGCCCGTTCCCAGCCACACATCGGCGACACTGATGGGGCCGTCGACGAAGTACTGGTGCGAAAGCCCCGTCGGGTGCGCCTTGTGGGCGATGTTTTTGAGCTTGGTGCGCAAATTCGGCGGGATGAAGCTCCACAGCTCGGCCCCCGTATCCGTCCGGAATGCGTGGAGCTGGCCGTCGTTGGCCCCCGCGACGATGGCCCGCTTGCCGTTGGCCGACGTGCGGGCGTTGCCGGTGCGGTGCGCGGCGAAGGCGTTGGCGCCGTCGCGGCTGTCCTTGTAGTAGGCCGACGGCGTCCCCACGGTGACGGGTGCGGAGCGGAAGATGTCGCCCAGCTTCCAGCCTTCCTTGTTATAGGCCGTCTCCCCCCGGACAAACCCGATGATGTCGAGATTCTCTTGGTCGGTGGTTACCCCCAGGTCGGCCTTCACGATGTTCGTCGTGTCAAAGGAGGTCAGTGCCCCGGCCTTCAGTGTCTTGATCGTCCGGCTGGCCGCTGACGTGGTCTTGAGCACGGCCCCGGCGTCCCAGACGACGGTTCCCACCTCCCCGCTGTTCTCGATGTTGAACTTCCGTACGTGGCCCAGCCAGAAGGATTCGGCGTTGATGGGCTGGAAGGAGGCCTCGTAGATGAAGTTTTCGTCCTGGGAGCGCGATGAGGCCACCGAGGCCGTCGAGAAGGAGTAGTTGGCCTCGCGGATGAACTCCGTCGCCTGGCGCAGGGCGAGGCTCAGCTCCGTGGCATTGCCCGAGATGAATGCGTAGCCCGAAAGCGGGATGTTGCCCGGGTCATTTGATGTGGCGTAGCAATTCGTGCTCGTGCCGTCGCAGGTCCCTGTCGACGCCGTGGCCTCGCACTCGGCATTCAGCGTCGGGTCGTAGGCCGACGTGTCGCCAATGTTGGCCTCCAGCGGGTTGTCCGTGCCCCCGTAGTAGGCCATCCAGTTGAGCGTGTTCTTCAGGTACAGGGGCATGTTCGCGCCGAATCCGATGACGAAGATCCTGTAGCCCGCGTCGGCCAGCTGCTTGGCGCGTTGGACGGCCAGGCGCCTGCGCTTGTACATGTCGGCCGCGGTTTCGCTGCCCGGGCCGGCGCAGGAATAGGTGTCGGCGCCGTCGGAGAGCAGGATCACGAACTTCTGCCGGCAGTCCTTCGCCGTGTCGGCGGCCTTGTGGGTGTCGAGATAGGTCTTCATTTCCTTCAGGGCATAGTTGAGCGGTGTGCCCCCGCCGGCCGACTCCATGGCCAGGGTCGCGCCATACCCAAAGTTCCAGGTCGTGCAGGAGTAAGCACCCGTGCCGCAACCCGTGTTGGCGTTGCAGTACATCTTGTGGTAGTCGGTGCCGATGGGCCACTTGACCATCTGATTTCCTGCCATGGGGTCGAATGCCGTGTCCTCGGGGCTTCTGAATCCCATGTAGCCGATGCGGATGTTGAGGCTCTTCTTGTCGTAGCAGTCAATCTTTCCGTCGGCGTTGTCGTCGAGGAGGCTGAACATGGACCGCTTGGCGATGGAGAGGCGCCGGCAGTCCACGCTGCCTGTTCCGTAGGGACCGGCACAGGACACGTTGGGCCCGTAGGTAGCCGATGCTCGTATCGCCCGGCGGGTTCCAGCCCATGCTCCCCGAGAAATCGATGACGAACATGGCATCGGGCGCGATGTTCGTGAAGATGGCCGTCTCGTCTGCCTGCACGGCCGGCGCGGCAAAAAGAAGCGCCAGAATGAAACCCGCCAGAAATGTCCTCTTCGTCCGCATGGCTTGCATCTCCTATCGCGACATGGTGCTCACTTCGACGGGGCCGTGCCCGAGCCCCTCGTCGATCGTTACACTCGAAACCCTTCTACTGCACTCGCCGGTCACGCCAGTAAAGAATGTTGGTGTTGTTGGGCAGCGCGGGTGGGGTGACCGGCGCCCGGGCCGTCGTGGCGCCCGTGCCCGAGCCGCCGCTGATCGTCACATAGAGATCCGGCGTGGGGCTGTAGGGGTTCATAGAGAGCGTGGGCGCCGTGGGGATCCCCACGCCCAGGGTGATGCTCCGCGCCCCGCCCGTCAGGCTCCCCGCCCCTTCGATGTAGGACACCCCGTAGAGCTTGGCCGTGCCGGCGGCATTGCAGGGGTCGCCGCCGCCGCCGCCCGGGGTGTAGGTCGTGAAGTAGACTTGGCCGCCGAAGACGACGGCCTCGCCCAGGATCTTCTCGCCGCCGCCGGGCAGATTCATGTACCAGCCGTGATTGGAGGCATTGTCCGTGTAGGTGCCCGAGGTGATGTTTTCGAGGTTGCTGCGGCTCCAGGTGCTCGTCTTGTCGGAATCTTTGACCGCGAAGAATTGCTCGACGCCGCCCCCCATCACGATCGGTTCCGTCTTGTCGCCCGTCCCCCAGTAGGCCCAGAGGTTTCCCGTTGCGTCCTTGGAAACCGTCGGCGAGGCGTAGACGGGCCCGGACCCGCCGCTGCGCGCGAGCAGGCGACTGCCCGTCCAGTCGGCCGTGCTGTCCGTGGGGAAGCGGAAGCGCCACATGTTCCCGCCCAGGTCCCCGACATAGACCGTGTCCGTGAAGCCATCGAGGTCGCTGTCCACGGTAGCAGGCGCCCCCGCCAGGGCGTAATTCATGTCGGCGTTTCCGAGCCGGGTGTAGCTCCAGAGGACGGACCCGTTGGAGAGGTCGATCACGAAGAACCCCTTGCCGCGCTTGTCGCAGTCCGTCCCCGCGCCGTCGTAGGGGTTGCAGACCGCCCAGTTGTGGCCGCCTCCCATGAAGCCGACCCACTTCTCGTTGCCGTCGATTTTCACGCGGTGGATCATCATCTTGCTCCAGGGATCGCCCAGGTAGGGCGCCTCGGCGCTTGACGGGGTGATGCGCCACTTGTAGACGGGGTTGAGCGCATCGGTAATGTCCAGGGCGTAGAAGCCGCAGTAGTGGGGCCGCGTCGCGTCGTAGACGAGGCTGAAGTCGCTCAGGCAGTCCGACGAGGAGCTCCAGAGGTTCGGGTCAGCGCCCCGGCCCAGCCCGAAGGCGAGCAGGGTCTTCCAGTCCGAGGCCGACTTCGTCGCCCCGCTCCCGGTTCCGAGCCAGACGTCGGCCACCGAGACGGGGCCGTCCACGAAGTAGACGTGGGGCATGCCGGCCGGGTGCGACGAGTGGGCGATCTGGCGCAGCTTGGGGATCAGGTTCGGCGGGATGAAGCTCCAGGCCTCGGAGCCGTCGGAGGTCTTGAAGGCATGCATCTGCCCGTCGTTGGCCCCACCCAGGACAATCCGCTGCCCGTTGGACGACGATCGGACGTGGTTCGTGCGGTGCGTGGCGAAGGCGTTGGCCCCGTCGAGCATGTCCTTGAAGGTGTATGACGGTGTTCCCACCGTCACGGGATTGGAACGGAAGATGTCGCCCAGCTTCCAGTTGTCCTTGTTGTAGGTCGACTCGCCCCGAATGTATCCCACCACCTCGTTTCGCCGCGTGTCATTCTCGACGCCCAGGTCCGTGTAGGTGATGTTGGCTGTCGTGAAATCGACGAGGGACCCACCTTTGAAGGTCTTCATGGCGCGCGTGGCCGGGTCGCGGGCCTGCAGGACTGTGCCGGCGTCCCAGAGGGCGCCCCCGACGGTGCCGTCGCTGAGGATCTGGTACTTCCGCAGGTGGCCCAGCCACATGGGGTCGTTGTTGACGGGTTGGAAGGACACCTCGTAGAGGAAGTTCTCGTCGGCGATCCGCGACGAGGCCACCGAGGACTGCGAGAAGGCGTAGTTGGCCTCGCGGATGTAGTTGATCGCCTCCCGCAGGCCCGCCTCGAGTTCCGTGGCGTTGCCGGCGATGAAGGCGTAGCCCGAAAGGGGCGTGTTCCCGGGGTCGTTGGATGCGGCATAACACTGGGTGCTCGTATCGTCACAGGTCCCCGTCGTGGTCGCTGCGGCGCAGGGGTCCGCCTCGAAGAGGCTCGGGTCGAGGGCCGTCTTGTCGCCTGCGTTGGGAGTAAGCGGGTTGTCGGTTCCGCCGTAGTAGGCCATCCAGTTGAGGGTGTTCTTCTCGATGTCGGGCATGTTGGCGCCGAAGCCGATGACGAAAACCCTGTAGCCCGCGTCACCGAGGGCCTTGGCCCGGGCCACGGAGGCCCGCCTGCGCTTGTACTGGGTGCGGTCGGTGTCGTTGACGGCGGAGCCGCAGTACATCGTGTCGGCCCCGTCGGAGAGCAGGATCGCAAAGCGCTGCCGGCAGTTCTTGTACGTGTCGGCGGCCTTCTTCGTATCCATGGTCGTTTTCACACTCTCGAGGGCGAGCGCCAGCGGTGTCGCCCCGGCGACACTCGAGTCGGTCATCATCGACCGCAGGATACACTTGTTATCCGCGATATTGTACGACGTCGGCGTCGTACAGTAGCTGAGGGACCCGAAGGGGGCGCCGCAGTAGATGTTCCGGTAGGACGTCCCGATAGGTTTCCACTCCTGGTAAAACCCCCCCTGGAACTTGGCGAAGCCCATGCGGATGTTGAGGCTCGTGTCGTCGTCGGTGAAGATCCTCCCGTCCCTGTTGTCGTCGAGAAGTTTCTTAATAACGTCCCTTGCAATGAGGTAGCGGGCGCAGTCGGTGCCGTAACCGGGCATCTCCGTGCTCGTCTGGTAAAAGGGGCCCGAGCAGATCGTGTTGCTGTAACGCTTGAGGACCGCATTTCCGCAGTTGTAGTTCCAGGGAGGGTAGTAACTCGCCTTGTAGTCGTTATAGACTGCCGGGTCGAGGTTGGCCACGCAGTCGCTGTTCTTGTAGTAGCAACTCGTCGCGCCCGGAGGACAGCGGAAGACATCCCCCGGCGGGTTCCACTTCATGCTCCCGGACATGTCCAGAACGATCATGGCCTCGGGGGCCACGTTCGTGAAAAGCCCTGTCTCCGTGCAGGCCTCGTCAGTCGTGCAGTGCTCGGCAAGGGAGATCCCCGGCCCGCAGAGCAGGATGATCAGGATGGCGGAGATGATCGTGACCGGCGGTTTCATGGTTGTCTATTCCCTATCGCGACATGGTTCCCATTTCGACGGGGCCGTGCCCGAGCCCCACGTCGATCGTCACACTCGTGTTGTAGGCCGTGTTCTCACCCCGGATCTGCGCGTCGTAGCGGGCCTGCCCCCAGGTCTGGGACCCTCCGATGGAGAACCCCGGCAGGGGGATCTGGGCGGGACCCGTCGTCGGCTCTGCGATGTTGGTGATCCGGTAGCGCGTGTTGGCGTCCGTGGCGGTGTCGACCTGATCGATCCACGTTGACCAGCGCACTATAGGTTGCGGCGTCGAAATTGACCGTCAGCCAGTGGAGTCCGGCCTCGGCGGCATTGACGGCCTTCTTGTCGCCCACGGATCGCATGCTGATCCGGATGTCCCCCGTGGAGAGATTGAGGGCGACGATCCCCACGGCCAGCAGGATCAGGTTGGCCATCAGCGCGGCAATGAGGGCGAAGCCCCTTTCGTCTCTAGTGTGTTTCATGCTCATCCGTCCTTGCTCAGAATTGAATCCCATGGTTTCGAGGGATGACACTGGTCGAATAGGCCATCTGCCTTTGCTGGCCCGTGTTCGGGTCTACGTCCGCCGAGCGGACGAGCAACGCGATCTCGATACGGCGGATATTCGGAATGGCGCCCGGCAGAGTCGCAACAGCAATCTCGACGCCGCGGCCGTCGAAGTATCGAAAAACGGGAGTCGCCCCGTTGGCAACCTCGACGGTCCTCACTCCGGGCTGCCCGGTGATTGGCCCCAGGAAAGACTGCGCGTTCGCGGCGCTTCGGCCGGGGTTGCAGGTGATGGACTCCCGGGTAAGCCGCAGGTTTGCCGCCTCGTATTCGTAGCGGATGATCTCGCCGGCCCCGTTGCCGCAGTTGCCGTCCGGGTCCAGGTCCATCTCGATGGTGATGGCCGTGGCCGTGGCCTCCTGGATGCCCTTGTAGTTCTGGTTTCCCGACACGTTGCAGTTGGCCGGGTTGCGCCAGAGGTTCACCGTGAAAAGTGAGTTGAACGAGGCCATGCGGATCTCCGAGGCCATGATCTCGAGAGCGGCCCTGGCATCCTGGTTCGTCGTCACCTTGCGCTCGATCCCCGTGGAGGAGCGCTGCCCCGACACGACGGCCGTCGATATGGCTGCCAGCAATACGACCCCGACAGCCATGGCCATGACGAGCTCGACGACGGTGAAGCCCCGTGAGTGTTTCGACTGCGTGTTCATTGTTTGAAATACTCCTGTCTGGATGCGATGGCAGTTTCACGGATCCCCCTTGTATTGCCCGGCCAGGTGACCTGGATGGTGATCATCCAGGCATTCGTCGCCGCTCCCAGGGGGACGACGGTGGTGTTCACCGTGAAGGGCACGTCGCCTGACTGCGCGGAGGACTGGCTGCTGGCGTAAACGTTTTTTACGGGCAGCACCCCCGTCGTCACGGCATTGTTGGGGTTCATGATCATCAGCTCGTTTCGCTCCAGCTCGCTCTGGAGGATGCCGGCGGCGCGGCCCATGAAATCGGAGCGCCCCGCCGCGTTCCAGGCCGTGGGCTGCATGGACAGAAGCGCCAGTGATTCCGACGGCCGTGAGGAACAGCGTGATGAGCACCTCCACAATGGTGATCCCGCGGTTATTGCATGCTGTAAGTGACATGGGACCTTCCTGTGATCAGCGTCGAAATCGTGGCCCGTGGAGCCGCGATTGTTGGTTATCTCCACGGTGCCGAATGGATTGATGGCCCCGCTCGATATGATCGTGATCGGCGTCTGGGTGACGCTCGTGATCTGGATGCTGCTGCCGTGACTCGCACATGAGCCTGCTCGCGGGGTAGTTCGCCACGTCGGCATAGGTCCCCGCGCCGTCACTGTCCCAGCGCAGGGTGTAGCGGTTCTGAGCCATGTCGTAGACAACCATGTGGGTCCTTCCATTCGACATAGCCGCCGCCCTCATGTACGCGATGTCCGACGACAGGGTCCTCGCGGCGGCTTTCAGGTTCGAGTTGTCGACCCAGCCGCGGAAGGAGGGAACGGCGATGGCGGCCACGATGCCGATAAGGACGAGCGTGATGAGCAGCTCGACCATGGAAAAGCCCGCAGCGCGACGGCAGAGACCCCGGCCGGTCGGCAGGCACCCGGAGGCACCCTGCCAGGCAGGTCCTCCCTTCCGAAGTGTGTAGTGTCGTAAATGTCTCATGACGACCATTTCTCTGAGTCCTTCAGGGTTTGTATTCCCGACCCCTACGACCCGGAATCCTCAGCACATCGATCGGATCAGGGAATCACTTCCAGTCGAGCAAGAAGCATGCCCGCATCGGCCCCCGCTGTTTCTGCGGAAGGCTCGCACGGCCGGTACCGGTCGGATCGTCAGGCAGTCGGATGAACCCGGGCGCGGAGGAGATGGGATGGGGGGCGAATCCGCAGGCCGTCCCCTGTGGGGGAATCCCTGCCTCGCCTCGAAATCGGATGTCCTGCCCGGCAATCCTGCTGCCCTATCCTTGATCGGACTTAGGCCAGTGATTTTGCGCCCCACCCTTTCGGATGGTTTGCCTTTTTCAGGCCGTTCCCTGAACGCGGTCTGAATCCTCAAAGAGGCCAACCCGACAACGGGTTATAACTCTTCTGAATTCTTTTTCGGAATGTTGGGGGGGAAACTTGAGGGGAATTTTACGCTCTCAGGGAAGGCCCCGATAGAGCACAAGGTGTGTCAGTTCGGCGCCCACAAAAACATACAGCACGGCGGCAATCGAAAGGAAGGGCCCGAAGGGCACGGCATATTTCATGTCCTTCCCCTTGATCGCGATGAGCACGACACCGACCAGCGCCCCGAGGATGGAGCTCATAAATACGACGAAAAACAGGGACTTCCACCCCAGGAAGGCCCCGATCATGGCCAGCAGCTTGATGTCCCCTCCCCCCATTCCTTCCCGCTTGGTGAGAAGCTCGTACCCCACCGCGATCAGGTAGAGAAACCCGCCCCCGACGAGGATCCCGAGGAGGGACTCCATAAACCCGATCCCCATGACAAAGACGGCCAGCAGGAAAAACACAGGGATGCCCGGCAGCGAGATCACGTCGGGAATGATCTGGTGGTCGAAATCGATGAAGGTGATGACGACGAGGGCCGCCGCGAAAAGGAAGGCGGCTGGATACTCAAGGCTCAGACCGTACTTCCAGAACATCGCCCAGGAAAGCAGGGCCGTCAGGATCTCGACCAGGGGATACCGGGGCGAGATGGGCTCGCCGCAGTCCCGGCACCGGCCCCGCAGGATCAGCCAGCTCAACACGGGGATGTTGTCGTAAGGGCGGATGGATTTGCCGCATTTCGGGCAGTGGGAGGCAGGAAAAACGATGGATTTCCCCTCGGGTATCCGCCAGATGCAGACATTGAGAAAACTGCCGATCATGGCCCCGAAGACGAACGCAACAATGTTCAGGAATATAGCCATTCGCTTATCAGCCGGCGCGCTCGTGAGCCGAAGCAAAAACCGGCAGTTCAAAAATGGCCGGATGCAAGGCCCCCGAAGTCCCGTGGACTGAGGCGTACTGGAGAGTACGCCGCAGGGACGAGGGATGAGGGAAACGCAGCAGACGGTCTTTTTTCAACTGCCGGTCACCCGTCCTTCCGAGCCCAATCATAGGGGATCTCATTGTCGTGGGGGTGGACCCGGTACTCGTCAGGGTCGTCATACCGGTACACATCCGTCGGGATGTTGATAACGAGGGCCTCTTCGATGGAAATGCACTTGAAGCCATGGAAGACGAAGGGCGGGATATGTAGCAGGATCGGGTTTTGATCGCCGGCAAAGAATTCGTTCACCTCTTCGCACGTCGGCGAGCCCTTGCGGCTGTCATAGAGCACGATCTTCATCATCCCCTTCACGACGGCCATGTTGTCGGACTGGCGCTTGTGGTAGTGCCATCCCTTCACGACGCCGGGGTAAGCCGTCGTCATGTAGACCTGGCCGAATTTCTCGAAGAACTCGTCGTCGACCCGGAACATCTCCATCAGCCTTCCCCGCTCATCGGGAATGACCTTTAATTTCTTAACCTTCACACCATCGATCATGATTCTTTTCCTTTGCCCTTTTGCCCCGTCCCTACACCCTACACCCTTGTCCCTCGCCCTTGCGTCAATCGCGCTTGTTCGCCCCCGTCTTGGCCACCATGTTGCCTGCGTACATCAGCGAGTCGAAGGTCCCCGCGTCGGACCACCACCCGTCGAGGACATCCCAGGTGATCGTCCCCTCGCGGATGTAGTGATTGTTCACATCTGTGATCTCCAGCTCGCCGCGGTTCGAGGGTTTCAGCGTCTTGATCACATCAAACACCGTGGCATCGTACATGTAGATTCCGATCACGGCATAGTTGGAGGCCGGCTGTTTCGGTTTCTCGTCGATCCGGACGATGCGCTCGCCCTCGAAGGCCGGCACGCCGAAGCGCTGGGGGTCCGTGACCTCCTTGAGCAGGATCTTGGCGCCCCGCTCCTGCTTCTTGAACGCATCGACGGCCATCCGGATGTTCTTCTCGATGATGTTGTCGCCCAGGACGACGGCAATTTTGTCCCCGTCGGCAAAGTATGCGGCAAGATCCAGGGCAGCGGCGATCCCGCCCTCCCCCTCCTGGTAGGTGTAATTCAGATGCTTGAGCCCGAATTCCTTGCCGTTTCCCAGCAGCTTCAGGAAATCTCCCGCGTTGTTGCCCCCCGTGACGATCAGGATCTCGTCGATGCCCGCATTGACGAGCGTCCGGATGGGGTAGTAGATCATCGGTTCACGATACAGGGGAAGCAGATGCTTGTTGGTCACCTTGGTCAGGGGGTGCATGCGCGTCCCGAGCCCCCCCGCGAGAACGATACCCTTCATGAAACCCTCCATTCTGTCCCTAAGAGATAAGAAGATATAAACTGGCGTCTTATACCACAACCCGACAGCATCGCGGTAGTGGAAAACGATCCTTCCCCGCGGTCGAGAGCTTCGTCTCACTTTCAGCCTGTACAGGACTCCCCGCATTTTGTATAGTGGGACCCCTTCGGCAGTTTTTTTTGAGCTTGCAAGGGACGTTCCAGAAGCATCACTTTCGGGTGACCGATCGACGGGGATGGAGAATGACCGACGAGCGTTACATGAAGATGGCCCTCGAACTGGCGAAAAGAGGGGCGCCCTGGGCCTGCCCCAACCCGCTCGTGGGGGCGGTCATCGTAAAGAACGGCCGAATCATTGGGAAAGGCTGGCACCGATGCTGCGGAGAGAATCACGCCGAGATCAACGCCATAGAGAGCGCGAAGGAACCGGTCCGCGGCTCCACGATCTATATCAACCTGGAGCCCTGCTCGCACCACGGCAGGACCCCTCCCTGCGTGGAGCGGCTGTTGAGCGAGAAGCCGGCGACGGTCGTCATCGGCACGATCGACCCCAACCCGCTCGTTGCGGGACGGGGAATCGCAACGCTCAAGCGGCACGGGATCGAGACCCGCGTGGGCGTGCTCGAGGATCAGTGCCGGGAGATCAACGAGGTCTTCTTCAAGTACATCCGGACCCGCATCCCCTTCGTCACGCTGAAATTCGCCCAATCCATCGACGGGAAGATCGCAACCGCGACGGGGCATTCCCGCTGGATCAGCTCGGAGCCCTCCCGGGTCTTTGCCCACCGCCTGCGGAGCCATCACGACGCCATCCTCGTGGGCTCGGGCACCGTCGCTAAGGATGACCCGGAACTCACCTGCCGCCTCGTCCGGGGGCGCGACCCCCTGCGGGTGGTCGTTGACTCGAAGCTCAGGATCCAGCCGGATGCCAAGGTTCTGCAGGACCAGGCCCGGGCGAGGACCCTTGTTTTCACGACTTCCGGACACGACAGGAAGAAGATCAAGGTGCTCGTGGACAGGGGGATCGAGGTCCGGGTGGCCGGGACCGGGCAGGTGGAGCTCTCAGCCGTCCTCAAAGAGCTCGGCAAGCGTCAGGTCTCGTCGCTTCTCGTGGAAGGGGGGGCCGGAGTTCTCACCTCATTCATCCGGGAGCGCCTTGCCGACCGGATAATCATCATCTCCGCCCCGAAGATCTTCGGCAAGGGAACCGACGCCATCGGGGATCTTGCCGTGAGAACCGTCGACCAGGCCATCCCTCTCACAATCCGGCGGGTATCCCGCAAAAGCGGGGACGTCATCGTCGATGCTCGTTTCCTCCGCGACTGAAAAATGAAACCGCAATGGCAAGGTGATACTGTCTAATGTTGTTGCTTTACACCCTACACCCTTTCCCTGCGAAGCAGGGGGCTGACGACTGATGCCCTGGTATGCCGTCCACACAAGAAGCCGCCACGAAAGCAAGGTCTGCGACGGCCTTTCCCTGAAGTCGATCGACGCCTTTCTGCCGAAGATCGAGGCCTGGAGCCGCAGGAAGGACCGCCGCAAGAAAATTCAGATTCCCATGTTCCCGGGCTATCTTTTCGTACAGCTGGCCACGGCGGACAACCAGGCACGGATTGACATCCTGAAGACAGCGGGGGTTGTCAATATCCTCGGGACAAGCCGGGGGAACATCCCCATCGCGGTGCCCGACGAGAAAATCGAGACCATCCGGCGGCTCGTGGATTCGAAGGTTGAGATCCAGCACTACCGATACCCCAGGGTCGGGGAGCGGGCGCGGATCCTCGACGGGCCATTCAAGGAAATCGAGGGGATTGTCGTGAAAGCGGACCCCCGGAAAGACCTCTTCGTGATCACCATCGAGATCCTTCAGCGCGCCGTGGCTATCGAGATGCAGGGATTTCAGGTGGAGCGGATCTAGGAGATCCGAGCCTACAGTCTACAGCCGACAGTCTACAGTAAGGATCTGTTGGCTGTTGGCTGTTGGCTGTTGGCTGTTGGCTGTTGGCTGTCGGCTGTTGGCTCCTCTACTCCTCTCCCCGAAAGGCCCGCATCGCCTCCTCTTCGAACCGTTCCTCCATTCCCCTGTACTTCGCTGAATAGTGAAAAAGGGTGAAGCGCTTTACCCCCGCAAGCCTTGCCAGGCGCCCCGCCTGCCAAGCCGTCAGGTGGTACTTCTCGGCGGCCCTCTCCCGGTCCTCCTCGAGGAAGCAGGCCTCGATGAAAAGGGCATCGGCGCCGCGGGCCAGCTCCACGATCCCTTCGGCATTCCCGGGACTGTAAATCACATCGGAGACGTAGACGATTTTCTGGCCCGGGGTGATCTTGACGATTTCCCCCCTCAGCTCTCCAAGCGGAAAGACCCGCTCGACGATCACCTTGTCCTCCCCTTTCCACCAGACCCGGAAGGGACTGTCATCGGGCTCGTTCCGGTGGATGCTGTCCTTGAGCGCGTTGATCCATGTGCCGCCCGGCAGTCCCATCTGAGCAAGGGCATTCTTCCTGACGTTGACCCGGCGCTTCTCCTCGAGGCGGAAGGCCAGGCAGGGCACCCTGTGATCCAGTAAGATGCCTTTCACCCGGTAAGACTCCCTCTCCAGGATCGTCCCGCCGAAGGGAGCCGACTGCCGTTCCTTTCCCGGCCGGAAGGCCTGCCGGCAGGCAAAGACCGCCGTTTGAGTCCTGTCGGGGTGAATCTCCGTAACGATCAGCCTGAAGTCGTTCGAGTAGTTCTCCACCAGGTTCCAGGTATAGGCCGCAAGCTTCCCCTCCACATTGTCGATGAATCCCGGCGGGCCGTAGAGGGCAAGGTGTTTCTCCCGCCCGAGGCAGATGCGCAGCAGGTGATCGAAGCCGATGAAGTGATCCATGTGTGTGTGGGTGACGAAGATGTGATCGATCTTGAGGATCATGCGGGGCGCAAGCGCCTGGATGTCGCCCAGATCGAAAAGCAGGGCCTCCCTGCGGTATCTCAGATCCAGATACAGGGCGGGGTCCCCGAAGGGGTCGTTGACGAGTCGGGCATTGAACATGGACAGCCTGTCCGGGGCTTCGTTCGAAAAGCCGGAATCCCTTTCCCGGCGACCCTTCCGTCTGCCCCGAGCAACGGGACGGTTGTACTACGGCCCCGCCTGTTCCGTCAAGGATGCTCGCTAAAAATCCCTTGACTTTCACAGCGAGAAACGCTTTTATTCGCACCTTGACGACCTTTTGCAATCGACAGGCAACCGACAGGAAGGGAAAGAAATGGTGAAGGCCCGCATCGTGATCGAAAGGGAGCTCTGCAAGGAATGCCATCTCTGCATCCAGGCCTGCAAGAAATCCCTGATCCTGGCGACAACCGAGATGAACTCCAAAGGCTATCACCCCGTTGCCTGCAAGGAAAACGAGGGCTGTACGGGCTGCACCTTGTGCGCTATCAGCTGCCCGGAAGTGGCCATCGAGGTCTGGCGTGGATAAAATCCTGATCTCCGGAAACTGGGCCGTCGCCGAGGCTGCCATCCGCGCGGGATGCCGTTTCTACGCCGGATACCCCATCACACCCCAGAACGAGCTGACGGAATACATGGCAGAGAACATGCGCCGGGCGGAGGGGGGAACCTTCATCCAGGCCGAAAGCGAGATCGCCGCCGTCAACATGGTGCTCGGGGCAAGCGCGGCCGGTGCGCGGGCCATGACCTCTTCCTCCAGCCCCGGGATCTCCCTCAAGCAGGAAGGGATCTCGGCCCTGGCCGCCGACGAGCTTCCCGCCGTGATCGTCAACATGATGCGCGGCGGCCCCGGCCTGGGAAACATCCTGCCCTCCCAGGGCGATTACTTTCAGGCCACCCGGGGCGGCGGTCACGGGGACTACCGGACGATCGTGCTGGCCCCCGCCTCCGTTCAGGAACTGGCCGATCTCACCATGGACGCCTTCGACCTGGCCGACAAATACCGCAACCCCGTCATGATCCTGGGCGACGGGATGACGGGCCAGATGATGGAACCTGTCGTGTTCGGGAAGCCCCGACCCCGGCGCTACAACGAGAAGTACGTCCTCAAGGGGGCCGGCGAGGGCAAGAGCAAATTCGTCCGGGCACTCATCCTCGATGCCCTGCGCATGGAAGAGCACAACTGGAAGCTCGTTCGCAAGTACAAGGTCGTCGAGCAGAATGAGGTCCGTTTCGAAACCTACAAGACAGGCAACGCACGTCTCGTGATTATCGCCTACGGGATCGCGGCGCGGATCGCCAAGGGGGCCATCAACCGCCTGAGGGATTCGGGCATGAAGGTGGGGCTCATCCGTCCCATCACCCTCTGGCCCTTCCCCGCGCAGATCATCCGGGACACGGCCGAGCGGATCGACCGTTTCCTCGTCTTCGAGATGAGCACGGGCCAGATGATCGACGATGTGAAGCTGGCCCTCGAGGGCAAAGGGCACGTGAGTTTCTACGGAAGGCCTGGCGGTGTCGTGCCCACGCCGGCGGAGCTGGCCAAGGCCATCGTCCAGGAATATAGAAGGTAACCGGTCATGAAGAAGGTTTTTTCCCGACCCAAATCCCTGAAAAGCACCTCCTTTCATTACTGTGCGGGGTGCGGCCACAGCATCATCCACCGGGTGATCTGCGAGGTCATCGACGAGATGGGCATCCGGGGGATCACGATCGGTGTTCCGCCGGCGGGCTGCGCCGTCGTCGCGTACAACTACTTCGACGTGGACATGCTGGAAGCGCCCCACGGGCGCGGTTGCGCCGTGGCGACGGGCATCAAGCGGACGCTTCCCGACCGGGTCGTCTTCTCCTACCAAGGTGACGGGGACCTTGCCGCCATCGGGACGGCCGAGACCATCCATGCCGCCAACCGCGGAGAAAACATCACCGTCCTTTTCATCAACAACGCCGTCTACGGCATGACGGGCGGCCAGATGGCCCCCACGACGCTCCTGGGACAGGTCTCGACGACGTCTCCCCCCGGGCGAAACGCCATCCTGGACGGCCACCCTATACGGATGAGCGAAATCCTGGCAAACCTCGAAGGCACAACCTACATCGAGCGGGTTGCCGTCAACTCGGCCCAGAACATCCTCCGGGCAAAAAAAGCCGTCAAAAAGGCCTTCCAGTACCAGATGGACGGCGCCGGGTTCAATATGATCGAGGTCCTTTCACAGTGCCCCACGAACTGGAAGATGAACACCGTCGATGCCTGCCGATGGGTCGACGAGGTCATGTCGAAGACATTCCCCATCGGGGTGATCAAGGACGCCGGGAAAGGTCGGAAGGATGCAGATTAAGACCATCTTCGCGGGTTTCGGCGGCCAGGGCGTCCTGATGATGGGCTACAGCTTTGCCCAGGCAGCCATGTTCGAAGGGTTCCACGTGACCTACCTGCCTTCCTACGGGGTCGAGGTCCGGGGAGGAACGGCCAACTGCACCGTGGCCGTCTCGAACGAGGAGATCGCATCGCCCGTGGCCTCCCAGCCCGACTACGCCGTCGTCATGAACAACCCCTCCCTGCTGACCTTCCAGACCCGGATCGCACCCGGGGGGGCCTTTTTCCTGAATTCATCGATCATCACGGGGCGGCCGAACCGCAGTGACGTGGACATCTGGGAGATTCCCACCGCGGAGATCGCCTCCGAGTTGGGGAGCCCCCGCGTACAGAACGTGGTCATGATGGGCGCCTACGTGAAGATGACCCGGATGGTTTCCGCCGAGACCTACCTGAAAAGCCTCAAGGCGATCCTCGGCACGAAGAAGAAGGCGGCCATGGAAATCAATCGCAAGGCCTTTGAGGCCGGCTTCAACTATATCGAGTAGGCGAAGGAGAGGCCCTCGTCCATGACGATCAAGCAGATATCGATCCAGTTGGAAAACGTCCCCGGGTCGCTGGCACGGCTCGTGGACATCCTCGAGAAGGAGGATATCAGCACCAAGGCCATCTCCGCGGCAAGCACGGCCGAGAGCAGCATTGTGAGACTCGTCGTCAACGACCCCGACCGGGCCGAGAAGGTCTTGGAAACCTTCGGGTTCAACTTCGAGGTGGAGCCGGTACTCGCCGTGGAGGTTCCCTGCCATCCCGCCGGCATGAACGCCATCGTCAAGCCCCTCATGGCCGCGGACATCAACATCCACTACATCTACACGACCATCGAACGCATCGGAAAAGAGACGATCCTCATCCTCGGCGTCGACAATCACGAGGAGGCGGCCGAGATCCTGAAGGAGCACTGGATCAACTTCGTCGGCGAACAGATTTACAACTTATAGGCTCATGGCATAAGGCTTAGGGCTAAGGGCCAAAAGAAATAGAATGAATTTAAAATCCCTATGCCTTTAGCCATTTGCCTATGCCTGTTTCCTCCGAAAAAGAAAAAGCCCTTTTGGACAGGATGGTGAGCCTCGGCGTTGCGGAGAGCGACTTCAGGGAGACCTTCGTCCGCTCCTCCGGCCCGGGGGGACAGAAGGTCAACAAGACATCGAGCTGCGTGCAGCTCGTGCACATCCCCACGGGGCTTACCGTCAAGTGCCAGCGGGAGCGTTCCCAGGCGATGAACCGGTTTCTGGCAAGGCGACTGATCCTCGACCGGATCGAGAAGCTGCAGAAAGGGGTCGTCGAGGCGCAACAGGACCGCGCAGAAAAGATCCGCCGGCAAAAGCGCAAGCGATCGAAGCGGGCAAAAGAGAAGATGCTCGATGCCAAGCACCGGCAATCTGAGAAGAAGGGCCTTCGGTCGAAGATCCCGCGGGATGGGGATTAGACAGACAAAAAAAGGGGAAAGAAGCCTCTTTTTATTTCGCTTCTTCCCCCTTTTCCGATGATACCAGGGATGATGAATTAGCCAAGCAATTTAATGATCGGGTTCGCGTAAAGGATCACGAGCGACACAACAAGAGCGTAGATCGCGACGGATTCCGTCATGGCCATACCAACCATCATGGTCAGCATGATCTTGCCCTGCGCCTCGGGGTTTCTGCCCACGGCATTCGACGCACCGCCGGTTGCCTGCCCGATGCCCAAGCCCGCTCCGATGGCCCCAAAGCCCATCGCGATGGCCGCTGCGAGCACGGAGCAGCCCAGAACGATCGCCTTCGTGTAATCAGTACCACCGTCTTTCTCGGCGGCTAAAGCAATCGAGGCAAACCCAAAAACCAAAAGAACGGAAACCAGCGCTGCAAACATCTTCTTCGACTTCATTTCGACCTCCTCTCTGTCTTGAGTTAAAAAAATCGAATATTCTCTCTCGGAATGATGCTGACTCCGGTCCGTCGCACCTGCCCTTCTCACCCCCTTTCGGCCGACAGCCGCAGGCGGTTTTTTCGCGTCCGCTGCAGCGCAATTGGACCAGTCAACCGCGTACTTTGTAAATATTTAAAAAAAAATTGTCAAGTACAATTTGATTGTGCTATCAGCGAGGCCGTGAGAGGTTGGGAGAGGATTTGCAGCGGGGGGGGCCTTTCAATCCATGGCACATCGCAAAGACAACGAAGAACAGGATCTCCTCAGGCAGCTGCAGGGCGATCTCCCCATCGAGAAAAGACCCTTCCGCGCCGTCGCCACCCGGGCGGGGATGAAAGAGGAGGCGGTCCTCGATACAATCGGGACGCTGGTGCAACAGGGTGTCATCCGGAAATTCGGCGCGATCCTCCGGCACCAGCGAGCCGGAATAACCCGCAACGCCATGGTCATCTGGGTTGTGCCGCCGGACCGGACGGAAGAGACAGGGGCTGTATTCGCATCCTTCAGGGAGATTACGCACTGCTACGAAAGGCGCCCGCCGTTCGAGGGCCGGTACAACCTCTTCACCATGATCCACGCCGGAAAAGGCGCGCTGGAAGATCTCATCGCCAGGATCTCAAGCAAGGCGGGGATTGGAGATTACCAGGTGCTCGACAGCCTGGAGGAGTTCAAGAAAACCAGTATGGAATACTTTTAGAAGGATCGAGGTCCGAGGAACGAGGACCGAGGTACAGACCGAAAACCTCGCACCTCGGGCCTCGATCCTCGAGCCTGTCGACGCCAGGAGCCCTCATGAAGCGAAATCGTTCTCTCGAGCTGTTCGAAGAAGCAAAAAAGCTGATTCCCGGTGGTGTCAACAGCCCGGTGAGGGCTTTCGGTTCCGTGGGCTCATCGCCCTTTTTTGTGGCAAAGGCCTCCGGTTCGAAGATCTGGGACGTCGACGGCAATCGCTACATCGACTACGTGGCCTCGTGGGGACCCATGATCCTCGGACACTCCCATCCCGCCGTGGTCAGGGAAATCCGAAAGGCGGCCGGACGAGGAACGAGCTACGGGGCCCCGACGGCCGCTGAGGTCGAGATGGCCGAAATGATCGTCAAGGCCTTTCCCTCGATGGATCAGGTCCGGATGGTCAGCTCCGGCACGGAGGCGACCATGAGCGCCATCCGCCTCGCGCGGGGATACACAAAGCGCGAGAAGATCCTCAAGTTCGAAGGCTGCTATCACGGGCACGCCGACTCGCTCCTCGTCAAGGCGGGCTCCGGCGTGGCCACGCTCGGCATCCCGGGAAGCCCCGGCATCCCCAGGGGGCTCGCCGAGCTCACCGTCACGGTCCCCTTCAACGATCTCGACGCCGTGAAGCTCGCCGTGAGAAAGCACGGGAAGGACATGGCCTGCATCATCGTCGAACCGGCAGCGGGCAACATGGGGCTCGTTTCGCCCGCGCCCGATTTTCTCGAGGGTTTGAGGAAGCTGGCCACGAGAAACGGGATCGTGCTCATCTTCGACGAGGTCATCACGGGATTCCGGCTGCGCTTCGGCGGCTTCCAGCATCTCGTTGGCGTGCGGCCCGACCTGACCTGTCTCGGGAAGATCATCGGCGGGGGCCTACCCGTCGGGGCCTTCGGGGGAGCAAGGAAGATCATGGAAACGCTGGCGCCGGCAGGCCCCGTTTACCAGGCGGGCACCCTGTCGGGCAACCCCCTGGCCATGGCCGCAGGGCTGGCAACGCTTGAGATTCTCCGGGATGACTGCGACTACCGGGCACTGGAACGAAAGACCCGGTTGTTGTGCAGCGGCATGCAGAACCTTTTCAAAAAAAAGGGGATTCCCGTCACGATCTCCCGGCGCGGTTCCATGTTCACCGTTTTCTTCGCCGCCGGCGACGTTGCGGATTACGCATCGGCCTGCCGCTGCGACACGAAGCTCTTCGCGCGATTCTTCAACACCATGCTCCGCCACGGCGTCAGCCTTCCGCCGTCGCAGTTCGAAACGGCCTTCGTCTCCTTTGCCCACACGGAAAAAGACCTGGAGATCACCCTCGATGCTTGCGGGAAGTCCATCGCCGAGCTGTGATCTTTTCCTCCCGGCGTTTCGACAGGGCTATTTTATTGACAGGTCCCGACGTCATCGTTTATCATCCACCGTCAGTCCGGTGAAAAGCACGACAGGCTCGACCCGCTTCAGGAAAGAGGCGGCAGGTGCCTTCCTTCCCGGGTATCGCAGCGCCCCGACAGGATCATCCAGGAGAAAGCCCCATGCAGAAAAGGAAGACGGCTCGCTCGAGAAAAATCACGAAAGAGATCAATGCGGTCTCCCTCTGTCCCGCGGGAAAGATCTACCCTCTTCCTGCCGAAAAGGATTCCGCGAGGGAATTCGAACGGCTCAGGAAAATCGCCGGCAAGGAGCGCCGCAAGGGCCGAGAGATCGTCGTCGTCATGGGCCTGGGGTTCGTCGGCGCCGTCATGGCCGGTGTGATCGCCGACTCGACGGATCGCAAGACCGGCAAGCCCGCAAAATTCGTCATCGGCATGCAGCGCCCCTCCACGAGATCCTTCTGGAAGATCGGTTATCTCAACAACGGCATCCCGCCCGTCGAGGCCGAAGACCCCGAGGTGGCCACCCTCATTGCCCGTTGCGTCAGACAGAAAAAGACCCTCATGGCCACCTATATCTACGACGCGCTGACGCTGGCCGATGCCGTCGTCGTCGACGTCCAGTGCGACTACAACAAGGAAACCCTCGGGGACTGCCGGCAGGGATCGGCCGACATCGCAGCCCTGGAGGATAGCCTGAGGGTCATCGGGGAGAAAATCCGGCCCGAT
>CAWDHZ010000026.1:0-16743 GCA_963802225.1 uncultured delta proteobacterium | reverse complement strand
GTTCAGTCGGCATCACCCCTGAGGTCATGGCTTCTGCGCGTGACGACTACGACTCGTACATTTCCCTTCTTGCCAAAGTGGCGGGCGAGACTGCATCTGCCGAATCCTTCGACGTAGCACAGCTTCGCGGGTTAAGTGCGACTGGTCAGGTAGTAGGCCAGATGGCGGCCCGCTTCGCTACTGGAAACAATGCCATTGCCAAGAGCGTTCGCCAACGGCAGGACCTGGCACTTCAGCTCAAGGCGCTGGACGACGCGTTGATCAAGGAACTGGGCAAGGCGACCGGCGAGCGCAATGGAACATTGATCGACAACCTTCGGACGCAGTCAAGAAACCGCACTAAGCAAGAACTTACTGCTCTGGATGCCGACATCAGCAAGCGCTTCCCCGAATACGTCGAACTGACCCGTCCCGAACCCCTGACCATCGGCGAAACTCAGAAGCTCCTCACGGACGACGAAGCACTGCTAGTCAGCATTGGCGGATGAGCAAAGCTGGGTGTGGGTCGTGCGCAAAAATGCCGCCACTTGGCGCACACTGGACACGAACAAGGCTGAAATCGACAAGTTGGTAGCCAGCGTCCGCGGGCGGATGAACGACAGTTGCGGCGACCTGCCCTGCCCAGCTGAGCTCGGGGCGTTGCATGCCCTTTACACGAAGCTCGTCGCGCCCATCGCTGATGAACTCAAGGATGTTCGCCATCTGTTGCTGGTACCTGACGGTGGACTTCAGGGCTTGCCGTTCTCGATGCTCGTCGCCAGTCCGGCGCAGCATGCCACTGACCCGCTGAAGACCGATTACACCAAGGTTGACTGGCTCGCTCAGCACCATTCAGTCACGGTTCTGCCGGCGGTCCAGTCGCTGCGGGCACTACGTCTCTTCGCCCGATCCGAGTTCGGTCAGGAGCCGTTCATCGGGTTTGGCGATCCTGCCCTTGAAGGGTCTGAAAGCCACCCCGCCGCACGCGGCAACCGCATTGAGCGCAAGGTGGCCTTGCGCGTGGACTGGCCGATACGGCCGAAATTCGTCAGCTTGAACCCCTGCCGGCGACCGCGACGGAGCTGAAGGCAATCGCCAAGACCCTGAAGGCGAACCCGGACACGCTCTGGTTGCGTGAGCGCGCCGCCGAAGACAACGTCAGGACACTGGACCTGAGCCGCTACCGTACGGTCGCCTTTGCCACCCACGGCCAGCTGGCCGGCAGCGTCAAGGGATCTACGAGCCTGGCCTGATCTTTACACCACCAGCCAAGGGTAGTGATCAGAATGACGGTTACCTGACGGCCAGCGAAGCTGCACAACTCAAGCTGCGCGCCGAGTGGGTTCTGCTCTCGGCCTGTAACACGGCGGCACCCGACGGAACACCTGGCGCCGAAGGCCTGTCGGGACTCGCCAAGGCATTCTTCTACGCCGGCGGCAAACGCTCCTGGTGTCCGGCACTGGCCGGTAGATTCAGACGCCACTGTGAAACTCACGACGACCATGATGCGGCTGCATCAGGACGAGCCGAGGATGACCAAGGCCGAGGCACACCGCCAGTCGATGCTGGCCCTGATGACCGACCGAGAAAACCCTGAATACGCACATCCCTTTTACTGGGCACCCTTCGCTATCGTCGGCGAAGGCGGACGTTAGGGTTCGACTCCGAGCTAGCGTGGTCAGCCATTCTTGGCTTGCTTCATCCATCGCTTTTGCAACGGTCGCCCCATCCATCATAAAATCGACCCGGTGGAAAGATAAACATCAACACTCCAGGCTAGACTCGCTCAAGCACGGGCTTCACCATGCCTATGTTGCTTTGGTATTGGCCTCGATCATCTTGATCGCCGAGCAACACGGCTGGCTCATCTGGCTGGATTCGATCTCGCTACGGCGGCCACTGCATTGACCCCTGTCGTAAACACCGTCCAAGGCGACACGTCAGCCAAACGGGAGCGCGACGAACCTGTCGTACTGCTGATTTCGGACGAAATGTACGAGAAGGACTTTCGTCAAACGTCACCGTTATCCCGTTCATTACTCGCAGATACATTGATCCGGATTCTTGAAAAGAAGCCGAAGTCGTTAGCAATAGACCTTGATCTTTCTCCTGGCCCTGGCGACGAAGACGATCCCGGGCAGCGCCGACTGGATGACGTCTTGATCACGGCGGCAAAATCCGGAACGCGGCTGATTCTCGGTGTCCCTTTCCCGGTCCAATCAGAAAAGTTGTTGGCGGAAGGCACGGTGGATGCAACGCCTCTGTGCTTCAGGGATTTCGTTCGGGTTCACCTATATCCAGACAAGTCAGGGGCTGGTCCTGCGCTATCCGACAGAAACCGGCTCTCTGGGTGACCTGCTTGCAGGCACGAGTTCCCTGCCAGTTGCCACAACGCCATGCGCAATCATCGAAAAAGTGCATTGCAAGTATCTCCAGAGCAAATACTTTGGGGTGAAACATGAACCGCCCATAGAGATTCTCGGCTACCTATTCGACTTTACCGATTACCATAATTTCAGGTTTCTGTTTCACGAGATTTTTCTGAGTCAGGATTATCACTTCACCACCGAAAAAGGCAGCCCGTACATTCTCGATTGCGGAAGCAACATCGGATCCTCCATCTTGTATTTCAAAAAAATCTTTCCACGAGCAATCATCGACGGCTTTGAGCCATTCGATCACGCATTTCATGTGCTGAAACGGAACATTGAAGTCAATCATCTTCAAGATGTAACCGTCCATAAGCTTGCTCTCAGTGACCGCAATGGATCCAAGCCCCTTTTTTATGATCCGTCAAAGCCCGGTAGCTTGGTCAGGAGTTTGTGTCAGGAACGCGTCGAAGACGCGGCATCCGTCACGGTCGAGACCACCACCTTATCCAGTTATATAGACCGGACTGTCGACTTTCTGAAAATGGATATTGAAGGCTCGGAAATGGCTGTAATGCAGGATTTACATGACGTCAAAAAGCTGCCTCTGGTTCAGAAAGCGGCGATCGAGTACCACCATCATATTGTGAAAGACGCTGACTGCCTGTCGCATTTGCTTCATATTTTGGAGCAGAATAACTTTGGCTATCATGTGCATAGCATCCTCGGTCATCCCCATTGGAGAGGTCAAGCCCAGGACATCATGATTTACGCGTACAGGAAATGATCCGTCGATTACCCACGCATGCCGATCGGTGCGACGATGATTCAATGACGGAGAAACATCAGCGAGGAATTATCCCGGACCGTCAGTCACTCGATAGAGCATTTTCAAAGAAGCCGCCGACAGCAACAGCCGGTTAAACGCTGTCGCAACAAACGCTTCGCGCTGCACCATCGGGCAATTGGCGGTTGAATTTTTCCCCGATGCACGCTGGTCGAGTATGCCTGTCAGTACCAAACAGAGCAGCTGGCCTGATTCCAGTATACAGTCTCAGGGAAAATCGGACAACGGGCAAGGAGAACATGTATGCATTCGGAATCTAATGCCATGCACTCTCAAACAGATTTTTTATTTGTTAAGGCTGCGTCGATTGCCGCAACTCTCAGGCCCGTGTGCCTCATTCGGGATCAGGCCATGCATGCATTGCGGCCGGCGACGCGTCGTATCCTGCGCTTTGTGCGTCGCACGGGTCTGGCCCCCTTCGACTCGCGATGGAGAAGGAACTCGACGTTCCCCCGGCAGATCGGCCTATCGCTTTCCGTCCTCTGCCCGTCACGATGCATCTATTGCCCCGAACGCGCCTCCCACATGCTGACAAAGACCATGCCGCTGGCCTTGCTGGAGAAAATCCTCGACGAGGCACGGGAGCGTCGGTTTGACGGGCTCTTCTCCATCGCCGAAAATGGGGAGGCCCTCACCCACCCGGCCTTCTTCGAGATCCTGGAGGCGATCCGCCGCGCCTTCCCTCGCAATCCCATCGTCCTCTTCTCGAACATGGTTCTCACCGATGACGAGGCGGCCCGAAGGATCATCGAGCAGGACATCGATTTCCTGCACTTCAACATCGACGGGGCCACGGAGGAAACCTACAACTACATCAAACGTAATGGGCGATTCGATGTCGTCGTGCAAAACGCGCGGGGCTTTCTCATGCGACGGAATCAGGCCAACGCCCGGTGCCGCGTCGGCATCGGCTTCGTGAGCGCGCGAGATTTTGCGCGGGATATCGAAGGCCGATCGGACGCTTTCCCCGACGACTCCCGTGCGATCGAGGCCCTGGTGGCCCCCCTCCTGCGTGCCGGCGACACCCTCATTCCCGAGGAGTACCAACTGCAGAAGTACGGCACACTGCTGGGCCGCAGGAAGACGGAGCCTTGCGATGCCTTTCGAGCCCTGCTGGACAACCTGCTTGTGGCTCCCGACGGCAATGCCTACCTGTGCTGTGCCGACTTCGGGGTGACGTCGAGCCTCGGCAACCTGCATCGTCAGAGCATCCATCAGATCTGGAGCAGTCCCTTGCGACATGATATCCTGCGGCACATCTACCGGCAGGAGTACGACAAGGCTCCGCAGGTCTGCCGGACCTGTCTCCCGATGATGGGGCTGAACCGGGATCTCTACTTGGCCGCTCGCGACGAGATCCGCGACCTTCATCGTGCTTTGCAATGTCCTAACGAGTGACAGCATCCTGCTCGTGGGCCGGGCTTTCCTCATCACCGTGATCATCTCGATTATCGAGTACCCGGGCAGAAGGCATCGTTAGCCGGTTGAACCGGGAACGGATTCCGGTCGAGTCTCTCCTTCTTTCTGAATACCGTCATTTCGCAGTTGAAACTTTCCCCTTCCTGTGCTTATTAAGCACCGGCTCCTGTCGTTTCGCCGAATCAAGCACCATGCGGCAATGACAGCCTATGGGACGGACCCATAGGCCTGAAAGGATGCCGGAATCATGCTTCGCGTTGTCTGCTGCTACTGCAAAAAACAGGTGAAGACCAAGCCCTCGGAGTTCGATGCCGTATCGCACGGTGTCTGCGACCAGTGCCTCCCCCTCATGGTCCGGGAGCTTGGGCAGCCGATGTCGGAGTTCCTCGACGAGCTGAGCCCCCCCGTGCTCGTCGTGCAGGACAACGCCCGGGTGATCGCCGCCAATGCGGCCGCCCGGAAGATGCTGACCAAAGAGCAGCTCGAGATCTGCGGGGAGCTGGCCGGCGAGGTCCTCGGGTGCAGCCACTCCAGGGAGCCGGGCGGGTGCGGGCAGACGGTTCACTGCAAGAGCTGCGCGATCCGGCAATGCGTGACGCATACCATGGCCACGGCAGAGCCCTGCCGCAAGACGGCCTTTGCGGACATCGGCCTCGTCAGCGGCGACAAGCGGTTGCGTTTCCTGATCGAGACGGAGAAGGTGAACTCATTCGTGCGCCTGACGATCCATGACGTCCGGGAAGCGCAAGGAAAGGGGCCAGGGACCAGGGAGTAGGGACCAGGGCAGAGGAGACGATAATAAAAAAGGGATCGAGGAACTGGCTTCCTCGATCCCTTTTTCTTTCTTGTCTAGTCCCTACACCCTACACCCTCGTCCCTACTTTTCCGTCACGATCTTCGAAAAATCCGCCACTTTGTGGAAGAGCTTCGCTACGGCCTCGAGAAGCGAGAGGCGGTTGAACTTCACCTTCTCGTCCTTGGCCATGACCATGACGGCCTCGAAGAAGGAGTCTACGGGCTTTCTCAGGCGGACCATCTCGAGGAGGGCCTCCGTGTAGTTGCCCATCTCGATGAGGGTCTCGGCCTTCTTGCGGATCTCGATGTAGGCGTTGTAGAGGGCCTGCTCGGCCTCGTTTTCGAAGAGCACGGGGTCGACGCAGCCGTCCTTGAAGTCCTTCAGGATGTTGCTCACCCGCTTGAAGGCCACGGCGAGGGGCTCGAAGTCGGGGTCGCCCTTGGTGGCCTCGACGGCCTCGATCTTTTTGATGGCCTGCACCAGATCCGTGATGCCCGTGGCCAGCACGGACTCCACCACGTCATAGGGTCGCCCCTGCGAGACGAGCTGGTTCGAGAATCGGCTCCGGAAGAACTCCAGGACGTCTTTCTTCGTTTCCTCGGGCGTGCGCTTGAACTTCTTCGACAGGATGGCGATGCTGCGATCCACGAGCTCCGGAAGCTCGATGGGGTAGCCCTTGTTGAGGATGACGTTGATGATGCCCAGGGCCTGCCTGCGCAGGGCGTAGGGATCGGCCGTCCCCGTGGGGATGACGTTGATCCCGAAAAATCCCACGATCGTGTCCGTCTTGTCGGCGATGCTCACGATGGAGCCTTCTTCGGTCTGGGGCAGATCGCCGCCGCCCGAGGTGGGCAGGTAGTGCTCATAGACGGCCCTGGCGACGACGGGGTTTTCGCCCTGGATCAAGGCGTACTCGCGTCCCATCTTCCCCTGGAGCTCGGGGAACTCATAGACCATCTTCGTCTCGAGGTCGGCCTTGGAGAGCAGGGCCGTGCGGTCTACGGTGTCCTTGAGGGCCGGGTTGACCTTTTCGGTGATCCACGCCGCAAGCTCCCGGAACTGCATGACCTTGTCGTAGGAGGTGCCGAGGGCCGAGTGGAAGACGACCTTCTTGAGCTCTTCGAAGTGCGTCATGAGCGGTGTCTTCTGGTCTTCCTCGAAGAAGAATTTCGCGTCGGCAAGGCGCGCCCGGATGACCTTCTCGTTGCCGCGGGCCACGACGGCAGGGTCCTTCGCCACGGTGTTGTTGATCGTCACGAAGTGGGCCATGAGGTTGCCGTCGGCGTCGACGACGGGGAAGTACTTCTGGTGCGAGATCATCGTCGTGGTGAGGACGTCCTTGGGGATCTTCAGGTAGTCCTTCTCGAAGTTGCCGAGAACGGCCGAGGGGTACTCGACGAGGAAGGAGACCTCCCGGATGAGCTCCTCGTTCTCGAAGATCTTTCCGCCCACGCCCGCCGCCGCCTTCCGGGCCTCGTCGAGGAGGATGCGCCTGCGCTCCTCGGGGTCGACGAGCACGAAGCGCTTGCGGGTTTTCGCCAGGTAGTCCTTGTATCCTTTCACCTTGAAGGGCTTGGGGCTCATGAAGCGATGCCCGCGCGACAGGTCGCCCGATGCGATGTTCTCGATCCTGAAGGGGACCACCTCGCCGCCGTAGAGGGCCACGATCCAGTGGATGGGCCGGGCGAAGCGGATCTCGAGGTTCATCCACCGCATGGACTTCTTGAAGGGGATCGAGAGGATGAACTTGGGCAGGATCGCAGGCAAAAGCTTGACCGTGTCCTCGCCCTCGAGCTTCTTGCGGGCGCCGATGTACTCACCTTTGTCGGTCGAGATGATCTCCACCTCGGAGATGTCGATGCCCTGACCCCTGGCAAAGCCGAGGGCGGCCTTCGTGGGGTTGCCCTGCTCGTCGTAGGCGACTTTCTTCGCGGGCCCGAGCTTTTCGATGACCTGGTCCTCCTGCCTTTCGGCTACGCGGGAGACACAGAGCGCAAGCCTTCGCGGGGTGGCCACGGCCTTCACCGCGCCGTGCTTGATGCGGCTGGCGGCAAACTCCTTCTGGATCATCTCCTCCATGTCCGCGATTGCCTTCGGCAGGAAGGCCGCGGGGATCTCCTCCGTCCCGATTTCGAGAAACAACTCTTTAGCCATCTGAAACTCCAGTGAGTGAGTGTCTAAGTGTCTGAGTGTCTGAGTGACGAAATAAAGGGCATCGGTTTCGTCCCTACCCCCTGGTCCCTCGTCCCTATTTTTTAAATTTTCCCATCAGCGGGAAGCCCATCTTCTCGCGCTGCTTGAGGTATCCCTCGGCGCTGAGTCTTGCCAGGTTGCGCACGCGGCCGATGTAGGTGGTGCGCTCGGCCACGCTGATGGCCCCCCGGGCATCGAGCAGGTTGAAGGTGTGGGAGCACTTGAGGCAGCAGTCGTAGGTGGGGAGCACCCGGTCCTTCTCAGCCATCCGGATTCCCTCGGCCTCGTACATGTCGAAGATCTTCCGGAGCATCTCCACGTTGGCTTCCTCGAAGTTGTAGTGCGACCACTCCACCTCGCCCTGGTGGTGGACGTCGCCGTACTTCACCCCGTGGCCCCACTCGAGGTCGTAGACGTTGTCGATGCCCTGCAGGTACATGGCGATGCGCTCGATCCCGTAAGTGATCTCCGAGCAGACGGGGTTGAGGTCGATGCCGCCGACCTGCTGGAAGTACGTGAACTGGGTGATCTCCATCCCGTCGAGCCAGACTTCCCAGCCCAGGCCCCAGGCGCCCACCGTGGGCGATTCCCAGTCGTCCTCGACAAATCGGATGTCGTGCTCCAGGGGGTTGATGCCGAAGCTTTTGAGCGAGTTCAGGTAGAGCTCCTGGATGTTCATCGGAGAGGGCTTCATGATGACCTGGTACTGGTAGTAGTGCTGGAGCCGGTTGGGGTTCTCCCCGTAGCGGCCGTCGGTGGGCCGGCGGGAGGGCTCCACGTAGGCCACGTTCCAGGGCTCGGGGCCCAGGGAGCGCAGAAACGTCGCCGGGTTGAAGGTGCCGGCGCCGACCTCGAGGTCGTAAGGCTGCTGGATGATGCAGCCCTGGTCGGCCCAGTATTTGTCGAGGGCAAGAACCAATTCCTGAAAGGTCACGACTGTTACCTCCCTGTCGATCGGGCAATGATGCCGAGGTGGTTGTCAAATGGGGCGGGAATGACCCGCTCATCCCGGAAAAAGCAAGTTAATACGGGGATATCCGTGTCAAGCGGCACAACTAGCATTTAGAGGGGGTCCTGTCAATTAAAAAAGAGCGGATTCAGGATTCAGGATCTAAAAGGAACGAGGGATTGAAGATTTTTTTCTGTTCTGATCCGGAATCCTGAAGCCCGACTCCGGAATCCTCTCCTATGTGTAGCGTTTCCGGATTTCCCCGAGGACATTCAGCGACTTGAGCTCGCGGCCCGTTAGGTGCCGCACGAAGCAGCCGAGGACCTCCCGGCTCTCGCGGGCCATGGGGCCCGAGAGCCCGACGCGGGGCATCCTGGCGAAGTCGATGTCGCGACCCAGCAGGAGCGTCTTGAGCGTGCCGACGGAGACGGGGATGAAATCGGGGCCGTTCACGGTGCACCGCGCGCAGCGGATGCCCCCTTCCCGGCAGTCGAAGCGGGGCGACTCGATCGTCTCCAGCGGGGTGCCGCAGGTGACGCAACGGTCCAGCACGGGCTCGAATCCCGCCGATTTCAGCAGTCGAAGCTCGAAGAACCGCTCCGCCGTCTCCGTCATCTGCCCGCACTCGATGAAGCCGAGAAAGTCCGTCAACAGCTCGAAGAGGGGCAAATTCTTTTTGCCCTCCACGGAGAATTGCTCGGCGAGCTCCGCCACGTAGGCGGCAACCAGGGTTCGGTCGAGATCGGCCCGGATGCCGGCGAAGTGGTTGATGACGTCGGAGCCTTCGATGAAGGCAAGGCCGCCGCTGCCCCTTCGGGAAAAGAGGAGAGTGGAAAGCGAGAAGGGCTCCAACGCGTTGGCGAAGCGCCTGCGGCTGCGCCGCGCCCCCTTGGCGATCCCCTTGAGTTTGCCGAACTCATCGGTGAGGAAGGTGAGGATGCGGTCCGACTCGCCGTAGTCGAGCGACCGAAGCACGATGGCCTGAACTTTATGGCTTGATTTGGAGGTCATGGAAAGGGTCCAGGGTTCAGGGTTCAGGGTTCAGGGCAATGAAGAAGATTTCTTCCTGTACCCTGGCCCCTTGACCCTGTACCCTGCCTTTACAGTTCATTGTACTTAATCTCCCCGCCCACGATCGTGAGGACCGCCTTGGCCGGGAGCTTCCAGCCGTCGAAGGGCGAGTTGCGGCTCTTGGAGCGGAACTTCCGGATGTCCACCGTCCAGGCTCTCTTCGGGTCGATGACGGTCACGTCGGCAACGGCGCCTTTTTTGAGCGTTCCCCCGGGAATCCGCAGCACGCGGGCGGCATTCACCGTCATCCGGGCAATCAGCTCCGAGGGGGTGAGGAGTCCCTCCTCGACGAGCTTCCAGCACAGGCCGAGCGAGGTCTCGAGGCCGACCATGCCGCTAGCGGCATACTCGAACTCCACCTCTTTCTCGATGGCCGAGTGGGGCGCGTGGTCGCAGGCGATAACCTCGATCGTGCCGTCGCGAAGCCCCGCACGGACGGCGGCCACGTCCTCGGCGCTGCGAAGGGGCGGGCTCACCTTGAAGGAGGTCCCGAAGTCCTTGAGGGCCTCGTCGGTCAGCAGCAGGTAATGGGGCGCCGTCTCGGCCGTCACCTTCACCCCGCGCTCCCGGGCCTGCCGGATGATGCGCACGGCGCCGGCGGAGCTGACGTGGCAGATGTGGACGGAGGTTCCCACGTACTCGGCGATCAGGATGTCGCGCATCACCATGATGTCCTCGGAGATGGTGGGGATTCCCGGCATCCCGAGCTCCGTCGAAGAGAGCCCCTCGTTCATGAGGCCGCCCTTCGAGAGCTGCAGCTCCTCGCAGTGCGCGACAATGGGCAGCTCCAGGGAGTGGGCGTACTCGAGTGCCCGCTTCATGAGCCCCGCGTGTATGACGGGCCTGCCGTCATCGGAGAGGCCCGCCGCGCCCGCCTCCTTGAGATCGCCGAACTCGGCGAGCATCTTCCCTTCGGAGCCCTTGCTGATGGCGGCAATCGGGTAGACGTTGGCGAGGTTTGCCTTCCGGGCCTGCCTGAGGATGAATTCCGTCACGGAGCGGTTGTCGTTTACGGGGTTCGTGTTGGGCATGCAGGCAATGGAGGTGAAACCGCCCGCCACGGCCGCCTCGCATCCCGACTCGACCGTTTCCTTGTACTCGTAGCCCGGCTCCCGCAGGTGCGTGTGGATGTCGATGAGCCCGGGCACGACGAGCTTTCCCTTGAGATCCAGGACCGTGAGTCCCGTGTCCTTTTTCTTGCCCTTTGCGTCGTCGACGAGATTTCGGCCCACAGCGGCGATCTTGCCGCCTTCGATGAGGACGTCCAGGATGTCGTCGATTTTCTGGGAGGGGTCGATGACCCTTCCGCCTTTGAGCAGCATCGTCATGACTTGCCTCCCGACAAGAGATAGAGCAGGGCCATCCGCACGGCCACCCCGTTGGTGACCTGCTCGAGGATGACCGAGTAGGGCCCGTCGGCGATCTCCGGCGAGATTTCCACGCCGCGGTTCATGGGGCCCGGGTGCATGATGAGGACGTCGTCCTTGGCCGCAGCGATGTTTTTGCGGTTCAGGCAGTAGTACTTGGCGTACTCCCTCAACGACGGGAAGAGGTTCGTCTCCTGGCGCTCCAGCTGGATGCGCAGCATCATGATGATGTCGGCATCCCGGATGGCGTCCTCGAGTTTGTAATGGACCTCGACGCCGAGGCGCTCGACGTAGCGTGGCATCATGGTGATGGGACCGCCGACGCTCACCGTCGCGCCCATCTTGGTCAGGCCGTAGATGTTCGAGCGGGCCACCCGGCTGTGGGCGATGTCTCCCACGATGGCCACCTTGAGGCCGGTCAGGCGCTTTTTCTTCTCCCGCATGGTCATCATGTCGAGCAGGGCCTGCGTGGGGTGCTCGTGGGCCCCGTCGCCCGCGTTGATGACGGACTGCCGGATCACCCTGGAGAGCATGTGGGGCGCTCCTGCGGCGCTGTGGCGCAGCACGATGATGTCCGGGTTCATGGCCTCGAGATTTCGGGCCGTATCCACGAAGGTCTCGCCCTTGACGACGCTGCTCGTGGAGGTGGTGATGTTGATCGTGTCGGCGCTCAGCCGTTTGGCGGCGATCTCGAAGGAGGTCCTCGTACGCGTGCTGGGCTCGTAGAAGAGGTTGACGACGGTCACGCCGCGCAGCGTGGGGACCTTCTTGATCTCCCTCGTGGAGATGTCGATGAAGGAGTCCGCCGTGTCGAGGATGAGGTTGATCTCCTCGACGCTCAATTCCTGGATGCCCAGGAGGTCTTTTCTGGCCAGTTTCATGTCAAACCCCGATGGATGAATGAGTTGAAGGACAGGAAAGTCTCGCCTGTCTTCAAGCCGCTGTCTCGCTGATGAGGATGGCAGGCGGGACGCCTGCCCTACACCGGGACCCTGCCCCACGTCCGGCCGCCTAGAACGTTTCCTCGATCATGACCGCGTCCGAGGCCTTTCGCTTTGAGAGCTTGACGAGCACCTCTTCCGAATGCGACGAGGGGAGGTTCTTCCCGACGAAGTCGGCCCGGATGGGGATCTCGCGATGGCCGCGGTCGATCAGCACGGCAAGCTGGATGAGCGTGGGCCTGCCGAAATCCATCAACGCGTCCATGGCCGCCCGGATGGTCCTTCCCGTGAAGAGGACGTCGTCGACGATGACCACCTTTTTGCCGTTGAGCGAGAAGGGAATGTCCGTCTTGCCGATCTCATGCTGTTTGCCGGATTTCATGATGTCGTCGCGGTAGAGCGTAATGTCGAGCTTCCCCACGGGGATCGGGACCCCCTCGATTGCGGAGATCTTCCGGCCCAGGCGCTCCGCCAGCAGGACCCCGCCCTTCTGGATCCCGATGAGAACGAGGTCCTCGACCCCCTTGTTCTTCTCGAGGATCTGGTAGGCGACCCGCGTGAGCGAGCGCTCGATGCCCTCGGCATCCATGACGACCTTTCGTTTCTTCATGCCTTTCACCTCTTTCGTTTGCGCCCTGCGACCTTCCCGGCATCCAAAAAAAAACCTTCCCGTCATCCGGGAAGGTTTTCCGTTATCGGCCAGCAACGAACAATTTTGACAGTCATGGGTGCGACCTTTTTCAATCTCTCCGGATTGCTCTTAAAAGGCGTTGAATGCTTATAGCAGACAGGGTGCGGAGGAGTCAAGAAATCAGTAAGGGGGTGAACACCGGACGAAAGAACCGAAAGGAATCTGCAGGCATCCGGGGTCGTTTACCTGCTAGAGGGTTTCAACGATTTCTCCCGTACCCTGAACCCTGTACCCGCACCCTGCCTGCGCCCGGGACGAAAAGGGTGTTGACATCGCAGACGATATCCATTACAGATATGCCACTTTAACACGTTGCCGGGGCTGTTCAAAGGCGATGGATGCGATGTGTCGCTCCATCGTCTCATCGTATATAGGGCAACAGCCCGGTCTGATCCGGAGGTCGTCAATGGGCACACTCTTTGCGGTATCCGCCGTGGACTTCGGGGGGGAATTCCGGGGGAATCTCCTCCAGATGGTCGTCGACGCGGGACCGATGGTGCAGTTCGTCCTGCTGATGCTGCTCGTCTTCTCCATCGTTTCCTGGGCCATCATCCTGATGAAATACCGCGTCATCTCGAAGACGGAAAAGGAAAACAACCTTTTCCTCGACTCCTACATGAATTCGAGCAAGCTCTCGGACGTGCTGCCCGAGTCGAAGCGATATCCCAACTCCACGATCGCCGAGGTCTTCCGGACCGGCTACGTCGAGCTGGGCAAGATCAACAGGACCTCGAAGGGCACGCCCCAGGATCCTCTGGAGTTATCGGGCCCCTCGACGATCGAGATGAAGGGTCTCGACAACGTGGAGCGCGCCCTCCACCGGGCCTGCAGCACCGAGTCCTCCAAGCTGGAGAGCCTGCTGGGGTTTCTTGCCACAACGGGAAGCGCCTGTCCCTTCATCGGCCTTTTCGGCACCGTCTGGGGCATCATGAACGCCTTCCGCGGCATCGGCGCCCGCGGGTCGGCCACGCTCGCGGTGGTGGCGCCCGGAATCTCCGAGGCCCTCGTCGCCACCGCTTTCGGACTTGCGGCGGCCATCCCGGCGGTGGTATTCTACAACTACTACTTGAACCGCATCCGGAACATCTCCCTGGAGATGGATAATTTCGCCTCCGAGTTCCTCAACATTATCGAGAGGCATTACCTGCAGAAATAAGCCATGGCAAAGTTCAGAAGACAGAACAACTCGGGACACAAGCCGCTCTCGGAGATCAACGTGACCCCCCTGGTCGACGTGATGCTTGTGCTGCTCATCATCTTCATGGTCACTGCGCCCATGCTCCAGATGGGGATCGACGTGAACCTGCCCCGCGTGAAGGCCAAGAGCATCAACGTCACGGAAGAGAAGCTCGTGCTGACCATCAACGGCAAGCAGGAAATCTACCTCAACGAATTCAAGACGACGCTCCCCGATCTCAGCACGAAGCTTGAGAGCATCTTCAAGACGAGGACGGATCGGGAGCTCTACATGCGGGCCGACAAAGAGGTTCCTTACGGGGTTGTCGTTCAGGTCATGTCCGAGGTCCGGAAAGCGGGCATCGACAAGCTGGGCATGATCACGGAACCGCCCAGGGATTCGAAATGACGGTGAAAACCCTCAGATGGAGAAGTGACGGCCTGACCAGGCTGAACACGGCCGTCCTGCTGTCGCTTCTCATTCACGCCATTGCCCTCTCCGTGCTCTTCTTTTCCCCTGCCTTCCCGACGCGAACGTGGACCTTCGGGCCGGCCTACTCCGTGGACCTGGTGAGCTCACCGGCCAACCTGGGCAAGAGTGCCACGGCGGCCCTCTCGAGGGAAGTCATGAGCGAAGCCCTCAAGGAGAGCGCGCGCGACAACGCCATTGTCCTCAAAAAGAGCATCGTCACAAAGACCCCCACGCCGCTTCTGAAGCAGGATGCGCCGACCAAGAAACAGGACGCGGCCCGGCTCAATCAGGCCATCGACGAGATGCGAAAGAAAGCGGACGCAGCCGATGCCGGCGGGCAGCCCTTCTCGGGGCAGGGCAATACGGCCTCGCTGATGAGCCAGTACTACACCCAGATCTGGTCGAAGGTGCGTCAGAACTGGGCCCTGCCGCAAAGCATCCTGGCCGACAAGAATCTCGAGGCCGTCCTCGATGTGCGGGTCCTGCGCAACGGCCAGGTGACCCACATCAGCTTCGAGAAGCGCTCGGGAAACAGTTTTTTCGACCAGTCGGCCTATCGGGCGATCAAGAAGTCCGATCCGTTCCCGCCGCTTCCGGCCTGGATCCAGGACTCGAGCGTGGAGTTGGGGATAAAGTTCCACTCGGCCGACTACAGAAGATAGGGTTTAGGGTCCAGGGTAAAGGGTCCAACGCATAAAGTAAAAAAATCCCCCTTTCCTCCCCCTTTGCAAAAGGGGGAAAGAGGGGGATTTCATCGATGAAAGATTGCTGAAGGCTACATCGGGAGGTGCTCAAGGAAATCATGAGAAAACGAAGAAGCATCCAGTACCTGTTCGCATCCATTCTCCTTGTCCTGGCCATCGTGCCGGCGGCCTACGGCAAGGTCTACATCAACATCGACTCCCCCTCGACTCAGAAATTCCCCATCGCCATCACCCCGTTCAAGAACACGAACAACGCGGGCAGCCAGGAGAGTCTTTCCCCCTGGTTTGCCGACACGCTGGGCAAGACGCTGGAGATCACGGGGTTCTTCAACATCCTCGACCGCAAGGCCTTTCTCGTCGACCAGACCAAGCTCGGCATCTCCACGGAGAACATCCAGTTTCCGGCCTGGACGGGCATTGGCGCCGAGTCGCTCGTGACGGGCGGGTTCACCGTGAGCGGCCGCGACCTCACCCTGGAGTGCCGCCTCTTCGACGTCGTGCAGGGCAAGCTCCTCGTGGGCAAGCGCTATACGGGCAAGATCGAGGAGCGCAAGGAGATGGTCGTGCGGTTTGCCCAGGAGATCCTCGTGGCGCTCACGGGCGAGAAGGGTCTTTTCGACACCAAGATCGCCTTTGCCGGCAAGAAGGGCGGTACGTCGGAGATCCACTACGTCAACTTCGACGGCACGGAGCCGGTGAAGCTCACGAACTTCCGCACCATCACGCTCTCGCCAAAGTGGTCGCCCGACGGGAAGCAGATCTCGTTTCTTTCCTACAAGGACGGCGCCCCGGACCTGTTCGCCATGGATCTCAACCGCCAGACGGCACGGAAGATCCTTTCGAACGGACGTCTCAATCTTCCCGGCACCTGGTCGTCCGACTCAAAACGGATGCTCGTGACTTCGAGCAAGGACGGCAGCGAGGAGATCTACATCTTGAGCCTTTCCGACGGCCGGATGACGCGTCTCACCAGTGACCCGTCCATCGATGTCTCGCCCACCTGGTCGCCCGACGGCCGGCAGATTGCCTTCGTGTCCGACCGCGGCGGCACGCCCCAGATCTACCTCATGGACTCGAGCGGCGCGGGCGTACGGAGGCTCACCTTCGAGGGGGGCTACAACACAACGCCTGCCTGGCATCCCCGTTCGAACCGCATCGCCTATGAAGGGCGGGCCGGCGGAACCTTCCAGGTCATGGTCATGGAAACCGAGGGGGGCACGCCCGTCCAGCTTACGACCAACGGCCGCAGCGAAAATCCCGTTTGGTCCCCCGACGGGCGCTACATCGCCTTCGTGTCGCGCCTGGGCACAAAATCCAGGGTCTGCGTCATGAACTCCAACGGCACCAACGTGCGCGTCATCCACGAGGGGCTCGATGCCTACGTGTCCCCCACGTGGTCGCCCCACTTAAATTTCTATTGACGGCACGGGAGGTATGGTTTAAGACAATCTCGTCAAAAGCAATCTCCTTACGGGCACTTGCCTGATCTTGCCCGCAGGGTTCAAAGGAGGAGTGCACAATGAAACGATACGGGATCCTTCTGGCGGTATTCATGGCGTTGGTGATGGCCGTCACGCTGACAAGCGGGTGTAGCACCCCGAAGAAGGCCACGAAGGAGGACGTGACGAAGTCCGGGACGAAACCGGGGCTTTCGGAAGAGGAGCTGGCCAAGCAGCGGGCCGATCAGGAAGCCCGTGACCGGGCCCTGCGCGAGCAGGCCCTCCGGGACCAGGAGGCCCGCGAGCGGGCGGAGCGTGACAAGGCGGCTG
>CAWDHZ010000025.1:0-57490 GCA_963802225.1 uncultured delta proteobacterium | reverse complement strand
GGCCTCGCGGATCGCCCAGGCCACCTCGATGCCGAAGCGCATCCGCTTGTCGGGGCTGCCGCCGTACTCGTCGGTCCGCTGGTTGGTCAGCGGCGAGAAGAACTCCGAGATCAGGTAACCCGTGCCCGCCAGGACCTCGACGGCGTCGAAGCCGGCCTGCTTTGCCCTTCGGGCGGCCTGCGCGAAGTTGGCAATCGTATCCTGGATATTGTCGAGGGTCATTTCCCGGGGGACTTCCCGGGTGATGGCCGATGCGATCGGGGAGGGCGCAATGGGCTGCCGGCCGATCATGCCGGAGCGGACGTAGCGGCCTCCGTGGAAGAGCTGGGCGGCAACGAACGTGTCGTGGCGGTGCACGGCGTCCGTGAGCTTTTTCAGGCCGGGGATGAAGCGGTCGTCGCTCAGGCCGATCATCTCCTTCATGCTGCAGGCGTACTCATCGACAGGGCAGCCCCCGATGAAGAGCAGCGCAGCGCCGCCGCGTGCGCGCTCCTCGTAGAAGGCCACGAGACGGTCCGTCACCTCACTCTTGTCGTTGCAGTAGCCGAGATGCATGGCCGGCATGACGATGCGGTTCTTGAGAGCGAGCGACCCGACCTTGATGGGTGTGAAAAGGAATTCCATGAGGTTCCCCCTTTAAAATAGTGACCAGTGACCGGTGAAAAGAAGGGACCAGGGACTAGGGTGCAGGGACGAATCCCGAATCCCTGTTCCTCCAATTACCTAATCAACCATTTACCCAATTACTGTTTTCGCTGAAGATTTAACAAAAATCGCCGGAAAATCCCAACGATTATTTCGGCGGGGGAGGGGCAGGATCGGCCTTCGCGGGGAAGCTCCGGAACTCCCTCTTTGTGAGATACAGCGCTCCGAGGAAGAGGCACGCGTTGGCCATGGGCTGCGCCGCCCAGACCCCGGTGAGGCCGAACTGCATGGAGAAAACGATCAGCAGCGGGATCAGGAGCACGATGTCGCGAAGCAGCAGCAGCGACATGGAGATGACCCCTTTGCCGAGGCCGTTGAACATGCTGATCCAGGTGAAGTTGGCCCCCGCGAAGGGGAGCGACAGGGCGAAGATCCGAAGCGCCGGCACGGCGATGGCCAAGACCTCGGGGTCTTTTGTGAAGATGCCGATGAGCGGGCCGGCGAAGACCTGCAGGAAGGCGCAGCTGACGATGGTGAGGATCCCCGCGTATTTCACGGCCACGTTCACCGTCTCGATCAGCCGCCCGTAGAGCCGGGCGCCGAAGTTGAAGCCCACGAGCGGCATCACCCCGTGCCCGATCCCCACGAGCACCCAGATGATGAGCCCCTGGACGCGGAAGATGATGCCCAGCGTTGCCACCGCCGCCGGCCCGTAGGAGCCCAGGATGTGATTGTAGAAGGTGAGCACGATGCTGATGACGAAGTTCATGACCATGGAAGGAAAGCCGACCCGGTAGATGGACCGGATGACGGGGAGATTGGGCGCCAGGTGCTCCCGGCGGATTTGATAGGACGAGGTCGGCTTCATGAAAAGCCACAGGGACAGCACGCACGTGATAAACTGGGAAATGCCTGCGGCCCAGGCCGCCCCCTTGATTCCGAGCTCCGGGAAGGGCCCCCAGCCGAAGATCAGGAAGGGGTCCAGGACGGCCCCGAGCAGCGCCGCCGTCGTGAGCGCGTACATGGAGTAGTTGGGGTTGCCCTCGGCGCGGAAGAGATTCCCCGCCGAGATCATGAAGATGAGAAAGGGGGTGGTGAAGAGATAGACGATGAAGTACTCTCTCGAAAGCGGGAGGATGTCCTCCGTGGCGCCGAAGAGTTTGAGGATCGCGTCGTGAAAGATCAACCCGGGCGCGATGACCACGGCGCTGATGAAGATCGACAGGAAGATGATCTGCCCGGCCGTCTGGTTTGCTTTTTCGTTGTCGCCCGCGCCGAACATGCGCGCCGCGTAGGACCCGGCGCCCACGCCGGTGCCCACCCCGAACCCGCCGAAGAGCATCTGGATGGGGAAAGCGATGGTCACCGCGGCGATGGTCTGGGGGCCCAGCCGCGAGAGCCAGAAGATGTCGACGAAGTTATAGAAGGCCATCACCAGCATGGCGGTGATGGATGGCAGGCTCATTTTCCAGAGAAGCGAACCGACAGGTTCGTTGCGCAGGTCGAGCTGTGATTTTTTCATCGGGTATTTGACGGCTCCGGCCAAAACGGATATAACTGGCCTGAAAAAAACTAACACGTAGACAGGCAAAAAGCAATCTGCCGCGGAGCGGCAGTGGAAGAAGTGTCTCAGTGCTGAGTGCTTGAGTGCTAAGTGAAGAGAAGAAAATCCCTTCAATCCCCTTTGTAAAAGGGGATTACTTCATAAACCCCCTCTCTTTGAAAAAGGGGATATTGCAGAAGCCCCCTTGACAAAGGGGCAGGGGGATTTGATTCAGCGATATCAATGACCACAAGAGACACAACCTCATCGTCATCCTCGGGCCGACGGCATCGGGCAAGACGCGGCTTGCGGCACGGCTTGCCGCCGCGATCGGCGCGGAGCTGATCTCTGCAGACTCGCGCCAGGTCTACCGGGGAATGGATATCGGGACGGGCAAGGACCTCGCTGAGTACATCGTCGACGGCGTGCCCGTTCCCTACCACCTCATCGACGTGGCCGATCCCGGCCACCTGTTCAGCGTCTTCGAATTTCAGCAGCGCTTCTACGAGTGCTTCCGTGAGATCACGGCGCGCGGCAGGATGCCTGTTGTCGTGGGCGGGACGGGCCTCTACATCGAGTCGATCCTGCGGGAGTACCGGATGCTGCCCGTACCGGAAAACGAGGCCCTGAGAGAGGAATTGGGAAAGCTGGGCATGGAGGAGCTGGCCGCGAAACTCCTTCACATGAACCCCGCCCTGCACAACACGACGGATCTCACCGGGAGAGAGCGCCTGATCCGCGCCATCGAGATCGCCGAACACACGTCAACGCACGGGTCGAGGGAGGAGATCGAGCGGCCGGACATTGTCCCCCTGGTGATCGGCGTCCGGTGGGAGCGCACAGTGCTTCGGGAGAGGATCACGAAGCGTCTGAAGGAACGATTGGGGCAGGGCATGATCGAGGAGGTGCAGCGACTTCACGATTCAGGCATCCCATGGGAGCGCCTGGACGAGATGGGCCTGGAGTACCGTTACGTGAGCCTCTACCTGCGGGGCGATCTGGCCTATGAGGAGATGTTCCGGACCCTGAACATCCGAATCCACCAGTTCGCCAAGCGCCAGGACACCTGGTTCCGGGGCATGGAGCGCCGGGGGATCAAGATCCACTGGATCGAGGGGGCCGACGAGGCTGCATTATGTGAACTCGTGAGGTAAATGCCTGATTTTCACCTTGAGTGTTCCCCTTTATAAAAAGGGGGAAGATCATCCACCTCAACTAATCTCACGGGACAGGAAGACTGCGGTAAAGGCATTCACAAATATTCTTTTTTACTAACAATAGAGTTCCTGCTCTCCTCCTTGTAAAAGTAGGGCCAAGAAGGATTTGAACGAGCTCAATCTTGCGGCCAAAAAGAAAAAGGCGAGGCCAGAATCCGACCACGCCTTTTTTTGTCAATTCAAGTTAGTTACTTAGGATCTCTTCCTGAAACCGGCAAGACCGCATCAGGCCGAGGCCGAGGAGAAGCATCGTCGCAGGCTCTGGCGTTCCAATGGGAGGCGGAGCGGCTCCGAACCCATCCAGATATGACATATCCTGCATGCCCGCTATAGGCTGGCAGTCCGCATGCAAGCAGTGCTCAGCGTGAAATCATGTCCGACTGCACCTCAGCGCCTAGCAGATCGATGTTGCTCTACCACCCAACCGCTGCTATACCAACCACCACCAGCTAAAGTGTACCATACGACATCCGGATGCGCCGCTGCCAATCGCGCCGGCAGCGCTGTATTGCCCGTGCTGACTATGTCAGTGCCCGTCTGTGGCATCCCGCAGTGTCAGGGAGAAGTAATCGGAATCTGTCAGCATCCGTGTGACGAATCCAGCACCGCATTCCAAGCGAAATAAATGTTGTTGTTGGAATAGCTAGCCACTTGACTGGCTTATCGTGGATACCGGATCGGTTGTTGATGCTGTCGTTGACTCGCACGGAGTAGCTGCCGCTGTATACTCTGTTGGCGCCTGCGAATTGGGTCTGTTCCGCCGTTCATAATTGCGTTGTTGGGTGTTATCCCCGCGCGTAAGTGGAAGGAGGCAACTGGAGCTAACAGGAGACCCAAACCGACGTGCCACCTCCACCGGTCCACCCGGTCAGATCACCAGTTTCGAAACCACCATTTACGAATTCCGCTGCCCATGCGCCTGTTGCAAGCATAAGCAGAGGTAGCAACAGTACAGAATATTTTCTTCATAATCATTCCTCCTTTCATTAGTTTGTATGATGCAACATAAGCAACTAAGATACCAGCAGGGGCGACAAGGAAAACAACGATAACTATACCCTGAAATTACTAGGCATTTAGCGATGTCATGCATCCGCCGGCATGATCTTTCTCTTGTGAAAAACGTAAAAGAATTCGACAGCAATCGTTCACCTGATGGGCTGTTTAACCATTGAACTATTGTATTCATTAAGGAATTATCGCTACTACGATTTTGTAAAGCTTCTTTACAATACATGCACCGGCGACATTATTCTCCGTTAAAATTACTTGTCGATATGGTGATAAAAAATATTTGGTAATTAGTCCCGTTTTGGCACCAGATCGCACAGGTAGTTGGCGACCTGATCGAAGAGATCTCCGGTGCGGTGATTATACCGGAACTCCAGTTCTCTGAGATATAGAGGGAAGCGGTCCTTGGAGACGCCTCCTAATGAGAAGCTTCGCGCTTCCCCTCCCTCGACGGGAGGGGATGAAGCGGAGGTGCAGGATCTCAAGACCCCTCACTCCTGCCCTCTCCCGCGAGGGGGGGTGTTTATTCTATCGATAACCCAGTCCCAAAACGGGTCCGTGGCTCGCAATGACAAACATAAACAAAAGGCAGGGCCAAACGCCCTGCCTTTCTTTTCTCTTTCCCTGGACCCTGCGCTCCGGGAGCGCTAGCTTTCGCCCAGATAGGCCTTCTTCACCCTCTCGTCGCTGAGCAGATCCTTCCCCGTTCCCTCCAGGACGATCTCGCCCGTCTCCACCACGTAGCCGTAGTCGGCCACGTTGAGGGCCGCCATGGCGTTTTGCTCGATGAGCAGGATCGTGGTGCCCTCTTCGTGAATCTTGCGGATGACGCGGAAGACCTCGCGGATGAGAAGCGGGGCCAACCCAAGAGAAGGCTCGTCGAGGAGCAGCAGCTTCGGCCTCGACATGAGGGCGCGGCCGAGGGCAAGCATCTGCTGCTCGCCGCCCGAAAGGGTTGCCGCCGGCTGCTCGCGCCGCTCGAGCAGGCGCGGGAAGGTCTCGAAGATCCACTCGATGTCGCGCTCGATTTCCTTTTTATCGGAGCGCCCGTAGGCCCCCATGAGGAGATTATCGTAGACGCTGAGGTTCACGAAGACGCGCCGGCCCTCGGGGGCCATGGCAATGCCCTCACGGGCGATGCGGTGGGGGGCGATGCCGGTGATGGGGCGCCCCAGGTAGCGGATCGTCCCGCTCGTGGCGGGCACGAGGCCGCAGACGGTTCTCAGCAGGGTGCTTTTCCCCGCGCCGTTTGCGCCGACGAGGGTGACGACCTTCTCCTCCGGCACATGGAGAGTGACGTTTTTCAGCGCGTGGATGCCGCCGTAGTGGACGTTCAGGCCCTCGACCCTAAGCACGCTGCACCTCCCCCAGATAGGCCTCGATGACCCTGGGATTGTTCTGGATCTCGTGGGGTGTTCCCTCGGCGATGGTGGTGCCGTAGTCGAGCACCTTGAGCCGCTCGCAGATCTCCATGACGAACTTCATGTCGTGCTCGATGAGGAACACCGTGAGGTCGAAGTCCTTCCGGAGCTTCAGGATGAGCTGCAGCAGGTCCTGCGTCTCGTTGGGGTTCATCCCCGCGGCCGGCTCGTCCAGCAGAAGGAGCTGCGGCCCCGTGGCCAGCGCCCGGGCGATCTCGAGGCGCCGCTGCTTGCCGTAGGGCAGCGATGTGGACATCTCCCGGGCCACGTCCTCGAGGCCCACTTCCCTGAGGAGGTTCATGGCCCCCTCGACCATCATCTTCTCCTCGCGGCGATAGAGAGGAAATCTCAGGGTCGCCCCGAGGAACGTGGAGCGGATCCGGCAGTGATAGCCGATCATCACGTTCTCGATGACGGAGAGCTCCGAGAAGAGCCGGATGTTCTGGAAGGTCCGGGCGATGCCGGCCTTGGTGATCCGGTTGGCCTTCAGGCCGGCGATGGAGTTGCCCTGGTAGCGGATCGTGCCTTCCGTGGGCGTGTAGTAGCCGGCGATCATGTTGAAGACGGTCGTCTTGCCTGCGCCGTTCGGGCCGATGAGGCCGACGATCTCGTTTTTCTCCAGGGCGAGGTCGAAGTCGTTGACGGCGACGAGGCCGCCGAACTTCATGGTGATATGTTCCACCGACAAAAGGGCCATCAGGAGCGACCTCCGATTCCGAGCTTTCCTGCACAGCGCAGTTCCAGTCTGAACTCCCTCGTTCCCATGAGACCCTGCCGCGCGAAGATCATGATCAGGACGAGGATGACGGAGAAGATGACCATCCGCATGCCGGGGATTCCGGGGATGTCGATGAACCCGAGATCCATGGGCTCCTCGACGAACCGCAGCGCCTCGCCGCCCCAGGTGAAGAGGATGGCCGCGATGATGGCCCCGGTCGTGCTGCCAAGCCCCCCTGCCACGATGATGATCAGCAGGTTGAAGGTCAGGAAGAAGGTGAAGAGGGTCGGCGAGATCGTGGTGATCAGGTGGGCCAGCAGCCCGCCGCCCACCCCCTGGAAGAAGCCGCTCGTGGTGAAGGCGAGCATCTTGTGCCAGTAGGTGTTGATTCCCACGGCCTCGGCGGCCGCCTGGTCGAACTTGACGGCCTTCATGGCCATTCCGTAGCTGCTGCGGATCATCCGGACGATGAGGAATACCGTGATGATCGCGAAACCCCAGGCCCACCAGATGTTCGTGTGGCCGGCGATGCCCTTGAGCCCGAGGGGCCCGTTGGTGATGGTCTGGGTGTTGTTGGCGATGACGCGGACCACCTCGCCGAACCCCAGGGTGACGATGGCCAGGTAGTCCCCGCGCGTGCGGAAGACGGGGAACCCCATCAGGAAAGCGAACAGGGCCGCCACGACACCCGCCGCGAGGAGCGAGACGATGAAGGGGAGCGTGATCACCGAGAGGGGCCAGATGCAGGGCTCGATGATGAAGGAGATCTCCTTCTCCATCGGCGTGAGGGTCAGCAGGGCCGAGGTATAGGAGCCGATCGCGACGAAGGCGTTTGGCGCCAGCGAGAACTGGCCCGTCACTCCGTTGATGAGGTTGTAGCTCACGGCGAGGATGATGAAGATGGCGATGTTGTTGAAGATGCGGATCGTGTAATCGGAGCCGTTCGTGTTGACGACGTGAAGCAGCGCCAGGAGCACGACCGTGCCCGCGAATCTCGCCCGTCTCCACCACGTAGCCGTAGTCGGCCACGTTGAGGGCGGCCATGGCGTTTTGCTCGATGAGCAGGATCGTGGTGCCTTCTTCGTGAATCTTGCGGATGACCCGGAAGACCTCGCGGATGAGAAGCGGGGCCAACCCAAGGGAAGGCTCGTCGAGTAGCAGCAGCTTCGGCCTCGACATGAGGGCGCGGCCGAGCGCCAGCATCTGCTGCTCGCCGCCCGAAAGGGTCGCCGCCGGCTGCTCGCGGCGCTCCAGCAGGCGCGGGAAGGTCTCGAAGATCCACTCCACGTCCCGCTCGATTTCCTTTTTATCGGAGCGCCCGTAGGCCCCCATGAGGAGATTATCGTAGACGCTGAGGTTGACGAAGACACGCCGGCCCTCGGGGGCCATGGCAATGCCTTCTCGGGCGATGCGGTGGGGAGCGATTCCGGTGATGGGTCGCCCAAGGTAGCGGATCGTCCCGCTCGTGGCGGGCACAAGGCCGCAGACCGTTCTCAGCAGGGTGCTTTTCCCCGCTCCGTTTGCGCCGACGAGGGTGACGACCTTCTCCTCCGGCACGTGGAGCGTGACGCTTTTCAGCGCGTGGATGCCGCCGTAGTGGACGTTCAGGCCTTCGACCCTAAGCACGCTGCACCTCCCCCAGATAGGCCTCGATGACCCTGGGATTGTTCTGGATCTCGTGGGGTGTGCCCTCGGCGATGGTGGTGCCGTAGTCGAGCACCTTGAGCCGCTCGCAGATCTCCATGACGAACTTCATGTCGTGCTCGATGAGGAACACCGTAAGATCGTAGTCCTTCCGGAGCTTCAGGATGAGTTGGAGAAGGTCTTGAGTCTCATTCGTGTTCATCCCTGCGGCCGGCTCGTCCAGCAGAAGCAGCTGCGGCCCCGTGGCCAGCGCCCGGGCTATCTCGAGGCGTCGCTGCTTGCCGTAGGGCAGGGACGTGGACTTCTCCCGGGCCACGTCCTCGAGGCCCACTTCCTTGAGGAGGTTCATGGCCCCCTCGACCATCATCTTCTCCTCGCGGCGATAGAGAGGAAATCTCAGCGTCGCCCCGAGGAACGTGGAGCGGATCCGGCAGTGATAGCCGATCATCACGTTCTCGATGACGGAAAGCTCCGAGAAGAGACGGATGTTCTGGAAGGTCCGGGCGATGCCGGCCTTGGTGATCCGGTTGGCCTTCAGACCGGCGATGGAGTTGCCCTGGTAGCGGATGGTGCCTTCCGTGGGCGTGTAGTAGCCGGCGATCATGTTGAAGACGGTCGTCTTGCCTGCGCCGTTCGGGCCGATGAGGCCGACGATCTCGCCCTTTTCCAGGGCCAGGTCGAAGTCGTTGACGGCGACGAGGCCGCCGAACTTCATGGTGATATGTTCCACCGACAAAAGGGCCATCAGGAGCGACCTCCGATTCCGAGCTTTCGGAACAGGGCGTTCCATCCGAACTCCTTCGTTCCCATGAGACCCTGCCGCGCGAAGATCATGATCAGGACGAGGATGACGGAGAAGATGACCATCCGCATGCCGGGGATTCCGGGGATGTCGATGAACCCGAGATCCATGGGCTCCTCGACGAACCGCAGCGCCTCGCCGCCCCAGGTGAAGAGGATGGCCGCGATGATGGCCCCGGTGGTGCTGCCAAGCCCCCCTGCCACGATGATGATCAGCAGATTGAAGGTCAGGAAGAAGGTGAAGAGGGTCGGCGAGATCGTGGTGATCAGGTGGGCCAGCAGCCCGCCCCCCACCCCCTGGAAGAAGGCGCTCGTCGTGAAGGCGAGCATCTTGTGCCAGTAGGCGTTGATTCCCACGGCCTCGGCGGCCGCCTCGTCGTACTTGACGGCCTTCATGGCCATGCCGTAGCTGCTGCGGATCATCCGGACGATGAGAAAAACCGTGATGATGGCGAAACCCCAGGCCCACCAGATGTTCGTGTGGCCGGCGATGCCCTTGAGCCCGAGGGGCCCGTTGGTGATGCTCTGGGTGTTGTTGGCGATGACGCGGACCACCTCGCCGAACCCCAGGGTGACGATGGCCAGGTAGTCCCCGCGAGTCCGGAAGACGGGAAACCCCATCAGGACCGCGAACAGGGCCGCCACGACACCCGCCGCGATGAGCGAGACGATGAAGGGGAGCGTGATCACGGAGAGGGGCCAGATGCAAGGTTCGATGATGAAGGAGATCTCCTTCTCCATCGGCGTGAGGGTCAGCAGGGCCGAGGTATAGGAGCCGAGAGCCACGAAGGCGTTGGGCGCCAGCGAGAACTGGCCCGTGACGCCGTTGATGAGGTTGTAGCTCACGGCGAGGATGATGAAGATGGCGATGTTGTTGAGGATGCGTATGGTGTAGTCGGAGCCCTGCGTGTTGGCGACGTAGAGCAGCGCCAGGAGCACGACGGTGCCTGCGATGGAGAGAATCTGATTTCGGAGATGATGAGGATCCATGTAAAAAGGGTCTATTCCGTCTGTTCAGTCTGTTCCGTCATGTCGCGAAGCGACAGTGTCTAAGTGTCTCAGTGTCTGAGTCCTGCTTCTGAGTGAAGAGGAAGAAAGGGACCGTTAATTCTTCGTCTTCGAACTTGTTATTTTCTTCACTCAGACACTCAGACGCTTCTTCTCACTCAGACACATGTTTCCCCAAGCCTCAGGGCCTGCGGCCCTAATCCGGCAGCTTCGTGCCCATCAGCCCCGTGGGGCGGAAGAGCAGGATCAGGATCAGCAGGGCGAAGGCGACGGCGTCGCGGTATCCGGCCAGCTCCGGCATCAGGGCCACGAGGAGGATCTCCGCGATCCCCAGCAGGAGCCCGCCCAGCATGGCGCCGGTGATATTCCCGATGCCGCCCAGGACGGCGGCAACAAAGGCCTTGAAGCCGGGGATGATGCCCATCAGCGGGTTGATCTCGGGGTAGCGCATGGCCCACATGATCCCGCCGGCCGCCGCCGCGGCGGAGCCGATGGCGAAGGTGATCGAGATGATCCGGTTGACGTCCACTCCCATGAGCTTCGTCGTCTCCATGTCGGTGCTTATGCATCGCATGGCGCGCCCCGTCTTGGTCCGGTAGATGATGGAGAGGATGATGCCCAGGATGACCAGGGTGAGCAACGGTGTCCAGAGGACCAGGGCGGGGAACATCAGACCGGCAACCTCGTAGACCTCGTTGAACATGTCGGGGGTCTCGAATCCCTTGGGGCGGCCGCCAAATACGACAAGGCCGAGGTTCTCGAGCAGGAACGAGACGCCAATGGCCGTGATGAGCGCCGAGATGCGGGGGGCGTTGCGGACGGGCAAGTAGGCGCCCTTGTCCATCAACACACCCAGGGCGGCCGTGAGAAGTATGGCCACGGCGAAGGAGGCCCACCAGGGGAGGCTGAACATCAGGATGCCGAAGTACGCGAAGTAGCACCCCATCATCATGACGTCGCCGTGGGCGAAGTTGATGAGCCGGATGATCCCGTAGACCATGGTGTAGCCGATGGCGATGAGCCCGTAGAGGCTCCCCAGGGCCACCCCGTTGATGATCTGCTGGAGGAAGAACGTCAGCTCCAAGAGACTGCTCCCTGTCGCGAACTTAATTATCATGCCGTTACGCGTCTACCGGATCCCTGCTTTGACCGCGAGTTATCCAAGGAAGATACGAGGCCTGTAATATCCTCGCCCAACCCTTTTTTGCAAAGGCAGGAGGTCATGCTTCCCCCTTTGCAAAGGGCGATTGAGGGGCATTTTTCTGGATCAGTATTATCGCATTTAGCAATTCACAAAAGAGGGGCGATCGCCACATCGCCCCTCTCTGTCAAATGATCTCCCGCATGCCGGGTTACTTCTTCTTCGGTGCCGGCCTTCTTGGGTTCGGGCGCTCGCGCCTGCGGGCTCGACGGTGGCCACGTACCGGAAGTCGCCGCCGCGGACCTGGACGATGACGAGGCTCTTGATGGCGTTGCCGTCTTCACCGATCGTCATGGTTCCGGAGATGCCTTTGAAGTTCTTCGTGGTCGCCAGGGCGGCACGGATCTTGGCGCCGTCCGTCGATTTCGCGCGCTCGATCGCGTCGGCCAGCACGAAGTACGCATCGGCGCCCATGACGTCGAAGGTGCCCACCTTGCCGTACTTCTTCTCGTAGAGAGGGATGAACTTCTTGGCCAGGGGCGTGCTGGCGGCTTCCTTTTCGAAATGGCCCGTCAGCATGAGGCCTTCCACGTACTGCTTGCCGATGTCGATGAGGGCCTTGTCCTGCGCGCCGTCACCGGAGAGCACGGGGAGATTAATGCCGAGGTCCTTGGCTCTGCTTCATGGCCAGGGCGACTTCGGTGTAGTAGTTGGGCATGTAGAGCACGTCGGGGTTCTTCGCCTTGATGGCCGAGAGCTGCGCGGTGAAGTCCTTGTCGCCGGTCTGGCAGTAAGTCTTCGCCACGATCTGGCCGCCGAGTTTCGTGAAGCTCTTCTCGAAGAAATCCGCGAGGCCCACGCAGTAGTCCTGCGCCTTGTCGATGATGAGGGCGGCCTTGCGCTTCCCCAGGGTCTCGTAGGCGTACTTGGCGGCCATTTCTCCCTGGAAGGGGTCGATGAAGCACACGCGGAAGATGTACTTCTTGCCCTGCGTCACGAGGGGGTTTGTGGCCGTGGGGGAAATGATGGGAATGCCGGCCTTCTCTGCGATCGGGGCGCCGGCCATGGTGTTGCCGCTGATGGAGGAGCCGATGATCGCGATGACTTTTTCCTTCTCGACCAGCCGGGACACGGCATTGGCGGCCTCGATCTTGTCGCTCTTGTCATCGGCGAGGAAGAGCTCGACCTTCTTGCCGAGAATGGTCGGTTTCATTTCCCTGGCCGCCTGGATTCCCTGCCAGGACCCCTGTCCGTATGCGGCCACTCCGCCCGTCATCGGCAGAAACGCGCCGATCTTGATCGTGTCCGACTTGGCCTGGGAAAATGCGGGGGCCGGCATGGTGAATGCCAGACCCAGAACCATGAACGCCACCAGTACGTGCTTCATCTTCATACGCCCTCCTCCTTTTGTCTCGTGCTTTAAGAGATTAAAAGAAAACGTGTGTGGAAATAGTAAGAAGAAAAACAACCCCGATTGAGAGTTTCCTCTAGCACAGGAATTTTGCCTAAGTCAATGGGATTTTAGACGCTTACGCGGCAGTTACGGAGTGTCTGAGCAAGAATAAGTGCCTGAGTGTTTAGGTGTCTAAGTGTCCGAGTGAAGATAAAACAAAGAAGTCATTGCTCGCAATGACATCGGTCTTATTTTACTTTTCCCGTTCTTTCTTATCCTGTAAGCCTGAAGCCGGAATCCCGAACCCTCTATTTCTCCCGGTCCCGGTGCCGTAGTCGGAAGACGAGCCGGATGGGTACGTTCCCGAAGCCCAGTCCTTCCCGGATTCGGTTGGCCAGGTAGCGTTGATAGGAGAAGTGGATGGCCTTCGGCTCGCGCACGAAGAAGATGAAGGTGGGCGGCTTCACGGAGGCCTGGGTGACGTAAACGATCTTGTTGGGGCGATTGCGGTACATGGGCGGCGGGTTTTCGGCCACGAAGGCATTGACTTTCTCGTTGAGCTCCGCCGTAGAGATGCGCTTCGTGTATTCCGCGTGGGTTGCCTCGATGACGTCGAAGATGCTCGTCACCCGCTGCCCTGTGACGGCCGATACGAAGACGATGGGGGCAAACTGCAGGAACTTCAGGGTGTCGCGGATCTTGTCCACGTGCACGCCGATCGTGCTGTTGTCCTTTTTGAGCAGGTCCCACTTGTTCACCACGATGATGCAGGCAACCCCCTTGTCGAGGACGAGCCCGGCGATCTTCGCGTCCTGTTCGGCGATCCCCTGCTCGGCGTCGATGAGCAGAAGGGCGATATCGCAGCGATTGAGCGTTCTCAGGGCTTCGATGACGCTGTACTTCTCCAGCGTGAGGCTGATCCGGCTTTTCCTGCGGATGCCCGCCGTGTCGACGAGGACATACTTGCGGTCGCGGAACTCGAAGGGCGTGTCGATGGCGTCCCTCGTCGTTCCCGGCGTCGGGTTCACGATGGTGCGCTCGTAGCCCAGGATCTTGTTGACCAGGGACGATTTGCCCACGTTGGGACGGCCCACGACGGCGATCCGGATCACCTCCTCCTCTTCCTCACCCGTTGCCGGCGGCGCATCGGGAAGAGCCGCAACGACGTCATCCATCAGATCGTCGATACCCCGGCCATGCTCGGAGGAGACGGCATGGATCCGGTCGATCCCGAGGCGGTAGAATTCGTAGGCGAGGTTGTCGTGTCGGTCCCCGTCGATCTTGTTGACGGCATAGAAGACCGGCTTTTTGAATGTACGCAGCAGCTTCGCGATCTCCTCGTCGGCAGGCGTGAGGCCTTCCTTGCCGTCCATCAGGAAGATGATGAGGTCACTCTGCTCCATGGCGAGCCTCGTCTGCTCGCGCATCTGCATCAGGATTTTCTCCGTCGAAACCGGCTCGAACCCGCCCGTGTCGACGATGTCGAAGGCCTTTCCCTGCCAGGTCGCTTCGGTGTAGTTGCGGTCGCGCGTCGCCCCGGGTTCGTCGATGGTGATTGCCTTCTTGCGGTCCGAGAGCCGGTTGAAGAGCGTCGATTTGCCCACGTTGGGCCGTCCGATGATTGCTATTAAAGGTTTCATAGAATCAGGGTCCAGGGTCAAGGGTTAAGGGTTAAGGGGCCAGGGGACTGGGTCAAGGGTTCAGGGTCGATGGAAGAATATTTCTTAATACTTTCTCCCTGTACCCGTTACCCTATACCCTGAACCCTATTTATCTGAGTATCCGAACTCCTTGAGCCATTTGGCGTCTTTTGTCCAATCTTTGCGCACCCGGACGAAAAGTTCCAGGAAGATTTTTGCCGCAAAGAACTTCTCCATTTCCAGGCGGGCCTGGGTGCCGATCTCCTTGAGCATCTTCCCGCCCTTGCCGATGAGGATGCCCTTCTGGGAATCCTTCTCCACGGTGATCGTGGCCGCGATCCGGATCAGGTTCTTTTCCTCGTCCTCCTTGAACGAATCGACGGTGACGGCCGTGGCGTAGGGAATTTCCCTGTGGGTGAGCAGCAGGATCTTCTCCCGGACGATTTCGGCGGCGATGAAGCGCTCCGTGTTGTCCGTGAACATGTCGTCGGGGAAAAACTTCGGCCCCTCGGGCAGGGCCTCCCGGATGAGCTCGACAAGACGGTCCACCCCGTTGCCGCGTGCGGCCGACACGGGAACGATCTCGCGGAATTCATAAAGGCCGCGGAAGCGGTCGATCAGCGGCAGCAGGATCGGTTTGGCCACCAGGTCGATCTTGTTGATGACGAGGAATACGGGGACCCCTGCCTCCCGCATGCTCTCGATGATGAGACCGTCGTCCGGGTCGTAGCCGCGGTCCGCCTCGATGAGAAACAGGATCAGGTCGACCTCGCTGAAGGTGCTCGTCGCCGCCTTCACCATGTAGCGGTTCAGGGGCGTCTTTGCCCGGTGGATGCCCGGCGTGTCCAGGAAGATGAACTGCCCGTCGTCGGCGTTCAGGATTCCCGTGATCTTGTTTCTCGTCGTCTGGGGCTTGCTGCTCGTGATGGCGATCTTTTCGCCCAGGATCGCATTCAGGAGCGTGGATTTGCCCACGTTGGGCCGTCCGGCGATGGCGATGAATCCCGATTTAAACAAGACTGACCTCCGCAATCGATGTCCCGTATTCCCTCGCGCCGTTCCGAAGCACGAGGGCGCCCCTCGGCAGCGACGGGTCCGTTTTCGCCGTGACGGGGCGGCTGCCGAAGCGGGCCTTCAGAAAGGCGAGATTCGCGCTGCCCATCCCGTTGAAGTTCGACAGGTCCGCCGGGGCCACGTGAAACTCCTGTCCGCTGTCGATGCCGCCGGCCTTCGAAATCAGCTCGAGGGCCATGTCCCTGAAGAGATCCGCTTCCACGAGGCTGCGAAAAGCCGGGTGCCAGGGGCCGGCAAGGATGCCCCCCTTTCTTTCCATCTCAGCCGTCGACTGCAGCCCCAGGCGGATGACGGGGATGCGTGCCCCCGTGAATCGCACCAGCGCGACCTTACACCACGAGACGGCCTCATCGAGGGTCAGGGGGCGAAAGTCCCCTCTCTCGTACAGGCGGGCGAGTTCCGTGTCCCGGAAGACCAGGACCGGGTGGATGCGGACGGTGTCGGGCCCGGTGCGGATCACTTCCGTAACGGATGTCTCGAATTTTTCCCGGCTCTCCCCGGGAAGCCCCGCCATGAGGTGGATGCCCGTCTCGAACCCCTTTTCTTTCAGAATCCCTAAGGCCCTTCGGACATCCTCCGCGCTGTGCCCGCGCGCCGATTGCCGGAGGACCCCGTCGTCCATGGACTGGGCGCCGATCTCGACGGCCCTCACCCCCAACTTTTTCAGCGTGTCGAGCCAGGTCCCTTCGATGTCGTCGGGGCGCGTGGAGAGGCGAATGGAGTGGACCGCACCCTCGCCGATGAGCGCCCCGGCCATGCGAAGCAACTCCATCTGCTCCTCGCGGGCCATGCCGGTGAAACTTCCCCCGTAAAAGGCGATTTCGACGGGGCCGCTGCCCTTGCTCCCGGCGATGGTTGACCTCACCGTCTCGCGCAGGCCCGCTTCCGTGATCGCCTCCGCATTGCCCGAGATGATCCTCTCGTTGCAGAAGACGCATCGGTGGGGGCAGCCCCGGTTGCGGAGGAAGAAGGGGATGATGAGGGGCCTCAATGCACGGTCCATTCTGTCTGTTCCGTCTGTTTCGGTCATGCTGCTGAGCGGCAGCCGAAAAGTGTCTAAGTGTCTAAGTGTCTGAGTGTCTGAGTGAAGAGGAAAAATGAACCGGTAATTATTTGTCTTCATAATTGGTCTTTCTTCACTCAGACACTCAGACACTCAGCCACTCAGACACTATTTCTCACTCCTGCACGTCTTCTCCGTTGCCGCCGTTCGGTGTCGGAAGTCTCTCGATCGCCTCCAGGGCCTTTTTGGCGGCGCGCTGCTCGGCTTCCTTCTTGTTGCGGCCCAGCCCTGCCGTGCTCACGATTTCCCCGATGCTCACCCTGATTTGGAAGACCTTGTCATGGTCGGGCCCGTATTCCCTGATGACACTGTACCTCGGGATGACCCGAAAGCGGTTCTGGGTGGTTTCCTGGAGGCTGGTCTTGTAATCCCTGTAAAAGACACCGGCAGCCCCCGTCTCCAGAAGGGGGTGGAATCTCTTTCCGATGAAGTCGAAGGCGCCCGCAAACCCCGTGTCACAGTATACGGCGGCGATGATGGCCTCGAGAGCGTTGGCCAGCAGGGAGCTCTTTGCTCTGCCGCCGGAGAGGTCTTCCCCTTTGCCGAGGAGGAGATAATCACCGACACAGAGTTCCCGGGCGAGCCCCGCCAGGGGCCTTTCGTTGACGATGGTGGAACGGATCTTGGAGAGATCCCCCTCGGTGCACTCCGGGAACTTCTTTACCAGCATGTCCGTGATGCACAGGGTGAGGACGGCGTCGCCGAGAAACTCGAGACGCTCGTTGTCCTGCATCACGAGGTCGGGGTTCTCGTTGGCGAAGGACCGGTGCGTGAGGGCGCAATCCAGAAAGGAGGGGTCTCTGAATTTGTACCCCAGGGCTTCCTCCAGTCGGGCAAGCTGTTCCATGCGCTCACTGTTCATGGCAGACCCGGCCGGTTGCGATGCCGGCCTCAGAGGATTCGATGACGACATCGACAAAACGGTTCATCATGCTCCTGCTCCCGCCCAGCAGGCATACCGGGATGTAATTGCCGGTGAACCCCTTCAGGCGGCCTGTTTTCCTGTCACGGCTCTGCTCGACGAGGACAACCTGCGTCGAGCCTGCAAAACGATTTACAAAGGCTTCCCGCTTGGCGAGCCCAAGGCCCCTGAGCACCGCCGCGCGCGCGGCCCTGACGCTTTCCTCCACTTTTTCCGGCATGCCCGATGCCGTCGTGCCCGGCCGCTCCGAGTAGGGGAAGACATGGAGGTAGGCCACCGGGAGCTCCCGGAGCAGGGCCATCGTGTTCTCGAATTCGTGATCCCCCTCACCGGGGAATCCGGCCATGACATCGACGCCGATCGCAAGGTCGGGGATTTCCGAGACGAGCCGCTCGATCCGTTCCCTGAAAAATTCCCGGTCGTAGTGCCTCCCCATGGCGGCAAGGATCCGGTCATCGCCGCTCTGAAGCGGGATGTGCAGGTGCCGGCACAGCCACGTCGAGTCCCTAAGGCATGCAATCAGCTCATCGGTCACCTCCATGGGTTCGATCGAGCTGAGCCTGAGCCTACCGATCTGCCCCGCATCCCCGATCCGGCGCAGGAGAGATGGCATGTCCGAGGACGGGGTCAGATCCTGCCCCCATGCGCCGAGGTGGATCCCCGTGAGGACAATCTCGCGATAGCCCGCGGCGGCCAGGGATGCGACGCGTTCAAGGACGCGATCCTCCGCCATGCTGCGGCTGGGCCCTCTTGCCTTCGGAACGATGCAGTAACTGCACCGGGCATTGCACCCGTCCTGGATCTTGAGGAAAGCCCTCGTCCGCCCGGGAAAGCGATCGGGGGTGAGACCCGAGAACTGCCGGGCCTGCCCGATATCCCGGACAAACACGTCTGCAGGGCCTCCGTTCAGGGTCCCGACAAGCCCCGGGATAAGCTCTTTTTCGACGTTCCCCGCGACAAGGCGCACGTTGGGCAGCTCCTTGAGCAGATCCGGCGCCACCTGGGCATAGCAGCCTGTGACGATGACGGGCGCTCCGGGGTTGCGCCTTGCCGCCCTCCGGATGAGCTGGCGGGACTGGAAATCCGTCCGTGCCGTCACCGTGCAGGTGTTGATGATAAAGACATCTGCATCGGCATCGAAGCCGACCACGGTGTGACCCAACTGCGTCAGGCGATCCGCCATGGCCGCCGATTCGCACTGGTTCACTTTGCAGCCCAGCGTTGCCAGGGCAACCCTTCTGGGCGATTCCACCGGCATGCTTCCATCCCGGCCTTGTTTGTCCCGGCTTTTGCTCATGGTCCTCACCGTGCCGATCCGTCGCGGCAACCTCCCGATCGCTGCCTGAAGGCGGGGGTGCATTCCCGTTTCGGCACGTTTCTTGAATTTAGCAACCTAGACCGGGGAATGTGCTTTGTCAAGGTGCAATAATTAGTGGATATCACAAAGGAATCGTGTTAATCAACCTTATGACGCACAAGGAGGGATCGCGATGGATGCCATTGCCGGCTTCATGTCCGAAAATGGGGTAATCGTCCTTCTCCTCATTCTCGCCGCCGTCGGTCTGTTCTGGCTCCTCAGCCGCTTCTTCAAGCTGACGCTCATCGTCGCTGCCGTCGTACTGGCCCTGCTTGCCTTCCAGCACTTCCTCCCGTCCGGTGACCTGAAAACGAGATTCAAAGGGGTCGTCGACAAGGTCGTGGCCAAAGGGGGAGATGTCATGGAGGGCGCGAAGGACTTTTTCTCCGACCAGAAGGGCAAGATGAACAAGCACATGAACGATGCCCTCGAAAATGGCGATAAGAAGGACGCGGACAGGGGAAGCAAGAGAAAGTGAGAAGAAGTGTCTGAGCAGGAAATAGTGTCTGAGTGACAAGAAGTGTCTGAGTGTCTGAGTGAAGAAAGGTGCAAGTTCGAAGACGAAAAATTACCGATTCCTTCTCCTCTTCACTTAAACACTCAGACACTTATGCACTTATACACTTTCTTCAAAACAGGTCGATCGCCATGGCCCTGGCGGGACATGCCGTCACGCAAAACTCGCAACCGTTGCAGCGTTCCGGGTCGAAGATGATTTTCGATGTTTTCGGGTCCGTGTAAAGGGCCGCGGTCGGGCAGAAGGCTACACAGGCCCCGCAGTGAACGCACTTGTCGGTATTCTGGGTTACGCTTTTCGAAAGGGGTTCCACACGGAGCCCCTTTTCTTTCATGAACCGCACCCCGGCGTCGAAATTCTCTTTCGTGCCGCTAAGCTCCAGGACCATAACACCTTCACGGCGGGGAAAGATCCGTGCCTTGAGTATGTTGAAATCCAGATCGTACGTCTTGGCGAGCTTGCACGCGATCGGCTGGTCGACGATGTCGGCGCTGTAGCGGATGACGACTTTCTTGTTTACCGTTTCTGTCATTATCGATTCCCGCCTGTTTTACCCAACCTAGGTGATCACCCTGGGTTTGTCAAGGAGCTTCTCCCGGTTCCGGGCCGCCCGGGGCTCAGATGAGGGCCTTCCAGTCCATCAGCGGGAAGGTGACGTGCAGCGAGTGGTCGTCGTCGACAAGGTGGTAATCAAGGTTTTCGAAAACCTTTCCCGCGATGGCCTTCACGGCGGCCGGCGGCACCACGTCATCGTTTCGACCGTGAAAGACCGACACGGGGACATTTACCCTCTTGCCCAGAAAACGCCCGAAGTCCGGGACGTGGAGGGCCGGCGCAAGCAGGATGACCCTTCTCACCCTGTTTTCGTTCTCGCAGGCATAAATGGCGGCCATGAGACCCCCGAAACTGGAGCCGACGAGGATCAATTCCTCCAGGCCCGCCAGAAGCCGGTTGAGCTTTTTCATCCGCTCATCGAGGGGTCCGCTGAAATCCTCGATGATCATGTCGGGATAGCGCTCCCGGAAGAAGATCCCCTTTGCGCCCTGGCTGCTGCTTTCCAGCCCGTGAATGAACACACGTGTCATCGCATACCCCCGAACGTTGGTTAGCGTCTTATAACCGCTCGCGGAGATTTTATCAACCGCCTCAATGAGTTGGTATAGGGTAGGCTAGGGTATAGGGAAGCGAACATACCCTTGAACAGACAAAAATCCCTGTATGCGTTGAACACCCGGTTTGTTTATTTTCCTGTACCCGAGACCCTAGACCCGATACCCGAAACCCTGCGATTTGTTGATTTGTAAAGAGCGATATGCTAGAAATCTCCCTCTCAGGAGGTGTCTATGGTACGGGTGATTCCGTTCAGGGCCGTGAGGCCGCAAAAGAAATATGCCGGCGAAGTGGCGTCGTTCCCTTACGATGTTCTCGACCGTGAAGAGGGGAGGGCAATCGTCCGGGATAACCCGCGAAACTTCCTGCGCGTGGAAAAATCCGAGATCGATGTCCCGGACGAGATCCGGGATGATGACCCCCGGGTCTTCGCCAGGGCCCGCGAGAATCTGCGGAACTTCATCGGGGAGGGCATACTCTTTCAGGAAGAGAAACCTTGTTTTTACGTTTACAGGCAGAAGGCGGCGGGCCGCGAGCAATACGGACTCGTGGGCTGCGTGAGCGTGGCCGAGTATGAGGCGGGGCTCATCAAGAAGCACGAACTCACCCGTGTCGACAAGGAAAATGAACGGGTGAATCACATCGAAACAGCAGGGGCTCAGACGGGGCTCGTCTTTCTTCTCTACCGCTCCAGGGAGGCGATCGACAGGATCATTGCCGCGAACATGAAAGACCCCCCGGAGTATGATTTCACCACACCGGACGGCGTTACCCACACCGCCTGGGTCGTCTGCGACGACGGGACCATCGATGAACTGAAACGGGAATTCTCGAAGGTGGAGTGCCTTTACATTGCCGACGGGCATCACCGTGCGGCATCGGCTGCCACGGTGGCGCGGGCAAGGCGCGGGAGAAACCCGGCGCACAACGGGGCGGAGGAGTACAATACCTTCGTGGCCACCCTGTTCTCCCACGAGCAGCTCAAGATCCTGGACTACAACCGCGTCGTGAAGGATCTGCAGGGGATGACCGGGCAGGAATTCCTGCACCGGATCGGCGAGAAGTTCACCGTCACGCCCGGTTTCACAAAACGGTCGCCCTCGAGCCCTCATCAGTTCGGCATGTATCTCCAGGGAACCTGGTACCGGCTCGAGGCAAAACCGGCAATCTACGAAAAAGCCGATCTCATCGGGAAGCTGGACGTTTCCATCCTCCAGGATCATCTCCTGGGGTCCGTTCTCGGGATCAAGGACCCGCGGACGGATGACCGGATCAAGTTTGTCGGCGGGATCCGCGGAATGGACGAACTGGAGCGGATGGTGGATCAACTGGGCTATGCCGTGGCCTTCTCTCTTTGCCCCCCGGGGATTTCCGAGTTGATCCGCATTGCCGATGCGGGAATGATCATGCCCCCGAAATCCACCTGGTTCGAACCGAAGCTCAGAAGCGGGCTGTTTGTTCACCTGATAGACTAGGACTGCGGGTCGAGGTAGCCGACAGCCGACAGCCAACAGCCGACAGGATTGAGTTACATACGAATCTCTGCCCTCTTCTTTGGCTGTAGGCTGTAGACTGTAGACGCTGTAGGCTGTGTAGCGAAACAGGCGGCACCCATGGACCGATCCGATACACTGATCCATGACGACGAGACGGTGGAGTCCCTCTTCGGGGGGCGGCTGAAGATCCTCCAGAAGAAGAAGGGTTACCGGTACACGATCGACTCCGTCCTGCTGGCCCATTTCGTTGAACCGAAAAAAAAGGATCGGATCCTCGAACTCGGAGCCGGGAGCGGCGTGATCAGCCTTCTGCTGGCCTTCCGGCATCCCGGTATCCATGTGACGGGATTGGAGCTCCAGGCCGATCTTGCTGAGATGGCGGGGCGCAGTGTTTCCATCAATGGCCTCGAAGAACGAGTGAAGATGATCCGGGGGGATGCCCGGAAGGTCGCCGAATTCCTGGAAACCCGATCCCATGACGTCGCGATTTTCAATCCGCCCTATCGAAAGATGGGCTCGGGGCAGGTGAACCCCGCGACGGAAAAGGCTCTGGCTCGGCACGAAATTGCGGGGTCCATTGCCGATTTCCTCAAGGCCGCTTCCCACGCGCTCGAACCCGGTGGCCGGGTTTGCATGATTTACCCCTGCTCGCGCATGGTGGAGGCCATCCATCGAATGAGGGCGGGGAAGATGGAACCGAAGAGGCTGCGCATGGTTCATTCACGGCCGGGATCGAGGGGCGATTTCGTCCTTGTGGAAGGAGTGAAGGGAGGCGGCGAGGAACTGGCCGTTCTTCCGCCTCTGTTCATATATAAGGAAGGCGAAGGGTATTCGGAGGAACTGGAAGCACTGTTCAGGAATCTTTCCGACCCCGCAGGATAGACCGCGTCATTGTTTTTTGCAGGATCTCTTTCAGATCCGGGTCGGTCACGCCGGCGAGGGTTTCGCGGATGTAGTCGTCTTCTTCCGCCTTCAGATCGCGGGCGTCAAGCAGCACATCCGGCTCGGCATGCTTCACGGGCGGGGCCTCGACTACGCCGATGAAGAACCGGATCTGAACAACCGTTGTCCCGCCAAGGATCCCGTTGAGTTTCGAGACGATGTCCTGTTTCATGAACTGGAGTTCATGCATCCAGACGGAGTTGGCCACACGGACATAGAGCACATCGTCTCTGAGCCTGTCCGGCTGGGCCTTCGCACTGATCTGCGGCCCCACGGCGCGATTCCAGGCGTCGATGAGCGAACGGTCCTTCATGGGAAGATGGAGGGCCTTCTTTTTCAAGGCTTCGGGGAGGATTTCCCCGAGCAACTGCGGTGTCGATGAGCCTTTTCGCCGCCTCATGATCTCAACATGGCACAGGCGGACGCGGCAGTCAAGGGACGGAAGATGGGGTGTAGGGTGCAGGGCGTGGGGTGTTGACCGGAAACATCAAATACCAGGAAAGCGAGGGCCGGATATGAGTCTGACGGAACTGGTTGAGCGAATCAAGAAGCATCCTGACTTTCACAAGGCAGGGATGATCCTTTGCCATAACGGGGTCGTGAGGGCCACCTCACGGGACGGCAGACCCGTGTCGGAGGTGAGCGTCCGGGTGGACCGCAAGCGCCTGGAGGGGATCATCGGGGAAATCAAGGCGATGACGGGGATCGTGGAGGTCCTGGCTCATGTCAACGAAGGAGTCCTGAAGGTCGGCGAGGACGTGATGTACGTCGTCGTGGCCGGAGACTTTCGGGAAAACGTCTTCGATGCCATGATTGCAGCCGTGAACCGGATCAAGGCGGATGTGACGTCGAAAGAAGAAAAATAATGGCTCAAGGCATATGGCTTATGGCAAAGGGGTAAAAGGAAGAATCCATGCTTTTTGCCCTATGCCTTAAGCCCTTAGCCATTAGCCCTTTTTATGTGAGGTCAGCATGAACACGGTTGTCGTCAAGGCCAACATGGTCGTTTTCATCGCCAGTTTCTGCACGCTCGTCATCGAGCTGGTGGCGGGACGGATCATGGCGCCCTACGTGGGGGTCTCCCTGTACACGTGGACGAGCATCATCGGCGTCGTCCTTGCGGGGATCAGCATCGGCGCCTGGGTCGGCGGGACCCTCGCGGACCGGTATCCCCGCGAGGCAACCCTTGGGTGGCTGCTCTTCCTTTCCGGCGTCGGGGCCCTGACCATCGCACCCCTGACCGACCTGATCGGCGCCGCCCAGCTCCAGACGACTCTGATGCTGCGGATCCTGTTGCTCACGACGGCCATCTTCTTCGTTCCCTCGATGCTTCTCGGCATGATCTCGCCCGTCGTGGTGAAGCTCACCCTGGACAACCTGGACCGGACGGGAAACATCGTGGGCAAGATCTACGCCTTCTCCACCCTGGGCTCCATCATCGGGACCTTCGCCACGGGCTTTTTCCTCATCTCCTGGATGGGCACCCGCAACATCCTGCTCACCATGGGGGCCATCCTGATCGGTTCGGCCTTCCTGTTCGGCGGGCTGTTCCTGAAGCGGAAGGCCGCCATCATTTCCGTTTCCGTCATTGCCGCCGTCGCCGTTCTCGTCAGCACGATCTTCGGTTATGCCTACAAGCCCATGCTCGACGAGAAGACCTACTATTACAAGGAAAGCGACTACTTCACCATCAAACTGAAGAAATACCCCATCAAGGATGGAACCGTCGAGGGGGAGGCCCTCATCCTGGACAACCTGATCCACTCCATCAATGACGTGAATGACCCCACCTTTCTCGATTACGACTACATCCGGATCTACGAGGAAGTGGTCAGCTGGCAGATGAATTCCCGCTCATCCGTCGACGCGCTCTTCATCGGCGGGGGAGGGTACACCTTTCCCCGCTACCTGGAGGCGAAATACGCCGGGGCACGGATCGACGTCGTGGAGATCGACCCGGAGGTTACCCGTGTCGTGTACGAATACCTGGGACTGCCCCGCAGCACGACCATCCGCTCCTTCAACGAGGACGGCCGCTGGTTCGTCATGAACTCTAAGGACAAGGGGCGTTACGACTTCATTTTCGGAGACGCCTTCAATGACCTTTCCATTCCCTACCACCTGACGACAAAGGAGTTCACTCAACAGATGAAGGAACTCCTCAAACCCGATGGGTTCCTCATCGCCAACCTGATTGACAGCGTCACCGAGGGCCTGTTTCTGCCGTCCTACATTCGCACCCTCGAGGAGGTCTTCGGGAAGGGCAACGTCAACCTGCTGGTCCTGGCGCCGGAGCTGCGGCGTCTCGGGATTGCCACCTGTGTCGTTGTCGCGAGCCCCCAAAAGTGGGATATGGGGGATCTGGCGCGTGTCATCGGCGCAAGGACGGGAAAAGCCATGACCGCCCATATCGTGCCCCAGGAGGATCTCCAGCAGATCCTCCGCAACCGCCCGTCGGTGATCCTTACCGATGATTACGTTCCCGTGGACAACCTGACAGCCCCCATATTCGAGGCGAGATACGGGTACAAGAAGAAGTGAAGGAAGTGGGGGAAGTGTCTGAGCAAGGAAAAAGTGTCTGAGTGAGACAGAAGTGTCTAGCGTGTCTGAGTGAAGAGGAATTTAAGGAATCGGATGTATTGAACGCTTCAACCTTTAGACCTTTACCCCGCAACGACGGACGAGTCTGGATCATTGCCTTCCGAGTCGTTATGGTGTAGATAGAAAACGATGTCAAAACCCAGAAACAATTGAACCGGGGCGCTGCCATGGATGAAAGAGAACGGCTGAAACTGATCCAAAGGCTTAAAACCGTAAAAACGTCCGGGGAGCGGGACGAGATCCTCTGGTACCTGGCGGGGCAGGACAAAACGGTCAGGGGGAAACCACAGAGGGCTGAAGCAACGGGCACCGGCAAACGATCCCCTTGGGTTCTAGCGAGGAAGGATAAAACGGCCGGCGGAGAACCACAAAGGGTGGAAGCAACGGCCGCCAGCCTGCCAACCCCTGCTAAGACGGAAGGCGGGACGCAGATCCGCCTTCCTTTGGGAAAACTCGGCGGCTTCGGGTCCATCACCGCGCTGATGTTTCTTTTCTACGGCGCGGTCGCCATCGCTTCCGCGGTGATGAAAATCATGCAGGGCCAGCTGGACGGCGACGAAATCCGGCAGCTCATCATCGGAGGAGTTTTCGTCTTTTTCGGCATCGTCATCTTCATCAAGGCAAAGCGCGCGCAGCGCAAAACCGCCGAGGAGACCTGAGCCGGCTCACCGGCTATTTCAGCTTGAAATCGACACGGCTGTTTTTCACGTCTTTTTTGGCCTCGGGCTGCAGTGTCTTCGGCTCGACAACAAAAACCCTCCCCGATTCGAATTCCCCTTTTTCCCGAAGGGCCTCCGACACCGTTTCGGCACGCTTCGTCGCCAGGAGGCGCAGATCGTCTTCCTTAACGACGATGTGGGTGATCATGAGCTTCTCCATCTCCTCGTTGGGAAGGCCCTTCTCCATCCCGACGATGTTCCTCGGCTTCGGGAACTTTTCGGCACTGTAGGCCCTCTTGAGGTAGCGATCGTATTCCTGCTTCTCGATCGTGATCTCGTCGACGGACTCCACCTTCTCGCCTTTCCGGATCAATTCGTTGAGCTTCTGGGCCTTCAGCTTTCTCTGAAACTGGTACTGGATGAGACCTTCGCGGTCCCGCTCCATGTCCACGCCGCCGGCGATGTCGAGCTTGAGGGCCGGCTTTGCCTTCAGGGCTTTTACCAGGATCTCGATCTTTTTCGCGCCCGGTTCCGGCAGGGTGCTCGAGCCGGCATCGAACTCGATGTAGCTCAGTTCCTCGCCGCCGCCGAAAAGGGAGCCCAGCAGGGCAAAAGGCGCCGTGGCCACCTTCGTGAGGATGTTGACGATGACCTGCAGGACGATGCGCCAGACGCTGAACTCCGGGTCGTCGATGCGGCCCGTCAGGGGGATGTCCAGGTTGATCTTCCCATCGCTGTCCCGCAGAAGCGTGACGGCAAGGCCTACGGGCAGCTTGGTGGCCTGGGGGCTTTCCACCCGATCTCCGAGGGTGAGCTGATCGATGACCACCTTGTTTTCCGCATCAAGCTTCATGCCGGAGATCAGGTACTTGAGGTCGAAGGAGAGGGATCCCTTCTCGATCTTGTATCCCGCATAGGTGCCTGAATAGGGAGTCATGGGACTCAGGTTGAAATCCCTCAGGGATGCCTTGAGGTCGACGAAGAGATTTGTTTTGAACGGGTAAACCTTTCCGGTGATCTCCATCGGGATTTGCCGCCCGATCTTGCCCCGGATATCCACATCGGCCGGCTTGGTCGTGATCGACGTCACGCCAGTGACCCGTCCCGTGAGCTCCGTGAGCGTCGATGAAAAATTGGGATTAATGTGCCTGTCGTCAAAAACGACAGTGCCATTCTGGAGCGTGATGCGGTTGATCTCGATGTTCTTTGCCAGGATATCGCCAAGATATTCCTTTTTCTCCTCCGGCTGTGCCTTTTCATCTTTCACAGGCGCAGCGGGTTCCGGTTCGTCGGTCTTTTCCTGCTCGGCCGCCTCCGGTTTGGCCACGTTCTTCAGGTTCAGGGTGCCGTCTTCGTTGACGATGATCCGAACGTAGAAATCGGAAAGCGAGATGTCCTTGATCCGCACAAAGAGGGGATTGTAGCCGGCGCTCAGGTTTTTCAGGAACAGCGATTTGAACTTCACAAAATCATCGCCATTGACCTTGTCCATCGTTGCGACATTAGCAAGGAGGAAAGTCCCGTCGTACTTGATCGACAGCTCCTTCTCCGGGGCTTTGCTTGCAGAGACGGCCCCCTTGGCGGAAATGTCGCCATCGGTGAAATTGACGCGGAAGTATTCCGTGAAGTACTCCTGGAAGGGACGAATCCGCATCTTTTTAAGGTCGACATCGAGATTGGCGAAGACGGGGTTGAAGCCGACGGGCCCGCTAACGGCGATGGAACCCCTGCCTTTGTTGAAGTCCATCGAGACCGACAGCTTTCCCTGGCTGTCCTTGACCGTGGAGATCTTTTCCCCCTTGACGGTGATGTCCTGGATCAGGGAGTTGACCGGTTCAGGCGGCACTTCGTCACGATAGGCGATCTTGCCGTTCTTGAGGTCGAACTCGTCCAGGATCAGGATCGGCAGAGGCTTATCCCCGGTTCCCTCCTCCGCCTTGGCCGGCTCGGGTTCTTCTTTTTTTTGCGGTGCCAGGGTGAACAGATTGATCATCCCGCTTTTATCCCGGCGCACGTTCAACTCGGGGGAGTCGAGGGCGATCTTCGCGAAGTGGAATTTCGACTGGAGCGGCTCCAGGGCCGTCATGACCACGTCGAGACGCTTCAGCCCGGCGACAGGGTTCTTCTTCCTGTCTTGCAAGGACGAATTCCCTCAGCGCCACGTTGCCGGCGACAGTGATGGCGGGGGGCTGGTTCGGGCGTCATGGAGAAGGTGATCGTCGACTGCACGTCGAGCTTCCCCGAGGGGACGGAAATATTCAGTTCGTGCGGGATGTAGGCCAGGTAGAAGGGAATGTCCAGGTCCTCGATGAGGATGTTGAAGATCGTCTCGCGGGTGTCCTTGAAGAGCTTGGTCTTTCCCTTCGAGAGCGTACGGGTCGCCATTGATCGACTGCGGCAAATCGCGGCTGCACGTAAGTGTCGATATAATCCGGGATGTTGGAGACGAAGGGGATCGCGAAGTTCAGTCTCCCGGACAGTGTGCGTAGTGTTGAAAGGGCTGTCGACGAAATCGATGCTTCCGTTCTCGATGACGATGTTGTTCACCGAGAACTGGAACGGCTCCTTCTTCTCCTCCTTCGGCTCGTCCTTCATCAGCGCAAGCAGGTCCGAGAAGTTGTAGGTCGTTGTCCTTGTTGCGGACCAGGTGAACATATGGCTTGCGGACGGTGAATTCCTCGATGACGGGCACCCGCTTGAAGATCGAACGGATGTCGAGGTTGACGACCAGCTCGTCGAAAGACACGAAGGTCTTGTCGCCGTTGGGTTCCTTGATCTCGAACCCCCGTCAGAGTGACTGTCAGCGTGTATGGGTTCAGGCCTGATCTCGGAGAGGATCACCTGGCGACTGAGGGTCTTCGAGAAGGTTTCAAGCAGGTAGGATTCACGATGGGCGGGACGACAAAGAAGCCGATGACCGTGAAGAGAACGAAAAAGACTGCAGCGCCAATAATCCATTTCTTCAATCGGCCCATGGTGTTCTCCGTTGGCGTTAATATTCTGATGCGGTTGCATGGGAAAGAAACCGGGAACGGCGGGTGCCGGGTACAACCTTCCGGCAAAATCAATTTCGCACAGGCACCATAATTATTCAATAGGCAAAACCGGAGGAAGTGGAAGAAGAGAGAGAAGTGGGGGAAGTGTCTGAGTGCGTGAGTGCCTGTGTGAAGAGGAAGAAGGGATGAGGGACTGGGGTGTAGAGACGAGGGGCGCGCGTTGTGCGAGAGAAAAAACATGTGAAATGCGCGCTGCCCGCAAACAGGCCTGGGAAGCTCGTTTGCGGGGTTGATTTGCATCGAAGGGTCTTCGATGAGAGAGCGGGGCAATAGAAAAAATGATGCAAGAGGTCATGGAATGCAGAAAATGCTTGAAATGCGAGAAAAAATTCGTATAGATATACAAGACTTATGAAGTAAACTATGTAATAATGAAAAACCACAAATATCAAGGAGGAGATCAAGATGGCCAAAGCGAAGAAGGGTGATCAGTTTACTTGTGAGCTGTGCGGTCTCGTCGTCGCCGTTGACGAGAGCTGCGACTGCGTCGTCGGTGAGCTGATCTGTTGTGACATTCCAATGGAGAAAGGAAAGGCAAAGATGAAGAAGGCCGCAAAGCCAGCGAAGAAGGCAGCGAAGAAGCCCGTGAAGAAGGCAGCGCCGAAGAAGGCAGCGCCGAAGAAGGCAGCGAAGAAGCCCGTGAAGAAGGCAGCACCGAAGAAGGCAGCGCCGGCGAAAGCTAAGAAGGCGGCGAAGCCCAAGGCGAAGGCAAAGAAGTAACGCGATCGGTTCAATGAACTCGAGCATCGCTTCCCGCCCGGAGAGAACCTTCTGACGGCGCGGCGCGGGGCGGTTGCCGCACAGACGCCAGAAGAAACCCCGCTTGCAAACGAGCGGGGTTTCTTTTTGCCCCTACGGCTGGCGCTGAAAGGATCAAGGGCCGCCTGCCGGTCAAAACCGTTGACGGACGCGCAAAGATGCTTTATTTAAGGCAGTGTGTAACGCATCACCCGGCAGGAGCACACTCCTGCAGACGGAACCCCGTCACGGGCAGGCCATTCCATCCGGGTCAACGTAAAGCGATCGAAGCCGACAATATCACCGTTCGAGAAGGAGGTCACACATGGCAAGCAAGAAACTGTTGGAGCTGATGAACAAGGGAATCGCCCGGGAGATCCAGGTGTCGGTCCAGTACATGTGGCAGCACGTCCAGTGGTCCGGGATTCCCCACTACACCATCAAGGACGAGCTGAAGAAGGTGGCCATCGTCGAGATGAAGCACGCCGAGGCGATCGCCGAGCGACTTTTCTACCTGGGCGGCGTCCCCACGACGAAGCCCGAGCCCATCTTCGTGGGCAAGACCCTCAAGGAGATGCTGACCACGGACCTGAAGGACGAGGCAGGGGCCCTCAAGCTCTACAAGCAGACCATCGAGGTTGCCGAAAAGGAAGGCGACTTCACGACGGCACAGCTCTTCAAGAAGATCCTCGCGGACGAGGAGGAGCATCACGATTTCTTCCAGGGCGTTCTCGAGGGGCTGAAGTAAGGGAGGCAAAACGGCAACACAAGAGCCCACTTCACGGTGGGCTTTTGTGTTTCTGACGTACCGTTCGGGAGCACTGCAAATATCCAGGGTGAAAAGGCAAAGAAGGATGAGGAGACAGGAAAGAGAGATACGGGACGAAGCTGAAATTCAGGAAATCCTCAAGAAGGGGCTCGTCTGCCGGCTCGGCCTTTATGACGGGCAGTACCCCTATGTGGTCCCGCTGAATTACGGATATCGTAACGGATGCATGTATTTTCACTGCGCCAGGGAAGGCAGGAAGATCGACATCCTGAAAAAGAACGGTCGGGTCTGCATCGAAGTGGACATCGACTTCCGCGTCGTGCGGGGCGAGACGCCTTGCCGGTGGACAGCAAAGTACCGGAGCGTGATCGGGTTTGGCAGGGCCAGGATCGTGGATGGAGAGACGGAGAAAATAGCCGCCCTCGAAATCATCATGGCGCACTATGGCGGAGGTGGGGGTGAGTACGACGAGAAATCCCTGCGGCTGACAACCGTGATCGAAGTCGTCCTGGAGAGCATGACAGGAAAACAGTCCCTCTGATCCAATCCATGACAGGGCATTCCCTCTCGCACCGGATGACCCCCCCCGTATTTGGCATGCAAAATAATCGTTGACAGGGTTTACTTGGCATGCCAAATAAATACGGAAGCGCGGAAGTGATGAAGAGCGGAAACAACAAGAGGAAAGAATCGCTGATGCCGAAGGACGACCGCCTGATCTTTCTTGTCTTTACCGCGCAGCAGAAGCTGCGAACCTACCTGAAAAACGCCATGTCCGAAGCCGGGGTCACCATCACACCGGCCCAGTCGGGGATCCTCTTCCTCCTGAAAAAGAAGAACGGGCAGACCATGTCGGAACTGACCCAGGAACTTTCCATCGACAACTCGACCCTGACGGGGCTGGTCGATCGGCTCGAGCGGGCGGGATTCGTCAAGCGTAACGCCGGAAAGGCGGACCGGCGGGCTTCCCATGTCTTCTTCACGGACAGGGGGAGCGAGGAGATCGATCGGGCGCAGGCAGTGATTCGCCGGGTCAACGAGCAGATCAAAGCGGATTTCACGGAACGTGAGGTCGAGGCATTCAAGAAAATCCTGAAATCATTCTTCGTCAGGTTCGAGGCAAACCCATGAGGTGAGACAGGTGATGTCGGTCAAACGTGAAAAAGAAGAAGGTCCCTCGCGAAGGACGACGCAGGCGATCCGCTTTGCCGGACTGGATCTGTCCGGGGGCGGCAATCTCGGAAGCCGGGAAGACCCCGGAGAGCTCTGGAGGACGATGGCCAGACGGGGCCTTCTGGGCTGGAGCATCCCTGCAGCCTTCGGGGGTGAAGGAGCAGACTTTTCCGACATCCTTCCGGCCGTGGAGGCCTTCGTCGGCGCAGGCGGCAGACCCGGCCTCGCCCTTTCCTGGATGGTCCATTTGATCGTCGGAAAGGTACTCATCGCAGGCGTCGCAAACGGCATGCAGAAAAAAGAGATCCTGCCCGCGATGGCCTCCGGCAGATGGACGGCCTCCATTGCCCTCTCCGAGCCGGGGGCCGGAAGCGACCCGAAGCGGTTACGCACGAGGGCCGTGAAAAAGGGAAGATCCTATGTGCTCGATGGGGAAAAGGCGTGGCTCACCAATGGTCCCCTGGCCGATCTCTTCATTGTATTTGCCGTGACGGGTGAGCGGCGAGGGAGAAAGGGCTTTACGGCTTTTCTTGTTCCGAGGGAAACCCCCGGGCTTACCGTTCGTGAAATGCCGGCCCTGGGTTACTTGAGACCGTCCCCGCACTGCGAAATCCGGCTTGAGGGTTGCGACCTGCCCGAAGCCGCCATCCTGGGCCGAAAGGGCCGGGCCTGGGAAGAACTCTCGAAGCCGTTCAGGGTGGCTGAGGATGTGCTGCTCGCAGGTGCCATCCTCGGGGGAATGGACCGGGAACTAAGGCAATCGATCCGGAGCCTGAGGGATGGCAGACGGGTAGTCGAAAACGACGCGAAGGAGCGCATCGGAGGATTCGCAGCCCTGCTGGAGACGGCGAGGCAGGTTGCACGGGGCGCCGCAAGGGAACTCGACGGCGGGAAGCAGGGCACGGACGTGGAGCACCGGATCGTTGCCTTTCACCTCATCGCGAAAACTCTGCAGGAATCCCTCGGGGGAATCCTCGAAGAGACCTCAAGCGGCAGGCTCTCCGGTCCGGATGCGCCGGGGGATGACATCGCCCGGATCATCGGACTCGGGATGTACGCATCACGGGCCCGTCAACGCAAATGGGGAGATACACTTCTGATCGGGAAGGAGAAATCATGAGGGATCAAACCGGGAAATTCGAAACGGTCGACCAGGTGAACGAGGGCTTCAAGAGCACGGGCTACATCTGCAGCACGGATATCGCCACGACGGTCTACCTGGCATTTCACCTGGAGAAGCCGGTCCTCGTCGAGGGGCCTGCCGGAGTGGGGAAGACGGAGCTTGCGAAAAAGGCGGCCCAGTTCATGGACGTGCCGCTCATCCGGCTGCAATGCTACGAGGGTCTCGACGAGTCGAAGGCGCTCTACGAGTGGAAGTACGGCAAACAGCTCCTCTACTCCCAGCTGCTGCGGGACAAGCTTGATCAGGTCATCGATAAGGAGAGCGATCTGGGCGAGTCGATCCGGACGCTGCACCGCTACGAGGATGTCTTCTTCTCTCCCCAGTTTCTCGAGCCGAGGCCGCTCCTCAAGGCGCTTCAGGAGGAACGGGGCGCCGTGCTCCTCATCGACGAGGTGGACAAGGCCGACGAGGAGTTCGAAGCTTTTCTGCTGGAGATCCTCTCCGATTTCCAGGTGTCAATTCCCGAGATCGGCACGGTGACGGCGCGGACGAAGCCCTACGTATTCCTCACCAGCAACAGCACCCGTGAGCTCAGCGAGGCGCTGAAGAGGCGCTGCCTGCACCTCTTCATCCCGTTCCCCGCTCCCGATCTCGAGCGGGAGATCGTCCGCCACCACGTGCCCGATATCTCCGATCTCCTGGAGAGGCAGCTGGTGATGTTCATCCACGAGGTGAGAAAGCTCGAGCTCAAGAAAGCGCCCTCCATCAGTGAGACCATCGACTGGGCCCGGGCCCTGATCCTGCTGCACGCCGAGGGACTCGACCGGGACCTGACCCGGAAGACCCTCAATACCTTTCTCAAGTACGAGGAGGACATACGGGCCGTAGATGAAAAACTCTTTCAGCTCTTCGACAAGGCCCTGAAGGAAACGGCCTGATGGATCGAGTTTTGAACAATTTCATCATCTCCCTGCGCGGCGCGGGAGTCCCCGTGTCGATCTCGGAGAGCATCGACGCCGCGCAAGCCCTGGCGATCTCCGGGTACGGCGAGAGGCAGGTTGTCAAGAGCACCCTTGCGGCCACCCTTGCCAAGTCCGCTACCGAGAAGGAGATCTTCGACGACTGTTTCGAGAGGTTCTTTGCCTTCCAGGCCCCAACGGCAGCCTTTGCGGCCGGCCAGGAAAACGGCAACGAAGAACAATCCGGGGACATGCCGCCGATCGGGGGGATGATCATGGAGGGCGACCTGGGCGGGGTAGCACTCGCCGTCCGTGACGCAGCCCGGTCCGTGGATCTGCAGTCCATCCGTTTTTTCACCCAGCGAGGGATATTCACATCGAGGATCCTCCAGGCGCTGCAACTGGATCAGCTGGACCGTTTCGTGGGCGATCTTTACCGGGAGGGAGGCTCCGGCGCCTCGGCGGCTGCACGGCAGCTGGAGCAGGGCAGGGATGCCCTGATCGACATGGTGCGGCGCTTTGTCGAGGAGCAGTACGAGATCTACGCCCGGGAGAGCACCGAGCGGATCATCGAGCGATACCTCTGGGATGTCAGGCTCACGGAGCTGGAAGAGCGGCACTACGACCGCATGCACTTCCTCATCCGCAAGCTCGTCAAGCGGATGAACGAGAGATACTCCCGCAGACGGCGCAGGGCGAAGCGGGGCGCACTCGATTTTAAGCAGACTCTCCGGGCAAACATGCACCACGGGGGCCTTCTCTTCGAAACGCGCTGGAAGAAGAAACGGATGAACCGGCCGGACGTGGTGATCCTCTGCGATGTGAGCCGATCCATGTCGACGGTGGTCAGGTTCTGCCTGCTGATGCTCTACGGCCTCAACGAGGTCGTGGCGCGAATCCGCTCCTTCGTCTTCTGCTCGAGCCTTCTCGAGGTCAGCCATGTCTTTGAGACCTCTCCCATCGCCGAGGCCGTCGAGCGGCTGCGGACAGGCGAGGGGCTCGACATCCACATGGGAAGGACCGACTACGGGAGCGCCTTCTGGGACTTCACGCACCGGCACCTGGAGGCGGTCACGGGCAAGACGACGGTCATCATCCTGGGGGATGCCCGCAGCAACTATGGCGACCCGGCCGATGAGATCCTGAAGAAAATCGCCGAGCGTTGCCGCCGCCTCATCTGGCTGAACCCCGAAACGCCCCCCATGTGGGGAACGGGCGACTCGGAGATGAAGCGCTACATGCGCCTCTGCGACCAGGTCATGGAGTGCAGCACCCTTCGTCACCTGGAGCAGCTTGTCCGCGTCCTCGTCCGGATCCCCTGACACTTCGAGAAAGAGAAGTTAAGAAGGTGAGAAGGTGAGAAGGTTGGAATAGCATCGTTTTCCAATCGTTCTTGCCTGCGAATCCTCCTGTCCTGATCATGAATAGTTGTGGTAAAATGGCAAACCAAAGTGCCCATACAGTATCGTCTATGAGCGTGAGACAGGAACACCGGCATGCGCAGGAGATTGCCCGGCGGATCACAGGGGAAGTGGGGGAGCCGTTCTTTTACGGCGAGCAGAAAAAAGCGGTATCAACCTCCAGCCGTCTCTTCAGGGAACACCCACTCGTGACGCAGGCCATCACCGTCCTCGGAGCCGACCCGGACAGGATCGGTCACGGGCTCAGCCACGTCACGAAGGTGGCTGTCGATGCGGGTGCGATCATCCTCGTCGAGCGTGAACACGCAGACGAACCCGATCGGGTCCTCAGGCTCGTCGTCCTGGCCCATGTGGCAGGGGTACTTCACGACATCAAACGGGAGGAGAAGGACCACGCCAGGAAGGGAGCCGAGGAGGCGGGGCGGGTTCTGCGGGAGTTTGATCTCAGCGAGACCGAGCGCTTCGCGATAGCCGGCGCCATCGAGAATCACGAGGCCTTCCGGCCGGTACCGCCTCTGGGTGACCCGGCCTGGCAGCTGCTTTCCGATGCGCTCTACGACGCCGACAAATTCCGCTGGGGGCCCGACAACTTCTCTGAAATGCTCTGGGACATGGTGTCCAGGCGAGATGTGCCCCTCTCGAAGGTGCTCGGCCGGTTTCTCAAGGGGATGGAGGGGGTCGAGAGGATCCGGGAGACCTTCCGCAGCGAAACGGGACGGCATTATGGACCCGATTTCATTGACCGCGGGATGGAGATCGGACGACGACTGTACGAGGAATTGACGAAGTGAGGAAGAAGGCTACAGGCTCGGACAGGCTACAGGCTGACAGGCTACAGGCGACAGGCTACAGGCATATCCCTTGTCTACGTCTTTTTCCTGTGGCCTGTGGCCTGCGGCCTGTAGCCTTGTTTTGAGGACTCGATCGAATGAACACGGCAATTTATCAACGGTATCAAAAGACGAAAGGTGAAAAAGTATGATCAAGAGGATTCTCATGGCGACGGACGGCTCTAAAACATCCGTTCGGGCGCTCAAGGTTGCCATTGAAATGGCAAAGAAGATGGGGGCGAAGCTCGTTCTCGTCGGCGTGGTCGACAACCGCCTCTACATGGGGCACGCGATGCTTGCCGAGGATTCCCCCAACCGGATGGCGGAACCCGTGGAAGACTACCTTCTGCGGGTCGCAGGCGCCTATCTCGCCGACGCAACCAAGTTGTCCGGGCGGGAGGGTGTCGAGCCCGAAATCGTCATCCGGACGGGCCATCCGGTCGAGGAAATCCTGAAGGAAGCCCGCCGGTCGAAGGCCGATCTGCTGGTCATGGGATCCCACGGAAGCAGCGGGATCGGCTCCTCTATGGGAAGCGTCACGTTCGGCGTTCTGCACGGGGAGTCACGGGTTCCAATCCTCGTCGTCAGGAAGTGAGGGACAGAGTCATGGACGACAGGAAAGCGGGTGGCCTCAAGTCGACTCTCGTCTACAGGGGGCCTGTATTCAACCTGTACGAGGATGATGTCGAACTGCCAAACGGCAGGGTGGTCCGGAGAAGTCGGGTCGAGCACCGGCCCACCATCGGCGTTGTCCCGTACATCGGTGACGGGCAGATCGTGCTGATCCGACAGCACCGCCATGCCGTCGGGGCGTCGCTGATCGAGATCCCGGCGGGCACCATGGACAAGGGGGATGAATCCCCGGAGGACTGTGTGCAGAGGGAGCTTGCCGAAGAGGCGGGCTTCCGGGCAGGTCGGCTTGTGAAACTGTTCGGAGGGTATCTCGTCCCCGGATACGCGGACGAGTTCATGCACTTCTACCTGGCCTTCGATCTCATCGAGGCGCCGCTTCCGCCCGATGAAGACGAGTTCATCGAGACCATGACCTGCCCGCTCACAGATGCCCTGCGCATGATCCGGGACGGGAGGATCGTCGACAGCAAGACGGCCCTTGCCGTACTCCTGGCTGCGGATTATCTCCGTGAAAAGAAGATGATGCGGTAGGGCCGGGACCGGCTGCCTAGCTCTTCTTGCTCGTCTTGGTCTGAAACGTGGTCATCTGCTGCTTCACATTTCTTTTCTTGCAGGCGGGGCAGCTGATTTTACCCTTGTCGCGTTCCGCCATGCTCATGACAAGAGTGAATTTTCGCCTGCAGTCCTCACAACGGAATTCATAGGTCGGCACCGCTCATCCCTCCTTTGTGCAGATTCAATCACTACGGGTTCAATTCCCCGAAGCTCGCTGCGGGTTAGTTCACTATCTGACAGGTCCGTCGACGGCCGTCAAGTCCCATGTGAGATCCCCGGCATGACCGGTCATGATCCGCCTGGAGGCCTTAGCCGATGGCACGAATCCTGCTCACGAGTGAAAACAACTTTGATGCCCATCGGAAATCAAAGAAAACCACAACGGAGGACTGCGTGGACACCTATAAAATCCAAAGAGGTGACACGATTGATCGGGTCACGAAGAAACTGGGAATGAGCTGGGACGACTTCCGGCAAGTCAACCCCGATGCCGTCGGGCGTTCTGCCAAGACGGGAAAATGGATCATCAAGGCAGGCGCCGAGGTCAAGGGGCCGGGATCCTTCCAGTCGGTGCTCCAGAAGCAGCAATCCGCTGCCAGGGACACCGCAAAGGATGCAGAAGCCCCGAAATCGAAAGGTCAATGGACGGAATACACCGTGAAGCAGGGAGACACCCTCTGGAGGCTGGCCCGAGATACCTTCGGGACCACCGTCAAGGAGATCGCGAAAACGAACAAGATCACGAACCCCGACCGCATCCACCCGGGGCAAAAAATCCGGGTTATTATACCGGACGCTGCAGAGAAGGTGACACCCGAAGCCGGTGAGCGGTCCGAGGTGGTCGCCAGTTGGTACGGGAAAGAGCATCACGGCAGGCCCATGGCAAACGGTAAGATCTATAACATGTATGCCAGCACGATCGCCCACCGGACGCTTCCCCTCGGGACAAAGGTGGAATTGACGAACCCCGATACGAGCCAGATCGTCCGGGCCGTCGTGACGGACCGTGGGCCCTTCATTGACGGACGTGACGTGGATCTGTCCTACGGCATTGCCAAGAAGCTCTCCATTGTGGAGAAAGGCGTGGGCAAGGTGATCATGGAAATTCTGTGAGTTGCTGCGAGGCAGCAACTCACAGGCCCGAGGTTCGAGGAACGAGGACCGAGGAAAATCAAAAGCCTCGAGCCCCGTGCCTCGACCCTCGGGCCTCGATAAAAAACCCCCCATCCCGCGATTTCCGGGATGGGGGGTTTTTTATTCAGGAGGACCTGTCTGGCCGCTTGCTTAAACAGTAATTGGGTAATTCGTTGATTAAGTAATTGGGAAATCTTGTCTAATTACTGATTACCTAATTACTCAATTACTAATTGCTGTATCCTTTATCCTCTGGCCTTGGGCCTGCGTTCGATCCGGTCCCAGGCGTCCTTGTAGAGCCTTCCGATGCAGAGCGCCAGCCCCAGGAAGAACAGGCCCAGCATGAACGTCGGAGGCGTGTTGAGCATCTCGTCGATCATATGGCCCACGTACAGGAAGAGCATCGAGGCAATCACGATCGCAAACCCCCAGGCGCCGATCACCAAGACATGAGAGAGATCGATCTGTCGCGGTTTTGTTTGGATCCTTGTCTGTGCCATGGCCTGCTCCTCCTTTCTCCAGTGGTCCTTTACACGACTCGCTGCACGCTTATTCGGTTAACCGATCAGATTCTTCACCGTCTCGGCCACGGGGCTCGTGAACAGAGCCACCATCACCGCGAACATCGCGAAGCTGCCAACGGCCTCGCTCATGTAGAGCTTCTCGTACTTCTGCTTCAGGGATACGATCGTCATGCCGCCCACGATCAAGGCCCCCAGGTGGAAGTAGGGGAAGTTGGCGGCGCCGGCAGCGGCGTACTCGGCGAAGCTGAAGGTTGCGGTGATCAGAACGACAAACACGGTGAGCATCAGGGTGGAAAGCGTCTTCTTCATGGTCAGGTCCTCCTCGGTGTTTTTGTTTCTTGCCCAGATAGTATTGGAAGGAGCGTGCCAGGACGGGAGACGGACGAAAGATAGTTTGCAAGTTGCCGATTGGAAAAGGGAAATGACGATGCCTCTTTACCCCTTGCCCGCTTGCCGCAACCCCCTGAAAGCCTCATTTTTGAAAGAAACGTTCAATCGGGGGTGAACGAAACATAAAAGGCAGGGGGTAGGGTGTAGGGGGTAGCGTGTAGGGAAACAGCCGACAGCGGACAGCCAAAACCGAATCTTTACTGTAGGCTGTAGACTGTCTGCTGTAGGCTTTAGGTGGCATGTGTTATAAAGGATTATAACGTCCAGGGGAAAGGAGGGTTGGAGATGAGGAGGATTCTGAAAGGTATTTTATTGTCGGTGATTATGTTGTCCGTCATTCACGGGGTCGTGCAGGCGCAGGAAAAGAAGCTTCCGGAACCGGGCGGAGGAACCGTGGCCGTTCTCGACAAGGGGACCTTCGTCGAGGTGCGTGACCGCGGGCCCGGGTACCACAGCGTCATCCTTTACGAGGTCGTGAAGGGGAAAATCCGGGTTGTCGATGCGGTGAGAGTCGACGGCGATTTCACAAAGAATCCCCCCATCATCCGGTACACACGCATTAGCGATATCAAAGAAAAGTGAAGAAGTGTCTGAGTGTCTGAGAGTTTGAGTGAAGAAAAAGGGACCGGGGACGAGGGTGTAGGGACCAGAAAAAAAGGAATTGGGAATCCGGCGTCCGAATTCCCAATTACCCAATCACCAGTTACTGTTTTTAACCGCGGGGCCAGATTTTCTTGAAGGCCGTTTTCGGGAAGAAGCAGTGCGGGCACTCCTCGGGGGGTTCAGGCCCGTAGTGAGTGTGGCCGCAGATCCTGCAGCGCCAGGCGATCGTGTCTTTATCGAGGTGAACGTCACGCTCCGCCAGCAGCGGGAAATCCTCGATGGGCGGCATCACGGGTTTGTAGCTGTCGAGAACGTACCGGGACACGACGATCCTCTGGATTTCACTCGTTCCCTCGTAGATCATCGGGAGCCGCATGTCGCGCAGGATCTTCTCGATGGGGAAGAGCCGGGTGTATCCGTACCCTCCGAAGATCTGGAGGGCCTCGCTCGCCACTTCGAAGGCGGCCTCGGTGGCATAGAATTTCGCGATGGAGGCCGAGATGGTAGGGTCCATCCCTGAATCGTTCTCCCAGGCGGCCTTCCACGTCAGCAGCCTTGCCGTCTCCACCTTCTGGTACATCTCGGCGATCTTGAAATCGATGGCCTGGAAGTCGGCCAGCCGCGCGCCGAAGGCCCGGCGTTTTTTCGCATAATCCACGGCCAGCTCCATGGCCGAGCGGGCGGCTCCCACACCAAAGGAACCGATAATGGGCCGCGTCCTGGCGAACGTCGTCATGGCCATCACAAACCCTTCGCCCGGTTGCGCCAGGACGTTCTCCGCCGGCACGCGGGTATTCGTGAAATGGATTCCCGCCGTATTGGAGCCGCGCTGCCCCAATTTGGGGATCGTCTTGCCGACCCTGACGCCGTCCCAGCCCTTCTCAACCAGGAAGGCCGCGATCCCCTTGTGGCCCAGCGACGGGTCGACGGTGGCGAAGATGGCAAAGTAGTCGGCCACGCCCGAGTTGGTGACCCAGTATTTGGTCCCGTTCAGGATATAGTCGTCGCCGGACTTTTCTGCCTTGCAGCGCATGCCCGCCACATCCGAGCCGGCCAGCGGCTCCGACGTGGCGAAGCAGATGAGCTTGAAATCTTTTGCCAGGACGGGGAGATATTTTTCTTTCGCCTTCACGTTTCGCGACAGCAGGAGCGGCTCTGCGCCGAGCGAATTGTCGAAGATCGACGTGGCGAGTCCCGCGCAGGCCGCCGAGATTTCCTCGACCACCAGGGCGCACTCGATGAGCCCGCGGCCCTGACCCCCGTATTTTGCGGGGAGCGTGAGGTTCATGATCCCTTCGTCCCAGGCTCTCTTGAGAATGTAGAGGGGCAGCTCGTCCTTCTCGTCGTAATGCCAGGCGATGGGGAGGACCTCGTCGACGGCAAAACGGCGTGCCTTGTCTCTCAATTCAATCTGCTCGGGGGTGAGAGAGAAATTCAGCATCGAAAGCCTCCTTCCAGTGTCTTACAGAGGGTATGCGTCATTGCGGACGGCGGGAAGCATCATCGGATCGATCGGTTTCTTTGCTATTGTTAAACGAAATGGACGTCAATATCAAGCCGATCTTGCATCCGGCGATCCAATTTTCAAATGGGCCTTTATCACGTCACGTCTCCGTGATATACGATTCAAGGAGTCACACGTGAAGGAGGGACTGCTCCATGACTTATCCCGTTTGTATCCTGATCGGCTTTATCTTTGTTACCGCCATCTATTTCATCGTCCGCTTTATCGTCCGCAAAAAGAAGTCCTGAAATCACAAACCCCGGTCGTGAACAGGCGGCACCGGTGTATGCCCGACTCCCCGAAGCCATTGTCCTGCATCGCCGCTGTCTGCTGCAAGCCCTGCAATTATGAATTGACAGGCTGTTGGCTCTCATGTAGCCTTGCAACGCTTGCGTGATCCGATCCTTCGGGGAGGGAACCCGCCGGAAGGAACTGGATTCCATGACGTACATAAGGTCCTCTCATCCCGATCCCCGGGAAGGGGGTGCCGTAGGCAATCCCTGCTCATCTGGCGGGGACGCCTCATTTGAAGCCTCCCGCTTAAGGGCAGGGCTTCCCGGCAATGATGGTTCGACAGGCTCACCATGACGATGGAAATGTCATCCTGAGCTTGTCGAAGGACACCCTCACCTCATTCCTCTCCCCTCAAGGGAGAGGAAGATCAAGGAAAATGTTTTTCCTATCCCTTCAGCAACAGGAGGAGAGGGACTCGAATGAGGAAGCGACAGATTTGCCTGTGGGCGAGCCTGATCTTTTTCTGCCTGCCCCTACTGTTTGCCTCACCCTCGTCGGCCGCAGAGCGCTACACGGTGAGACCCGGCGACAGCCTTCACAAGATCGCAAAGAAGTACCACGTCAGCGTCGATACCCTCAAGGAAGCCAACCGCCTGGACGGCGACAGCCTGAGGCCGAATCAGGTTCTCGTCATCCCGGGCGGCAAGTCGGCAAAAAAAACCGCAGAGAAGAGCGCTACAAAAAAGAAGGGCGGCACGGACGCAACGGTCTATGTCGTGAAACAGGGCGATACCCTCGCCGGGGTGTCGGAAAAAACGGGTGTGCCCGCATCGGAGATCAGGAAGACAAACGGGCTTCGGTCATCGAAGTTGAAAGCGGGACAGCGGCTTGCCCTGGCGAAACCCCCCGCAAGAGCGGATGAGGACGAGGATGATCTCGAAGAGGCAGGGTCCATCGAGGCCGGTGAGCTGGCCGCCTTGGGAGAGGACCGGGAGAGAGGGGAGACCATTGCCCCCATCTCACTTTCACGATGGAAGGACCCGGGGGAGAGGGACCTTTTCGTCAAGGTGGTTAAATCCTACGAGGGCGTACCCTACAAACTCGGCGGGAACTCCATGAGGGGAATAGACTGCTCGGCCTTCACCAGGAAAGTTTATGGAGTCTTCAGCATCGATCTGCCCAGAACGGCAAGGGAACAGCTCCAGCAGGGGAAGCGCGTCGGGCGCGTTGACCTGGACACCGGGGATCTCGTGTTCTTCCAGACGCGGCGAAATCGGATCCACGTGGGAATCTTCCTGGGCGGGAGCGAATTCTTCCATCTCTCGTCGCGAAACAGAGCAGGGAAAGTCGACAAAATCGACTCGGCCTATTTCAGTACCCGCTTCATCAGCGGAGTCCGTCTGAAAGAAACAAACCGTCCCGCGAATCTCCAAGGCCCGACAGGACCGGGTGCCCCCGCCGCAAGCCCACCAGCGGTGTCACCCTCGGCCGAGGCGGCTCACTCGCCCGGAAGCTGATCACCTGCAGCAGCAGAGCGCAATAAAAACGCCCCGGTTCTTTCAGAAAGAATCGGGGCGTTCTTTTCAGTCTCACGACACTATCCCGCATGAGGAAGAGATTAGCCACCCTCACCCCGACCCTCTCCAACAAGATGAAGGGATCGATCACCCTCACCCTAACCCTCTCCCCTCAAGGGAGAGGGCACCTAAAAGGTAACTTTCCTCGTAGGGAGAGGAAGATCAGGGAATGGGTTTATCATCGGGAGAGGAAGACTCAAAGGATTGGGTCTTTCTGGACCCTGAACATCATCTTGAGCTCATACACCCCCGAGCCGACGCGCTTCTCCATGTCGAATCCCATCTTTTCGAAGACGTGAAGCATGGGCCGGTTTTCCAGCAGGACCTCCGCCGAAAACCCGAGAAGACCCTGCCTCCTGGCGAGGTACGTGAGATATCCGAGAAGCTCCTGGCCGATGCCCTTGTTCTGGTGCTTGTCGCTGACTGCGAAGGCGACCTCCGCCATGTGGGTGTCTTTTTCGATCTCGAACTGGCCGAGGCCGACGATCTCCTCCTTGTCCTCCTCGCCGAGCACGGCCAGGATCTCCATCTTTTTCGTGTAGTCGATGACGACAAAGTCCTGGAGGCGCTCGTGGGGCATATCCTTGCGATACGAGATGAACCTCCGGTACATGCTGTTGTCCGAAAGCGAGTAGAAAAAGTCCTTGACGATGGGTTCATCGCTGATCTTGACGGGACGGAAGAGGAGGTTGACCCCTGCTCTCGTGGTGCGGTAGGTCTCGAGCTCCTCGGGGTAGATGCCCCGCTCACCCGGGATGAAGGCCTGGTCTTTGTAGATGAGCCCGTTTTTCCTGGCCTCCTCGATGAGCCAGGGCCTGAACTTCGGGTGGGCGATGGCAATCAGATCCATTGCCCGTTCACGGACATTCTTGCCCGGCAGATAGGCGATGCCCCACTCGGTGACGACGTACTGGACGTCTCCCCGCAATACCGTGGCCCCGGCCCCTTCCTTGAGGAAGGGGACAATCCGCGAGACCACGTCGCAGGCCGCCGTCGACTGGAGCGTGAGGATCGTCTTTCCGTTCCGGGCCAGGGCGGCCCCCCGCATAAAGTCCGCCTGTCCCCCGACGCCGCTGTAGAAGGTCTTGCCGATCGACTCGGCCGTGGACTGCCCTGAGAGATCGATCTCGAGGGCGCTGTTGATGGCGACCATATTGTCCTGGCGGGCGATGAGCAGCGGGTTGTTCGTGTAGTCGATGGCCCTGAAGTCGATGGAGGGGTTATCGTGGAGGAACTCGTAGGTGGTGTGTTTCCCCATGCAGAACGTCGCGACGGTCTTTCCCCGGTTGACGGTCTTGCGGGAGTTGTCGACGACGCCCTGTTTCATCAGCTCGACGATGCCGTCGCTGATGAGTTCCGTGTGGATGCCCAAATGCTTTTTCCCGGAGAGATTGGCGACGATTGCATTGGGGATCGTCCCGTAGCCGACCTGGATCGTGTCGCCGTCTTCGACAAGACGAGCCACGTAGCTGCCGATCCGCTGGGCGATTTCCGTGTCGGCGGCGGGATAGTATTCGAGCAGGGGTTCGTCGTAGGGAACCAGGAAATCGATATCGTCGATGTGGAGAAAGGTGTCGCCGTGGACCCGCGGCATGTACCGGTTGACCTGAACCACGAGAACCCGGGCCGTCTCGGCGGCGGCCTTCACGATGTCGACACTGATCCCCACGCTCAAATAGCCGTGCTCGTCCGGAAGCGACGTCTGGAGGAGGGCCACGTCCACCCTCTCGAGACCGCGCCGGAAGAGGCCCGGCACCTGGGAAAGATTGACCGGCGTGTAGTCGGCAAGCCCTGTATTGACGGCCCCGCGGGTGCTGTCGCCGATGAAGAAGGAATTGTGCCGGAAATTGGACTTGAATTTCTCGTCGGCATAGGGGGCTACCCCGAGGGTCCGGATGTGCAGAACCTCCGCGTCGAAGAAGGCCTTTGGGTTTTCCTTGACGTAACGGATCATGGCGTGGACAAGGTGCTGGGGCTCGGCACAGGCCGAGGAGATGAAGATCGAATCCCCCCGGTGGATGTTATTGAAGATGGTTTTTTCGGGCGCAAATTTTGCCGGGTAGCGTTGCCGCCAGATATCCAGAATATGGACATTATCTTCCATGGCTTGGTTTCACTTTCTGCGTTGTTTGAATTATGATCAGATTAGACGCGGCGCGAAGGGCTGTCAAGGCAGGAAATCGCAGAGAATTGACAAGGCCCTTTTTTTTGCCTTGATTCCTTGCAGGGTAAGCTGTATATAGCGAAGGTTTTGTAAGCTCTGTGGATATTCCCTGGGCGGAGAGAGCTTCATATTATTTCATCGGAGGATAGGGAGGAGGAGTCATGGAAATCAATCCCCGCGCCAAGCGTTCACTGTCTGCCATCATCGAGGATCAGGCAAAAAAATGGGACGTGAGCCAGAAAAAGAAATTCAAGCAGACGATACGGCCCGTCATCGCCATCTCGCGCCTGCCGGGTAGCGGCGGGTGGTTTCTCGCGCAGAGGGTGTCCAAGGACCTGAAAATGGACTACTGGGACCGGCAGATCATCGACGAAGTGGCGAAGAGCGCCAAAGTCAGCAAGCGGATGATCAAGTCCCTGGACGAGCAGGACAAGAGCATGCTCGACGACTGGATCGAGTCGCTGGGCGAGCGCCATGTCTGGCCCTATGAGTTCATGGAGCATCTCACCAAGGTGATCGGCACGATCGGCGCGCATGGCAATGCGGTTATCGTGGGACGCGGGGCCAGTCACATCCTGCCCCCGGAAGCCTGCCTCAGGGTGCTCGTCATTGCGCCTCTGGAAGTCCGCGTGAACAACGTGTCTACCTTTTTCAAAGTATCCAAGGAGGAAGCCAAGCAGCGCATCCTGACGGTGGAGTCGGAACGGATTGCCTTTGCGCGGAAGTATTTCAACCTGGATCCATTGGACTACAACCACTACGATCTGGTCATCAACACCCAGTATTTCCTTTTGGACCAGGCCTCGGAAATCATCGTTGCGGCGTACAACTCAAGGGATTGGCAGGACTATTCTGCGAAGAAGGTCATCAAATAAAGCCGACAGCCGACAGCCGACAGCCGAAAAAAACCCCGCCGAGTGGCGGGGTTTTTTTTGATCATTCGTATACGGAATCGTTTAGAAGTTTTTGAAATCCTTATCGTCCAGCGGGATGACGGACTCGGGATTTGCAGCCCTGGCCCCGGTATCGGCCTTTTTCCCGAAGCCTTTGAAGGAGAGGACTTTCTTCAGTACCGCCTTCGGCGGTGCCTCGGAAACGGATGCGGAAGTTCTGGTCTCGAGATCGCCGCCAATGATTGCCATAAGGCCTGCGGAGACATCCTTCATCTGCTCGGCCTGGGCGTTCATCTCCTCGGAGGCCGAGGCCGACTCTTCGGCGTTGGCCGCCGTCTGCTGGGTCACCTTGTCCATCTCGGCCACGGCCTTGTTGATCTGGTCGATGCCCTGGGCCTGCTCACTGGAGGCCGCGGCGATCTCGGACACCAGATCCGCCACCTTCGCCGCGCTCTTCGAGACCTCAGAGAAGGCCACGTTGGTCCGTTCCAACAGCCCCGAGCCCTCCTTGACCTTCTTCACGGTGCCCTCGATGAGCGCCGATGTGTTCTTGGCGGCCTCGGCGGCCCTCATGGCGAGGTTTCTCACCTCGTTGGCCACCACGGCAAAGCCCGCACCGGCCTCGCCGGCTCTGGCCGCTTCCACGGCAGCGTTGAGCGCCAGCAGATTTGTCTGGAAGGCAATCTCGTCGATCGTCTTGATGATCTTGGAGGTCTCGTCGCTGGCCTTCGAGATGTCGTCCATGGATTTGGTGAGCTCCGTCATGGAGCCATTGGCCCGCTCGACCATCTGTTTCGACTCCTTCATGAGTTTGTCGGCCGTCGAAGCGTTGTCGGCGTTCTGCTTGGTCATGGAGGACATCTCCTCGAGCGACGAGGAGGTCTCCTCGATGGAGGCGGCCTGCTCGGAGGCCCCTTCGGCCAGCGACTGGCTCGCAGAAGACACCTGGCCTGAAGCAGAAGCGACCTGGTCAGCCGCGTCATTGAGGTGCCTGACGGAGCGTGAGATAGGAACCGTGATGCTCCGGGAAAAGAAGGTCACCGCAACGATGGTCAGTCCCAGGAAGATGACGCCGATGAGCAGGATGACATTGCGGATCATATGGGCCGAGGAGAGGAACTCTGCTTCATCCTGCGTCATGGCGACACTCCATGTCGTGTATTCCACGGGAGCGAAGCCTGCGATCTTCTTGGTGCCCTGGTACGTGTAGTACTCTACGCCTGATCCACGGGCGATCATTTTGCCGGTGATTTCTTTCATGCCATCGAGGTTGGCGGCATTGACTTCCAGGATGTTTTCTTTTTTCGGATGAGCGACGAAGAGGCCGCTTTTATCGATCATCCAGGCATAGCCTGTCGTTCCTATCTTTACGGATTGAATTTTCTCGGAAAGAAAATCGACATTGAGGATGGCCCCCACCATTCCTGAGAATTCTCCGCCCTGGTAGACCGGAGCGCTGACGACCACAACGGGCTTGCCCGAGGCTCGGGACTTGATTGCGGCGCCGATGTAAACCTTGCCGCTCTTGGCCTCTTTGAAATAATCGCGGTCTCCCACGGCAATGCCTTTTGTCTTGCCGTTGCTGCCGTCGGCAATGATCGTGCCGCTGGCATCGGCCACGAAGACGGACTCGTAGTCGCTTCCACTCTGTTTCATCACTTTCGCGAATTCCGTCGAGAGCCGTTCGAGTTCACCGGAGGCCTTTGCCGCACCTTCCTTGGAGGATTTGGATGCCGCCTCAATGACGTAGGGCTGAACGGAGAGGTGCGAGGCGACCTTCATTTCCTCTTTCAGGGCGACCTCTATCATATCGGTGATGTTCTTGGCGATCTGCGTTGCCTGACCCTTGGCCATGTCCTCCAGAGCCCCTGTCGCCTTATAGAGCGCGAAGCCGCCAATGACCAAGATCGGGATTAAAACAAGCATGATCCCGCCAAACGTTAATTTGAAACCGAGAGTCTTCTTCATATGCCGCTACCTCCTAAGTAGTGCAAAAAAATTAAACAATCATGGATGAAAACAGACCATAGAACAAAAATCAATGAATCGTGAACTGGAATGCCCCGAGAACCTTGTCGATGTCCAACAGGATCTTGACGCCCCCTTCCGTCTTGGCCATCCCCAGGATGAAGTCCGTGTTGAGCTTCACCCCGAAGGCGGGCGTGTTCTCGATATCGGCGCCTCTGATGTTGAGCACCTCCGAGACGGCGTCCACCACGATCCCCATAGGCAAAGCGCTCGTCTCGCCCTGGATCTCCACGACGATGATGCAGGTGCGCTCCGTGTAGGCCGTGGCTTGCAGGCCGAAGCGAAGACGCAGGTCGATGACGGGAATGACCTTCCCGCGCAGGTTGATGACGCCCTTGACGAACTCGGGCGTCTGGGGCACCGGGGTTATGGTCATCATGCCGATGATCTCCCTGACCTTGAGAATGCCGATGCCGTATTCCTCGCCGGCGAGTGAAAAGGTCAGGTACTTTCCTTCCCGCGTCGCTTCCGCCCTTGCCGGTTCATTCACTGCAATCACTTGAGCGTCCATATTTCGCCTCCCGATGGTGAAGATTCGTGAAAATGAGAATCCATCGACTTCGCCCGGGCAGAATGCATCGCCCGCCGGATTGTCCATGGATGGACTGGTCCTAATCCAAAGTTCTTATCGTCACCCGAAAAGGGAACCTTAATACTTTTTTCTTAGACGCAAAGAGACAAGCAAACTGTGTACCACTTTACTCAAATGACACGGAGAGATCACCCTCCGGTGAATGACGCGTGCGGGATTGCCACGGATTCCATGGGAGTTGTTGCACATCATCGGCCGGGCCGTTGTCCCCAAGTATTCCTTGACCGGATTGCCGAATTCCCTTAAAATCCCCGCTTCCTGGAAACGCACCACACACTCTGAAATTTAAGGAGGACGATATGAAAATCATCCTTTTGGGCGCGCCCGGCGCAGGCAAGGGCACCGTGGCGAAACTGCTCACCGATTACGACGGATCCGTTCAGATCTCCACCGGCGACATCCTGCGGGCCGCAGTCCGCGAGGGGACCGATCTCGGGAAAGAGGCCAAGGCCTACATGGACCGGGGGGACCTTGTGCCCGATTCGCTGATCATGAACATTATGGAAGTCAGGCTCCAGGCGCCCGATTGCGCGAAGGGTTTCATCCTCGATGGCTTTCCCAGGACCATCGCCCAGGCCGATGCGCTGAAGGTGATCCTGAAGAAGCTCAATCTGAAGCTCGACATGGTGGTGAACCTGGAGGTGCCCCGCGAGGTGATCCTGGATCGCCTCACCACGCGCCGGACCTGCTCCAACCCAACCTGCCAGGCGATCTACAACGTGAAGAGCATGCCCCCGGCAGCGGACGGGACCTGCACGAAGTGCGGAAGCAAGGTCATCCAGCGCGACGACGAGACGGAAACGGCCATCCTGTTCCGGCTCGAGACCTACAACCAGAAGACGGCCCCCCTCATCGGCTTCTACGAGAAAGAGGGGCTCCTGAAGAACTTCACGTCGCTCTCGAGCGCCGATACGGTCGAGGCGGTGAAGAAGGCGTTGAAGAAGGGCTAAAGGCTAAGGGCTAAAGACTAAAGGCTAAATCCCCCTTTCATCCCCCTTTGACAAAGGGGGAAAGAGGGGGATTTTTATTGGCGGATCGTGCGAAGAGGGAATATAACCGTCTTTGAAGGAGAAAGAAGTTGCCGATCGATTACGAAAAAGACCTGAACCCGCAGCAGTACCGCGTCGTCACGGCCGAAGGGGGGCCGATGCTCGTCATCGCCGGAGCCGGAAGCGGCAAGACGCGGACCCTCACGTACCGGGTGGCCCGGCTGATCGAGACGGGCACTCCTCCGGAGCGGATTCTGCTCGCGACTTTTACGAACAAGGCCGCCCGCGAGATGCTGGGGCGCGTGGAGCTGCTCTCGGGCGTGGATATCCGGAGGCTCTGGGGAGGGACCTTCCATCACATCGCGAACAGGGTGCTGAGGCGTCACGGTCACCGGCTGGGTTACGACCGGAATTATTCCATCATGGATACGGACGACACGAAGTCGCTCCTGAATGCCTGCATCGCCGATGCCGGGATCGACACGAAGGGAGGCCGTTTTCCCAAGGGGGCCGTCCTGGGTGAGATCATCGGCTTTTCCGTCAACACCGTCACCCCTCTCGAAGAGGTCATCGACCGGAAGTACCCCCATTTCAGTCCCCTCGGCGCGGACATCGTCGACATCGCCCGCAGCTACCGCAAGCGGAAGAAGTCGCTCAACCTGATGGATTTCGACGACATGCTGGCAAACTGGCTCGAACTTCTGCGAAACGAACCGGAGGCCCTCCGGGAATACGCGGAGCGTTTCCTGCACGTCCTCGTCGACGAGTACCAGGACACCAACAGCCTGCAGGCGGCGATTCTCGATCTTCTCGGCTCCCGGCACCGCAACCTCATGGTGGTGGGCGACGACCACCAGAGCATCTATTCCTTCCGGGGGGCCAATTTCGAAAACATCCTGCGATTCCCGGACCGCTACCCCGACGTGAAGCTTTTCAAGCTCGAGACGAACTACCGCAGCACTCCGCAGATCCTGGATCTGGCCAACCGGAGCATCGTCCGGAACCGCGACCAGTTCCATAAAGAGTTGCGGGCCGTGCGCAAGGGCGGTTTCAAGCCCGTCTACGTGCCGGTGCGAAACGTCACCCTGCAGGCGGCCTTTGTTGCACGGCGGATCATGGATCTCATCATGGAGGGGATCCCCATCCGGGAGATCGCCGTTCTGTACCGTGCCCACTATCACTCCATGGAGCTCCAGATGGAGCTGACACGGCGCGGCATCCCCTTCGAGATCCGCTCGGGCATCCGCTTTTTCGAGATGGCCCACGTGAAGGACATCACGTCCTACCTCAGGGTGCTCGTAAACCCCCTGGACGAGGCAGCCTGGAAGAGGGTGCTCGGGCTCTACGAGAAGGTGGGAAGGATTACGGCGGACCGGGTGTGGAAGGCCCTTGTGGCCGAGAAAGACCCCCTGGCGGCAATACGGGACCCCGCCTGGGTAAAGCGCATCGGGAAGGCGGCGGCTCCCGGGCTTCTGAGGCTCGGCGAGACCATGGCACTGTTGTGCGAGAAGATCGCCGAGCAGGCGCCTGCCGATCTCATCCACCTGCTTCTCAACCGGGGGTACCGTGAGGATCTGCAGGAGCGATATACGGACAGCTTCTCCCGGGAAGAGGATCTGATCCAGTTGGCCAATTTCTCGGGGCGCTTCTCGGGCCTGACGGACTTCCTTGCCGAACTTTCGCTGCTGACGAACACGACGGAGAACGAGGATTCCAGCGCCGCCGAGGCGAAGGACCAGGTGATTCTCAGCTCCATCCACCAGGCCAAGGGCCTGGAGTGGACCGTCGTGTTCATTATCTGGTGTGCCGAGGGGATGATCCCGCTGGCCCGCGCGCTCAACGACGCCGGCGGCGAGGAAGAGGAGCGGCGGCTGTTTTACGTGGCCACCACCCGCGCCAAAGACCAGCTCTACCTCTGCCACCCCCTGATCGACTATTCACGCGGGATGGGCATGGTGCCCCTGCGGCCGTCGCGGTTCATCGAGGAACTCGAGGAGGACGGCCTTCACCCGACGGAACTGCCCTATGAACAGTGGATCATTGATGAAGATTAAAAAACAGGGTGTAGGGTATAGGGTATAGGGTATAGGGGAAGAGGGAGACTAATAAAGAAAAAGGATCGAGGATAAATAATTCCCGATCCTTTTCTTGTTTTTTCGACACTGAACCCTAGACCCGAGCCCCGAACCCTTTCTTTTAGAATGCGAAGCTCACATTGATTCCGCCATAAAAGAAGTTATTCGTCCTGACCGTTCTTGCTGCGGCCCTTCATTTCGTTCTTTGCATCATCGGACAGGGGGAACACCCAGGACACCGTCGGGGCGATGGTGACATATTTGAACGGTGTGATGGGGAACGTCGCCGAGATCACACCGTCGTGGAAATTGCTGAACTTGTCCGTCGTCGGCAGAGCGTTGTCATCATATTTCGGATAGGTCGATGCATCGTCGCTCAGGAGGTAGCTTAACGAGCCGGCGAGCTTCAGGCCGATCATCTTGGTGAGCTCGAAGGTGTGGGACACCCCGAAGAGGAAATACGTCTGGTGGTAATGATCGATCTCCTTGAATATCGTGAGCGTCGGGGTCAGCAGGACGTTTCCGGCCAGCGAAATGAAGAGTTCCTGGGAATCAAGCGGGTCGGCTGCGCCCGAGTTCGGGGCGTTCAGACCATAGTAGATGTAGCCAAGACCCGCCGTCACGGGACCGAAGGCCCTGCTATAGGAGAGGGTCAGGTCCGTCTCTGTCCAGGTGCTGGAGTAGGATGCATCCGTCGTCGAGTAGGGGTTGGTATCCAGGTTGCCCCAGAGGTTGGCGGTAAATCCCTTGTACCCGACCGTCGCGGAGGGCTGGATCACCATGCTGTCTCTTGTCAGCTGCTGGCCGCGCCAGATGTAGGCGCTCAGTGCCGATACGGTGAATTCGGCCGTGGGCTTATCCTCGGCCGCGGCTGGCTCCGCAGGTTTAGCGTCCTGGGCTATAGACTCAGTGATCAGGCTGACGCCGATGACCAGAACGATTGCGGATACGATAACAAGTCTCAGAATCCGATCCAATAAAGCCTTAGTCATATTAAGATCTCCCTTCATGGTTTAATGGCCTTGCGATTCGTTGCCAGAAGAGGGCACCCGCCTTCACCGGTAAACCCAGCACAGTTTGAAGAAGGAGGGGCCGCAGGCCCGGCCGAGGGGGTTGAACGGCGAAACCTGCGGCATGAGTGCGTTCTCTTCGTTTTCGCGGCGTTCGGATGTCCCTTAGATCAAGGCTTGTGCCATGCAGGAGAAAAGACGAAATAAAGTCTTTAATTATTTGAAATATATGGATATTTTAGAAGTGAGTTCCTGCGAAAAAAGATGCTCCATCAGCAAATTATGACTACATATATGTTATATTACTAATTACTAAATACAAATATGTATAATTATAAAATATTGAAACGATCATGAATCATGTAATATAAAAAGGGCGGCAACTCTCGTTGCCGCCCTTCCGTGAAAAACCTGTACCCTGGAGCCTGTCCCCTGCAGGCGCTTACGCCTGCCCGCTAGAACCAGTGATCGGACTTCTTCTTCGCCTCGTACTCCGACTTCAAGGCGCGCTCGGTGGCCTCGGAGATGAGGTCGACACTCTTGGTCCACTCCTCAAAGCGGATGTCGACGCCGAAGACCCCCCGGATTTCGTCATGCTCGTCGACAATGGGCGCCGAGACGGTGATGCAAAGGGCGCCCGTCATCTTGGAGATGTAGAAGTCCGTCACGTGGATCTTGCCGGCCTCCAGGGGCCGAATGAACCACTCGCGGTTCGAGTAGTCCGTACCTACGCCGAAGTTCTCGTACTTAGCGCGGTGCGAGATGTGGGTGATGTTGCGCGTGATCTTTTTGCCGTGGGTGTCCACGACGTAGGCGAACTGGATCGAGGGGTTCTCGTCGATGAACTGCTGCATGATCGGCTCTTGCATCTCCGGATTCATCGCCTTCATGACGTGGTGGTCGATCACCTGCTGCACAACGGCAACGGCGGCCTGGGCTGCGCGGTACTTGATCTTCTCGAGATCGGACATGAAGAGCTCGGGGAGGAACTTGCGGACGACCTTTTCCATCTCGTCGTTGGAAATGCTTGTCATGCGCCCCCCCTCGTACTGTTTCATGACCCACTTTTGTATCGCAGAGATGCCGGGGTGGCGCTTGTCGATGAGCTCCCCGTTTTTGAGGTCGAGACGGGAGTTGATCCAGTGGACGATTCCCGCCTTGCCCGACTTGTCGGTGATCTCGAGCATGATGGGGCGTTTCAGGATCTTCGTCGTGTCGAAGATGTTGTAGATCTCCTCGTTCTTCACGAGACCGTCGAGGTGCACACCAGCCCGCGTGACGTTGAACTCGGAGCCGACGAAGGGATAGTTGGGTGCGATCTTGAAGTTCATCTCGCGCCGGACGTAGTCGGCGATCTCCGTGATCACCGTCGTGTCGATCCCGTGGTTTTCGCCGTGAAGCTGGATGTACTCGAAGATAAGGCCCTCGACGGGCGGGTTTCCCGTGCGCTCGCCGATGCCCATCAGGGTCCCGTTGGCTCCGCTGCAGCCATAGAGCCACGCCGTCGTGGCGTTGATCAGGGCCTTGTGGAAATCGTTGTGGCCGTGCCACTCGAGCAGGTGCCCGGGGACGCCCGCGTCCTCGATGAAGGCACGGACGATCTTGTCCACGCTCCTGGGCAGGGCCGCACCGGGATAGGTGATCCCATAGCCCATGGTGTCGCAGAGGCGGATCTTGACGTCGATGCCGCTCTGCTCGCGCAGTTTCATCAGCTCGATGGCAAAGGGGATCGTGAACCCGTAGATGTCCGCCCGGGTGAGATCCTCGAAATGGCACCGGGCGACGATACCGGCCTCGAGGATGGAGCGCACCACGTCGAGATACATCTCCATGGCCTGCTTGCGTGTGACGCCCAGCTTGAGGAAGATGTGATAGTCCGACACCGACGTGAGGATGCCCGTCTCCTTGAGGCCCGCCTCTTTGACCAGGGGGACGTCTTCCTTGACGGCGCGGATCCACCCGGTGATTTCCGGGTAGCGCAGGTTCTGGCTGCGGCAGGCCTCGAGGGCTTCGCGGTCGCGCTGGCTGTAAAGGAAGAACTCTGTCTGGCGGATCACTCCCTTCTCGCCGCCGAGCCGGCTCATCATCTTGAACAGGTCGGCGATCTGCTTGGCCGTATAGGGCGGTCTGGCCTGCTGGCCGTCCCGGAAGGTCGTGTCGGTGATGAAGATGTCCTCGGCGGGGCTCATCATGACGAGCTTGTGATCGAAGACGATGCGGCAGACCTCGTCGTAGGGGAATACGTCTTTCTGGAGGTTCGGCTGTTCGACGTCCTTTACCTCATAGCGCCAGAATTTCGTGTGCTCGTGATCGAGGACCTTCTTTTCCTTGTTCCACTTTGCCATGTTACTTCTCCCTGCACCTGCGTTGGGTGTGTGATGGGTCGGCCGGGCGGCGTCAACTGCCCGGTCCTGGTGAATAAAAAAGGGAGGAAACGCTTTGCTGTTCCCTCCCTGTCTCTTCCCTATCGAAATTGGATTCAACCAGTCATGGAGGGATCACCCCGGGCCGGAACGATCGTAGGCTGCGGTTCAACGGCTTTCAGGCATGCCGACTCCGGCCTCATTTCAAATCGACGGTTGATGTTCCCGATCTGCACCACGGTGGAATGCCTTCCTTTTTCGTATTCCCTCCCCGGTTTCCGGTGAAGGTTATCGGGGGAGAAGAACTTCACTGATTCCTTAAAGAATCATCCCGCCTTTGTCAATAGGTAAAAACGTAACGGGCAAGGATAAGACAAGTACGGAGCCGCAAGCCACATGCCTCAAGGCAATGGCACTTCGCGCCCGATACGTGGCTTTAACCATCGTCATACTGGACGGGATTGTTCTTTTCTTTCCCGAAGCCTGAAGCCGGATTCCCGAATCCTGTCGTCAGGTCACTGGACGATCTTCAACGAGAGCTCCATGAGCTGCTCGATGCTCACCTTCGACGGCGCCTCGGTCATCGCATCGGTTGCCTTCTGCGTCTTCGGGAAGGCAATGACGTCCCGGATCGACGGGGCGCCCGTCATGATCATGATCAGGCGGTCGAAGCCGAAGGCGATCCCGCCGTGGGGCGGCGTCCCGTACTCGAGGGCGTCGAGCAGGAACCCGAACTTGCTGCGCGAATCTTCCGCACTCATCCCCAGTGTCTGGAAGAGCTTCTGCTGGACCTCGGTGCGGTGGATCCGGATGCTTCCGCCGCCGATCTCGGTCCCGTTCAAAACCAGGTCGTAGGCCCTGGCCCGTGCCTTCGCGGGGTCCGTGTCGAGAAGCGGGAGGTCCTCCGCCACGGGCGACGTGAAGGGGTGATGCTTGGCCACAAAGCGCTTTTCCGTGTCGCTGTACTCCAGCAGCGGAAACTCGACGACCCATGTGAAGGCAAGCTGGTCGGGTTGGATCAGGTTGAGCTTTCTGGCCACGTGGATGCGCAGGTTGGCCAGGGCGTCGTTGACGATCCCGGGGGTGTCGGCCACGAAGACGATGAGATCGCTCTCGCGGGTCTCCATCGCCTTGTTGAGGGCCTGCACCTCTTCGGGCTTGAGAAACTTCACGATGGGCGAGGTCCAGCCGTCGGCGTTCACGCGGGCCCAGGCAAGGCCCTTGGCGCCGTAATCGGAGACGAAGTTTGTCAGGCCGTCGATGTCCTTGCGGGAAAGCTGCCGGTTGTCCTCGATGCGGATGGCCTTGACGATGCCTCCGCTTGCGGCCACCTCGTTGAACACCTTGAAGCCGCAGTCCTTCACGATCTCCGTCACATCGCGCAAGTCCATGGCGAAGCGGGTGTCGGGGTTGTCACGGCCGTAGCGCTCCATGGCGTCCTGGTAGGTGATCCTCGGGAAGGGGGTCTGGAGATCACGGCCCGTCCCGGCCTTGAAGATGTGGGCCATGAGGCCTTCCATGGTCGAGATGATGTCCTCCTCGTTGATGAATGACATCTCCACGTCGATCTGCGTGAACTCGGGCTGGCGGTCGGCCCGTAGGTCTTCGTCACGGAAACACTTGACGATCTGAAAATAACGGTCGAAGCCCGCTATCATCAGAAGCTGCTTGAACGTCTGCGGTGACTGGGGAAGCGCATAGAACGTGCCCTGGTTGACGCGGCTGGGCACCAGATAATCGCGGGCTCCCTCGGGAGTGCTTTTCGCGAGCATTGGCGTCTCCACCTCGATGAATCCCAGCGAGGTGAAGTACTCCCGCGTCGCGGCGGCCACACGGCTCCGCAGGATGATATTGCGCTGAAGCGCCGGTCTCCGCAAATCGAGGTAACGGTACTTGAGCCTGATGTTTTCCGAGATCTCCATGTCGACATCGAGCACGAAGGGGGGCGTTTTCGCCTCGCTGAGGATGTCGAGGGTATTGACGAGCACCTCGATCTGGCCGGTGGGCAGCTCGGGGTTTTCCATTCCCTCCGGGCGTTTGCGCACCGTTCCTTTCAGGGCGAGGACGAACTCGCTGCGGATGCGGTGGGCCTCCTTGTGGGAATCGGCCTGGGCCTCGGGGTTGAAGACGACCTGCACGATGCCTTCGCGGTCGCGCAGGTCGACGAAGATGACCCCGCCGTGGTCGCGGCGACGATGCACCCAACCCATCAGGACCACTTCTTTCCCTG
>CAWDHZ010000024.1:0-83080 GCA_963802225.1 uncultured delta proteobacterium | reverse complement strand
GGGACGTCCTCCGGCGACGGGAGAAAATCGATGACGGCATCCAGGATGGGCTGAACCCCCTTGTTTCGCAGCGCCGCCCCGCACAGGACGGGCACGAGCTTGAGCGACACGGTGGCCTTGCGGATTGCCCGGATCAGCTCGGCATCCGGGATGGGGATCTCGCCCAGGTATTTATCGGCGATCTCGTCGTCGACCTCGGCGAGCGTCTCCAGCAGTTTTTCCCGCCTGGCCTGCGCCTCGTCACGGAAATCCCCCGGAACCTCGGATAGGTCGAAGGCCGCCCCCAGGGTGCCCTCCTGCCAGGTGATGAGCCGCATGCGGATCAGATCGACGATGCCCCTGAAATTCTCCGCCTCGCCGAGGGGAACCTGGACGGGCAGCGGCCTGGAGGCAAATCTCTCCTGCATCATCCCGATGGCCCCGAAGTAGTCGGCGCCGATACGGTCCATCTTGTTGATGAAGGCGATCTTGGGGACCCCGTATTTGTCGGCCTGGTGCCACACGGTCTCGGACTGGGGCTCGACTCCGTCCACGGCCGAAAAGACGACCACGGCTCCATCGAGAACCCTGAGGCTGCGCTCCACCTCGATGGTGAAGTCCACGTGCCCCGGCGTGTCGATGATGTGGATCTCGTGGTTTTTCCAGTCGCAGGTGGTCACGGCGGAGGTGATCGTGATGCCGCGTTCCTGCTCCTGGGGCATCCAGTCCATGACGGCCTCGCCGTCGTGCACCTCGCCCATCTTGTAGGACTTGCCCGTGTAGAAAAGAATCCGCTCCGTCACGGTCGTCTTGCCCGCGTCGATGTGGGCAACAACACCGATGTTACGGATTCTTGACAGCTTCACTCTCGCCATGGGCAAAACCAGTCCTGTCCGGCTGTAACCATCGTTTCGGCTTCTGCAGGGCGGGCATTCCTTCACAACCCGTCGTGGAAGGCTCCCTAACCGCCGGCTGCCGTCTGCTTCACGAGATCCTTGTTCGGGGAAATGGGTTCCCGGAGATCGACATGCCCCTTGATGGTCGTGACATCCTTGCCGCCGACCTGGAACCGGACCCTCTTGATCTCCGTGAGATTCTGGGTGAGCGTGTTTGCCAGCGAGTAGACCGTGGCCACTTCGCTGGCCGTCCCGCCGGGGTGTTGCTCGATGAAGGGGTTGTCGAAATTCAGAGTTGCCGTGCCATCGGTGATGCGAATGCCCTGCAGCCTGGTCCCTGCCGGGATCGTCCGGACCTGCCCCATCTTCGGCCCCTCGATGAGGGCCCTCACGATATCCTCGGCCTGGGCAGCCGTGTTCTTCCCCTTGGGGACAAGCCGCTTTTCCGCAACGAGGAACCGCTCGTTGGCATCGGAGAAGTAGAGCACCACTTCCTTCCTCTCCCGTTTTGCCGCCGCTTCTTCGGCGTCAGGCGGAAAGATGGTATCCGAGAGCGCCCAGAACATAAATGCCAGGAACCCGCCGCCGATGAGGACGGCGCCGAGGATGAAGAACAACCTGAAGGTCTTCTTTTTTTTCCGCGTCTTGAATTCGTCGGTTCGTCGCTGTCTCTTGCTCGCCATATCCGCTCAGTTCCGCCGGCCCGCTCTCATCGGGGCTACAGCCTTTTCAGATTCTCCCTGGATTTCACCGCCCAGTCCGATTCGGGGGCCAGCTGGATGACCTTCTTGAACGACTCGGCGGCCTCCTTTCGCTTGCGCAGCTGCATCTGGGTCATCCCGAGCCAGTAATGCGTCTCGGCAATATTGGACGCCCGTTGAATGGACCGGGTCAGATGCTTTTCCGCTTCCTGGTATGAACCCTCCTGGTAATCGATGACCCCCAGGTTGAGCTCCAGCGCAAACATCAGATGGCTGTTGGGCTCTTTCCGGATGGCCTCGCTGAAGCTGGCGTAGGCCCCCTTCAGGTCCCCCTTCGCCTTGTAGGCCCTGCCCATATTATAAAGAGGCACTGACGGAGTCTCGTAAAGAGGGTTGACCAGCGCCCGGTTGAAGGACACGATGGCCTCATCGTAATTTCCCCGCGACAGGTAAATCGTCCCCAGGAAGTTGTTCGCCTCGGAATAATCGGGCTTCAGGGCAATGGCCTTCTGGAACTCCCTGAAGGCATCATCGACAAACCCCTTTCGCTCGTAGGCGATCCCCATGTAGTAGTGCACCTTGGGGTCATTGGGGGTCAGCTTTTCGGCCTCCATGAGCTCCTTCAACGCCTGCGTGTACTGGCCGGCCTGGATGTTCGCCTCCCCGATGCGGAGGAACCCACCGGCCTTTTCCTTGAGTTCCGCATCCGTGGTGCAGCCGGCAAAAACAGTTGCCAGAAGCGCAAGCCCGGCGAGTCCCATCCTCCATGAAAGGATTCTTTTCATTTCTTTTTCCTCACCTTATTTCCGGTTGCCGTTGACCCACCAGTCACTCTTGTCCCTGAACCACCACTGTGTCCAGTCCGTCTGGAGGATCGTGTCGGCCAGCTTTCTCCCCTGATCCGTGCAGAGCCGGCGGACGGCGATGTTCAGCCATTCCTGGCTGTACTGGTTGCCCAGATCCCCGTACTCCTTGAGCTGCAGGATGAGGCCGAGCTGATCGGCATCGTGAGCCAGCAGGGCTTCCCTCGTCTTTTTCTCGTTGAACTCCTCGAGAACGGCCCGGATCTCGCCGCCGAAGGGCAGGTGTTCCGTCAGCTCCCGGACGGCCTTCTCCTCGTCGACGGTGACGTACTTCTTGTACATGTAATTCTGGTCGCCCGTCCTTGCCTCGGGAAGGTCGTGAACGAGGCACATCCGGAGCACCTTCAGCTCGTCCGCGGCGGGATCGAGCTTGCAGAGCGAATAGCCGATGAAGAGGGTTCTCAGGATGTGCTCTGCGACGGACTCTTTTCCGGAACCGAGAAACCGAAACCCCGTGCGCGGGGTCTTGTTCAGCATGCCTACTTCGAATAGAAAGTTTGCGATTTCCTCCATCTCATCCCTTCTTCAAGGTACTGACCCGGTTTGCCATGTTCTCGGAAAGTTTCCGGATCTCGAGCTGCAGCGGGGCGATCCCCTCGGGCCTCATGGCGTAGATCCGGTCCAGGCGTTCCCTCCAGTGCTCGATCACGGCGATCTCGTGTTCCCTGAGCTTCTGTTCGAACTTCTTCTGCACTTCCTTCACGAACTCGGCGTCTCTGGACATGGAACCCCTTTCTCCGTCTCCGGGCGGATCCGCCGCCCACCGTGCAAACCGGGCGCTAATCCTAGATACTATACCAGCAACACCCCATCTTGCAAGCTGGAATCTGGGAGCGGGAGGGACCGGAAGAGTGCATCCATGGACAGAGGACCGCCGCAGCGAATCGAACGTGCACGAAGGCCGAACACCGCGAAGCGCCCCACCGATCCTGCAGCTTCGGATCCGCCCGATAAGCAGCCGAGCGCCGCTCACAGAGCGGCATCTGCAGGGAATTGTCGCTCATAATTTCGTTGACAAAGAGAAGACTTTTGTGCCAGTGTCGCCACTTAGCGAACCGCCCTTCGGTCTTTCCCGGGGCGCGCCACGGAGATCGCAGAGACAGGAGATCGACCCTCGCCGTGAATCCGGAACTGCTGGGACATATCAGCTTCAGCTGGGAATTCGTCGCCGCCCTCCTGAGCATCGTCCTGATCGACCTCATCCTCGCCGGGGACAATGCCGTGATCATCGCCATGGCGGTGCGCTCGCTTCCCCGCAAGCAGCGCCAGAAGGGAATCCTGATCGGCTCCGGCGCCGCGGTCCTCCTGCGGGTCGTTCTCACCTTCTTCGCGGCCCAGCTTCTGCAGACCCCCTACCTGAAGCTCGTCGGGGGCCTGTTCATCCTCTGGATCGCCGTGAAGCTCTTCATCGAGGGGGCGCCGGGAGAGGAAGTCCACCGGGAGGCCAGCACGATCTGGCAGGCCATGTGGGTCATCGTCGTGGCGGACATCACCATGTCCGTCGACAACGTGCTCGCCGTGGCCGGCGCGTCGAAGGGCAACCTCTTCCTGCTCATCTTCGGCCTCGGGCTGAGCATCCCCTTTGTCGTCTTCACGAGCAGCCTGCTGTCCATGATGATGGACAAGTACCCTTACATCATCTACATCGGGGCTGCTGTCCTCGGCAAGGTCGGGGCGGAGATGATCATTACGGACCCGATCATCGTTCCTCTGTTCAGCCCGCCCGTCATCGTTCAGTACGGGATCGAGGCCGTGGCTGCAGTCGGGGTGATCGTGATCGGCAAACTCTGGGTCCGCTGGAAGATCTCGTCGAGGAAATGACCGCCCCACGCATCGCGGCGCCAGCCGTATAAATCACATCGACCCCAAAACGGCAGGGACTCACAGCCATGGCGATCCTCACCATATCCAGGGAATTCCGCAGCGGCGGACAGGAAATCGGGACCGCCGTCGCCGAACGCCTGAGATACGATTACGTGGGCAAGGAACGCATCCTGTCCGATCTCAGGGGGCAGGACGATCGCTGGATAGCCCTGCTCAACGAGGTGGACGAGGACCGGCCGACGATCTGGGACCGGTTCGACTGGGAATACCAGGGACTCATGGCGCTCATGGAGTCCTATATCTACGATCGCGCGATGGATGACCGCGTCGTCCTCGTGGGCCGCGGCTCGAATTTCCTTCTCGAGGGGATCCCTCACGCCCTGAGGGTTCGGCTCACGGCGCCCATCGAGCAGCGAGTCGAGAGGGTCATGCGAAAGGACGGCGTGGACCGGAAAAACGCCGTGCGGCTCATCGAAAAAATGGACAACGACCGTGCGTCCTTCATCCGGGCAAACTTCCAACGGGACTGGTACGACCTGACCGCCTACGACATGGTCTTTAACACGGCCGTCCAGACCTTCGGGGAGATCACGGATATCGTCTGCAACGCCCTGCAGGAAAAGGCGGGAAAACTCACCCTGGAGGCATGGGAGCTGCTGCGCGGGCGAATGCTCGCAGCCCGGATCAAGGCCCACATCGCAACCAGCCCCAGGATCAAGGTCCCGACGCTCAAGGTGTTTTTCGAAGGCAACGCCATCATCCTCCAGGGGCTCGTGCGCCGGATGGCAGACCTGCAGGCGATCGGCGAGATCGTGACAGTCTCGGCCCAGGGGTCCCCCGTCCGCAACGAGCTTCGCTACAGGATGTAAGTCCCCGTCCAGCAAGCCTCTTCGCCAAATGCCCCGCTGATGGAAAAAATCTGGCAAAAAGCCGGCAAATTGGATATAGAAGCCAAGGGTCTGGCGATTTACGCCATGTGACAGGGTCGTTCCACAATGCATCCGGAGATCTTCGGATGCCCAACCGTATCTGCCCAGGGTGTACAAGGAGGGGCTTGCATCCTTACCGGCAGCACCTCCTGACGCATATATTCCGTTATTGTTTCCTTATAATCTTATTGCATACCGCCCTGCCCGGCTGCGTCCGGGGTGCAGGGCCTCACAGGATTTGTTGAAAGGAGGTTTTATCATGCTCAGGCGGATTGCATCGTTTTTTACGTATTTCATGAGGCACTACCTTCCCGATGCCTACCTCTTCGCCATTCTGCTGACGTTCCTCTCGGCGATCCTCGCCCTGATCTTCACGCCGACGGACGTCATGAAGATGATCAAGGCCTGGGGAGACGGCGTCTACGGGATCGTGGCCTTCGCCATGCAGATGATCCTGATCCTCGTGACGGGCCACTGCCTGGCCCTCACCCCTGCGGTCAAGAGGGCGCTGGTCTGGATCGCCGGCAAGGGCGACACGCCCATCAAGGCCGGGATGATCGTTTCCTTCGTGGCGGCCGTGGGCTCGTGGCTCAACTGGGGCTTCGGCCTCATCGTCGGAGGCCTCCTGGCCCTCGAGATAGCCAAGCGAACGAAGAAGGTGGATTACCCCTACCTCATCGCGGCGGCCTACAGCGGGTTCGTGGTCTGGCACCAGGGACTGTCCGGCTCGATCCCCCTGGTCATCGCCACCTCCAAGCACGCGCAGAACTTCATCGAGAAGATCACCGGGGCGCCGGTTCCCGTCGCCGATACGATTTTTGCCAGCTACAACCTCATCGCGGCGTTGCTGATCATCTTCACCCTTCCCGTCCTGTACGCGTTGATCCATCCGAAGCCGGAAGAGGTCCAGGAAATCAGCGAGGCCAAACTCAAGGAGATGGCCGACGAGACCATCCACGTGGAAATGCCGGCCAACCCCACCCTGGCCGAGAGAATCGACCACAGCTATGCGATCAACATCGTCTTCGGCCTCATGGGTCTTGCCTACCTGGTCAACCACTTTATGACCAAGGGCATGGATCTCAACCTCAACGTCGTCATCTTCATGTTCTTCATCGTCGGCGTCCTGCTCCACGGAAAGCCCGTGAACTACATCAAGGCCGTCAACACCGCCATCAAGGGGGCCGGCGGTATCGCCCTGCAGTTCCCGCTCTACGGCGGCATCCAGGGGATCCTGATCGGGACGGGGCTCGGGAAGGTCATCGCCTCCTGGTTCGTCGCTGTCTCGACGCCGGTGACGTTCTATATGCTCCAGTTCTGGGCGGCGGGGCTGATCAACGTGTTCGTCCCCTCCGGCGGCGGACAGTGGCTCGTCCAGGGCCCGATCACCATCGAGGCAGCCAAGACCCTGGGGATCGAAATGACGCGCTCGGCCATGATGGTGGCCTGGGGCGATCAGTGGACAAACATGATCCAGCCCTTCTGGGCGCTGCCGCTGCTCGGTCTTGCGGGGCTGTCGGCCAGGGCCGTCATGGGCTACACGACGATGACTCTTCTCTGGAGCGGCGTGATCCTTTCGGTCATCGCACTGCTCATGGGCTACGGTGTCATGTAATCTAAGCTTCCATTCAGCGCATGGCATAAAAAAGCCGGCTCCTTCGGGAGCCGGCTTTTTAATCTTTCAAACGTTTTCGTACAGAAGGATCAATACGATCGATTCTCTGCTTTTTCATGGTTTCAGGAATGCGCGGAAATGAATCAGAGGGCCTTTGTCGCCCAGGAGGGCAAAACGGCCTTCGACCGTTTTGCGGAAGAGGAAGAGAGGTAGACCAGCGCGAGGACGAGGATTGCCGGGTTGGCGAGGCAGCGCTTGATCCGTTTGTCCATGTATCGTTGCAGCGGTGTCATGATCGAACTTCCTGTTTGAAAAAGGTATCGGTGGATGGAAAGGAGGGACCAAAACCATCCACCGATCAACCTCTTTCAAATGAGAGCCGGGAAATATAGGGGTCTGTCAGGGTCTTGGGTATTTCCCGGAACGTCTCAGTTGAAATAGATGAGAGCAATAACAATGCCATCTCTTGCTTCATTTCCAAAAAATATGAGCGGTGACGAATTCGTTATTAACTCAATAATATAATATACTTAAAACAGTGCCACCCGGCAGTAGCAAACTATCCCCTTGCCCCGGTTGGCCGCGGAACCGCACAATACGTGCGATTAATGAACGAATAAAGTACATTTATCGTCAGCACGTTGTCGGAAGCCGCTCACTAGGCGTGCGCCTACTGAACGGATTGTGCTATTAACGCACGCTCGATCCTGTCAGGCGACATTCGCCTGCTCCGGTGGCCGATCGGTGCGCCGACCGAGAGGATGGATTCTCTGCGGGGCAGACGCGCCCCTGGGCGTGCGGCATTGCGCCGCCAAATCGGTTAGCGGAAGAAACCCCCGGCCTTCGCCCGAAAATACGTTTTTACCCTTGACAGAACGACGGCATTTGTGTATATCTCACGCGTTTTATCGAAGGCGCTTGGGGCTTGAAAATCAGACCGCGAGCACCCTTCCCCGCCGTTCTTTCGCCACGCCTGAGACAGAGAGATAGAGAGTATCACCCCGGGCGAGTTGATTCATGAGACTCACGCTATGCGCTTGCACAGGAAAGTCCGTCATTCGCGCTTTGGGGCCAAATTTTAGAAAGGGAGGTAGTTGGTTATGGCGTTGAATTTCAATTTCACCGATGAACAGAAGATGCTCGAGGACAGCGTGTACAAATGGGCAGTGTCCTGGCTCGAGCCCCAGATGGAGCATGCGTACGAACTGGATGTGATGCCCGAGGGTCTCTTCAAACAGACAGCGGATCTGGGCATCAACGGTATCGTGTTCGAGGAGAAGTACGGCGGAGCCGCCTTGGGCTACATCGAGACCCTGCTGGCCTATGAGACGATCGCCCGCGTGAGCAACGCGCTCTCCATGACCGTCGGCGCCAGCCAGACCCTGGCCTTCGACAACTTCCGCCGCAACGCGACGGAAGCGCAGAAACTGGATATCCTTCCCAAGTCCTGCACCGGCGAGTACATCGGATGCCTCGGCATCACCGAGCCCAACGCCGGCTCCGACGCCATGAGCATGGCGACGAAGGCCGTCAAGAAGGGCGACAAGTGGATCATCAACGGCAGCAAGATCTTCATCACCAACGGCCCCTTGGCCGACTTCATGGTGTTCTACGCCAAGACGGACCCCGAGAAGGGCCCCCACGGCATCTCCACCTTCATGTGCTACCCCAAGAAGCAGAAGGGCTGGTCCTGTGAGAAGATCAAGAAGTGGGGCATGAGAACATCCCCCACGGGCCTTGTGACCTTCGAAGACATGGAACTTCCTGAAGAGTACCTCATCGGCGGCCTGAACAAGGGCGTGTCCGTTCTGACCTCCGGCCTCTGCACCGAGCGCATCACGCTTTCCGGCTGCACCCTCGGATCCATGAGAAGCTGCCTCGAGCTCTCCCTGAAGTACTCCCAGGAAAGAGTCCAGTTCGGCAAGCCGATCGCCTCCTTCCAGTCGATCCAGGAGAAGCTCGCCAACATGTACTGCGGCTACAAGGCCTCCCGCTGGATGGCTTACAGCGCCGCCGCCTATTGCGACACGCTGAAGAACAAGTCCGGCGGAAAGGGTACGGACCTCGACCGTATGGCCGCGGCCTCCCTGCTGTACTGCGGCGAGATGGGAACCAAGATCGGTCTGGATGCCATCCAGATCCACGGCGGTTACGGCTACTGCACCGAGTACGGTGTGACCCGTCACTTCCTGGATCAGAAGCTGTGGGAAATCGGCGCCGGCACTTCTGAAATCCGCCGGATGATCATCGCCCGCGAGCTGATGAGGGACAACTTCAAGAGCGGTCTGTAATCCTTCAGCGCCTAGCGCAATCCACAGGAGCCGTGGTTCGTAAAGAGCCACGGCTCTTTTTTTTCCTTCCCCGGTTTGACAATCATGCCTCCCTCAAGTAGTATACGGCACGCTTGAGCGCCGTCAGGGAGGAACCCGTACCATGCAGTCACGGACGTTGAGTGTCGTTTTTATCGCCGGATTCCTGGTCGGACTCGCCTCTCTTTGCCTGATTGCAGCGGCACAGGCCCAGGAGGATACGGCTCACCTCGTCTTGCGAAAAAAGGGTACGGCGAAAGACAGCCCCTCCGTCTACATCGTGCAGAAAGGGGACAACCTCTCGACGATCATCCGCCGCAAACTGGGAAAGCCGGCCTCCGAGTCCGCCTCGGTCTCCCGCCTCGTGAGGAAGCTCAACCCCCAGATCCGTAATGTCAACCGGATCTACCCGGGCCAGAAGATCGCCCTGCCCCGGCTTGCCGCCGAGCCCGGGAAAGCGGGCTATGTCGTCAGGAAGGGCGACTCTCTTTCGGCCATCCTCCACGAAAGGCTGGGAGTCCCCGCGGCAGAAATGGCCAGGTGGATCGGGCTGACGAAAAAGCTCAACCCGGGCCTCGTCAATGCAAACCGGATTTATCCGGGCCAGGCGCTGATCCTGCCGGACAGGGGCCAATCGACTCCCGGGCCCGTCGAGCAGGCCACCGGCCCGGCAGAGACCGATGCGCCGCAGATGGACGCCCGTATGTTCCGGCCCACCGAGCGTGATCTCGACATCATCGCGGCTCTCGTCAGGCAGTCCGGTGGGGCGCTCGTCCGCGAAGGGAAGGTCTTCATCCCGCTCACCGAAGAGGAGCACCTGGCCGTCGACTGTGCCGACATCCCCATGGTGGAGCTTGCGGACGGCAGCCGGATCTTCCTGGACTTCGGACGCAGGATTCCCGCCGATACGGCAAGCCTGCTGCGGGCGCGCTGGGGGAACTATACAGTACTAACCGATGGAGGGAGCGAAGGCGTCTTTTCCGCGCTTGCGGGCATCTTCGGGGCCTCGCGGGACTACACCTTCCGCAGACACGAAGGGGATCTGGACATCGGGGGGGCACCGGCGCTGAAACTGCGTGTGGACTGGATCCTTTCCCGCAAGGGACCCGACGGGCAGGAAAACAACCCTCTACGGCGTCTGCAGAACATCCGGTCGAGTCCCAGCCGATCCCGGAGCCTGTCACCCGGTTCGCCGAGAAAAAAGGGGTTCCCGTCCTCGAGATCGACGAGGGAACCGGGGCCGCTCGCGTCCGGCAGGCTCTTCCCTCCGCCCCCGACATCCCCTCCCTGGATGCCGGCGGCAACCGGGCCTTTGTCGGTTCGCTGCTGGATACACTGGGGTACACGTACGCAAAAGACCAGCGCATCCCTGTTTCTGATGCCGCACAAGACGGCTCCCCGCTTGCGATCCGAACGGACTATTCCGTGAGAATCGGTGCCCGGACGGTTTTCATCCACTTCGGGGACCTGCCTGCGCTCTTCCAGTTCAAGCTGAATGAAAGAGGCATGGGCCTTGTGCAGATCGCCGGTGACGACGAACGAAGGGCGGTTCTGGAGAAGGTTCTCAAAGGGCTCGATATCCCCTACGTGCCGGAGACCGCCGAATTCAGGCCGCCCGAAGACGGCAGCCCGTCCCGATGGATCCTGACGCTTGGCGTGATCCGGGTCACATCGGAAAAGGGCACGCTCTATCTCGTCCCCTCCGATGCGGACCGGGATCTCTGCGCATTCATCCGCGAGCGCTGGAACCGCCAGCTCGTCCGCTACTGAGACGTCCAAAGCACGGAAGTTAAGAAAATCGGAAGTTAAGAAGAGCAGAAAGCGAAGGGTGGAAATACTTTGTCGTCCACAGAAACGAAGAAACCCGTGAGGGCCATCTCCCTCTTTTCGGGCGGCCTCGACAGCATCGTCTCGGTCAAACTGATCCGGGAACTGGGAATCGAGGTGCTGGGGCTCAGCTTCCGCACCCCCTTCTTCGAGGCTGAAAAACCGAGAGCGGCTGCCCGCATGATCGACCTGCCGCTCGAGGTCCTCGACATCACCGAGGTGCACCTCGCCGTCGTCAGGGCCCCGCGCTATGGCTACGGGAAGAACATGAATCCCTGCATCGACTGTCACACCCTCATGCTCAAGATCGCGGGGGAAATCATGGAGGAGAGGGGATACGATTTCATCTTCACCGGCGAGGTATTGGGGCAGCGGCCCATGTCGCAAAGCCGCCAGATGCTGCGCGTCGTGGCGAAGAACTCGGGCTGGGCCGATTTTATCCTCCGGCCGCTCTCCGCGAGGCTCCTGCCCGAAACCCTTCCGGAGAAGGAAGGCAAGGTGGACCGGGAGAAACTCCTCGACATCTCGGGCCGGGGCCGGAAGCGGCAGATGGAGATGGCCGAGCGCTACGGGATCACGGAATATTCCAACCCCGCCGGGGGATGCCTGCTGACAGACCCCATGTTCTCGAGGCGCCTCAAGGACCTCTTCGCCCACCACCCCGATTTCACACCGCGGGACCTGGAGCTCCTGAAGGTGGGGCGGCACATCCGGCTCGATGAGCGGCACAAGGTCATCGTCGGGAGAAACAAGCGGGACAACCAGGCGCTGGAAACCCTTATCGAGGATCGAGACGCCGTTTTCCAGCTGAGAGATTTCCCGGGTCCGCTCTGCGCGCTCCCCGCAGACGGTCCGGAGGAGATGCGCCGGGAGGCGGCCGCCATCTGTGCCGCTTATGGAGACACCCCGAAGGACGCGGAGGAAGTGACCGTGAAGTGCCGGCAGGGTAGCGAGACGAGTCTTATCCTCGTCAAGCCGGTGAATCGGGAGGAGCTGCAGGGAAGGATGATATAAAGACAGGCATAAGGCAAATGGCTTAAGGCTAAGGGCGGGGAATCGGACGCCTTACCTATCCCGTTTTTCGCCATTTGCCCTAGCCACTTAGCCATTTTCAGGCAGATGCGTCGGGCGCAGGAGATCCTCGATGGTTTTTACGGGGTTGAAGGTCTCGACGGGGACCTCGACAAAGACGGTGTGCCAGTGGGCCATCGATCCGTTCCAGAGCCCGGGGAGCTCGAGCGCCTTGATGTCGCAGCCCTCGTGTGATTTCGTCGAGATGAAGACCTGCTCTCCGTCGACGAACCGCTCGAGATCGAACTTGCGCCCCCTGAAATCGCGGATGCCGCAGACGAGATCAACGGGGTTGAAGTGAGTCGACGAGGCCCAGAGGGCCGCCTGGTTGCCCCGGCTTTTGTCCACCTGGACTTCCTCGACGATCTGCAGGGAGCAGCCGCCGTCTTTGCCGGCCACCCAGAAAGGCCCGCCCCCTGGTTCCCCCTCGTTTTTCACCATCCCGCAAACACGAAGGGGCCTGTTGAGCTGCCCGATCAGGACCTGCCTTTGCTCTTCGAGCAGCCGCCCCTCGAAGCCGGGCGGCATAGCGCAGCTCAGCCGAGCGGTGGCAAAGCGGGCAGCCGCGCCGATTACGCTTTTCCCCGCTGAGCGCTCCGAGAGCGCCCGCAGGTGACCGAAGAGCTCCCGCTGCAGCCCGACCAGGTAGCCCCCGAGAATCTTCTTGTACAGGACCGTCTTGTCCTTGAGCCGGTCGGGGACGATATTGTCGATGTTCTTGATGAATACAATGTCCCCGTCGATGCCGTCCAGATTGAAGAGCAGGGCGCCATGTCCCCCCGGCCGGAAGAGAAGCCGGCCATCGCGGTCCCGGAAGGGACGGCTTTCGAGATCGACGGCGATCGTGTCCGTCGATTCGCTCTGAGTGGAAAGCCCGATCTCGAAGTGCACGCCGAGGCGCTTCTCATAGAGATCGGTGACCCGGCCCAGGAGTTCTTTCACCGGTTCCAGGTGCTCTTCCGAAACGGTGAAGTGGATCCGGCACAGGCCGTTGCCGTCTTTCGCGTAGAGGGCCGCCTCCACGAGGTGCTCCTCGAGGGCCGTCCGTGACCTGTCATCGTATTGGTGGAATTGCAGGAGCGCCTTGGGCTTCCAGGCGTAATGTAGTCCCTTTTCGTTGAGGATGAAATCGAGGGTCTCCAGCCCCCGGCCCCGGCCGACAAGATCCCCGAGATCATGGCCGGCCCCGGAAAGCGCTGCATCCAGGTCCCCGTAAAAGGCATAACGGGGCAGGCTTGCCGCAAAGGCCTCGAAATCCTCGCGGCTTTCGAATCCGCCCCGATTGAAAACACTGTGCCACTCCCTGAACATGCGCGTGGCGGCACCCGAGGCAGGGACAAACTTCAGGCATCGCCCGGCCCTCGCCGCCTCGTCATGGAGGGCCACGAGGCTCTCCCGCTCAACGTCAGCGACCCGGATGATCCCGTCGCCGACCGTCGCCGGCCTGTCGAGGATCACGGTCACCGCCCCAAGTCGGCAGAGATCGATCTGACGCAGGACCTTCTCCTCCGTGGTGCCCCGTGCCCGGATGTGTTCGATGTCGGATGCACTCAGTATCTTTTCAACCACCTGTGGCACCTCCCTTGTCTGCGCCGGGCTTTTTTCTGACCAGTTCGATCACCGTGACCTCAGGCGGCGCGAGGAATCGGATGGGGGGTCCCCACGTTCCCGAGCCGCGGCTCACGTAAACATGGGAGTGCCCCAGGTCGTGAAGCCCGCTTTCCCTGGGGAAATACAACCTGACGATGTGGCGGAAGGGAAAGATCTGCCCCCGGTGGGTGTGGCCGGAGAGCTGCAGATCGAAAAGCCCCAGGGATTCCTCCTCGACGACGGGCCGGTGCTTGAGGAAGAGGACGAAACGGTCCCGGGGCAGTCCCTCGAGGACTTCCTTTTCCCCGTCACTGCGACCTCTCAACCCGAAGCCTTTGGCTGCCGGGTCGTCGACGCCGGCAATCGTCAGCACCCCGCCGACATCGCGGCTCTCCCCCCGCAGGATTTCGAAGCCGGCATCCTTCGTGAAGGCAAGCGCCTTATCGAGACCCACATAAAACTCATGATTGCCCGTTACGGCGTACTTGCCCCGGGCGGGTTTGATTTCCCGAAACTGTTCCAGAAGGCCCGGCAGTTGATCCAGCGACCCGTCGATGAGATCCCCCGTGGAGACGAGTATGTCAGGGTTCTCATTTTTCACGACGTCGAGCATCCGCGCGAGCCTTTCCTCGCGGATGAGGAGGCCGAGGTGGACATCGGTGATCTGGCAGATCTTGAGGCGATCGACGCCGTCCGGGAGCCGGTCCGTCTCGATGACGACCCGCTCCGCCCGGATGTGAAGGGCCTCGAAGTATCCGTAGGCCGTCGCCGCAAAGGAAAAAACGAGCGGGACGAGGAAGACAACCCTCGCCCCCGGCACGAAACTCGAGAGGTCCTTCCGGGCGACAAGCCCGGCAAGGGCAATCAGGCCACGGTACAAATCGAAGGACAGCAGCGCCATGACCAGGAGAAACAAAAACGCCAGCCAGAGATATCCTCCCCACGAGAGGGCTCTTGCGGCCGCCTCGGCTCCCTGTTTCTCCAGAATGCGGGTCCCGACCGGGGCCAGGATCATGAAAAGCATGAAAAGCGCGAGCGGGATGCCCACGGCGGGGCCGAAGGGTAAAGCGGCCCTTGCCTTGAGAAAGACGTACCCTTGCATCAGGCCGTATATAAGGAAGAAGCTGAGAAAAAACAGCGCCATGGATTTCCGTTCTGTCCTCGGGGATGGCGACGCTTCGCGAGAGGCATCGACGGCAATTGCAATCCTTCTATAAACTAATAACGGACGCCCGCTTTTGCAAATAGAATTTCCGGAAGGGATGCCGTCAGTCGAAAAACCTTCCCGGGGCGAAAAACCGCAGGGACCCGCCGGGACCGAAACCGAGGGAAGGGTCCACCGGGGGAAGGCTCCAGGCCCCCGGGGCGGAGCTCCCCGATCCGAGTACGGGCTCGAGCCCCAGGCAGAACTCGACACTGCGGTCAACGGCATCCTGAAAGAGGGCGACGATGTTTTGACTGCGCATCTCTCCCGTCGAGGGATGCCGGCAGGGGATATCCCCTTCGATCCTCCAGCAATGACCCATGAGCCGCGGCGAATACACCAAAGCGAGGACTGCCCGGACCTGCGGCGGAGAGACGGCAAACAGAAACGGGACGAAGCGCCCAGCCAGGCGGTTCCGGTAGAGGGACTGCAGGAAGGAAAACAGCCGGAAGGAGGACAACAGGCCCTCCGCAAAGCGCTCCGTGTCCTCATCGCGAAGCCAAGTTTTGTCCAGGTGATCGTGCAACTGAAGGAGGGGCATCTCCGCATCCCGGATGTAGGCGGCAAGCGAATAACCCCGCACCCGGTGATAGCCGCCTGCCAGACACATGTCGATGAGCGTCTCCAGCATCCGGTGATCCTGCCGCGCGGCGGTCCTGCGCCGGAGGTCCCGCGCATCATAGGGCCCGGTGAGATAAAAGATCAGGGGGTGCATCAGCGCATCGGCATAGAGGTGGGTGATGAGTCCGACCAGGAAGGAAGTCAGCTGCTCCTTCAACTCTTCCGGAAGCCCCAACAGGTATCGCAGAAGCGACTCGATCAGTTCGACGGCATCTTCAACGGTTCCATGAAGCTTGGTCGGAAGGGAACCGAATCTGGAATCGAAGTCGCCTTTCAGATAGTAATAGGGGGCATCGTGGATGATGGCCCCGATGTGGAGAAGGTTTGGGTTGCGGCGCAGGGGCTCCTCGAAAAAGGTCCCCTCGAGTCGCTTGGACACGGCTTCGGCAATAAGCCAGTGGGTGATCTCTTTCGGCATGTCCCTTGGCAGTCTACCTCTGGCGGAGTTTTAAATCCAGGTATTGAAGGGCGCGCACTCGCCTTTCAGGGCGAAGGGGTAGAGGATGACTTTGATTGCTTCGCCGGCTTCGGCCACGAGCTTGAAGCCGAGACCCGCCTCGGCAAGACTCAGGCGGTGGGTGATCATTTTTTCAACGGGTACGCGCCCGGAGCGGATCAGTTCGATTGCCACTGCGGCGTCATGGGGGGCATTGCCGTAAGAGGGAAGCACCCGGATCTCGTTGCGCCAGAAATCGTTGACCGGCACGGGCAGCTCGATGTCGGGGTCCGTAGGGGCAAAACACAGGATGGTGCCGCCCCGGTCAACCGAGAGCAGAGCCTGCCGGTATGCGGAAAGGGCGCCCGCGCAGACAATGACCAGGTCGGCGGGTCTGCCTCCGTTCAAGGCCCTGAATCGGGCGGGGACGTCCTCGGAGGCGTGAATCGCCGCATCGGCTCCGAGACTCATTGCCGCGCGGAGACGGCGCTCGCTGATATCGGTCGTCACGATCCGCCCGGCACCGAGAGCCTTTGCCAGCATGAGATGCAGGAGCCCTGAAATGCCGCTGCCGAGAATGAGCACGCTCTGAGCCGGCTGCAGCCCCGCGAGCCTCTGGCCGCGCACAACACAGGCAAGGGGCTCGACAAATACGCCCTGATCGAACGAGACATCGTCGGGGAGAATGAAGACCCCGCGGTCTACATTCAGGGCGGGGACGCGCAGGTACTCGCTGAAGCCTCCCGGGTCGTAATTGGTCGAGTGCAGCGTCTCACAGGCCGTGTGGCTCCCCCTGAGGCAGTAATGGCAGGTATTGCAGGGGATGTGATGGGAAACGAAAACACGCTCGCCGATCCGGTAGCGCTCCACACCGGAGCCTTTTTCGACGATTACCCCGCTGATCTCGTGGCCGAGGACGATGGGGGCCTTCTTGATCCGGTACCACTCCATGACGTCGCTGCCGCAGATGCCGCTGGCCATCACCTTGACGAGCAGCTCCCCCGCTGCGATCCGGGGAACGGGCCGTTCTTCGACCCGAATGTCATGGTTGTTGTAGTAGACGGCGACTTTCATGGTCCATCCAGTCCATCTGGTCTTTCTGGTCTATTTGGTCTGTCTGGTCGTACCGCCAGGCGGCATCTAAGAGCCTGCAGTCTACAGCCGACAGTAAAGATCTGTTGGCTGTTGGCTGTTGCCTGTGCCTGTGGCCGTGCTCTACTTCTTTCTTCCGGGCCTTGCCCGCATCGGCCTTCACCGACTGGAAAAGATCGAGCGCCTGCTTCACCGACGCCTTCTCGTGGATGATCGCACCGAGGGAACGGATCATGGGCACGGGATTCGGGCTCTGCCAGATGTTGCGCCCCAGGTTGACGCCGACGGCGCCCCGCTTCATGCCGTCGTGAACGAAGGAGAGCACCTCCATCTCGGTTTCGCACTTGGGCCCGCCGGCCATGACGACGGGAACGGGGCAGCCTTCCACCACCTTGTCAAAGTTTTTGCACCAGTAGGTCTTGACGACTCGGGCCCCCAACTCGGCGGCAATCCGGCTGCTCAAGGCCAGGTAGCGGGCCTCCCTCTGCTCGAGCTCCTTGCCGACGGCGGTGACGGCCATCACGGGGATCCCGTAGTCCTCGCAGTCGTTGACCAGATCGGCCAGGTTCATCAGCGACTCGTGTTCGTAATCGCTGCCCACGAAGATCGAGACCCCGACGGCCGCCGCATTGAGCCGGACGATCTCCTCGATGGAGGTGGTCAGCGCCTCGTTGGCAAGGTCCTGACCGATGACGCTCGTACCCCCCGAGACCCGCAGAATGATGGGCTTGCTCCCCGCAGGGACGACGCAATTTCTCAACACGCCGCGCGTGACGAAAAGGGCCTCGCACCAGGGCAGAAGCGGCGCGATGGTCTCCCCCGGCTTTTCCAGGCAAGACGTAGGCCCCTGGAAATAACCGTGGTCGATCGGCAGAAACAGGCAGCGCCCGTTCCGGAAAAGCTGAGACATCCGGTTCTTCATTCCCCAGTCCATATCAACACTCCTCAATATTTTTCGTGTAGTTGTTCATTCAATTGCTGTCTGCAGTTCCTTCGAAGGCTGCAGGTTACAGGCCACGGGCCTACTCGCCCAGATTGTTCTCCAGACCGGCGAATACTGCAAGCCCCTCTTCCCAGGCGCAGGGAATGACATGGATTCCGAGTTTCAGAAACATCTCTTTCTGTTCGCGTCCGAGCTCTCCCGGAACGACTAGAATCCGCCGGGGCACCTGCGGAAGCCTGACGCCCCTGAGCAGAAGCCTTGCCACGCCATGCTCCAGGTCCGCCGGGACTGCCCCCGGGGCAACCTCAAAGATAGCGGAGATCTGCCCGGCCGGATCGCGGGTGAAGATTTCTCCGCCGGGGCCGATCCCCACCCGGGCCCCCATGTCTTTCAGCCGGAGGGCCAGGTCGAGGGCGGCGAGGTCACGATCACATTCCGCGACATAATCCCGTCTTTCATGGACATACCGACCGCCGATGAACTCCCCGCGAAAACGCTCATCGTCGAAAAAAATCCGCGCCTGCGGATCGTCATCGTCCCCCAGGTCCTTGATGGCATCGACCTTCCGGATGAATTGTGCAAGCTGCCTGACGAAGAGATGGGACTGCAGAGCGCCGATCACCACGACGGCGCTGCGGGTGTTGCCGTCCTCGACCTCGCTCCAGACACCCCGGTAATGGGCCTCGAAGAGGAATTTTCCGACACCTCGTCTGCCCCCGATCTTGCCGCGGTGGATAAGGAACACCCTGCCCGCATCATCCTGGGCAAAGGCCCCGCCGATCTTGCGGTCGAGGCTGCCCGTCGGGACATTGATTTCGATCGTGCTGGAAACTGCGCCGCCGTCGGGGGGTCTGCCGAGACCGAAGGCATTCCGGTAACGGTCGCCGGCGATGGTCCGGGTGTGAAACCAGATGCCGGGCTCGCCGGCCCAGGAAACCTTCGCCCGCAAACTCTCGCCGGGGTGGCCGATCTTCACGGCAATCCGGCAGGTCACAAAGGGCCGCAGCGCCCGGATGAGCTGACGCTGGCAACGTCGGATCGTCGATTCATCGTCCAGGATTTTGAGCACCCGGAAGCCCCCTGATCTTGCCTGGAGCCGCCAGCTGCTCCAGGTCCTGTATCTTCATGTCGGCGCCGATCTGCCCGTAAACCCGGTTCCATTTCCGGAACTGGTTCTCCAGATCGGTGAATGCTTTCACCATCGGAAGCTTCTCCGGCCTCTCGCTATTAAGACCGCGACCGATCGACACCAGCTGTTCGTTGAGCTGAAGTTGAAGCGCCATGATCTCCTGCAGCGGCCTCTCCCACCACGATCGCTGCCCGTTGTTGAGGCCAAGGGCAAACATCTCGTGTTTTTCCGTGAGAAGCGCAAACCCCCGATTCAGGTCCTCGGACTGGGCAGCCATTTCTTTCCATTGGATATCGGTTGCGATCAGCGTCTTCCGGATATCCCGCGAATGCTGCGCGAGCGTTGCCGACAGACGATAACATCCCACGAGCTGTTCTTGCTGCTGCTCATCACCCTGAAGCCACGCATTGCGTTGGGGTTGCCGCTCCTCCTGCTGTTCCGGCGGCCCTTTCGTGCCCGTGGGACCGATGGGTCTCACCCGGTCCTTGGACGAACTTCCCACCTGGGCCTCGGCCGTCAGCACAAACAGAAACCCCAGCAGCACAAATACCACGGTGACAAGCCCCGCCGTTGTTTTCTTCATGAATCCCCGGATCCTCCTGTCGATTTCCGGCTCGACTCCATTCCCGATCCCGTTCGCATCCCCTCAACCCCGGCCATGCGTTTCGCCGAGACGGGCGCCTGCACCGCCTTGAACCCCTGCTCGAGCAGGTTTCGGGCTTCGCGGAACCGGGCCCCGGAGCTGCGCGAGCCCAGCACGACGGCCACGATGCGCGTGCCGTTCCTTCTCGCCGTGACGACGAGGTGATACCCCGCACCCGCCACATGACCTGTCTTCAGGCCGTCTACGTAATGATTGGTCTCGAGCAGGTGATTCGTGTTGTTGCGGACTCTCCGGCCATATTCGAAGACGGGCAGGGAATGCATCTGAAGAGACTGGGGAAAGCGGTTGATGTAGGCGCAGGAGAGAGTCAGGATGTCCCGGGCCGTCGTCACCTGGCCTTCTTCCCGCAGCCCGTTTGGATTTCTGAAATGGCTGTCCATCATGCCCAGTTCCAGGGCTTTCACGTTCATTCTCCTGACGAATTCGTCCACGTCGCCGCCGAGATATTCGGCTGCCGCGACCGAGGCATCGTTGGCCGACATGATGGCCATTCCCTTCATCAGCTCTCCCAGCGCGATTTGCGACCCGGGCCGGATCCGCATCCGGGAACCGTTCACCTGGCTGACGGTTGAGCTGACATGAACGATATCAGACGTACGGACCCTTCCTTCGCCGAGGGCTTCGTAAATCAGGTAAAGGCTCAGGATCTTCGTGAGCGATGCCGGCGCGATGGGCTCGTCGGGCTTTTTCGAGTAGAGGATCTCGCCGGTGGTCATGTTCATGACCAGGGCGGATATCGCCGTGAGTCCTGCCTTGGCCTTCGGCTTTGGCTTTGCCTTGACCTTGCGATTAGCGGCGAACAGACCATCGGGCTGCAAAAACTGAATCGCCAGAATGGCCGCAAGCAGCAGAAGGCTTCTTTTGAGATGCACCATGCGGTTGAGCGATTTTCTCCAATCGGTTCTCGAAGCGGAACAGGTCCTCCGGCACGGAAGCCCGCCGCCCGATCACGGGAACGATAAGGGAAAAGGAAAGGTCCCGTCAAGCTATTTATCTCTGCACAACCGGGCCGCGTTGAGGTGACGGCGGAACTGTGGGGAGGGGGTGACGGTTCAGGAATGGCCGGTGGCAAGGCTCGAGGATCGAGGTACGGGGTTCGAGGTTTTCTTGCTGTGCCTCGGTCCTCGTTCCTCGGACCTCGATCCTATTTCAGGTCGCCCAGGATAACCGGCTCGCTGCGTTCGGACGCCTCCGGGATCGACTTCGGGTATCCCAGGATGATGGGGGCCACGATCTGCAGATCTCCCGTGATCCCCAGATCCTTCAGGATGGCGGGGTCCCGGAGGTGTGCCCCCAAACCGATCCAGCAGGTGCCCAGGTTCCTTGCGGCGGCGGCAAACATGAAATAACAGGCCGCCAGCGAGCAGTCCACATCCAGGCTTCCCAGCCCCGACGGGCCGCAAATGTAAACGACGCAGGGGGCATTGTAGAAGACGTTGAACCCGGGATTGCGGAGAATATCCTCGTAGCGCTTGATTGGGGAGGACGGGTTGGCTTGCAGGTCCGAGAGGAGATTTCTCTTGCTCTCATCGGAGAGCTGTTTGATCTTCTCCCGATTCGTCACAAGCGAAAACCGCCAGGGCTGTCCGTTCATGGCGCTCGGCGCCAGGCAGGTCTCCCGGATGATCTCCCGGATCAGATCCAGCGGCACCTCCCTGTCCTGGAATTCGCGGATGGAGCGCCTCTTGCGAAGAAGGGTCTGAAAATCTTTCATGTCGCCGACTCCTTTTTCTCCATCGAGCGGTTGAGCTGCCGGAGGGCAAGCATCAGGGCCTGCGTGCCCGATTTCCCGTGACCCTGCGCCTTCACGGCCACGTAGAGCTGGTGCACCAGGGCAAGCCCGGGCAGGGCGAGGCCCATGGCTGAAGCCTCTCTCAGGGCGATGCCCATGTCCTTGATGTAGTGCTCGACGTAGAATCCGGGTTTGAAGTCGCCCTGAACGATCCGCGGGCCCAGCGTGTTGAGGCACCAGGATGTGGCGGCCCCCTTTCCGACGATGTCGATGACGGCCTGCTCGTCGAGGCCGGCCTTTTCCGCGTAAAGAAGGGATTCGCAGACTCCGATGATCGTCCCCGCAATCAGGATCTGGTTGCACATCTTCGTGTGCTGGCCGGCACCCGGTCCGCCCATCCAGGCAATGGTTTTCCCCATGTGCTGAAAGAGTGGCAGAACCTCTTCGTAAACCTTCCGGTCGCCTCCGACCATGATGGCAAGGGTCGCGTTTCTTGCCCCCACATCACCGCCCGACACGGGCGCATCAAGGCTGGCGATGTTCTTTTTCGATGCGGCCTGCGCAATTCGTCCCGCCAGGGCCGGCTCGCTGGTCGTCATGTCGACGACGATGCGGCACTGAGGCTCCCCTGCGAGGATTCCCTGCGGACCCAGATAGGTCTCCTCCACGTCCGAGGGCATGCTGACCATCGAGAAGACGACCTGCGTCTCAGCCGCCACGGCTGCAGGCGCGGGGCACCAGCGCCCTCCCCGGTCGATGAGCGGCTTGGCCTTGTCACGGGTCCTGCTGAAGAGAAAGAGTTCGTGACCTGCGAACTGCAGATGACCCGCCATCGACGCTCCCATGATCCCTGTACCGATCCAACCGATCTTCATCGTGCTCACCTCATGAACCTGTGATTGCTGACAGACAGCCTGACTCGCGCCGGGCGAATCTACGGGACCTCCGGAACAAACTACATCCCATACGATAACATCTCGGAAGCTTTGCCTTTTCACTTTAAGGAAAGAGAGGTGTCCCTGTCAAGTTCCTCCTTTTCAACCGAATCGTTTTAGTGTAAGGAAGGGGCCGTTGAGGCCATGCCGGCCATGATGCTTCAAAGGAGGGGACCCATGCTTCGCTTCATTCTGGCCGCCGTCGTGTTTTCCCTTTCCGCACTCGCATTGTCCGCCGGAGGCGTCAGTCCGGCCATTGCCGAGGATACGGTCTTCCGCTGCGGGGCAGAGAGCGTCTCCATCGGGGACTCCCGATACACCGTGCAGAAGATCTGCGGGAAGCCCGCACGCAGCGAATCGGTCGGGCAAACAAGCAAGGAAAAAAAACAGAAGCAACCGCAGGGGTCGACCTCAAAATCCTATTCGGGGAAAGTTCAAAAGTGCTATTACGATCGGGGCTACGGTGATTTCGTATACGTCCTCACCTTTGAAAAAGATGTCCTGAAAAAAATCGAAAAGGCGGGTCGGGGACGGTAGCGAAGGGAAACTGGTGCAGGGTGTAGGGTGTAGGGCGCGGGAAGCAGGCGGAATCAAGAATCGACGTTGAACGCGAAGGGACAGCGATGCTGCATGCCGTCGACTGGGTCATCATCGGGCTCTACTTCCTGCTGAGCGCATCGATCGGCCTCTACTACACCCGCCGCGCCGGTTCCAGCGTCCAGGAGTTCTTCCTCTCGGGGCGCAATCTCCCCTGGTGGCTTGCCGGAACCTCCATGGTCGCTACGACCTTTGCGGCCGACACGCCGCTGGCCGTAACGGAGCTCGTGGCGAAAAACGGCATCGCCGGCAACTGGTTCTGGTGGAATTTCGTTCTCGGCGCAGTGCTGACCGTCTTCTTCTTTGCCCGGTTGTGGCGGCGCGCAGGCATCCTCACCGACGTGGAGCTCGTCGAGCTGCGCTACTCGGGAAAGCCCGCCGCGTTTCTGCGCGGGTTCCGCGCCCTCTATCTCGGCCTCTTCATCAACACCGTCATCATCGGCTGGGTGAACCTGGCCATGGCCTCCGTCCTCGAGGGGATGTTCGGCATACCCCCGGGACAGGTCATGATGTACGTGGCCCTGTCCCTGGGTCTCACGGCCCTTTACTCGGCCCTCTCCGGTCTCTGGGGAGTGGCCGTCACCGACGCCTTCCAGTTTGTCCTGGCCATGGCCGGGACGATCGTCCTGGCCGTTTTGGTCCTGGATCTTCCCCAGATCGGGGGAATGGCGGGGCTCGTGGAGAAAGTGCCGTCCTGGTCGCTCTCTTTCGTCCCCACGATCTCGGGCGGCACGGGTGCCGACTCGACGGGCACGCTCACCCTGAGCGCAGCAGCCTTTTTCGCCTTCATCGGCATCCAGTGGTGGGCCTGCTGGTATCCCGGGTCGGAACCCGGCGGGGGCGGTTACGTGGCCCAGCGGATGATGTCGGCCAAAGACGAGCGACACTCGCTTTTTGCAACCCTCTGGTTCACCGTGGCCCACTACTGCGTGAGGCCCTGGCCATGGATCATCGTGGGGCTTGCAACCCTTGTGCTCTATCCCGAGCTTGGACCTGCCGAAAAGCGGTTGGGCTATGTCTATGCGATGCGCGATTTTCTGCCGCCGGGCGTCAAGGGCATGCTCGTGGCCGCCTTCTTTGCCGCCTACATGTCCACCATCTCGACCCAGCTCAACTGGGGCACCTCGTACATCATCAACGATTTCTACCGGCGCTTCGTCCGGCCCGACGCGGGCGAGAGGCACCTTGTCGCTGTCTCGCGAGTCGCCACGCTGGCCCTGATGGCCTTTTCGCTCTACGTCACGTCGATCCTGGAAACGATATCCGGCGCCTGGGCCTTCATCATCGAGGCCGGCGCCGGGCTGGGGCTTGTCCTGATCCTGCGCTGGTTCTGGTGGCGGATCAACGCCTGGAGCGAGATTGCCGCGATGCTGACACCCCTTGCCGTCTGCGGCTGGCTGCGTATCGCGACGGATATCCGTTTCCCGGAGACCCTCTATACCATCGTGGCGGCCACCACCGTCGCCTGGGTCCTGGTCACCTTCCTGACGAAACCGACCGACGCACAGACGCTCGAGCGTTTCTACCGGCGCGTGCACCCGGGAGGCCCAGGCTGGGCCTCCGTGGCAAAGAGGATCCCCGATGTGAAAGGGGACAGCGGCTACGGGAGGCTCCTGCGGGACTGGCTCTGCGGGGTGATCCTCGTCTATTCCGTGCTCTTCGGGACGGGGAAGATCCTCCTGCTGCAGACGGGAGAAGGGCTGATCTTTCTTGTCGTTGCCGGAGCGGCGGCGTGGGTGATATCATGCGACCTGAAGGTCGCAGGCTCAAGGCCAGAGGCTAAAGGCGAAAGGTAAAGAAATGGAAAAGAGGGTATTGTCGTTCGGAACGCATCCCGATGACATCGAGATCGGCTGCGGAGGGACGGAGGCGCTCCTTGCACGAAAGGGCTGCGAAATTACCCACGTGATCCTGACCTCCGGCGAGGCGGGCAGCGACAAGACCCCTCCCTGGGAGATGGGACCCATTCGGGAAAAAGAAGCCATCGAGGCGGCGAAAGTGATCGGTGCGGGCAACGTGGAATTCCTCCGGTACCCCGACGGGCTGACGGGCTTCACCCGTGAAATGAAGGTCGACATCATCCGTATCGTCCGGAGGCTCAAGCCGCACATCCTGTTCATCCACGAAAGAAACGAGTTGTCCCTGGGACACCGGGTGGCGAGCGAACTGGTTCTCGAGGCCGTGCAGGCCGGCTCCGGCCCCTGGTTCCAGGAGGCAGGCGGCGAGCCCTGGTACCCCGAGATCATCCTGGGCTACGAGGTCTGGCACCCCCTCGGGCGCTGCGAGCTTGCCGTCGACATCTCGTCGACCCTGGAGACGAAGATCAAGGCCCTGGCGTGCCACCGCTCGCAGACGGCGTCCGTCCGCTACGACGAGGCTGTGCGGGGGTTTGCCCGCTGGCGCGGCGTCATGAGCCTTTCGGGCGGGGACGCCGAGGTGTTCGAAGTCATCAAGGCGTCACCCAATCTATTGTTCGGTTAGTTCCATGGGTTCGATGGGTTCAAAGAATATGAATGCAGAAAACAAAAACAGGCAGGCGGTAACGGCGAGTTGCGGGGTGGAGGGCTTGAGCCACCTCAAAACATTTTACTCCATCCCCAACTTTCGTATCGGTGGAGCCTACAACCTCGACGACCCCTCGTCGTGGGAGTCGGGCGGCACGGGAGGCGTGACTCTCGAATCTCTCGGGGAGGCCCCCCTGCGTACGGCCTGCATCGCCGTCGGGACGCCTCACCGGGACGCAGACGGCTTCATCGACAACGCCGTCCTCTTCAGCCCCTTTTACTCCGGGGATGCGGCTCTGATGTACTTCTACTGGTACCGCGGCCAGGCAGGAAACGATTTCTGCGGCGGTCCTGTCGTGGGCCCCGGAGAGCTGATCGACACGGAGCGCCACTACGTCATCTTCCTGGATGCCCTCGGCCTCTGGGGCGCCGGCAAGCCGAGCGACGGGCTCGGCCTCAGGTTTCCGCAATACAACCTCCTGGACTGCGTCCAGGCCAACTACCGGCTGCTTCGGGACCACCTGAAGGTGAGCCGCGTGAAGTTTGCCACGGGGGCCTCCATGGGGGCCATCCAGAGCTATCTCTGGGCCCTGATGCACCCGGGGTTTGTCGAGGCCATCATGCCCATGGGAGGCGTCACGGAGACGGACGCCAATCTGCGCTGGCTCTTCCGGCTCATGTCGGCGGCCATCGAGAGCGACCCCGTTTGGAGAGAGACGGGGGGCAAGTACTACCACCTGCCGAAGGAGCGGCACCCGCAGCAGGGCGTCATGTTCGGCTGGTCCATCCTGTTCCACTCGGCCATGAGCTTCGACCATCGCATCCAGATGGGCTGGGACGAGGTCCAGAAGGAGGCCTTTGCCTGGGAGCCTCACGGGAAGGAGGGGATGCTTCTCGTTCCCTATGGCCGCAATTACGACGCCGTCGACCTGCTGTACCGCAATCGGGCGGGTGAGACCCTGAACGTGACGGGGGAGCTCCACCGCATCCGGGCGAGAACCCTCATCCTGCACGTAGCCAACGATCACTGGGTCCGGCTGCACATGGCCCGGATGGCCCACGAGCGGATCCCCGGCTCGAGACTGTGCGCCTTCGAGCACCCGCTGGGGCACTACGCCCTCTTCCAGGCGCCAAACACATTCCGAGACACGATCCAAACGTTTCTCGAAGGCTCCACACCGACTGCAACAGGGGGATAGCCGTGAACAGCGACGTTTTCACCATCTTCACTGCGGCGCTTGGCGCCGTCGACCCGCACGCCGCCGTGAAGAACTACGTCGGCCTGATCCGCGAGATCTGCCGTGAGGCGGGGCTCAAGAAGATCTATGTCGCGAGCTTCGGCAAGGCAGCCTACGCGATGAGCCGCGCGCTGGCCGACGCGCTGCCGGACTTGATCGTCCGGGGTGTCGTCGTCACCAAATACGGCCACGTCTCCGCAGAACCTCTTCCCGGAACATTCGAGATTCACGAGGCGGGGCATCCCGTGCCCGACGAACAGGGCGTCGCCGGGACCGGAAGGGTGATTGACCTCCTCAAGCAGGCTGACGCGGAGTCGCTCGTCGTCTGTCTCATCTCGGGGGGCGGATCGGCGCTCCTCGTCGCCCCTTCCGAAGGAGTCTCGCTTGACGAAAAGCAGCAATTGACGCGGACGCTTCTCCAGGCGGGCGCCGATATCGTGGAGCTCAACACGGTGCGAAAGCACCTCTCGCGCGTCAAGGCGGGCAGGCTCGCCGAGGCGGCCCGCCCGGCCAGGGTGCTCTCCCTGATCCTCTCGGACGTCATCGGCGACAGGCTCGACTCTATCGCTTCGGGGCCCACCTCGCCGGACAAGACGACCTGGGCCGACGCCCTCGACGTGGTGACCCGCTATGACCCGGACGGGAAAATCCCGCCAACGATCATGCAGCTGATCCGGGACGGCGCGGTCGGACGCATTCCCGACACCCCGAAGCAGGGCAATCCGGTCTTCGAGAGCGTGGAGAATATCATCATCGGCAGCAACCGCATCGCCACGGAGGCCGCCAGGCAAAAGGCACTGGGGCTGGGATTCGAGCCGGTCGTCCTCACCTCGGGGTTGCAGGGCGAGGCCCGCGAGGCTGCCCTTCGACTCTACCGACAGGTCCTGGAGTCGCAGTCCTGCCTCGCCTCGGGCCGCAAAAAAATCTGCCTCATCGCCGGGGGCGAAACGACGGTGACCGTCCGGGGAAAGGGTCTCGGCGGGCGGAACACGGAAATGGCCCTTGCCTTCGCCATGGCCATAGAGGGGACCTCGGGGATCACGTTTCTCTCGGCGGGCACCGACGGGACCGACGGCCCCACCGATGCCGCCGGTGCCGTCGCCGACGGTGAGACGATACCGAGAGCCAGGGCCCTCGGTCTCGACCCGCAGTCCTTTCTCGACGACAACGACTCCTACCACTTCTTCGAGAAGACGGGCGGCCTTTTCAAAACGGGGCCCACAGGCACCAACGTGATGGACCTGCAGATCATTCTGATCGAATAGCCGCCAGGCAAGAAAATCCCCCTCTTTCCCCCTTTATTAAAGGGGGAAAGAGGGGGATTTTTCCTCTCCCTCTTCACTCAGGCACTCAGACACTCAGGCACTTCTTCCACTGCTGCGATGCCAGTTTTCCCTTGACAAAAAGACGAGGAAACGATTTAGTGATTTTTGCATACAATATTCAATCCTTGAACCCCTGCCCCCGCGGAGATAAGGCCATGAGAAAGCTGGGTACGCGCCACGAGAATCTGGATCGGAAAGTGTACCGTGAGCTCAAGTCGATGATCGTCGACCGCAAGCTGAAACCGGGCGACAAGATCCTGCAGGAGAAGATCTCCCAGGAATTCGGCGTGAGCCGCACACCCCTCATGTGCGCCCTGAAGAAGCTCGAGCAGGAAAAGCTCGTCCAGGCCATCCCTCGCAGGGGATTCTACGTCCGGCGCTTCACGAAGGAAGAGATCCTCGAGGCCTTCGAGCTGCGCGAGATCCTGGAGGGCCTTGCGGCCAGGAGGGCGGCGATGATCATCACAGCAGTCCAGGCCGACAAGCTCCGGGCCTTCTTCCGTGATGCCGATGTTTCCGACAGCGGCCAGAGCATCAAACGCTATTCCGATGAGGACCGTCGCTTCCACAACTTTCTCATTGAATTGGGCGGCTTCGACCTGCTCAACGACATCCTGGAAAACTACAACATCATCGCCGTGAGCTACCGCATCGACGTCATGGAGGGCCTCGTGAGACACCCGAGGGAAACCCTGCCCGAGCACCGGTTGCTCATCGAGGCGATTGCATCCGGCAAGCCTGACCTGGCTGAGAGACTGGCCCGGCAGCACTTCGCCCGGTCGCGGCAGCAGCTCCTGCAGGAAACGGAGCAGGAAAAAGCGAGACAGAGCGGAAAGCCGGCAGCCGGCAAACTGCGGGTTTTCAAGGCGCCCTAGCAGGGACCCGAATCATGAAGGAAAGAAACGGAGGGGGATTTTGACAGCGGCATTACGAGCCCATCGGGCACTCACACTGGGGGAACGGGCGGCCTTTCTCGCCGAGAAGGCAAAGGAGGTCCGCTCCCGCATCCTCTCCATGATCTTTAAGGCCAAGTCGGGGCACCCGGGAGGGGCGCTCTCGGCGGCCGACATCGTCACGGCCCTCTACTTCGACATCCTGCGCGTGGACCCGGCCAACCCGCGCTGGCCCGATCGGGACCGTTTCCTTCTCTCGAAGGGCCACGCCTGTCCCGTCCTTTACACCTGCCTTGCCATGCGGGGCTACTTCGCGCTGGAGCACCTGGACACGCTGAGGCAGTTCGAGAGCATCCTCCAGGGCCACCCCATCCGGAAAACACCCGGGATCGACATGTCGACGGGCTCGCTGGGCCACGGGTTGAGCATCGGCCTCGGAATGGCCCTCGACGGGAAGCTTCGCGGAAAAGACTACACCGTCTACGTGATGCTGGGCGACGGCGAGATCAACGAGGGTCACGTCTGGGAGGCCGCCATGGCGGCGGCGAAATACAAAACGGACAACCTGATCGCGATTGTCGACCGCAACCGCCTGCAGATGGACGGCTGCTGCGACGACATCATGCCCATGGGCGACATTGCGGCGAAGTTCAAGGCCTTCGGCTGGAAGACCTTCGAGATCGACGGCCATGACATGGCACAGATCCTCCGGACGATCGGGAAGGCGCGCAGGGTCCGCGGCAAGCCCGCCTGCATCATCGCCAACACGGTGAAGGGCAAAGGGGTGAGCTACATGGAGGACCGCTTCGAATGGCACGGCAAGTGCCCCGATGCGGATCAGCTCGCCTGCGCCATGCAGGAGATCTGGGGGGAGGACTCATGAGATCGAACGCGTTGACACCGGCCATCGTTCCCACCCGGCGGGCCTTCTCCGAGCGAATGGCCGAATACGGAGCCATCGACGGCGACTTCGTCGTCTTCGAGGCCGACATCGGTTATTCCACCTTCTCGCATCTGTTCGGCGACAAATACCCCGGGCGATACTTCAACATGGGCATCGCCGAGGGCAACATGGTGAGCGCCGCCGCGGGCATGGCCGCCGACGGCCGCACCGCCGTGGCGTCGAGCTACGGCGTATTCATCACCATGCGGGCCTTGGAATCGGTCCGGACCTTCGTCTGTTACCCCGACCTGAACGTGAAGTTCCTCTCGTCGCACGGCGGGTTCACGCCGGCCATCGACGGCGTGTCCCACCAGGCCACGGAGGACATCGCCAACATGACGACGCTGCCCAACATGAAGGTCCTCGTGCCGGCCGACACGTGGGCCGCAAAGAAGCTCTTCGACGTGGCCCTGCAGACACCGGGGCCAGTATTCGTCCGCCTCATGCGCGACCCCATCCTCGAGCTCTACGAGGAAAGCGACCCCTTCCGCATGGGCGGAAGCCACGTCGTCATCGAGGGGACCGACGTGACGATCGCCACCTATGGCGACATCGTCTTCGAGGCCATCGAAGCGGCAAGGCTTCTCGCGAAGGAGGGCATCCGGGCCGAGGTCATCGACATGTACTCCGTGAAACCCTTTGACCGGGAGGGCCTGCTCAAGTCCCTGGACAAGACGGGGGCGCTTGTCGTCGCCGAGAACCACCAGAAGCGAAACGGCCTGGGCTACGAACTTTCCAACTTCTGCATCAAGAACAAGGTGGTTCCCTTCGACAACCTGGGCCTCGAGGACACCTTCGCCGAGAGCGGAAGCTACGGGAAGCTTCTCGAGAAATACGGGCTGTCGAAGACCCATATCGCCGGGGCGGCAAGGCGCCTCCTCAGGAGGACATCGAATGGTCAAGATGGGGATCATCACCGGCTTTCTCGGGCAGACCAAAGACCGGTTTCACCTGTACAACGAGCCGAAGAGCGTCGAGGAAAAATTCGCCCTCCTGGCGAAGATCCGAGGCTACGACGGCGTCGAGATCGTCTATCCCTACGAGGTGAACGACGCGGCCCTCACCCGGGCCATGCTGAAAAAGTACAGGTTGAAGGTTGCGGCGGTGAACGTGAACGTCAAGGCGGAGCCGGAGTTTCTCAACGGCGGCCTCACCTCGACTAAGAAGACGGTCCGTGACAAAGCCGTGCGCTTCATCAAGGAGTCGAAGGACTTCGCCGCGGCCATCGGCGCCGACAAGGTGACCTGCTGCCCCCTGGGCGACGGGTTCGAGTTCGCCTTTCAGTGCGACTACCGGAAGATGTGGACATGCCTCGTCGATGCCTTCGGCGAGTGCGGCTCCTACCGCGAGGAGATCCCCCTGTTCATCGAGTACAAGCCGAGCGAGACGCGGGGGAAGTGCTTCGTCGACTCGGCGGCCAAGACGCTCTGCCTTCTCCACGAGATCGGGCTCGCGAACATGGGCGTCACCATCGACTTCGGCCACTCCATCTATGGAGGCGAGCAGCCCGCCGAGGCCGTGGCACTCGTCGCGGCGAGCCCCTGGCGTCTCTACATCCACATCAACGACAATGACGGGAAGTGGGACTGGGACTATTTCTGCGGCACGAAGCATTTCCTGGAGTACGTCGAGTTTTTGTACTACCTGAAAAAATACGGCTACAAGGACTACCTGACCTCCGACACCTCGCCGACGCGCTGGGACGTTCGGGGAACCTTCGAGGCCAACAGCCGGATCACGAACCGCATCTGGGCCCTGCTCGAGCGCATCGACGACAAGACTTTCTCGAGGCTCGTTTCGGGAAGCGACTACCTGAAGACGTGGAAGTTCATCGAGAAGGAGATCCTGGGTCTGCGCTAGAGAAGGAATGGAAAGGAGGGAGAAAATGAATAAGTTCAATGTGTACGTCACCCGGCTCATCCCCGTGGAGGGCCTGACCCTGCTGAGGGAAACCTGCAACGTGGAGATCAACCCCGAGGACCGTCCCCTCTCCCGGGACGAGCTGCTGAAGAACGTGAAAGGCCGCGACGGCGTGATTTCACTCCTTACGGACCGCATCGACGGCGAGGTCATGGACACGGCAAAAGGGATCAAGGGATTTGCCAACTACGCCGTGGGCTTCGACAACCTGGATGTGAAGGCCGCCACGGCCCGAAAGCTCCCCCTGTCGAACACGCCCGGCGTGCTCACGCTTGCCACGGCGGAGATGGCCTGGTCGCTGCTGTTCGCTGTCGCCCGGCGCCTCATCGAGTCGGAGAAAATCATGCGCTCGGGCACCTGGCCCGGTTGGGGGCCCCTGCAATTCATCGGCGGCGACGTGACGGGAAAAACACTCGGCATCGTGGGGGCGGGACGGATCGGGACGGCCATGGCCCTCATGTCCAAGGGGTTTGCCATGAAGGTCCTCTATACCGACGAGGTTGCCAACGCGGTCCTCGAGAAGGAACTGGGGGCAAAAAAGGTCTCTTTCGAGGAGTTGCTGAGGGAATCGGACTTTGTGAGCATCCATGTCCCCCTCATGCCCTCCACGCGTTACCTGTTCAACGCAAAGGTCTTCGCCATGATGAAATCCACGGCCTATCTCATCAACACGGCCCGCGGGCCCGTCATCAACGAGGCCGAACTGGTGGAGGCGCTCCGCAAAAACGTCATCGCCGGGGCCGCCCTCGACGTCTACGAGTTCGAGCCGAAAATGGTCCCCGGTCTTGCCGAGCTTTCGAATGTCGTCATCGCCCCCCACACCGCCTCGGCGACGATATCGTCGCGCTCGGGAATGTCCGTCAAGGCCGCGACAAACCTGCTGGCCATGCTGAAGGGCGAGCGCCCCCCCGACTGCCTCAACCCGGAGATCTACGGCTGATTCATCCTAGACAATAAAAAAAAGGAAGGGGCTTCCCTCTTTTGGAAGCCCCTTCCTTTCCTCAAGTCACCGGTCACCGGTCACTTCTTCCAAGAGGGAATTGCTCCCTCCCCTTCCTTCTAAAATATTCCCTTTCCGCCCCTAGTCCCTGGTCCCTGGTCCCCTGTCCCAGGCGGCTCTCACCGCCTAGCCCATGAGCAGCCGAAATATAACCTGCGTCAGCTCCGGCACATAGGTGATGATGAACAGGACCACGACAGCCGCCGCCATCATCGGGATCAGGTGGTGCGTGACTGCCCCGATGCCCGCCTTCGCGAGGCTCGCCGCGACAAAGAGTGTGCCTCCGACAGGCGGCGTGTAGAGGGCGATGGCGAGATTGGCCGTGATCACGACCCCGAGGTGGACCAGATCGATCTTGAAGGCCATGGCCATGGGGAGAAACAGCGGGGTCGTCAGGAGCATCGCCGGCAGCGGCTCGATGAAAATACCAATAAGCAGCAGGGAAATATTGAGAAGAAGCAGAAATACCCATGGCTCGTGCGCCACGCTTTGGACCCATTGCGAGAGCTGCATCGCCACCTGCTCCACCGTGATCAGCCAGGCCAGGCACCCGGTTGCACCGATGACGAGAAGCACGACCGCACTGGTCTGGAAGGCCTTCAGAATGATCGGCGGCAGGTCCCGCCAGGTGATGTCTTTGTACAAAAACAGGGAAATCAGCAGCCCGTAGACCACGGCGACCGAAGCCGCCTCGGTGGGGGTGAACTGCCCGGACCAGATGCCGCCGACGATGATGACGGGCATGAGGAGCGCAGGGCCTGCCGCCTTGAAAGCCGCCCAGATCTCAGCGGCCGAGGCGCGCTTGTCGCCGTTGTCACAACCGGTCTTCTTCCCGTACCATATGCAGACACCGATCAGGGCAAGTGCCATGATGAGAGCCGGGATGACGCCGGACATGGAGAGCTGACGCATCGACACGCCGGAGATGTAGGCATAGACGAGAAACGGAATGGACAGGGGCATGAGCAGCGCGAGCGTCCCCGCCACGGACAGCAGGGCCGCGGTGAATGCCGGGGGATAGCCGCGCTGGACCATCATGGGGATGACCAGTGAGCCGATCGCTGCCGTATCCGCGATAGCCGACCCCGAAATGCCTCCGAACATGAGACAGGAAACGACGGTGACGACGCCGAGCCCTCCGGGGAGAAAACCGAAGAGGGTGCGTGCGAATTCCACGATCCGCTTGCCCACGCCCCCCCGGGACAGAAGCTCGCCGCCGAAGATGAACAGCGGCACGGCGATGAGAATGAAGGGCTCCACACCGGAGATGAAGCTCAGGAAAATCGTCTCCAGCGGGTGGCCGAGATCGTTCGCCCAGATCATCCCGACCGTGGTCGCGAGCAGGGCGTACATGAGGGGTACACCCGCGAGGGCGATGATGAAAAAAACGACAAAGATGATCAGTGCGAACATGGTTCAGGTTCCGTAGCGCTCTTCGGGTGTTTTGCCTTTCAGGATCTGGACGAGATCGTAGGTCACAAAAACCATGCTCGCCCCGGCGCCGATGGGCAGGGCCATGTACTGCAGAGCCATGGGCCAGTCGAGGACCGTGAGCACGTTGCCCCAGCTTGCCATGACGATGCCCCCGCCATACCAGACCAGCAGCGCCAGGACGGCGAGCGCGACAAACTGGATGGCCGCATCAGCCCATCGTCTCGGCATGCCGTGCAGCTTGTCGATGAATTCGGTGATCGTCATGTGTGCGCCACGCCGGGTCGCGGCGGCCCCTCCCAGGAAAGACGCCCAGACCATCATGAATTCGCAGAATTCGATCGTCCAGGCGATGTCGTGGTGAAAGACGTGCAGAACCACGTTGACGAAGACAAGGGCCACCATGACGGCGCCGATCAGAACGACGGCATGATCAACGAGGGCCGAAAGAATGCGGATCGGAGCAGGCCCCGGCGGGCCGGGGGGCAGAAGAGGCATCGGGGTACTCCTGTAAGACGCCGGCCCCCTTGCGAGGGCCGGCGTTGTGTTTCAAACCCGGGTGATCGTTACTTCTTCTTCGGCGCTGCCTTTGCCGGGGCCTTTGCGGGCGCTTTCCGGACGGTCTCGGCATCGGCGAGGAATTCGTCCACCTCGGCTTTGCCGTATTTCTCACTCGCCTTGGCGTACACGGGCTTTACCGCCACGCGGAAGGGCTCCAGGGAGGGAGAGGTCACCTTGGCTCCCTTGGCCGCCATCTCCTTGAGCTGCTTTTCCTCGGTGGCGGCGATCTCCTTGCGGCTCCAGTCCGCGGCTTCCTTCGCGGCCTTCGTCACGGCAGCGCGGTCGGCCGGCGAGAGTTTCTGCCAGGTTTTCTCCGAGATGGCCAGCGGAATCGGGCTGTAGACGTGACGTGTCAAGGTCACGTAGGGCGCCACTTCGTAGAACTTGTTGGAGAAGATCGTGTCGATGGGGTTTTCCTGTCCGCTCACGGTACCCTGCTGGATGGCCAGGTAGACTTCGGGCAGCGGCATGATCTGGACGGTGAAGCCGACGGCCTCCAGGGTCCAGCGCATCATCTCGTTGGGGAAGGTGCGCAGCTTCTTGCCCTTGGCATCCTCGGGCGTGCGCAGGGGGTCCTTCGTGGTCATGCAGCGGAAGCCCGCCTCGAAGGTGGAGAGGAAGCGGAACCCCTTGGCCGGGGCCTTGTCGAACTGCTTCTGGAGCCACTTCGACGTGTCGTAGAGCTTCCAGCCCTGCTCGTAGTTGTCGACAAGGAAGGGCAGCATGGTGAGGTTGAGCGTATCGACGTGGGGCGCGTAGGAGCCGGTGCTCGACACGGTGAAATCGATGCCGCCCAGTGTGAGCTGCTCGATGTTCTTCGGGTCGTTGCCCAGCTGGCTGCAGCAGAAAACGCGGACTTCGTAGCGGCCCTGGGTGTACTCATTGACTTTCTTGGCAAACAGTTCCGCGGCCGCCTGACGGGCCCCCTGCATCTGGTCCGTGTGGCTGAATTTCAGTATCGTCGCGGCCTCGGCGTTCCACACCCCGAACGCAGTGACTGTGACCATCAGAAACACAAACATCCTGAGAACCGACTTGCCGTTCATGTCACCCTCCTGTCTGGTTGCTGGCTGATTTTTCCTTCGACCCGAAACCGGCAAGAACCGGCGCCCGTTGATTTTTCCCCTCCGGGCAGGCCCCTTTTGCGTGGTGCGCAATATTGTATTTTGTATGCAATCCTCTCTACCACATCGGCTTCTCATGTCAAGCAAATAAAATGCGCCCCGGCGGGCGGCGGCGGGGTGGGTGCGCAGGGGCTCTGCGATCCGCGCCGTGGCCCCTTTAGAGGGTCAGCACGTGTTCATTGTCCCTGAGCCACTTCCGCCGCTGGGCGTAATCGGGAAGGATGCGCTCCACCCGCCCCCAGAACCTGCGGGAGTGGTTCATCTCGACGAGGTGGGAGAGCTCATGGACGATGACGTAATCGATGACGGGCGGGGGGGCCATGACGAGGCGCCAGGCGAAATTCAGGCCCCCCATTGCGTTGCAGGAACCCCATCGCTCTTTCGCATCGGTGATCCGTACGGACCGGCAGGTCAGCCCCATCCGCAGGGCGAATTGCGCCACCCGGTCCTCGAGAATCTCCCGGGCCCTGGCCCGGTACCAGGTGCGGAACAGATCCCCTGCCCTGAATGACAGCTCGGCTCCCAGGAGGAATTCCCCGTTTTCCTTCCGCAGGTATTCCCCGCCCGCAACGTAGCGCAGGCAGTGCTGCTCGCCCATAAAGGGAAAGACCTCCCCCTCCCCGAACCGCCTCGGCGTCCTTTTTCCCTGCAGCACCCTGGTCTGGGCGAGCTTCCGGGCGATCCAGCCGCTGCTCTGATGCACAAAGGCCAGTACCTCGCGGCGGGCGAGCTTCAAGGGTGCACGGACGAGGACTCCCCCCTCTTTCGTGATCTCCACGGCAATCGTTTTTCTTCGTGAGCGGATGATGTCGAAGTCCATGAGCAGAAGACAGGGTACAGGGCACAGGGTTAAGGGTCCAGGGAAAAATCATAAAAAAAGGACCAGGGAAACTTTTCCCTGATCCGTTTTTTGTTTCTCCACCCTGTACCCTGGCCCCTGTACCCTGGCCCCTGTTTTTACATCTTTTTCTTCGAGCCGTTACGGGGCGTCTCCTGCGAGAGGCATTTCTCGAAGTTCGCGTAGAAGTCTTTTGCCGTCCCCGTGGGGGCTTTCAGGCTGTAGCGGCCCGGGGGGAGAGAGCCATTGCGGATTTCCGGGTTCATCTCGCGGATGGTCTTGTAGGTCGTCCCGCAGGCGCGGGCGATGACGTTGACGTGCACCTCGCGATGGGACTGGATCTCGATGCGATCGGTCTCGACGACGGGATAGACCCGGATGGCCGAGGTCCGGTAGCCGTAACGCTCGGGGTTTGTCAGGATGATCTTTGCCGAGAGCATGCGGAAGATGTACCGCTCCGTTTCCTGAGGGAGATCCACATCGTAATAATTGGCCGCCCCCTGCATTTCCATGCTCTTGGCCATCCGGTCCTCACCGCAGTTATAGGCGGCAATGGCAATGCCCCAGTTGCCGAACTGGCGATGGAGCTCTTCCAGGTAGTTGAGCGCCGCCTCGGTGGCCTTCTCGAAGTTGAGCCGCTCGTCGATCGCGCCGTCCACACGCAGGCCGAAACGTTTGGCGGTCTTCTCCATGAACTGCCAGGGCCCTGTCGCCTTCGCCGAGGACACGGCGTAGGTCCTGAGCGAGCTTTCCACGACGGCCACGTACTTGATGTCGTCGGGCATCTTCCGCTCACGCAGCCGTTTTTCGATGTAGGGGAAGTAGCGGTTTGCCCGCTTGAGCCAGAGGATGACCTGCTCCTGATTGTAAACGGACAGAACGAAGGCCTGGTCCATCATCTCCCAGACATCCTGCCTCTCCAGGGGAACCTTCTCCCCGCAGAGTTGCAGCGGCTGCGGAAATTCATGGATGGGGACGGGCATCATCTGCGCCCCGGCAGCAGCCGGGAGCAGTGCGGAAGCGAAGAAAAAAAGGCTTCCCATCAGGAGAAGCACCCTCCGGGAAGTCATCGAAAACCGTTTCTCTGTTTTTCTAACCAATTTTCAAACCCCTTCGCCCCCGGAATCGCGCGATCCGCAATACCTTGGACGCTCACAACACCGCGGGACTGAACCTGTCCCGCTCAACGAACCGGTCAGCAACCGGCAAGAGCGAAAAAGACAACAAGCATCAGCAGCCAGAACATGATGTTGCGCATAACCGTTGTCCGTTTCCTTGCGGGCATTGTGAACAGAACCACTCCGATAAGCAAGCAAAAAATGTACCCGTTGGCGGCGTCAGCCGCAGGGTACAGGGTCAAGGGTACAGGGTTCAGGGAAAAACAAAACAATAAAAAAAGACCGAGAAGACATTCCTCGATCCTTTCCCTGTACTTTTCCCTGTCCCCTGGACCCTGAACCCTGGCCCCTATTCTTCCATGATGGCAATCGCATCGATCTCGATCAGCGCCTCCGCATGGACCAGTGCCTTCACGACAACGCCCGTTGCGGCGGGAAAACCGTTCTTGAAATATTTTCTCCGAACGGCGGCCGTTTCCCTGTAGTGCTCCAGGGTCGTCACGTAGTCCGTGGTCTTCACGACATCGTCGAAGGACCCGCCCGCGGACTCGAGGATCGCCCCGATCTTGCGAAAGATGAAATCGGTCTGAGCGACGATATCGCCTTTCCCCGCGACCTCGCCCGTTTCCGGCTCCCGGGCGATCACCCCGGAAATGAAGAGGAAGGGTCCCCGCCTCACCGCCGTGGAGAACGTGCAGCGCTCGCCGAGGCGCCAGGGATCTATGATGTCAAACTTCCTCATAGCCGATCCTTGACAACAGGACATTGCTCATTCGTCGTCTTTTTTCTTTCCACCTTTCGGCTTCTCCCCCGGAGTCTTGGGGAAAAGGTCGAACACATTCGCGAAGGGGTTGAATGGGGGAACTGCCTGCTGGGTCTGCTGTGACAACTGGGCCCCGAGGTCGAGCCACTTTGAGAATTGCACATCGACGGAGCTCTTGTAGGCCAGATAGTTTTTGACGACCTGCTGCAGGTACTTCTCGAAGAATTCGGCGAGCACGGTCTCGCCGAACTGGATCATGAGGTGAAGAAGCGAGACGGGCAGGAGGAATTTTTTTTTCCTCGCCTCCTCCAGGATGATCTGGGTGAGGGTGAAGGCCGTCACGTCCTCTTTCGTCTGGGCATCGACGACCTCGATCTGCCTGCCCTCCTTGATCATCTCCGCCAGGGCGGCAAGGGTCACATAGGCGTTCTTTTCCGTGTCGTAGAGACGCCGGTTGTTGTACTTCTTGATCACCACGGTGTCAGCCATATTTCACGTGCTCCTGAACTGATCGCTTACAGGTTGATGTAACGCCGCAACAAATGCAGCGCATCATGGTTCGACCTGCGTTCTTATAACAGATAAAACATTGAAATTCAATAGCTTAAAATTCATCAGCCTGCAAACAGGATCATCTTGCAGATATTGCATTGCAACATCGTCCTTGACAAAACGCAACAGGAAGCATAAATCAAGGGCTCGAAAAACGAAGGATCCCGTAAACGGGGATCCCACACACGTGGAGGCCCATAACATGGAAACAAATCTCATTGCAAAGCAAACCCTTCAGCTCTATCATGCCGCGCTTACACAGACTCTCGACGCAACATTGGCCGTCCAGGACCAGTCGCAGAAGGCGCTCGAGAGCCTGCTGGATCAGACACCGGGAATCCCCGCAGAGGGTAGGCGGGCGATCAACGATTGGATCGAGGCCTGCCGCCATCAGACGGAAGCCGTGCAAAGTGTCATTGACGAGGGGCTCAATCCCTTTACTCTCTCTTACGAGGAGTAATCGCCGCAGGGTCTTCGTACGACCACTCTTTATCGATTACGCACCACGACACCCGAAAAGCGGAGGAATCCTCATGCCCAATACCATCAACACGCTCGCCCCGACACTCGCCGCATCCATGAAGTCCGTCCGGTCCTCGCTCGATCTTTCCGCCGACGTGGTCGGTCTCGGCAACCGCTGGTCCCTGCTCTGGCTCGACTCGCTCAACGCCGCCAGCAGCATCGGCATGGAGATGTGGCGGTTTCTCATCACCGGAACGCTTGTCGAGCGTCCTGTCAACGTCCTGGCGGACAGCCTCGAAGGCATGGAGCGGGGGATGGCCAAGGCCATGGCGGACGTGCTCTCCTTGCCTGCCAAACGGTATGAGCGCAAACGCCACGGAGAGTCTGAATTTCTGAAGCTCTTCTGCGAGGCCCCCCCCTGCCAATGCTTTGACGAGCAGGGAACCGTTCTTGCGGATCTCCCCGGCATGCGCCTGATCGACATCTCCAGGGACGAGGCACATCGTATCCAAAACTACACCGTCGTCTTTGCCCCGAGGGCCGGACACCACTCCAACATCGCCGAGCGCGTCGCCCTCTATATGCGAGACCATGGGCTCACCCGCATGGCGATCGTGGAGCAGAAATGCGCCCAGGAGATCCCCGTCTACGTGGGCGAAGAGAGGCATCACGAGGGGTTTGACGGGCAGGTGGAGCAGTACCGTACGATCCTCGAAATCCTGAAAGAGAAAACGGGGCAACCGGCGCATCTGGTGGCCGTCTGTCAGCCGGGCCCTCTTCTGATGGCAACACTCATCCTGAATCCTCAACTGGGAAGAACGTTCGGCTCCGCGGGGGCGCCCATGAACACAGATGCCGAAAGGGGGTTTCTCTCCGATTTCGCGCGGGCCATGGGCGAGCCCTACATCGATCTGCTCACCCGGGCACTGGGAAGCCGTGTCCCGGAGGGTCTGCCCGGTGAAGGCCGTGCAATCTACGACGGCCGCCTGCAGGTCCTCGGCTTCTACATCCTGGGCATGCCCCAGCACTTCGACAATCTGAAGAAGCTCCTCACGGATCTCCGGGACGGCAACGAGGAAACCGCCGGCCGCCAGATGGCCTTCTACCAGTGGTACAACTACAGCCATGATTTCCCTGCGAGCTTCCTGAGGGACACCTTCAAAAAGGTTTTTGTCCGCAACGAACTGATCCGCGGCACGATGACGATCCAGGGCAGGCGGATCGGTGTGAAGGACTACCCTGCATCGGTTCCCATATGGGCCCTGGGAGGCACCCAGGACAACATCGCTCCCTGCGGCCAGGCCATCGGCCACGTGGAGCTCATCGAGGGAGTCGCGCCGGAGGACAGGCTCGTCCTGTGCTGCGATGCCGGTCACATGGGACTGTTCCGGTCCGGCAGGGTGCTCGACACGTACTACAGCCAGATCGCCCGCTTTCTCATCGAGCGCAGCGACCGGTAAGTTGCGCCTTTTTTCGTTGCCAGGGCGCACCGGTTTCGTGTATAGTTCTCATGGGAACAGCAGTGATCGCTTGATGTTGCACTGCACTTGCACCAGCCCGCTTCTGCGTGTACGCTATTGTCGCCCATCACGCGCATTCTCGACCGTTGCTGCACGAGCCTTCCTGCCTGTCCTGATCTCCGAGCCGATTGAGTGCAAGGCCGCATCGCATGTCACACTGCGACATATACCGACATGAAAAGAGAAATTAATTAGGCATATATTAAAATAACATGTTGATATAATATGTAAATAATGGAATAAAGCCTCCGGGCAAATCTTCTTGTTGCAATGCAACATTTTTGCTTGACAAGTGGCTCCGTGTGTAATATATTCGTTTTACAAATTTTAATTCACCCAAGGAGGATTTACCCATGGACCCGAAGAAAGTAACCCAGCAGACCTTTGATTTCTACAAGTCAACCTTCGAGAACACTTACAACGCCATGAACATGCTCCAGGAGCAGAGCCAGAAGATGGTCGAGATGTACCTGGACCAGACTCAGGGTTTCCCCGAGGAAGGCAAGAAAGCCGTGCAGGAGTGGATCAAGGCCTACAAGAAGGGCGGCCAGGACTTCAAGTCCGCCGTGGACGAGAGCTTCAAGAAGGTTGAGGACTTCTTCGTCGAGGCGGCAAAGACCGCGAAGTAACCCCCAGATCCGTCAAGGAGGGATGACATGATGCAGCCCAAAGACATGCTCAAGCAGATGATCGATTTCAACAAAGCCGCTTATGAGAATGCCTTCAAGAACATGAACATGCTCCAGGAGCAGATGGAGAAGGTGATCAACAACTCCATCGACCAGACCGCGGGCATGTCCGACGAAGGCAAAAAGGCCGCCAAAGAGTGGTCATCGATGTATAAGAAGGGCTTCGACGACTTCAAGAAGCTCGTCGACGACAACTTCAAGAAGATGGATTCCTTCTTCCAAGAGAAGAAATGAGAAGAAGTGAGAAGAAAGAAGACGTGAGAAGAAGTAAAGACAGGTTCGGGGACCCGGATCGATCTGAAGGAGGGTGGGGTCGATGATGTATCCGTTCGTGCACGTCCCTTCGAAGGACCTCGTGGGGTCCCTTCTCAACCTGCCCCTGAAGCCCGCCGAGGTGGGCCTCAAGATGATCCTGTCCTCGGCGGAGATGGTGAAGACCTCGCAGACTTACGCAAACGGCGTCTTTAGCTACTATTTCGACTTCATGGCCCCGTACTGGGTGGCGCTCGACTCCTTCCAGCGCACCGAGAAGACGAAGCTCGTAAAGCACCAGCCGCAGGAGACAGCCAAGGATTATCTCGAGCTCCTGCATTTCAACATGGAGATCGCCCGGAAGGGTTTTCTCAGCACCGTGCGCTCGATGAACCAGTTTCACGCCCGCGAGATGCAGAGGCGGCATTCCGCGTGGCTCAACACCCTGTTTGACCGCGAGGGAGAGGATATCTCCGAACATGCGGAGCGCCTCTCCCACCTCGTGAAACTGATCATGCACGAGTACCCGAAGGCCATTCAGGACATCGAGCCTCATTTCGGTTTCCACTTCGACGACGGCGGGTACGTGAAGGCGGCCGAGACGGACCGGTTCACCCTCTACCAGGTCCTGCCCTGGAAGAAATGCACCGAGGTTCGCCCCAACGGAAAGCCCGTTCTCATCATCCCGCCCTATGTGCTGGGGGCGTCGATCCTCGCCTTCCTGCCCGGCGAGAACAAGAGCTACTCCCACTGCTTCGCCAACCAGGGCATCCCGACATACATCCGCATCATGAAGGACATCAACGAAAACCCGGCCGTCCAGACCATGACGGGCGAGGATGACTGCCTCGACATGAAACATTTCTGCGAGGTCATTCGCGAGCGCCACGGCAAGCCGGTGACCCTGAACGGCTTCTGCCAGGGCGGGTTCGTTGCGGCCCTCAACCTCATGTCCGGCGAGCTCGACGGCCTCGTGGATGCCTTCATCACCTGTGTGGCGCCCATGGACGGCACCCGCAGCAAGGCCCTCGTGGAATACCTCGAGCACATACCGGCCCGCTTCCGCGACCTCGGCTATGCCGGCAAGACGCTGCCCAATGGCAACCGGATCGTCGACGGCAAGGTCATGAGCTGGGTCTACAAACTCAAGAGCATGGAGCGCGAAGCCCCCATCTTCACCTACTACCGCGACCTCATGATGTTCAACCGCCCGGACATGGAAAACATCAAGATCACCCCTACGGCCGCGGCCCTCAACTACTGGCTCATCTACGAGCGCAACGACCTGCCCATCGGGATCACCCAGCTGAGCTTCGATTCCTTCACCAAACCGATCGCAAAGGACGGCACGCTGCCGGTGACCCTCTTCGGAAAGCCCCTCAACTTCAAGCGACTCAAGGAGAAGGGCATCAAGTGGCTTCTCTGCTATGCCGAGGAGGATGACCTGATCGACCGGGAAGCGGCACTGGCGCCTGCGGATTTCATCGACGTCGAGGTGACCGCGTTCCCCAAGGGGCACGGCGCCATTGCCACGTCCTGGTCCCTGCCGACCTCCGAGTGCGCCCTGCACCTGCGCTTCAAGGAGGGCTACCGCGGACCCGTCCGCTACCAGCTTGACCTCGACGGCTTGACCGAGGGCTTCACCTGAGAAAGCCGAAAAAAGCCCCGGGCGTGACCCGGGCACAATTTCTGCAATCCAACCCCCTGAAAAATTAGGAGCAACGGACCATGGACAGGAAATTTCTCGAATTCTGGGGAAACGCTCTGCTCAATGCCGCCAAGGGACAGGAGCAGGTCGAAAACCTGAACCGCCTGGCCCGGGATGGATTCAAGACCTTCGAGCAGCAGTTGAGCCTTTTCCAGAAGCTCTATGACCTCGACAAAAAGCCCGACCCCAAAAAGCCCGACCCCGCCATCCCCTATGCGGAGATGTGGGCAAAGGCCGCCACGGATTTCACGAAGTCCTACCAGGAATTTCTCGGGTTCATGGGGGTGGTGCCGCGGGAAGACTACGAAGCGCTTTCCAAGGAACACGAGGCCCTGAAAAATAAATTCGCTGCCCTCGAGGAAAAACTTCGCCACGGCAGGGTAAAATCCGCCGGTAAAGAGATCGATCCCTCCGAGGTCGTCAAGGGGTTCGAGGGGCTCATGAAAGAGCAAGCGGAGCAATTTCAGGCCCTGATGGCATCCTACGGCAAGCTGTACGAGGAAAAGAAACCCGCCAAGAAGTCAACCGAACCCCCTCCCCCCGAACAGCCGAGCAAGAAAGGTTAGATGATGAGCGAAAAGGAAAAGACATCGGACGGCACGCAGAATGTTGTGTTCGAAGACTGGGTCAAAGGCCAGGTCGGCGCCTGGGAGGAGGCGATGAAGCAGACGGCCAAGGTCTGGCAGGCCCCATCGGCCAATGGGGACCCCGGGAAGGGACCGAATCCCGAGGAAATCGGGAAGGGACTTGTCGAATTTTTCCAGGCCCTTTCCTCCATGGCCGGCACGCCGAAGCCCGGGGACTTCCAGGCCGCGAAATCCGTCCCGGACATGATGCTCAAGATGCTTCAGCCTCTCTGGGGGTATTCCATCAAGCTCCAGAAGCAGTGGGCGGAGATGACGGGTGCGACGGCCACGGGAGAGCCCGAGAACATGGCAGAGCTCATGAAGCAGATGACGAAATCCTTTTACGCTGCCCAGGGAGAGGATTTCCGGAAGATCCTGAACGTTCCCCAGCTGGGCCTGAATCGCTACTACCAGGAACGCCAAAACAAGGCGATCGAGAAGGCGTCGGAGTTCCAGTCGGCCCTGACGGAGTTCCTGCAGATGCTCATGATCCCCCTGGAAAAGGCCCACTACGGCGTCCAGGAAGAGATCGCCAAGCTGGAGAAGGAGGGCAAGGCCGCCATTAAGGATTCCAAGGCCCTCTACCAGCTCTGGATCCAGAAGCTCGAAGATCACTACATGGCGCTGCTGCGATCCGACGAGTACATGAACACGCTCCGGGGAACGCTTAACAGCCTGCATGATTTCCGGGCGGCCCGGTCGGAGTTCTTCATGGATCAACTGCAGAATCTGCCCATCCCGACCAACAAGGAAATGGACGAACTGTACAAGGATCTCTACATCCTGAAAAAGAGGGTCAAGGAGCTCGAGAGGAAGGTGAAGCGAGATGCCAAGCGATAAGAAAACCAATCTCTCCGAGATGATGGCGCCCTACGTCATGGCGGGCGAGCTGATCATGGCCCGGGTGGCCGGCGACACAGCGAAGTTCCACGATCACATCCGGAAGGCCAAGGAGGTCCTCCTGAGCCCCCTGGAGACGGACATTGCCGTGACCCCCTACGACGTGGTCTGGGAAGAAGACCGCGTCAAGCTGAAACACTACCGGCCCACAACGGAACCTTCGCTCAAGACGCCGCTTTTCATCGTCTACGCCCAGGTCAACCGGGAGACGATGCTCGATCTGCAGCCGGGCCGCAGCGTCGTGGAGACCTTCCTTGCTGCCGGCCTCGACATCTACATGCTCGACTGGTGGTACCCGACCCGCAAGGATCGCTACCTCACCCTCGACGATCACGTGAACGGCTACATCGACGAGGCCGTCGATTTTATCCTGGAAAAACACGGGATCGATCAGCTCAACATCATGGCGATCTGCCAGGGCGGAACCATGAGCGTCATGTACGCGGCGCTGCACCCGGAAAAGATCAAGAACCTCATCCTGACGGTGACGCCGACGAATTTCGACCACGACTCGGGACTGCTCAACGTCTGGGCGCGCTCGCTGGATCCGGACAAGCTGGTAGCCTCCTACGGGAACATCCCCGGCGACATCATGAACCTGGGGTTTTTACTTCTCAACCCGGCACGGCTTATGATCGACAAGTACGTGGGGCTTCTGGAAAACATCCACAATAAGGACTTCGTGGAGAATTTCGTCCGCATGGAGCGCTGGATCTTCGACAGCCCCGATCTGCCCGGCGAGACCTTCCGGGAGTTCATCCAGTGGATGTTCCGGGAGAACCGGCTCATCAAGAACGAGCTCGTCCTGGGCGGCAAAAAGGTCGATCTCAGAAATATCACCATGCCGGTGCTCAACATCTACGGCAAGTTCGACCACCTCGTGCCGCCTGCCGCCTGCGATCAGACCACGAGCAAGATCGGCAGCACGGACAAGGAGGACCTCTGCCTCGACACGGGCCACATCGGCATCTACGTGAGCTCCAAGACGCAGAGACAGTTCGCCCCGAAGATCATCCGGTGGCTCACGGAGCGCGATGAAGCGCCCGAACCGGTAAACGAAGAAACGAAAAAGACTGCCTCGAAAAAGAAAAAGGCCGGGGAAACGGTAGTGAAGGAATCGTGAAAGAGGGGGAAATCCTTCAACCCAGACCGATAATCTTCTGAAAGAAAGAGAGAGACATATGAGCGAGCGAAACGATTACATCAAGGCGATCAGCAAGGTCAGCCGGGCCCTGAGCACAACGATCGAGCGGGACAAACTCCTGGAGATGATCGTGAAGTCCGCCGTCGACGCGATGAAGGCCAAGGCGGCCTGCCTTTTTCTGGCCACCGATGAAACGAAGCAAGAGTATGCCGCCGTGGCCCAGACGGGGCTTTCCAAAAGCTATGTCCATGCCGCACCGGGACGGATGGCGTCGGCCATGAAGTTGCTCAAGCAGGACGGGTTCATCCATTACCGGGATGTCGCAAAGGACGAGGGCGTCCAGAACAAGGAGGCCAAGGTCAAGGAAGGGATCGGCTCCATCCTCGTCGTCCCCGTCCTCGTGAGGGATGAGATGATCGGAAACCTTGCCCTCTATACGGAAAGCATCCGTGATTTTTCGGAGAAGGAAATCGAGTTCCTCACGGTGCTCGCCGAGCAGGGCGGTATGGCCATCGAGAGAGCCCAGCTCATCGAACGGTTACGGAACAACGCGAGGATCTTTCTCGAGATGGCGTCCAACATCACGGCCAGCACGGACATCAAGACGATCCTCCAGACCCTCACGGAGGACGTCGCCAAGGCCCTCGGCGTCAAGGCGGCCACGATCCGGCTGCTCGATGAGAACCGCGTGACGCTGCGTCTCGCCGCAAGCTACGGCCTTTCGGAGAAGTACCTCCAGAAGGGCCCCATCTCGGCGGAGAAGAGCATCGCCCAGGCCCTTCAGGGAAAGCCCGTGGTGGTGAAGGATGCCGCCACCGACTCCGGTGTCCAGTACCGAAACGAAAAGAAGGAGGAAGGCATCGTCACGATCCTCAGCGTCCCCATCAAGTCCCGCGACGAGGTCATCGGCGTGCTTCGCCTCTACAGCGCAGTGGCCCGGGAGTTCAGGGAGAGCGAGATCACCTTCGTGACGGCCCTGGCCTACATGGGCGGCGTAGCCATCCAAAACATGCAGCTCTATGCGATGCTGAGTGATGACGTGAAGGATCTGAGAGAAAACGTCTGGATTTTCAAATCCTGGTTCTAGGCGGCTTCGCCGCAGGCTACAGGCATCAGGCTCCAGGCTTCAGAAAAAAATAAAAGGGGGGATAGCATGATCGGGAAGACGATTGACGAGATGAATGTGGGTGATGCGGCGGAAATGGCCAAGACCGTCACCGAAACGGATGTCTACCTCTTTGCCGGGATCACGGGGGACTTCAACCCGGCCCACGTCAACGAGGCCTATGCAAAGAATACCTTTTTCAAGGGCAGGATCGCTCACGGGATGCTCTCGGCGGGATTCATCTCGGCAGTTCTCGCCATGAAACTGCCCGGCCCGGGGACCATCTACCTGAGCCAGTTCATGGAATTCAAGGCCCCCGTGCGCATCGGCGACACCGTGACGGCCCGCGTGGAAGTCAAGGAAAAGGTGACGGAGAAAAACCGGGTGAAGCTCCGGACGACCTGCGTGAACCAGGACGGTATCCTTCTGGTGGATGGCGAAGCCCTGATCATGCCGCCGAAGGCGCCCAAAAAGTAATTTCTCCCAGTGTAGATTTACCGCCTCCCTCTCTCGCCCCCCGGGGATATCCCCGGGGGGCAGCCTGCTTGAGCCCTGACATATAATCCTTTGCCCGAAGCACGAAAAAGTGTTACTTTATTCACAGTTATCCACTGTCCTGTTGTCCATATTTCTCATTGCGGCCCTTCGAACTGCGGCAGGATACGACGCGACTTGACCGGGGAGATTTCCCCGGATGCAGTTGAGGCAAGTCCGACCCGTCGGACCCGTTCAGCGGTCAACACCCCTTTTAACCGATCTCCGAACACACCGGGACAGCATGCCATGAAGACGGCAGTCCTTCACCGCCTGTGGAAAGAGCCCGTTCAGCTCTCAGGGGTTGCGGAGACCCTGCTCATCCCCCTCTGGGCCAGGGCCGTCGAAACCAAGCGTCCCGATGCGATCATCCGGGACCCAATCGCGCTGGAGATTTTCGAGAACCTCGATTACGACTTCGCCAAATTCGAGGGGGCCTGGATGACACAGACGGGAATCGCCATCCGTACGAAGGTCCTCGATGAGGCAACGGCGATCTTTATTCGCGCAAACCCCAGGGCCGTAGTCATCAACCTGGGTGCCGGCCTCAGCACCCGGTTCTCCCGGCTCGACAACGGCACCGTCCGCTGGTACGAGGTCGACCTGCCGGAGGTTATCGGGCTGCGGAAGCTCTTCTTCCGGGAAACGAAGCGTTACCGCTGCATCGCGGGATCGGTGACGGAGCCTTCCACCCTGGAGCGCCTGGTCGCAGGCAGGCAGCCCGTGCTGATCCTTGCCGAGGGCCTTTTCATGTATTTTGACGAAGAGGACGTCCGGTCCGTCTTCGGGTGCCTGTCGAGACGCTTTCCGGGGGCGCAGATGCTCCTGGAGATGCTCGCCCCCTGCGCACTGGGCATGGGGAAATACGACCCCTGCCTGTCGAAAATCGCCGGCGGCTGTCTCGACTTCCGATGGACCCTGGGCGACTGCCGGGACTTGGAATCCTGGGACTGCGGCCTGCATGTTCTCAGCGAGTGCAACGTCCTCGAGCATCACCGCGAACGCTGGGGGTGGCTCAACTTCTTCGCCCCCCAGGCGATGTCCGTACTGGGAAACCGGATCGTCCACCTGCGCTTTCAACAGGGCCCATGATTGCAACACTCACTGCCCGTGCATCCTTCCCGATCGAGAGTCCACTGCAATCGGGCCGGGTTGGTCGGGCTTTTGCATATAGACGGTAATGGTAGTCTGTCTTTCGTCCCGAAGCGCCGATGCCGTGCCGAGGGAGTGGCCCATGGCGTGATATTGCTTTGACCTGCAAGGAGAGGCCGATGAAAAAGCAGAGTGCGGAGAGGATATCCCCCGACGAACTTCTTTCCCTGATCGGGAAGACCCCGGCCGACAACGTGGAAGGCTATCACAACGCCGTCCCGTGGAAAAGCAAACTGGCGGGGGGGCAGGTCCGGTCGCTCTTTCGCTATCAGGAGCTGATGAAAACGGTGGCGGGCGAGCCCCTTCTTTTCGGACCCTGGGCCACCCTCGCGGGATGGCAGGCTACCCTGATGGAGTCTTACGTCACGGGGCCCATCAAGACGCAGGCGCGGACCGCCACGAGGGCGGGCCGCAACCCCGATGTCTTCGCCGAGATGAACAGCTGGATCTACCAGACCTATGCGAGGCTCCTCCGAAACCTCTGCAGCGGCTTCATCAAGAACGGGAAATTCGACCGGCAGGCGGCACTGGAGATCTCCTCGTCGGAAGACGGCAAACAGCTCCTTCGCAACTACATGAAGGAGTTCCGGTCGCTCGAGATGTCCTACAATTCCCGGGGGCTCACACGCCTCAAGGCCATGAAGGACCTCCTGAAATCGCTGCTGGTCCTCATCACGGAACAACCGATCGACGACATGCCCTTCATGAAGAAAAATCCCGACGGCAGTGACGGCATGTCACTGGGCGCCTACCTGGAGGAAGGCCGGGCGCGCATCGACGCCCTGTGGCGTCACAACGCCTTCGACATCCGCGATTTCGCCGATCGCTTCATGGGAGGCAAAATCGGCTTTCTGCCCTACGAAGTGATCCGGGGCTCGCGCCTGCACTCGGTGACCCTTCGCTACTACCCCCTCCCCAAGGGAATCGAGCCCAACGGCAAGGTCGTCTACCTGGCCACGCCGATGATCAACAGGCCCGAGATCTTCGATCTCGCCGAGGGAAAGTCCGTCGTCGAGGGCATGCTCAAGGAAGGCTATTACGTCTATCTCGTGGACCACGGCGACCCCGGTCCCGGGGAGACGAACCTGGGGCTCGATTTCTTCGGCAAGACCGTTCCCGATACCTACATCGACATTATCCAGAAGCAACACCCCGGAGCTGAAATCTACATCATGGCCTACTGCATGGCAGGCACGCTGATGCTTCCATGGCTTGCCCGCCGCGCCGAGGAGCGCCTGGCCCGCGGCGAGCCGATGGATATCTGGAAGATCGCCGTCATGGCATCGCCGGTGAAATTCGACGACGGGGAGAGCGGACATGCCGCCATGCGCAAGATCATCCGCGAGGCATACGACCCCCTCTTGATGAAGGAGCTCTACGGGGAAGTGAACGTCCCGGCCTACCTGATCGAGGCGGGCATGAACGAGATCCAGCCCGGCGTCCAGCACACCGTGTCGATGGGTTTCTACGGCCGCGCGTACTGGCCCAATGCCATCGAGGACTCGGCGCCATTTCTGTACTGGCTCACCCACGGCACCAAGTTCCCCGCCCGGGCCCACCGGGAGTGGCTCGACCAGTTCTTCATGGGCAATGCCCTTGTCGAGGGCACCTACAGCCTGCCCTCCTCCGTCCCGGAGTTGGACGGCAAGCCGGTACGGATGGGAGCCCTGGACCAGGCCGGCGTCCTCATCTTCTGTTACCGCGGCACCCGCGACCCCATCGCGCCTGCGGGCTCCTGCGTATCCTGCGAGTTGTGGGGCGAGGTCGGGAAAAACGTCGGCGTCTCCCGAGGGGGACTGAACCGCCTCATCGAGAAGAACGTGGGCCACATCTTCGTGGTAAGCAAGGTCCTGCTGACGGAGTACCTGACGCTGGTCAACGACTTTTTCAAATCGAACTGACGCGCTTCGCGCAGGATCCAGGCTTCGGGCATCAGGCTTCAGGAAAAAGAAAGGATCGAGGGAGTTTCCCCCGATCCTTTTTCTTTGCCTTGTGGCTTGAGGCCTTTTATTCCCGAGTCCGGAGTCGTGAATCCCTCTTTTCTCTTTCAACGCAGTGCCCCCGGTAGAGTCTGAATTCCTCCATCCTTTGGTCGTTTCATGACCACACCCGTCACCATGCCATCAACGTTTTTCCAGCATAGTGAAGCTCCCTGCCTGCAAGGCGGGGCCTGCGGGACGCGCCCCCGGACAAGCCAGAGGCGCTGAAAGAAGCAAGCATATTGTGGTGCCCCCTTTTTCCTTTGACAAAACCCGGCCGATTCATTACCTTGAAAGTGCCTGATTATTAAAAGGAATCACTTCATCTACCCATGGAGACACCGGCAAGGGAAATACACGTCGGCGTGAAATTCAGGACGGAGTTCCTCTCCGCGGCCGTTCCCGCAGACGGGCGCCTCGAGGAGCTGAAGGTCTGGTGCGTCGAGTTTCACCGGAAAAACTTCGCGCCCCCCTACGGTGAGTTCTCCCAGGGGAACCTCAGCTTCCGCATCCGGCCGGGCGAGATGGCCTTCATCATCTCGGGCTCCCAGGTAGGCTGGAAGGACAGCCTCACCGACGACAAGTTCGTCACCGTGCACGGCTGCGACATGGAAAAGAACATCGTTTTCACAAGCGGCACGCGGGACCCCTCGTCGGAGAGCATGCTCCACTTTGCTATCTACCGTGCAAGAAACGATGTGCAGGCAGTCTTTCACGGTCACAGCCGCGAGATACTTATGTGCGTAAACAAGCTCAACCTTCCAGAAACGCGCGAGAAGGCCCCCTACGGGAGCATCGAACTGGTCTGGAGCGTCATGGAGGTCCTGGGGGATGCGGATTTCGTCCTGATCCGGAAACACGGATTCGTCTCCCTGGGTGCGACCATGAAGGAGGCGGGGGAACGGGCGGTCGAAACCCATCGTCTTTGCCTGACCTGAAACGGTAGGAGAGAACACCATGAAGGACTTTTTCAATCTCTACAGCCACGGCTTCATCCGGGCCGCCGTCTGCGTCCCCGAAGTCCGCGTCGCCGACGTGAGCTTCAACGCGCAGCAGACGATCGGGCTCGCAAAGGAGGCAGCGGCGAAGAAAGCACTCTTCGCGCTGTTCCCGGAGCTGGGGCTTTCGGCCTACTCCAACGAGGACCTCTTTCACCAGGAAGCCCTCCTGAAGCGGGTCCAGGAAGCACTGGGCCTTGTCCTGGAAAAGACAAAGGGCCTGAACACGATCCTCGTCGTGGGGGCGCCGCTCCGGGTCGACTCGTTTCTCTTCAACGGCGCCGTCGTCATGTATCGCGGCAGGATCCTGGGCGTTGCCCTGAAATCCTACCTGCCCAATTACCGGGAGTACTACGAGGGCAGGCAGTTCCGCCCCGCCGAGGACGCCCTGTCGAAGACGATCAGCCTCTGCGGGCAATCGTCCATCCCGTGCGGGCCCGACCTGATCTTCGAGGTGGAGAACATCCCGGGCTTCACGTTTTACATCGAGATTTGCGAAGACCTCTGGGTCCCCGTGCCCCCGTCGAGCTTTGCGGCACTGGCCGGCGCGACCGTGATGGCCAACCTCTCGGCCTCGAACATCACGATCGGCAAATCCGAATACCGGCACAGCCTGGCGGCCAACCAGTCGGCCCGGTGCGTGGCGGCTTACCTCTATGCGGCGGCGGGCCCCGGCGAGTCGACAACGGATCTTGCCTGGGACGGCCAGGCCATGGCCTACGAGAACGGCACGCTGCTCGCCGAATCGGAGCGATTCGCACAGAAAGCGCAGATAGTCCTTGCCGACATCGATCTGGACCGCCTCGTACAGGACCGGATGCGGCTCACGAGCTTCAGCCAGAACGCCCGGATCCTTCGTGACCGAGTCGATCGGTTCCGGAAGGTGACCTTCCCCGTCGAGCTTCCCAAGGGGCGAATCCCGCTTGTCCGGCAGTACGCCCGCTTCCCCTATGTGCCGTCGGACCCGGCAAAACGCGACGAGCGCTGCTACGAGGCCTACAACATCCAGGTCCAGGGGCTGGGCAAGCGCCTGAAGGCCTCGGGAATCAAAAACGTCGTCATCGGAGTTTCCGGCGGCCTGGACTCCACGCACGCCCTCATCGTGGCGGCAAGAACGATGGATCTGCTGGGGTACCCCCGCTCCGGGGTAAAGGCCTACACGATGCCGGGGTTTGCCACGACGGACAAGACCTACCGAAACGCGCACCGGCTCATGAAGGCCCTCGGCGTGGAGGCCAACGAGGTCGACATACGCAAGAGCTGCATGCAGATGTTCGAGGACATCGGCCACCCCTTCGCGAAAGGGAAGAAAGTCTACGACATCACCTTCGAGAACGTCCAGGCAGGAGAACGGACCTCGCACCTCTTCCGGCTCGCCAATCTCCGCAACGCCATCGTCCTGGGGACGGGGGATCTCAGCGAGCTGGCCTTGGGCTGGTGCACCTATGGTGTGGGCGATCATATGTCGCACTACAATGTGAACGTGAGCGTCCCCAAGACCCTGATCCAGTACCTCATCCGCTGGGTGGCGTCCACGAACCAGTTCGACCGGAAGACCTCGGAGACGCTCCTGGATATCCTGGCCACCGAGATCAGCCCCGAGCTTGTGCCCGGGGTAAACGGCAGCCAGCCAGCCCAGCGGACCGAGGACACGATCGGACCCTACGAATTGCAAGATTTTAATAACTTCTACACGACACGCTTCGGCTACCTGCCCACGAAGATCGCCTTTATGGCCTGGCATGCCTGGCGCGACAAAAAGGCAGGGGCCTGGCCGGAGGTGCCCGAAGAGAGGCGAAACGAATATACGATCGGCCAGATCAGGCGCTGGCTCAGGGTCTACCTCCAGCGGTTTTTCCAGACGAGCCAGTTCAAGCGCTCCTGCATCCCCAACGGTCCCAAGGTGGGCTCCGGCGGGTCGCTCTCGCCCCGGGGCGACTGGCGGGCGCCCAGCGACAGCGAAGCCGCCGTGTGGCTCGAAAACGCGGAAGGCATCCCTGAAAAGGAGCCGCGGTGATGGCAAGGGAGACCTACAAGGACTTTGATGCGACCGAGCTGTACTGCCCCCGCTGCAAAAAGGCCGTCCGACTTCGCAAGCGCCTTCTTCTCATCGTACCCCAGGGTGAAAAATACGATTACTCCTGCGCTTTCTGCGGAATGTCCGTCGGGGACAAGCTCGTGACGATGAAAGATGAGGGCCCTATCGTCTTCAAGTAACGGCATTCCCGTCTCAAGCTCACATCCCCTGAGAAAAAAAAGGAGCCATGGCACCTACGTGCCATGGCTCCTTATCGGTTGAACGCTTACCGTCAGAGGTTATCTTCCTATAACATACCGGTAAGGATCAATTTGCTCTCTCAGGATGGTGAGCTCGTTCTTCGTGGGCGGATGGTTCTCCACGATTTTCTTTGCCCTCAGAAGCTCGAAGCCGCAGTTGTCCTGGACGTCCTTCTCCGAGTAGCCGGGGTTAATTGCGATGATTCTCATCCGCTTGCTCTCCGGCTCGAAGTCCATGACGGCCATGTTCGTGAGGATCTTGTAGGGGCCCGCCCCGAGGGGAAGGCCGCTCTTGGCCCTGGAGTCCCCGCCCTGGAGCCAGCCGGGAGACGTGATGTAGCTGCACTTCTCCGTGAAACGCTTGGGGTCCTGGGGAGTCATGACCATCATCCTCCAGCAGAAGGAGGCGAAGTCATTGGCGCCGCCGCTGCCCGGGAAACGGACCTTGGGTTTCTGGTAATCCGTCCCGATCATGGTGGAGTTCAGGTTGCCGTACATGTCGATCTGGGCGCCACCGAGGAAGGTGTAGTCCAACATCCCGCGGCAGGCCGTCTCCATGATCTCGGGCATGCTGCTGGCCATGACGGCCTTCCAGGTTGTCCTGGAGTCACCGACGGAAATGGGCATTTCGGGTACTAGGGGTCCGGCTCCGCCTGCCTCGAACAGAATCAGCAGGTTGGGGGCTCCGACCTTTTGAGCAAGCATCGCGGCCGCGCAGGGGGCGCCGGTGCCGACACCGACGGAGGCCCCGTCTTCAAGCTCGCGCGACGCGCTGCATATCATCAATTCCATGGTATTGTAGTCAGCCATTGTCTCTTCACCTCCCTTTCTAATCCCTGGCTCCGAGGAGCAACCACTCCTTCTTTCTCAGTTTGAGCATCTTGTGCATGCCGCCGTTTCTCTCGATGTAGTCGTAGTGATCCTTGCAGCTGTAGATGTTCCGGTCGAGGAACTTCTTGAACTCCTCGGGGTTCTCCTCCACCTTCAGCCACTCTTTGAGGTGCTCTTCATCGGAGAAATACTCACCGTACATGTTCCCGGGATAGCTCCCGAAGGGAACCTCGCACACGGCATCGACACACCAGTAGGGAATGAAAGTTGACGTGGGGTCCCTGCGGATCTCGTCGGTGGGGATGATGCGCTCGCAGGTGACGATGAGCTTTTTGGATGACCGGGAGAGGTCGTAATCGGACATCAGGATGCCCTTTGTCCTGCAGTTACCGTAGATGTCCGCCTCGTGAACGTGAATCAGGCCCACATCGGAGAAAAGAGCGGGTACGAGCAGGTAATTCACCCCCGTGAAGGGGCACTGGATCTGCTTGGCCCCGCTGTACTTGAACGTGTCCGTCCCCATCATGTTGCGGGTCGGGTGGAAGGCAACACCTGCGCAGGCGGCTTTGTAACGAACGGACAGGGTGTAGTTCGTCCACTCCGTCATCTTTACTTTTCCGCTTTCCATGTATTTTCTGGCATTGGGCGACAGGCCCCGTGCCTCCAGACCGATGATGTAGGCCACGTCGACTCTGTTGAAACAATGAGCCGATGCAAGGATCTGGAAATCGTGGGTTGCCGTGTGCCCGGCCAACCCCAGGTTCTTCCTTCCCTGTCTCACGATTTCATGGAGAACCGCGGCGGGAATCCGGTTGACACCGAATCCGCCGACGGAGACATAATCCCCATCCTTGACATACTTGTCGACTGCTTCCTTTACGGTCATCACCTTGCTTTGCAGTTTCCGGCTCTTGTGGCGGAAAAACTCACGAGCCTTGTCCGCATCCGGGTCCGTAAAAATCTCGCCAATTCCCTGTGCTAAGACTTCCACTGAACGCTACCTCCTCTCTTTGTATTAGAACCCCGTTCGACTCCGCCGGTACGTCTTCTGCACTGTCATCGAACCGCAAGCAAGAGTCCAAAAGGGCCTTGTTAAGCGAACTGAAAAACGGTGCTCACATACCACAGGTATCCTTTGAAATCAAGTAAATTCGGGGATTCCCCTGATACTCCCGTCCCGCGGCCATGCCCGGCCGGCCCCAGGAAATTTCGATAGGGAAATCCACGGGGGGTCCGTCCGCGATGTTACTTTTTCCTTTTCTTTTCAAGGGCTTCTTTGAGTTTGCCGGCCAAGCTCGCCAGGCCCGGATTGTTTTCCCCGTCCGTGGCGCTTGTATGGACGAGGTGCTTTTCCTTCGTCCCCCGTCCGTCGAAGTAGTCGCCCAGCAGCCCCCGGCTGTGTGCATCATCGTGGCAATAGACGCAGAGGTTTTCCCAGTTACTGCCGTCGGGTGGGTTGTTGTGGTGGTTTCCGTCCTTGTGGTGGACGGTGAGCAACTGCCGGCTCAAGGCGTCGAACTCCCGGGCGCAGCGCGCGCAGATCAGGCCGTGGATGGCCAGGGAGCGCTCCCGGTAATCCTCGCCCGGCGGCTTCTGCATGCCTTCCTTCAACCCCCGGACGACGTCCTCGACCGATCTCTCGCCCGCAGGTTTCGGCCCCGTCGTGCTCGTGCGGACGCGGTTTCCCTGCTTTCCGAATGACATCCTGGCCATGAAAAAATCCGTTCTGTTGGTTCGTTAGTTCGTTGGTTCTATTGGTTCACAATAATCCTGGTCGAGAGCCTGCGACCAGGGATTATTTTCCCCTGCCGATGTGATCCAGGCTACTGCCCATCCTTCTTCAGAATCGCCGCTATGTACTCCAGGGCGGAATCCCGATCTAAAACAAGGCCTTCCAACCTGGCATCCTCCACCTTACGCAGAATCTCGCCGATGAGCGGGCCGGGTTCGAGGCCGAACCTGTCGATCAGGTCCCCGCCCGTGAGAAGCGGCGGTGCCTGCAGCCGGGGCCGCAAATCTTCTTCATAGAGCCGAAGCATTTCCGTTACCGCGTCCCGGATGAGGCGGACCCGCTCCGGGGTCATCTTCGGGCCCGCCGTTGAGCGGGTGTCGGCCGCGAAGAGCAGAAGCAGCGCCCGGTAATCTTCACCGTATTTCCTGAAAAAGTGCAAGACCGATCTTCGGGTGCGGGACGTCTCGGCCGTCAGGTGGACAAGGTGCATGTGATTGACCACGATCAGATTGAGATAGTCCCTCTCGGACCTTGCCAGCCTGAGTCTCTCCGCGACCGCCTCGGCAATCGCCTCGCCTGCTGCGGCATGACCGTAGAAATGGGTTTGCCCCTCCACGTCCCGGCTCACCTTGTCGGGTTTTCCGGCATCATGCAGGAGGGTGGCCAGTTTCAGAAGCGCCGCGCGGCTCCGGCCCCGGACGAAAGCATCCGTCAGGTAATCCCGGAAATCGGCGCCGGCATCGCCGAACTCCTCCAGGGGGTTTTCGAGAAGGCTTTCCAGCTCCTTCAGGCAGAGCAACGTGTGGGACCAGACATCGAGGGCGTGGTAGCCATTCTGTTCGATGCCCTTCATGGCGGCTATCTCGGGAAATACCTGCCCCAGAAGGCCGACACGGTCCATCGCCTCAATGCTGGGATGACAGGGGCTGACCTCGAGGATGCGGAAGATCTCGTCGCGGACCCGTTCGCCCGACACGGTGCCGAGAAGCGCCCCGTCGCGGCTCACCATTTCGAGCGTCTCGCCACGGATGGTGAAACCAAGCTCGGCGGCAAGGCGAAAGGCCCGCAGGAGCCTCAGGGGGTCCTGCCGGAAGGTTTCATCGGAAAGGGCCCTGATTTCCTTATCCCTGACGGCCCCGCGCCCCCCGAAGGGATCGATGATCCCGGAAAAATCCCCGTTGATGAAAGCCGAAAGTGGCAGCGCCATGGCCGTGACCGTAAAGTCCCGCCCGGCGAGATCGTCCTCGATGGAGGGTCCGCGGCACGCGGTAAAATCGAAGAGGAGTGCTGCATCACCCTCCCGGACAACGACCCGCTCCATCATCTTGTCTGGCTCGTTCTCCCGCAGCGCGATACGGGTTGCGCCCGTCATGACGGCAAAACGGGCGGCAATGCCCTCCGCCCCGGGCGGGAAAACGACATCCACATCGGAGATTGGAAGCCCCATGAGGCAATCCTTGACGGCGCCCCCTGCCACGTGAAGGCCCGGCACGAGATCGAGAAGAACCTGCAGGAAGGGTTTATAGCGTGAGAGCATGAATCCAAAAGATCCCCGGTGTTTCGCCATCTTATAACGCATAACGGGCCCGATGAAAAGCCGAAGGATGAATTGACGATGGCACCGGCTTGTGTTAAATGGACAGGCAAAAGGCGTAAGGCATAAGGCTAAGGGCACAAGGCCTTTGGCCTTTTCTGTTGTAACTGTCCTGTATGGCCTTTAGCCTTTACGTACCTTTACCTGTCACCTTACCTGAATCTGCCAAAGGAGCTGTTATGATTCTCGGCATTGACGTCGGGGGCACCCACACGGATGCCGTGCTCCTCGAGAATTTCAAGGTCAAGAAGAAAACGAAAGTCCTGACCAACCAGCTTCATCTCGTCTCATCGCTCATCGGCGTGATGGACGAGATCCTCCGCGACGAGGATCCCGCCGCCCTCGAGCGGGTCGTTTTCAGCACCACCCTCTCCACCAACGCCATCGTCCAGGGCAAAATCGACCGCGTCGGCATGCTCGTGGCAAGCGGCCCGGGCCTTGCACCCGAGGCCCTGCGCGTCAATGACGACACGCGGTTTATCTCCGGGTACATGAGCAACCGCGGCATCGAGGTCTCCCCGGTGAAGAAGGGCGAGATCGCCGAAGCCGCCTCCGAGCACAAGGCATCCGGGATTCGCCACCTGGGCATCGTGGGAAAGTTCAGCACCCGCAACCCCGCCCATGAAAACGCGATCGGCGAGTGCACCGGGAGCGATTTCCAGCATGTCTCCCTGGGCCACCGGATGTCGGGAAACCTCAACTTCCGCAGGCGCATCGCCACGACATACCTCAACGCCTCGATCTTCGACCTCTACAACCGGTTCGTAGGCGAGATCCTTGAATTCGCGGGCCGGACGGGCCTGACGGCGCCCATCTACATCCTCAAGGCCGACGGGGGAACCTTCGAGATCCGGCAATCGGCCGACCAGCCCGTCCAGACGATCCTCTCGGGGCCCGCGGCGAGCATCATGGGGATCCTGAGCCTTGCCGACTGCTCCGGCGCCGATGCCATCGCCATGGACATGGGCGGGACAACGACAGATATCGCCCTTCTGGCCGACGGCGTGCCCCTGCTGGAGCCTCTGGGCGTGACCATTGAGGGACACAAAACGCTCATCCGCGGCCTCAAGACGCGCTCTCTCGGTCTCGGGGGCGACAGCCGCATCCGCGTGGACAAGGGCGATCTGCTCATCGGGCCCCGACGGGAAGGCCCGGCGGCGGCCTTCGGCGGACCCTACCCCACCCCGACGGATGCGATGATCGTCCTCGGATTGACCGGGATCGGCGACCGGACAAAAGCGGAAACGGCCGTGGCAGAGATCGCCGGCAAGTTGAATCTGTCCGTGCCGGAGGCGGCACGTGCGATTTTCGAGAGGACCTGCCAGGGCGTCGCCTCGGCAGTCACAACCATGATCGAAGAGATCAACAACAAACCCGTCTACACGATTCACGAACTCCTGGAAGGGAAAAAGCTTGCCCCCAAGAGGCTCTTCATCGTCGGAGGTCCTGCAGCGGCCGTGGCGCCGAGGCTGGGCGAGATCCTGGCTTGTGAGGTTGTGATCCCGCAGGATTCAGAGGTAGCCAACGCCTTCGGCGCGGCCCTGGCCAGGACAACGGCGGAGATCACCCTCACCGCCGAAACAGAGAGGGGAACCCTCTCCATCGCCGAAGAGGGGCTCCAGATGAAGATCCCCAACCACTTCACCCGCAAAGATATTCTCAGAATCGGCATGGAGAAGCTCCGGGAGAGGGCCCGCAAGCTGGGTGCCCGCGAGGCGGACATCGAGGTGGAGATCGTCGAGGACCAGGAATTCAACATGGTCCGGGGATTTTACACCACCGGGAAGAACATCCGCCTCAAGGCCCAGATCAAACCGGGCCTGATCGCGGGGTTTGGAAAAGGAGGGGCGCACCCATGAAACGGCTGAAAAAAACGGGGCTCGTCTTCTTTCCCGCCTTCGACTGGGCCATCTCGCCCACCCACCCGGAGCGGGAGGAGCGCCTGCTCTACACGCAGGACCAGGTCTTCGAGGAGGGACTGCTGGATTTCGAGAACATCGTGGAGTACAAGCCCGGTCTGGCCACGATCGAAGACATCAACCGGATCCACCTCTGTGTCCCCGACGCAAAGAGCGTCATCACCGAGAGCCACCTCATCTCGGCGGGCGGCGCCATCACGGCGGCCGACAAGGTGCTCACAGGCGAGATGGACAATGCCTTCGCGCTCGTCCGGCCCCCCGGGCATCATGCCATGCGCGTCGTCCACGGGGCCCGCGGCTTCTGCAACATCAATATCGAGGCCGTCATGATCGAGCACTTCCGCCGCAAGTACGGACACAAGAGAGTCGCCATCATCGACACGGATTGCCATCACGGCGACGGCACGCAGGACATCTACTGGCACGACCCGGACACGCTCTACATCTCGATCCACCAGGACGGCAGGACCCTCTACCCGGGCTCAGGCTTCCCCGACGAGTTCGGCGGCCCCAACGCCCTGGGAACGACGATCAACGTCCCCCTGCCGCCGGAGACCTCCGACGAGGGGTTCCTGTACGTGCTGGAGGAGCTGATCCTGCCCATCATCGGGGAGTTCAAACCGGACCTCATTATCAACTCTGCGGGGCAGGACAACCACTACACGGACCCCATCACGAACATGCGATTCTCCGCCCAGGGCTATGCCCGGCTCAACGAGAGACTGAACCCGGACATCGCGGTGCTCGAGGGCGGCTACTCCATCGAGGGGGCCCTGCCCTACGTCAACGTGGGGATCATCCTCGCCATGGCGGGCCTCGATTACAGCCACGTCCGCGAACCGGACTACAAACCCGAATCCCTCCGCCAGTCCGGCGAAATCACCAGGCACATCCGGGAGACGTCGAAGGACATCCTCGATCTCTGGAAGAAGCGCGAGAGCTTCAAGGCCGGGATCGTCAAGGGTGCCAAGTACGCGCGACGTAAACGCAACATCTACTACGACACGGACGGCATCCGGGAGCAGCAGGAGGAAACGGTACGGATCTGCGACGACTGCGGAGGCTTCATCGCCATCGACTCCATGGCGAGCACGGGAAACCGCATGTACGCCGTCGTCATCCCCAGCCGCAGCTGTGACTTATGCAGACTCGAGGGGGAGAAGCACTTCAGAAGTATAGACAAGGCAAAGCTGGGAGCGCACTATCTGTTCCTGCAGGACCGCGACAGGGATGTGTACCTGATGAAATGAGCCCGGTAGAAAAAGTGCCTGAGTGTTTGAGTGTCTAAGTGTCTGAGTGAAGAGGAGAAGGGACCAGGGACGAGTAGCAAGTGCCTGAGTGACTGAGTGTCAAAGTGTCTGAGTGAAGAAAAGACAGGTTCAGGGGTTCAAAAGGTACAAGGGTTCAAAGAAAAAAGCATCGGGGGGACATTCCCTCGATTCTTTCTTGTTTTCTGAAGCCTGATGCCTGTAGCCTGTGGCCTGCGCGGAGCGCTTGATGCCTGTTGCCTGCGACCTGTAGCCTGTATTTGCTCTTGACAGCAACGCACCGTTCATCTAAAAACGGCGCAATTGCTCGAATGAAAAGAGATCGAAAATACTGAGGAGGAGGAAGCATCGTGAGCGACGACATCAACAAAAAAACACAGGAAACGGCATCGAAACTGTTCGGGAAAGGCATCAAAATGGACCCGCCTTTCCTGATGTGGCGCCAGTTCGACAAGGAGCTGGCCAATGAGCTCTCCCGGCACATCACCGGAAACCTCTACTCCCGCACCGTGCTGACCCTGCCGGAGCGGCAGTACGCGGCCATCGCCATGCTGGCGGCCCTGCGCGCCAAGGAGGAGTTCAAGCTCCACGTCAACGCAGCGCTGAATGTCGGCTGCGATCCCCGCAAGATCGCCGAGATCATCTTCCAGCTGTCGACCTACGCCGGAATGCCCGCCGTCAACGACGCGCTGGACGTCTACCGCGAGGTGCTGAAGGAAAGAGGGGAGTGGCCGATCAAATAGGCTTCGGGCAAAGGTAAAGATTTGCGATTAAAATAAGCGAAGAGTCACGTCGAACAATCACACGTTGAATGTAGATAAGTTCTTCTTGCTAAATCTTTCAAAATATGACACTAAAGCCAACTAACAAAAACTTAATATGCAATGGGGTCCGGAATTAATCGAAATTCTGGAGGGATTTGCAAGCATGGTCGGGCCGCCAGCTGAACGTTACGTTTGGCTGGCGGCTTTTTTTATGATTGGGGGTCATTGCTGCCAAGAGAGAAGAATAAGAGAAGCGAATACATTAGAACACGGTTTTAGGGTTCAGAATCAGCTTGTCCTGATTCTGGAGGAAATAGGCATGGTCGGGCCGCCAGCTGAACGTTACGTTTGGCTGGCGGCTTTTTTTATGATGGGGGTCATTGCTGCCAAGAGCGAAGAATAAGAGAAGCGAATACATTAGAACACGGTTTTAGGGTTCAGAATCAGCTTGTCCTGATTCTGGAGGAAATAGGCATGGTCGGGCCGCCAGCTGAACGTTACGTTTGGCTGGCGGCTTTTTATTTAGAAATAAAATCCTGGAGTTTGTCTATGCAATGGGGTTGGAGAGAATTTCTTGTCCTGACGGGTTTTTTCTTTTTTATCTCTTTTCCTTTTATATGGTCAGCGATTGAAAAATTTTTCAAGAAATCAAGAAAATAAGTATCCTCCGGGATACTTATTTTGATCGCAATCGCAGTGAAAATGCATGAATAATAGATGAAATACGATGAAAACGATACTCCTACAGATCATCGTCTTTACTTGTGGTGCTGGGGCACTTTTCGGCATCAAGATGATGGATTTACCGGGATGGATCACTTATCCACTTGTAGCTATTGCGGTCGTGTTAACGATATTTGGCCTTGCTGTTGCTAATTATGAACGCAAATCTGCCTAAGAAGAAAACTACCGGTACTGTCTGAACCAAAGACATTGTGCCACGCTCAGAGTAAGCGTTCCGCTGTCGCTGGCATATCCGGAATTAGCCATTTTATTCTTGGGGCAGCTAACAGGCACTCTTCAATAAGCGACTAGCGAAACAAAGGGGGGTTCGTGCTTCGAGCGATCACGACATCAATTTATTTACTCTCGACCAAGCTCAACTGGGTCTCGGCGGCGGCAATGATATTCATCATGCTTCTGACCTGTGCAGACGTCGTGATGCGCCTCTTCGGTAGTCCGATCCCCGGAACTTACGAGCTAGTGGGCTACTTCGGTTCGCTGATTATTTCGTTTGCAATGGCCCGTACCTCCATCGAACGGGGTCACATCGCCGTAAATCTCCTAGTCGACAGGTTGCCCCAGAGGGTGCAGACCCTTATTGAGGGGGTCGGCAATATTGTCGCTGCCGCCCTTTTCGGCGCTCTAGCCTGGCAAAGCCAGGTATACGCCCGGGACCTAGTGGAAACCGGCGATATTTCCCTCACTTTGGGAATACCAACCTGGCCCTTCGTTCTCGGCCTTGCCACAGGGGCCGGAATGCTCACCCTTGTCCTTTTCCTGGATGCACTACTGCAGTTCAAGAGAGGTCTCAAGCTATGACAACCACGGAAGCCGACATATACGAGTTTGTTATATTCTGATCGTCCCGATGTTGCTACTGACACACGATAACATCTGTTGAGAGGCAATCGGCATTGGCATTACACCTGTCTTTTGCATGAATTGCCCTTTGCATTGTTTAGATTTTTGAAGCGTGCCCTTCAGATGACTACATGAAGAAGTTGCTACCAGACCTGAGAATTTTCAGGTTCGGGGAAACATCCCCCTGGGTAAAAAATCCTAAACCATTTGGGGCTGGGGATTTTCAGGAGTGCATGGATGGTAATTTACACACTTTATCGTAACGACTTATCACGATTGGCCGCCCCCCTTGCCTTCAGCCCTCATTTTTTTGCCAGTCCTTGTATAGCGGCCGATACAGCTCTTCGCGAACCTCGTCCGTGTACTGCCGGATCAGAGCCATCGGGACATCGAGATGCAGCAGCGCCTGGCGGGCCACTTCCAGGCTTGCCTCGAACTCCGGCTGTACGACGACGGAGACGCCCTGATCGTGCAGTTCCTTCATCTCTTCGATCCCTTCCGCCCTGGCGATGATCTGGATCGCAGGGTTGAGTTTTGTCGCGTTTACCACGATGACCCGGGAGATCAGGGTCACCGGTGTCGTGATGAGAAGCAGCCTGGCTTTGCCTACCTCCGCCGCCTCCAGGATGATCTCCTTTTCCGCGTCTCCGAAGAGGACGGGAAAGCCCAGTGCCTTCAACTCGTCCACACGCCTGGAATTCCATTCCACGATGATAAAGGGGGTCCCCATGCGCTGCAGGATGCCGGCAACATACCTGCCGACTCTCCCTCCGCCTGCAATCACCAGGTGATCCTTCAAATCCCGCTTGGGGAAGTGGACAGGTTCCGTACAAACGGATTGGAGCCAGCGGCCGCAAAGGGCATAGATCGGAGCGGTGAGGCCGGATAGCAACGGCGTCAGCACCATGGTCACTACGGTCATGGTCAAAACCAGGGAATAGAATTCCGGGGAAATGGAGTGCGTGGCGACACCCACCCGGCCCAGGACGAAAGAGAATTCCCCGACCTGAGAAAGTCCCAGTCCCATCGCCAGGGGAATGATATTCCTGTAACGGAAGGCCCGGCTCAAGACGGCAAAGATCAGCCCCTTGCCTAACATGACGATGAGGACCAGAAACAGGACCATTCCCAGGTTATCCAGCAGATACCGGGGATCCAGCAGCATGCCGATGGAGGTAAAAAATATGAGGCTGAAGACATCCCGCAGGGGAATGATGTCGCTCAAGGCCTGATAACCGTAATCCGATTCACTGAGAAGCATGCCGGCCACAAATGCGCCGAAGGCAAAGGAGAGGCCGAACAGATACGTGCCGTAGCCGATGCCCAGCCCGATCGCCGTGGTGGCCACAAGGAACAGCTCCCTCGAATTCCAGTCGGCGATGGTCTTCATCACGCGGGGCATGATTCGCGTGCCCAGGACGATTACCAGCGCGAGAAATACAGCGGCCTTCAAGGCGGAAACGGCCAATACCGGCAAACCGGCACCGGGCTCACTCAACTGAGGGAGGATGATGAGCATCGGCACGACGGCCAGATCCTGGATGATGAGCATGCCGATCATGACTCGGCTGGACAACGTGCCGAGCATGCCCAGATTTTGAAGGGTCTTCAGGATGACCATCGTACTGGAAAGCGAGATAAGGGCCCCGAACCACAGAGACGGTACCCATTCCCAGCCCATCCAGCGCCCAATGGCATACCCGAATGCCGTCGTCAGGGCGATCTGGATGGGGGTGCCGATGATGGCGATGTTGCGAACGGGTTTTAAGTCCCGGAGAGAAAATTCCAGCCCCAGTGCGAAAAGCAGAAGGGCAACACCGATCTCCGCCATTTTCTCGATATTGTGGACATCGGAGACCGTCACACCACCCGTAAATGGTCCCACCACTATACCGGCAAGGATATACCCGATGATCAGGGGCTGTTTCAGGACCTGGGCGATCAACCCACCCAGCAGAGCGGCAATGACGATAATGACGATGTCTCCGGCAATACCCATGGGACAACGAGACCTCTTGCGACGGGGCTGTGGTTTCTAATGGATGCATGAATTTTAACACATCTTTGCTCGCATGGGCAAATTCCTGAATGATCATCCAAGAGGCGGGAAAAACAATCAGAAGAGAGAAACACAAGGGGCGGTCAGATTGGCCGCCCCTTGTGTTTCCCGTTTCACTTTCGCAACATCGCCCCGGCGGAACAGGCTATGAATTTTCCTTCATCGCACGATCAAAGATGGAATATCTCCAGAAGCTCCTTTGGCGTGATGACCCTGACGTGTCCATGACGTTTGATTTCGAGCACGTCACGGTCGCCGCTCACAAGAAAGTCGCATCTCCCGGCCAGGGCGCAAGAAAAGAACTTGTCGTCCTGAGGGTCTCGGCAAAGGCCGGTCCGTGCATCCTTCGGTTCGACGACCTCGCAATAAGGCAGGACATCGCCCTCTACAATCGCTCGGATGTCTTCATCGGTCAGTTTAAACCGGGGATCGCGGAGGACCCTTCGGAACTCCTCGAAGGTCTCCCTCGACAGGACGGGGATGATAGCCCCCGTTTTCCAGAGATCCACAATGGCCGCGAGCCGACCCCCAAGGATCAGCGCCGAGACCAGGACATTGGTATCGAGAACTACTCTTGCGCCTTTTTCCCTCTTGCCCATGACACCGCCTTCTTGACATCCTCCCCGGTGATGCCCAGCGCCTCCATTTTCCCCCGAATTGCCGGGAGCGTTCCGTCAGCCGGCTCGACCCGGACGGGGGTCAGGACGATTTTGCGCTTCTCCACGACGGCATCGAAATACTTGATGCCCGGGAATTCCTTCACGATGTCTTTCGGCAGGGTCAGTTGGTTCTTGGTTGTCTTTTTGGTCAGCATGAATTCTTACCTCACGGAAGTAAGATTGCCTTACTTCCTTACAAATGTCAAGTTGAGACAAGAATAAGGGAATCCGGCAACAAGCAGAGTCTATTTCTTCAGCATCGCCCCGGCCGGCTCCGAGGCGTCGGTGATGATTCTTCTCGGCGCGGCCCCGGGCTTCAGCTCCAGAATCCAGAGATTCGAGGAAGCCTTGTCGCTCCACCGGTTGACCCAGCGTTCAAAGACGATGGCTGTCCCGTTGCGGACAAACGCGGGGCTTGCACCGGTTGTCACCTCGACCATCTTCCCTGTCTTCCGGTCGACAACATAGATCGTGTCATCCGCGGCGTCAGAGATGGCGGGGGAATAGCACAATACCGCCTGCCCGTCGAGGGCGAGGCTCGGGCCCCAGTAAGGCGTGGGGTCCTCCCCTTTCGGGGGGAACCGGAACAGGGTCTTTCCCTTCAGGTCCGTGATCGCAAAGCCGCCGGAGACGTCGCTTCCGCTCTGCTGCCAGAGAATCCACTGCCCGTCGGAGGAAAAGGCGGGCTTGCTGTAGATGTAGCCCGCGTCGAGCATTGTATTTTTATGGCGCAGCACCGCCTGGTTCTTTCCGGTCTGGATGTCGGCGATGCTGACCGACATGGTGGCAAAAACTTGTGCCTCGTCCTCTTTCCCCAGTTTCCGGACTTCGGAGAGCCCCACAAAGACGAGGCTCTTCCCGTCCGGCGAGAAGGCCGGGTGCTCCGCCGCAAGAATCCCCTCGAATTTCAGGCGTCTCGGCTCCCCGCCCGCTGTCTCAACCAGGTAGATCTGCCCGAAGCCCGTATCCGGGTAGATATTCTGATCACCGCGACAGTGAAAGGCCGCCTGCTTTCCGTCGGGCGACAGCGCAGGCCCGCCGCAGACACCAAAATCGGTCAACCGCCGCTCGCCGGTGCCGTCCACCCTGGCGACCCAGATGTTGCCCTGACGGACAAAGGCGATCATTTCGCCAGCCGTGTCTCCAGGGTCCGCCGCGCCTGCGACTGTGGTCAGCGCAAGCATGGATGCCATGATGGCGAGTACAAGAAATCCTCTAATATTCATTTGCGTACCTGCTTTCTGTATTGTTCGATGGGAATGACCCGATCGGTCACTTCGTCATAGACAAAAATGCTGCCGTTGTATGCATCGACGAGCAGGGTCATGACGCGGACCGTGTGGGTGTCGTGTCTTTCCCCAACGTAGATTTCGTAGAAAGCGCCCGGCTTGCCCGGCTCGGCCTTCGGGTCGGGATACCCGGTGATCATCGAGAACGGGGACACCTTCGTTCCCTTCATCCGCTCGATCATGCCCTGCACCTCCGGCAGGCCCCACACGATCTCGTCGGCTTCGTCATCGGTGATCTGCCGAGGGAGATCCTTCTTCACCGAAGCCACACAGGGCCCCAGCACCCGTATGGAATCGGCCTCCCCGTAAAACCGGTCCCCGGGAAGGAGATGGCCCGCAATCGTGATCCGCTTGCCCTCGTGGGCCGCAAGATCGAGCGGGGCGCCTCCCGGGGCAAGGGACCTGATGCGGTACTTGCCCTCGCTTGCATGGGTGCCGAAATCGGTTTTCTCCGAAATCAGCACTCCCCCGGTCACGCATCCCGTGATGGTCGCCTTCACCGGCGCGGAGGCGCCGAGATCGGCGGCAAAAAGGAACCCCGAACCGATCACGAACAATGCAACGAGTCTCCTCATCGTATCACCCTCCCTATCCCGTGTCGGTCTGCCGTTTTGAAACATTCTACCGAAGCACCATCGTCACCGTCAACCTATCAACGGATGCCATGATGGCGAGCACAGCATATCCTTCTACTCATCCTCTTCCTCGGCCATCATCCTCGAGCGCGCATCCTTCTCCCCAACGGCTGCTTCCCTTGCCGGGCGGCAGATTTCAAGAAGCAGATCGGCGAGCCGGTTGAACCGGTTTACGATATAGTAATATGTGGTCACACCATGGGTCCTGCCGCCCGCAAGGACTCTCAGAGACCGAGACCCGCCGTCCATGATCCTTTGGTTCCAGTACCGTTCCTTGAGTTCGAAGAATTGGCAGGCCACAACCTGGGTATAGAGCTGCCTGACCTCTTTTTGAGACAGACTATATGTGGTGACTTTCTCCTCGGGGCGCATGCCGCGACTGGCCGGTCGTCCCTGCTCCCTTTCCGTCACTGTCCCGTTTGCCTTCGCCGTTATAGTCACGCCCCCACCCCAGTCGGCGTGAAGCGGCCCCGATGCGTAGGTAACCTCGAAATCGGACGGCACGCTGACGCTCTCAGGATCCGCCTTTCCGCAGGGCGCGCTGTCGCAGGGCCACTCGGGGTTACAGATACCGGGGGTGCAGTCCCCGATAATCGTGACAGCCCTCGGACAGACGAAGGCACCGTTGTACAGATCGATTCCGGCTGTCGCGCGGATCTGCTTTCCCTCCGTACCTGCGAAATCGAAGGGGATGTTGGTGCAGGGGCTGATCTTCAGCGGTCGCTCCCGCTTGAAGCGCTCGGGGGCCTGGATGATCATCTGCCTTTCCTTCACGCAGCCCGTCACCGCTTCGACGGGAACGGGCGGTGTGCCGATGGCGGGGACAGGCAGAAGAATCCCCACACCAGCGAGCACCACACAAAAAGCCGTCAAGATTTGCCGCATCATAATCCATCCCTCCCAGCCCTTTGCCTTGAGCCTTTTGCCCTTCACCTTCAGCCTCTTATCTACCAGAGCCCCGCTGTCACGGTCACGCCTGCCGCGCAGGAAGCGGTCGAGCACACAGCAGTGCTCGACCCGACACTGACCGCTACCGCACCTGCCCTGACGGATAGCCCTCAATCTTGGTGTGGCCTGCGCCGCCTGACTCGGAGTTCTGTGCCCATGTGGCCGGATTGGAATCGACCACCGTGTAGGTGCCCGCGGGCAACGTTACGTTGGGAGATGCGTTCCAGTTGGCATTGGGCACGCCGTTCTGACCCGGGCTGCCCGACGTCCGCCAGGAACCGTATGTCCGGCCGTCGCTGCCTCGCAACGCAATGGTTCCGGGAGTTGCCCCGCGCCCGTTGTTCCAGTGGTAATTCGTGATGAGCGTAATGACGTGCGGCGCGCGCAGCGTGAACGTCGTCGCACGGCTCGGGTTGTTGAAGACGCCGCCGGTGTTGCCGTTATTGAATATCACGTTCCCCTTGGCGGTCGGAGATGGAGAGGGTGGTTGGCTGACTGCACCGCTCGTCCCTTTCGATGAGACAATGAAAACATCTGATACGTAGCCCACGCCGCCGTAATCCATTGCCGAGGCCCTCAATCTGAAGGGTCTGCCCACCGGCAAAAGCTTTGTTACGTCAATTTCACATGCATTAAATGAATACGAAGAGCGGCCGATCGTTTCAATGGGATTGCCATTTCGGCGAACCGTCTCCGTGAGTCCCGCAAGAGCACTCGAGATCAGATTGCCGCTTTGGTCCAGGATCTCGATCAGGAGAAAATTGTCGACACTCCATCCCTTTGTTCCGCCTGCATCCCCTGCAAGGCAGAATTTAGCGGGCGCGGCGATCATCAGGTCATGACTGGACACATGCATGGAATATGGAATTTTGTCCCAACTCGTGGTGTCCATGCTCAGATCTTTCCGGACGTTCTGTTTAAAAGCACTTGAGTTTTGGTTAGGAACATTCCGGCTAATCTGTAAAGGGAAAGAGGCGTTCGAAGCGTCGCTCCCGTTCGGTATGTCCGTCCCGGCCTGCGTTTTCTTCGCCCACCAGGTAAATTTTGTGGAGGTATTCTCCTGGGTAAAAGTCCCTTCAAACCTTTCACCGGAGAGGGCACCCGAATAACGTTGCGTTGCCCCTGAAATAGGCCTCGTGAATTCGAGTCTCCCCGCGCTGGAATAAGAGATGTTCGTAAGCTGCTCCCATCTCTGATGCGCATCCAGCCAAAGCCGTCCGCTCCATGAACTGCCACTCCGTTGTAACTCCATCTTCCCCCGAAAGTTATTGAAACTGACCTCCCATGTTCCGTCGACCCCTCCCGACCCTGACGTCGGGGGTTGAGTCACAACCTGCGTTTCCTGTTTCCTTATTTCAGCCTCAATTTTGGCAATGTGATCCGCGAGTGCGGGATCGGGCCAATACCCTAAGCTCTCCCGGTATTTGCCTGCCGCTTCCCGCAACTGACCCTGGCTCTGAAATGACGCCCCTTCACTCCGAAGCCTCTCTGCCTGCGTTTTCCTTCCTTCCAGGTCCTGCACATACTTCGCGCGGGTCGCATCCTGCCAGTAACCCAGAGACTCCTTGAATTTGACAAGCGCGTCGGATGGCTTTTTCGCATTAAAGAGCGTCGTCCCTTCCTGCCAGAGACGATCCGCCGTGGCCTTCTTCTCTCCCGCCTCGGCCTGCCTGCCCTCGAGCATCCGCACGTGTTCCTCCAGGGCCGCATCGGGCAGAAGCTTCAGGCTCTGCCGGTAGCTCGCGATGGCTTCGGGAATCTTCCCCGCTTTCTGCTTTGCCTCGCCGTCGGCGCGCCAGGTCTTCGCCCCGTTGATCCGGTTTCGCAGATCCTGCGCATGGGAGGCAATCCACATCCGGTCCACTTGGGGCACCGAGGAGTGGAAAGAGGCAAGGGCCTTGTCGTAGGCGGCCAAGGCCTCGATGATCTTTCCTTCCTTCTCCACGGCCTGCCCGTCGGCCCAGTACTTCTTCACCATCCGCTCGTGCTTGTAGAGGTCTAGGTTCCACATCTGCTTTTCGACCATCTCGGCATTGACGGGCCGATACAGCGACAGGCTCTTTCTATACTTTTCGATGGCCTGGTCGTACATGGGCAGGCTCTTCTCGAAGTCGGGCTCCCGAGGCGCGGCCTGGGCCAGCGCGTCGCCCTCCTTCATCAGCGCAATGGAGAACCGGTAGTTCTCCAGGTACTTCTTCCTCGCCTCCAGGGTCGCCTGGAGGTCCTTGATCTTCTTCTCCACGTTGGCGTCGGGGATGTACTTCAGGCTCTCCGTGTAATTCTGGATCGCCGTCGTAAGATACTGCTGCTGCTGCAATTCGATCTGTTCCCCCCACTGAATTTGCCTGGCCTGGATGGAGGACTCGTTTGTGAGGAAGCTCCGCTCGGCACCCCCCGCAGCATCGAGATACTTGCGGCCCTGGGAAATGCGCTCGTTGTCCCCCTTCGTCTTCTCCGCCCGCGCGACGATCTGCTCGCGCCACTTCTTGAGCTGTTCGTTGTTGGGCTGCAGGGCGATGGCCTCGTCGGCCGTCTTCATGGTGTTCTGCAACACTTCGACGGCCATGTACTCCTTGTCCTCGGCGGCCTTGCGCACCCAGGGGATCAGTTCATTGAGACGTTTGTTCTTCGTGAAGGCCTGGTTGCGAAGCTCGAACGCTTCTTTGTACTCGGGCTCGGTGCCGTTGTAGATGTTTTGCCCGTTGGCGAACCCCTCGTCGTAGGCCTTCAGGGCGCCTGCGTAGTCGTATGCCTTCACTTTTTCGCCTGCGGCCTTCAGTATCTCGATCTGTTTGTCCTTCTGGGCCTTCCACTGCTTCGCCCAGTCCTCCTGTTGCTTGAGCTCCTTCTCGGCGTAGGGATCGAGTTTCGTTGAGGCGCGCCAGGCCGCCGCGATCTCCAGCGCCTTGCCGAATTCCTTCTTTTCGTTGGCCGAGCGGACCTCGTAGACCTTGTCCCGCACCGAGGCGTTGTACTTGCCCCAGCGATCGCTGAGTTCCTTGTTCGCTGCCGCAACCGGCGGGTAGGTGCCGTTGAGGTTTGAGGCGACGATCAGCTCTTTCTGGGCGTCGGGAAATTTGTTTTCGTCCATCAGCTTCTTTGCCTTGTCGATCTGCTGGTGGATCGTCTCCTTCTCCTTTCGAAGCTTCTCGGCCATTCCGGCTGCGTCCTTGCTGGCCGGGTCGAGCTTGCCGGCCTCCTCGGCTTCCTTGATGGCCCCGTCGTAGTCGCCCTTACGAACCTTGTCCTTCGCTCCCTGGACCTTGGTCTTAGCATCTTCGACGTTCTTGGCCTTGTCCTGGCCCTGCTTGATCGTCTCACGGGTGATGGTGGCGTTGAAGCTGCCCTTGCCCTCGCCCAACTGCACGTCGTTCTTGTCCTTGATGGTTACGGTCAATTCGCAGCCCCCGGCGGCGCTCGCCGTCGCGCGGGCTTCGCGCGAGGTGGGGTTGCTCACCGTGCAGGAACCGCTCGTGACCGTCCACTGGTACTTCACCGGCCCCGTCAGCGCAGCCGGCTGGGTGTCCGCCGCAAACTCCACGATCTGGTCCACGGCGATCTCTTTTTCCACGTCGACAGGCCCCACGCCTTCTTTCCAGACCCTGGGCTTGGGCCCCATGGCCTTGGGGCCCGTAACGTTCACGGTGTACTTCTTCGCCTTGATGGTGTTCTTCGCCTCGCCCAGGTCCTCGCCGCTCTTGGGCACCCGTGCGTTGACCTGGATCTCGACCTGCTTGTCGTCCTTCAGATAGAACGTGATCTCCTTGCCGTCTTTTGACTCCATGGACTGTCTCGCGTTGTCGGGCACGGGCATCCAGCGGAAGTCGATCTCCTTGACCTCGGGCTTCACGGTGAGTTTCGCCTTCAGCTCCTGACCCACCCAGGGTTCCTTCGGATCGAAGGAAAGATCGAGGGCCGGCTTGACGACCTCGATCTCGATCTGCTCCGATTCGGCCACTGTCGCCTGTCGGCCTCCCCGTGTCTCGAGCACCTGGACCCAGACCTTCACCCGCCCGGGCTTCGGGAAGGAGGCCTTCACATCCGGCGTCGAGGCGTCGAGCTTGTCGAAGGTCACTTCCGGGTGAGGCTGCCAACGATAGATGAAGTTGCCGCTCGCTGGCTTTCCGTCCACGGTGAGCGTTGCCTTGAAGCCCGTCTTTACGCTTACGGGAACGGGCTTGGTGTCGACGGGGACCCGCTCGATCTTCACCTTGTAGTCGGCCACCTCGTACTGCAGGGAGGCCCCGCCCATGTTGAACCGCTGCCCGTCGACGGAGACGGAGAGGTCGTATTTACCGGGCTTTTGCGGCTTGATCGTGATCGTGGCTTTCTTCTTCGAATCCTCGGGCTTGCCGTCGAAGGTGCCGCCCCAGTTGTAGGTAAAGGGGCTGTCCTCGGGTTTGTCGTTCTGGACCTCGGCGGTGACCTTCACCGTGTCGCCCACCTTGAGCTTTTCCAGCGACGGAGGTGACAGGGTGACCTTCGGCATATCGGATCCATCGAGTTTCGGCCCTTTGTAAGGGATCTTCGCCATCGAGCCGTTGACGACCAGTTGCAGCCCTGCCAGGATCGCCTTCGCGTCATCCTGGGCGGCACGCGCCTGGGACTCAAGGAATGCCCGGTCTTCATTGGTCCAGCATCCTCCTCCACCCACGTTATAGCCGAGCTCTATTCTTCGCTGTCCCTTGATCAGAAAGCCACGGCCTTCAGCGCTTACACCATCTGCTCGGAAGCCCGCATCGCTCCAGCCCCCCCCAGAGAATTTGACCGAGGTGTCCATAAAATGGCCTTTAAAATCGCCGATGGCAATAGCCCGTATCTGCGCGGTCTTGCCCCATGCTTTCGCAGACTCAACTTGCCTGTTGAGCTCAGATAAGATCTCCGCCTCTGTCCTTGGGGCAAAAGACGGGTCAATTTTGCCCCATACTGTCGCGTCCACAGATGCTTCCCACTTGCATTCACCCGTGCCTTTTGATGAGGCCTTTTTGCGCTTCATGTGAAAGCCACGGTCGCTCCCGTTGTCGTAGTTGCCGCCTTCCCAGACATCAGAAGCCGTACCGGCAAAACTGATATTCACTGGATCAGTGCTTCCTTTGTCGGACTCTTCCTTCTCTTCCTTTCTGCTATCCTCCTTTTCCTTGTCCTTTCGTGGCTGAATCCGTGCCGTCGCTTGCCCAAGTATCCGTGTCTTTCCGAAGGGCCCGGTGTCAATCAACTGCAGTGTGAGCAACCCCTCCGTGCTGATCTCTACATCGATCTCCTCCTTCATTTTATCGGAAATCTTGAGACCTCCCTCGACCTTCCAATACCACGAGCTCTCGTCCGGTTTTTTGCCTTTCACAAGTTGGGCTCGTGCTTTCACCCGAGAGTTCTGCACCGGGGATGGATCGGAGACATCGATTTTCAGACTCAGCGGTTCTATGGACACAAATGCGGTGTCCGTCCCCTGTCTTCCACGCTCGTCTTTCACCAGGACTTCGACAGCAATGAGGTCTGTGACGGCTTCCTGGATCTCCAGGATGAAAGACGGCTGAGCGGTCCCGGAGGGGCTCCGATTCCAGTGATAGGTTAGCTTTCCGCTGTCTTTCCAACCCCCGGCCTGGCACTTGACATTCACCGAGGAGCCCTGCGGTGCCATAAGACAAGGTTCCTGGACGGAGACTGGCAACAACTGGAGCAGCAGATCATCCCCGGGAATATTCACTTCTTTCCAGTTGCCCATGACAAACATTTCTCCGATTCCTTTCCAAGCGGCATCTTTCGTTTTCTCGCTTGACCCGAGCCACACTCGAATGGATTCGGCGAGTCGCGTCACTTGGTCCACACTCACATCAACCGTCGATGCGATGACCTTCCCTCCTTTTCTAGCCAGAAAGACTCGACCCAGGTTCTGCACGAACGCAAGCCCCTTTTCCGTAGCGGCGGGCGAGCAATTGATCAGGAGGATCACGGCATTCTCCGCCATGATCTCTGAAACGCTGTCAAACAGCTCCATTTGCTGTACGGCCGCCTTGATCCTTCTCTCCTGAAGCTCTATGTTCTTGGACAGTCTCTCGATCCGCATTGGGTCTTCAGGAGCCGGTTTTTCTTTTCGCAGGAGAAGACATTTCTCTCTCCATGCTTCCGCTCTGCGCTTCGCCATGTCTTTGAGCTGGTCGTTCCAATAGGAAAGGTCGATGTCGCCCGGAAGAATCGTTTCGGTGCCCAGGGCGATATGAGGTTCACGGCTCTCCCCGTGACCGGCGATGATGAGATAGTCTATTTTCTTGCCGTCCTTGGCGATTTTTTCCAAATCCCTGAAGAACTGCTCTTTGGTGTTCACCAAGAGAACATAATCGATGTTCGCCCGTTGCCCGAGGTACCGGTACATGTTCTGCTCGACTTCGTCATCGGGGCTTGGTGGTCCCATGATGCCGATTTGCACAGCCCAGAGTACATTGACCGGCAAAACGAGGGCCATTAAAACAAGGATTAAAGACAATCTCATCTTGAATGACATTGTATTGCCTCCTGCTGGAATGAATCGTTTTACGTACACACAACTCCAGCCGAATCTCCGGATGCGCAGCGTGCCGGGCCGAACGATGCCCCTTTCCAGCACCCTACTGCCGAGTATATCGCACCTTCATTCCACCCAATAGGGTCGATGGAAGAAGGTGTGGCCACTCACCAGCTCCGCCGATTCTTCCTGTCGCTATGGGGCCCGACACGGATTACGGCGCGGACGACACTGTAATCCGGTTCAGGCCGCTACCACTCCCCTTCACTGCCTCGTGTAGCGCACCGAGACGTTCCCGCCGGGCAGGTACGTGAAGGACCGGTCGCGGCCGTTCACCCGTCCCGTCACCGCTTCGACGGGAACGGGCGGTGTGGCCTCAACGATCGGCACCAGGCCAAATGCGAGTACCATTGACAAGAGAGCAGAAAAGACTGCCAATCTATTTTCTCTTTCCCTGGGAAATCTCTACCTCAATCCTGTCACCACCGTCAATTTGTCAAAGGGATTCGTGTCGTCGAAGACAACGACGGGTACCCGCGTGATGTCGCTCGGATCGCCCCGCCAAGCCTTCGTGGCCATCACCGTCCCGTCACGACCCGCCTTGAAGACGACGGTCCCATCCGCCCTCATGGTGACAGGGATTTTCCTTTTCTCGCCAGGTGCGAACTTGTTTCCGGGGCCGAATGTCGCCCCTTCCGTGAAGACATGGGCGTTCAGCTTCGAGCGGTTCGTGATCTCCGCAACAACCGTCCTATGACTCGTTGCGGCTGCGGAAGATGCGGCTGCCTGTGTCGCCATGCCCGTGCCGCCGGAACGGCGGAGCCGATAGCGGTCGCTGTCCTGGCCCGAACGCATGACCGCCGTAAAGGATACTCCTCCGCTCTCCAGATTCCCCTCCATGGTTCCCGAAACCCCGCTCGCGCGGAATGTTCCTGACAGGCTGCTGCCCGAAAGGCTCCCTTCGACAGTGCCCTCTGCAATGCGCCGGCCACCCGGCTCATCGACACGGTACGTGCCCGATACGCGGTTGCCGCTCTGGGTCAGGTTCATCGACAGAGTCTCTCCACCCGGACCCGGGTCGCTTCTCCACGCGCCGGACCAGGCGGCGGAGGATACCGGAGGGACGGGCGTGGTAGTCGTCTGCGAACCGGCAGGCGCCACAATCGGCGGGCTGCCACCTTCCGCAATCTCCCGCAGGACATGCGTGATGTTGCCCCACAGAAGGAAGGGCCCGCTCATCACCCAGCGTCCCCCCTCCTGCCGGAAGGAGTTGTACCGGGTGGCTATCTTGCCGGATGAATCGTAGAAGAGAAGCTCATTACCCGCGATGGCCCACTGGGACTCGTTGGGATTGTTGGCCCCCTCGATTCGCCCGCCGGGCAGGAGTCTCATCCTCGAAGCCAGCACCGTGCCGTCGCTGCGGCCGAATTGCCAGACCCTCGACGTGAGAATATCGCGGGCGGGGACGGTCCCGACCCCTGCGGGTGATGTCGGCTTTGTCGGCGGAGGCGAAACGGGAGTTGCCGGCGGCTGTGCCGCGAGCTGGCGGATGTATTCTTCGAGATTCTTATCGGGCCAGTAATTGAGACTCTCCCGGTACTTTCCGATCGCGACCTGAATCTGGTTCTTCTGCTGAAGGGCATAACCCTCATCGCGAAGCTGTTTTGCCCGGGCCTTTCTGGCCTCGAGATCCTGGACGTACTTCGACCTCGTCGCATCGGACCCGTGCCCGAGGCTCTCCTTGAATTTATCGAGGGCGGCGCCATACTGCCCCTGGCTATAGAGTCCTGCGCCTTCCTGCCAGAGGCGGTCCGCCGTCGCCTTCCCCTGGTTTGCTTCGGCCAGCCTCGCCTCGAGTGCCTTGACGTGCTCTTCGAGGGCCAGGTCGGGGACATTTTTCAGGCTGTCGCGGTAGCTCGCCACCGCCTCGGCGATCTTCCCCGCCCTCTCTTCGGCTTCGCCCTGCGCGCGCATTTTCCTGGCGTGCGCGACGCGGCTGCGAAGGTTCTGGACCTGGCCACCGAGCAGGATCCATTCACCCTGGTGGACTTCTGGGTAACGGTTCTCCACAGCCTTCTCGCAGACCGCAAGGGCCTCCACGATTTTCCCCTCCCGCTCCAGTGCGCCGCAGTCGGTGTAGAACTTCCGGAAGGCCCGGGAAAGCTTTTCCTTCCCCGCACCGTAGATGATCTGCCGAAGCGTCGGTTCATCGGGCGGCCGGTAGAGGCCGAGACTCTGGTTGTATTTCTCGATGGCCTTTGTAAACTTCTCCTGGCTCGCCTCGAAGGAGGCCTCCGACCGGGCCTCGCGAACGAGAGTGTCCCCCTCGGCACGCAGCTCTTTCGACAGCCGGACATTTTCGGCGAATTTCTTTCTTGCATCGAGGTTCGCTTCAAGCTCCCGGATACGCTTCTCCACAGCCGCATCGGGAATGTACTTCAGGCTCTCCCGATAATTCTCGATCGCCTTGACGAGATTGGCCTGCATCTGCCCCTCGATGCTCTCGCTCCACCGTCCGGATCCGCCCCGGATGTACGAGTCCTGGGACAGGAAACTGCTCTCGGCGTTTCTTGCGGCGTCAAGATGCTTCCTCCCGACCGCAATCCGATCGTTGTCGGCTTTTGTCTTCCCCGCCCGCGCCACGATCTGCTCACGCCACTTTTTCAACTGTTCGTTATTGGGCTGCAGCGCGATGGCCTCATCAGCAGCCTTCAGGGCGCCCTCGAGGACATGATTCTGGTTATAGTAGGCATCCCTGTTTTCGGCCGCATCCCGGATCACGGGGGAAAGCTCGCCCAGTCGCTTGTTTTTTGTGAAGGACTCGCCGCGAAGCTGAATTGCCTCCTTGTATTCCGGCTCGGTGCCGTTGTAGATGTTCTGACCGTTGGCAAACCCTTCGTCGTAGCTCTTCAGGGCCCCGGCGTAGTCGTATGCCTTCACCTTTTCGCCTGCGGCCTTCAGGATCCCGATCTGCCTGTCCTTCTGGGCCTTCCACTGCTTCGCCCAGTCCTCCTGCTCCTTCAGTGCCTTGTCAGCGTAGGGGTCGAGCTTGGTCGAGGCCCGCCAGGCCGCAGCGATCTCGAGGGCCTTGCCGAACTCCTTCTTCTCGCTCGCCGAGCGCACCTCGTAGATCTTGTCGCGAACCTGCCCGTCATAGGCACGCCACTTGTCTGCCAGCTCACGGTCCGCCTCCAGCACGGGCGGGTAGAGCCCGTGGAGGTTTTTCGCAACGATAAGCTCCCTCTGCGCATCGGGGAAGCGGTTCTCGCCCACGAGGGTCCTGGCTTTGCCGAGCTGTATGCCAATTGTCTCCCTGTCTTTGCGGAACTTTGCGGAAAGGGCCGCCGCCTCCCTGTTTTTTTCATCGAGTTTCAGCGCACCGTCGACATCCACGATGGCCCCGTCCAGGTCGCCCTTGCGTTCCTTGACCTTCGCGTCCTGGACCTTTTTCTTCGCATCTTCGACGTTCCTGGCTTTTTCCTGACCCTGTCTGATCTCCTCGCGGGTGATGGTGGCGTTGAAGCTCCCCTTGCCTTCGCCCAGCTGCACGTCGTTTCTGTCCGTGATCACCACCGAGAGCGCGCAGCCCCCCGCAGCGCTCGCCGTCGCCCGGGCCGCGCGTGAGGTGGCGTTGCTCAGCGCGCAGGAGTCGCCCGTGGCCGTCCACTTGTACTTGACCGGCCCCGTCAGCGCCGCAGGCTGGGTGTCGGCCGCAAACTCGACGACCTGATCCACGGCGATTTCCTTCTCCACATCCACAAGCCCCACGCCTTCCTTCCAGATCTTGGGCTTGGGCCCCATGGCCTTGGGTCCCGTGACATTCACGGTGTATTTCTTTGCCTTGATCGTGTTCTTCCCCTCACCCAGGACCCCGCCGCTCTTGGGTGTCATGGCACGGACCTTGATCTCGGCTGGGTTGTCGTTATTCAGAGTGAACGCGATCTCCCTGCCGTCCTTCGCTTCTACGGTTGGTTTCGCGTTGTCGGGCAGGGGCATCCACCGGAATTCGATTTCCTTGGCCTCCGGCTTCACCGTGAGCTTCGCCTTCAGTTCCTGGCCCACGTATGGCTCTTTCGGCTCAAAGATCAGCTCCATCTGCAGCGCGACGACTTCAAAAGTAACAACCGCATCGCCCATGGTTCCCACGGAATCCCGGACCGAGACTTTCAACCGGTTCTGTCCAATCTTGCTTAGAGGAACAGCAACCGACTTGTCCTTCCCTTCGTAATCGCCTGTCCACTCGTAGCTGTAGGGAGCCTTTCCGCTGGTTGCTTCTGCGGTGAAGGTAATCTTTTCACCAACGTAATAGGTGTTCTTCTCCGGATATTTTGTCAGCTGGAGATGAAGCTTGCCTGCCTCTTGTACGGCACCTCCGACACCGCAGACGCTGGAATAATAGGTCCAGGGAAGAACAGCGGGACTGGGGACGGGATCAGGAAGACTCAACTCCTGCTTGGTCCCTTCAATCTCTTTCAGGTATCCCTTGTAATCATTGTAACCCGCATATTCCTTGAAGAATCGATAGGCTTTCGAATCTTTTGCCGCGGCGAGTTTCGCTTTGAGCATCTCCTTGTGTTCCCACCGCTCCCGCACCGGTGTGTCGATGCACTTTAGCTCCCAATAATTTACGGGATCCTGGCCTTTCAGGCAGATCTCCAGTACGCTCCGCTCATTGGCCAGCTTTTGGTACTGCGGATTATGGGTGCATCCCCATCTCTTCTCTTTTGTCAGGGGGTCTTCCAGGAACATCCCGCATTTATAGGTATTCGGCAGCGCCTTCTCGATCTCGGCAATTCGGCGCGCCATATCATCACGGCTCTTGCCGCTGCATTCCTTCGGCACCGGCGGGGCCCCATATTTCCCGGATGCAACGCCTCCCAGCACCTCTTTGCGCACTTTCTTTTCAAGGTCCGTAAACGCCTTTTCATCGAGTTCGATGAGTTGCTCCAAGTATGGAATAATACTTTTCATCCATTCGTACTTCGCCTCGGCCCTGGATTTCAGGTCCGTGCTTTTTTTATAATCGCCAAGGATCCAGTCATACTCGAGAAACTTGAAATCAGGATCAGCGGTTCCTGTCGGCTTTCGAGTCAACACCTTCACCTTCTTGACGCCACCGTCTTCTACAGTGTCAAGCATATAGCTTCCCTGTCCAGTAACCGGATTCACAAGAGATACCAACAGCACATATTGGCAGGCTTTATCTTCATCCCCCTCGAGTGTCACGTCGATGATGGCGCTTCCGCTCTTCGATCCGAACAGCTTGATTCTCTGCTTATCGTCGGCATGGAAAGAAATAGGGACGGTACTGCTTTGGGGCTTAGTGAACGTCTTGCCTCCATCACAGGTAGAAACGATCTCGTATGCAATCCTTTTTATGTCCGGGGCTCCCCTCAGTGTACCGTCCGTATAACGCTTCGTGGTTTCGGGATCTAACAGGTACATCTGATTTCTTGGCGTCAGGATGTTCGGAATCTGATTGAGGACACTCTCGAGCGCTTCCTTCGCCTTCTCCTCCGCAGGATCTACCTCCGCAGGCCCGAGAAAAGCCTGCACTATGTGGAATAGTTGATCTTTGTCGACGAACGTCTCGAGATCGGAGATGACCCTGTCCCATTCGGCGAGGAACTTTCCGTAGAGTTGTGTGTCATTCGCCTCTATCACGGCCCGCAAAGAACCATCTTTCACCTCGAGCTTGTCGACATTGATCCGTATGGCATTATTGATATCAATGTAATCGGTCTTGTCTAACAAGTAAGATTGCTTATTCTGCTGCCAGACTGATTGGGACATTGAACCGGTCTGTGTGCCGCTGCAACCATTGCTTTTCTTGGAGCATGAAGATTGGATGCATTCTATTGCGGATTGTACACTCGCTCTTCCCGTCTCCAGATTCGCACGAAAATCCGACTCCGCATCTTCGATTCGCTTACCGATGTAGGGGTATTGTCTTGTCACCTTGCCCTTTCCATGCATGTATCCGTCTTTGTATTTGGCCGCAACGAACTTGTGTTTCTTGAATAGATCTTCGATGAAATCTTCAGGCAGATCTCCTTTAGATAAGGTGTACGTATTCAGAAAGGGACCGTAAGTTGCATATCGCTCAGAGCTGCACAAATGCTTCGATTCAGCGAGCTCCAACTGAGTATGCCTACAAGACCCTGTAGGCGTGCACTTATTTGGATCTTCATTATCCCTGTAATCTCCGCCATAGTGTCCGATCAGGGTGTGCACATAGGCATCCGTCAGCCAGTGTGTGAGCCAACCGAGTGCAAAAGCCTTTTCTTTTATCGAGTACTTTTTCGCTTCACTCAAAATATCCAGAGCGGTTTGACCTGTATGATATCCAAGGGTATTTGTATGCAGATCGAACTCCGCAGCGGAACTGTTGGGCAATTCCCGGTATAGAAAAAAAGCCTTGTAGTAGGCCCAATAGATGATATCGACTCCATTGGCACCGGCAAGATATGCACTTTTTTCTTTCTCGACTAAACTCTTGAGTTGCGTCGGCATCTTGGCCAAGAGTTTTTCGGCAACATAGATGTGACCCTGACCAAGGCTCCCGTGGGACAAGCCGCTGGAGATGATGAGAAACACCATGACGGTCAGGACAATTTTCAAAAAGCGCATGACCTCCCCTCCTTGCACAAGGACGACATTCAGCGACTCATCTGCATCGGATTGCCGATGCTCACGAAAGACGACTACCCTCCGGCATTGCCGACGAACGTTTCACCGGGGATCGACGCATTCCACCTTGGAGGGCTGATGCACGAACCCGGTCTA
>CAWDHZ010000023.1:0-37709 GCA_963802225.1 uncultured delta proteobacterium | reverse complement strand
GAAGCAGGAGGTGGGACTGGTTTTGTGGGGCTGAAAGAGAAGGGTGTAGGGTGTAGCGTGTAGGGGGTAGTGAAAAAAATTAACCCTCCTTGAAAAGGGGCGAGTACGAGTTGAAGAAAAAGGATAGACCGCAGGGCGCAAGCTGTTACAGAGGTGTTAATAAATGCTTTCCTAAAAATCCCCAGTCGCCTACGGCAGGGGATTTTTCTTCTGGGGAGATATTTCCCCAAGCCTGAAATTTTCTGGTCAGGTAATAACTTCTTTCTGAAAGGTTGTTTTTCAGATTCAGCAAGTTGATGCATTATTCCAACTCATAATAAATAACATTAAAAAAGGCAGGATCCGTTCGACCCTGCCTTTTCTCCGTTTCCTAGTTGGTGTTGATATTTACTTCCTGAATCTCCTTGCCCCTGCGAGACCAACAAGTCCAAGTCCCAGAAGAAGCATCGTGGCAGGTTCGGGGACTTGCGCTTCCGCAAAAAACGCCGATCCATACGCAGTGCTAAGCCCGCTATAGTTCGTGACAAATGTGCCGATCCCAGTAGCTGTGTTCACCGAGAACACTGTATTGCCAGCGACCCCATACAGCACGCCATTTTCAGCTGTCGCTAGGCCATAAACCAAGGAATACCCAAATCCCGGACCTATCTCTGAGGAGCTGCCTAGGCTGGCCAAATTGATCAATACTAACTTGTCGTTCTTGTCAGAAAGGTACAAATTACCCCCGTTGAAAGCCAGATCGCCTGCTGAGTAAAAACCAGTACTGCCGAGGCTCGAGGCAACACCAGTGCTAGTATTGATAGTATACAAGTTTGTAGAAGTGTCCGAGCCTGCGTAGAGGGTTCCGGTAGAAGAGAAAACCAATGAATTATTCCCGGAAAAACCAATCCCCGTCCCGACAGGTGTAACTGCGCCAGTCGTTTTGTTGATACTGTAAAGCTGACTGAAGCTAACTCCCCACAAGTTGCCGCTTGGATCGAAGGCGATATCTGTGAGTACCACACCGGCATTACCAATTTGTGTATAGGCTCCAGTGGCCACATCCACCGTTCCAATGTTTCCGTTTGCATCGTCAATCCAGAGCACGGGCGCTGCGATCGCCTGAGAAATGCTCAGGCTTATACAAAGCGCAACTGCCACCACAAGGAACATTTTAAATTTTTTCATTCTCTCGCCTCCTATAATAGATTTTATTAATAGATACATTTGTTTTAATAGTTACGTTGGTTTTACTGGTTGCAATGAGCAATAATAATACCAATCATATAACTCATTGATTTATAAAGGATTGGTATTTCATTAAGGAGGTAAATGTGTAAAGATTACCGACACGTAGAGGATGAATATTAGCTAAAAGGCAGGATAACTATAATAAATTATTAGCTTATTTGTATTTCGAGGGCTTGTAAATAATGTTTACAAAATTGGTTAATTTCGATAGCAAATTGTCTTGCTGCTTGTCAATTTTGAAAATGTAGTTATTTGAAATGATAAAACACATTACGGAAATAAAAATTACTGTTAGTAATCAATAAGTTACGAAACGAAAATACATTCTCACCAGGTAGGTAAAAGGGTTCACCTCTCTAGAAGCGACAGCCTGGGTCTCACCTGCTGAAGGAAGTTGTCCTCGGAATGCAGGCTCGCCCATGATGGACGGGGCAATCAGCACCGTTGTGTAACGGCTTGCGCAGGGCGGCCATCCTTTTCTTGTTTCTGCACCCTATACCCCACCCCCCACGCCCTGTTCCCTTATTTCCGCCCAATAAACCAGAAGACCAGCGACAGGACGACGCTGATAAGGATGCTCGTTGCGATCGGGAAGTAGAAGGTGAACTTCTCACCCTTGATGGTGAGGTCGCCGGGCAGGCGGCCGATCCAGGGGATCTTTCCGCCCATGACCAGCAGGATCCCCACGATGGCAATGACGAGTCCGATGATGATCAGGGTTTTCCCGAAATCGAAGAAGCCGCCCATGGATTGTTTCCCTCTCGTGTTACGAGAACATATTTAGTACGGAGGGACCGCAGAGTCAAGGGTGCTTGTTGTCGAAAGCGATCCGTGCATTGCATAGGACATTGTCTGATGAAAAAAACAGCTTAGCTCCTAAAGCTTCAGGCCGCATGTTGTGATAGAAAATAGATGGTCAAGGGGTCTGTCTTCATCAGCAAAGGAGATAGACATGAAGGCAAAGAACGTGAAAAGCAAAGCGAAAATGGCAACGAAGAAAGAGATCATCTGCGGCAACCTGGACAATATCCTGGAAGCCTCCCGCGAGTTGGATCACACCATGAAGGTGGTCTGGACCAGCGTGGGATTCTGGGCCTGCCCGAAAACCTGAAACAAGGCCTGAAACAAAGATAAGCCGGACCGGATCAAGCAGAACTGAAAGCCCCCCGTGAGGACATCAGGGGGCTTTCGCGCTTTTTTACTGGATGGGGCAGATGGAGATCTTCAGTTTCTCGCCGCAATGGCCGCAGAAGATCGTCCGGGCCTTCTCCATGGGCTTTGCGCAGTAGGGGCACTTCGGGAGCAGGTCCGACTTGCAGTAATCGCATATCTTCTTCGTCGAGTCCTGCGTCTCGAAGGCGCAATGCTCGCAGATGTAGAAAAACATCAATTCCTCCGGCATGCTGTCTATCCGGTCTATCCAGTCTGTCCCGTCTATTCCGTCAAATCCCCCTTTCATCCCCCTTTATAAAAGGGGGAAAGAGGGGGATTTTCTTCTGTCCCCATTTGTAGGGTTGGTGCACTGACCGCCTCGTTTCGGATCGTCTATATATCAGAGGGACCGTCGGGGGTGAAGGACAAAAAAAGGCAGGGCCATCAGGCCCTGCCTCTCGTAAAGTCTCTTGTGCTTACGATCTGCTTAGAACTTCCTCCGGGACACGCCGGCCAGGCCCACGAGGCCCAGGCCGAGAAGCAGCATCGACATCGGTTCGGGAACCTGCTGCTGAAGGGCGATCGTAGTCTCGATTCGCATGCTGGACTGCGATGTGTGCCGTTCCGCGAAGAAGAAATCGAAATCATAATTCTTGCCGAGGGTGAGTCCGAGCGCTATCTAGATTCACGCTTCCGGTCAGAGCACCATGAACGCCACCCAGATCAATAACAAGCTGTTTATTGATGAAAACCCAGACGTCATCGTCACCCGTGAAAGTAAACGTTTCCCCGCCTTGATAGGTGAACTGATTGTGGAGCTCGAAGGTAAAATGATAATTGTGGGCACGTCCCTGGTTGCCCAAAAGCTGACCGTCGATGGGGAAGAAGGACGAATTCGCGTAAGAATATATTCCTGTGCCGGTCAGTGTGATCGTCAGTGGTGCCGACATGTTAACACCCGGTGTATCATTGTACCACTGATTGAAATTAGCAGCACCTGTCGTCGATGTATTCCCTGCTTGACCTGCGTACACTGGCTTTCCGTTCGCTCCAAGCGTATTCAGAACGATGCCAGGGTCCGTTATGATGAGATACTCAAAATCCGGATGAGTGTCGTTGAAATCCCGTACTGTTCCCGTCAGATTGATGGAACCTGCCAGAGCCGTCCCAGCGATAAACACAAGGCACATCGCCATCAGGGCCGTGATGAATAATGATCTCCTTTTCATGCTCTCCTCCTTATATCCCTTCTTATTTAATAATTACGATATGTTGTGAGATGCTCTCTTTTTCTGCCTGCTGGGCAGGACAATCGCAAACATTTCATGATCCGTGCCATCCATTTAACTAGCTGAAATCCATGCATTTTCTCTTATAATGCCGTTTTGGCCAGGGTCGAAACCGTAAAGCCACCCGACACCTCGAGGCCCTCATTTCCTCCCGCCCACATATATCTACCTTATAAACAATTGGTTGCAGGCGATTTGTTACATGTAAACAAAGTTTACAAATGTACTCTATGCAACAGAGGTAGCCGGGCTAGCTTGAAGGTTCGTTCGGGAGAGTGATGGCGAGGTGAAAAAAATGGAACTTTTTGCGGGGGGACATCGAGCCGAAGGCCGTCAGTCCCATTTGAAAGGAGATTCCTTGTTAAAATCCGGCGTATGTTCCCGCTCATCCACTTCCTGGACGAAGAGATTTTCGAACTCCAGGTCGAGGGCCAGGTCCACCACCGCTTCGTATTCCTCCCGGGTCACGCGGCGGCCAAAAAGCGGGTCGCCCGATAGGGCAGGCGTCGGCGTGTATTGCGACATGAGGCTGAGCGGGACTTTCTTCGAAAGATGAGCGGCAATGAGGCGGACGACATCCAGGCTGTTCTGGACCCGCCCGGGCAGGACCAGATGGCGGATGATGACACCCCGCCGGGCGATCCCGCCCGCCGTCTGGAGCCGCTCGCTTGTCTGGCGGATCATCTCCGCGATCGATTCCAGGGCCCGCTGCGGGTAATCTTCAGGGGCGGAGCACTCCCGGGCATCCCTTTCGTTTCCATACTTGAAGTCGGGCAGCCAGACGTCGACGATGCCGTCGAGCAAGCGGATCACCTCGGTCTTCTCGTACCCCCCGCAGTTGTAGACGAGCGGCAGCTGAAGGCCCCACTCACAGGCCGCAAGCAGTGATTCCAGGACGGCCGCAAGCTGCGGCGTGGGCGTGACCAGCTCGATGTTGTGGCAGCCTTTCATCGCGAGCTCAAGCATGACGCCCGCCAGGGCCTCCCGGTCCACCATTTCTCCCATACGGTCGCGGCTGATCTGGTAGTTCTGGCAGAAGGGGCATTTCAGGTTGCAGGAGGTGAAAAAGAGGGTGCCTGCGCCCGCCGTCCCGGAGACGGGGGGCTCCTCGCCGAAGTGGGGCAGGGCCCGCGCAAGGACGGCGTCGGGGCCGAGACCGCAGAACCCTTTTTCCCTCTCGATCCGGTTGACCCGGCATTCCCTGGGGCAGAGGGTGCAGCTGCGCATCAGCTCCCGCAGCACGGGGATGCGCATCTTGAGGAGTTCTATTTTTGAGAGGCTTTCTTCTCTAGTCAAGGTTCAACGGTTCCGCGATCGCGCGGATCTTCCCGCTTTCCACACAATCGGCGAACTCCTCCCCGAGGGGGGCGCAGATCTCGACGACCTTTCGCCACTTCAGGATGCGGCCTGCGGGATCGTCGATGAATGTCTCGAAGTCGTCCCGGTCGGGGATCTTCCCGCCAGGGAAGCTTTCCACGAGTCCGGGCGACGGGGTAATCACCAGGAGGTTGTCGAGGGCTTCGTCCGGCGGCCTTCGCCTCTTGATTTTCTTGTCGAACCATCCCGGGATGATCCGGTCCTCGTGATGGACGAGCAGCGTCACATCGTCTTGCCTCACGGCATAGTCGTGGTCGAGGTGGTAGTCGATCACGCCCCCGTCCCGATAGATGCCGTGCGGGGCCCCGTAGATGTCCGTCACCCCCTCGATCACAAGCGGGATGGCGCCCGAGGCGAGAACGGCATGCTTGAAATTCGCGGTGCTGAGCGGGATGGCCGTTCCCCGGAACCCGGGCCGCAGGCAGAACTGGGGCGGTCGGGGGCCGCTGTAGAAGACCACCCGTTCGAAGAAACGGAAGAGATGGCGGCGGTTGAGCCGGTTGAGGGCATGGCAGAGCGCGAGGCCCCACTTCTGGACCCAGGGGGTCTCCGAGGCGGCAAGGTTTTTCGCCCGGGCTGTCGTGACGGCTAGCCGGTAATGGTCATGGGCTAGTGCGAAGGGGATGGCGTCGTTCTCCAGAAAGGCGTCGATGACCTCCTGGATAGATCTCCTGATGCTTGAGGGGGTGCTTCTGCGGTCAAAGTGGATCCCGATATAGGCTTCGAGGAGCCTGCGATAGCTCTTTTCCGGTTCGGGCTGGAGCCAGGCGGCGAAACGCCAGGCGCCCGCCGACGCGCCCGTCAGCAGGACGGGCCGCGATTTCGATCCCAGCTTGCCGTTTCGCAGGAAGGTGAGGTCGAAGCCGCTCGTCACGAGCCAGCGGGGCCCCACCGCGGGGCCCACGTAGGTCGTGACCCGGTCGAGGCGAAAGCCCCCGTCCCGGATCATCTCCAGGGCCCGTTTTCCCGCCCGGATGCAGAGCCTCTCCATTGCCGTTCGATTCTCCCCCAATTGAAAAGTGTGTCATCATAATCCAGTTGTCCCTGAAATACAACGACCCGCTGAAATTCTTTAACCGCTTGAAATAACAGCAGGCGTAAGGTATAAAAATGGCTAAAGGCAAAAGGCTGAAGGCGAAAGGGAAATAATGAAATTCGTTTTGCCTCAAGCCCTTAGCCATTAGCCTTTAGCCCTAAGCCATTTTGCACAGGTGCCCATGGACATCAAGGAGCAGGTCTTCCAGATTGCGAAGAACGCCAAGCAGGCGGCATCGGCCGTGGCCAACCTCTCGAGTGCCGAGAAGGACGAGGCCCTGGTCGAGATGGCCGAGCAGCTCATCCATCACACGGGCACCCTCATCGAGGAAAACGAGAAGGACGTCGAGTACGCCCGGAGAAAGGGCCTCTCGAAGGCCATGATCGACCGCCTCACGCTGGATGAGAAAGCAATCCGGGCAATGGCGCGGGGGCTCGAGGAGGTGGCCACCCTGCCGGATCCCGTAGGGAAGATCACCTCCATGTGGAGGCGCCCCAACGGGCTTCTCGTTGGCAGGATGCGGATTCCCCTGGGCGTGATCGGGATCATCTACGAGTCGCGCCCCAATGTGACGGTCGACGCGGCGGCCCTGTGCCTGAAGGCCGGAAACGCCGTCATCCTCCGGGGCGGCTCCGAGGCCATCAACTCCAACATGGCCCTCAGCCTGATCCTGCGCGGCGTTCTTCGGGTCAAGGGGCTTCCCGAAAACGCCATCCAGCTCATCCCCATGGTGGATCGCGAGGCCGTCAACATGTTGCTCCAGCTCGATGAGTACATCGACCTCATCATCCCCCGGGGCGGCGAAGATCTCATCCGGGCCGTGGTCAGCCAGTCGCGGATCCCCGTGATCAAGCACTACAAGGGGGTTTGCCACGTCTTTGTCGACGCCGGCGCCGACCTCGACATGGCGGTCCAGATCTGCATCAACGCCAAGGTGCAGCGGCCGGGCGTCTGCAACGCCATGGAGACGCTGCTCGTCCACAAGAGCGCGGCCGGGGTGTTCCTCCCCGCCGTGGCGGAAGCCCTGGAGAAGGCGGGTGTCGTGCTGCGCGGCTGCGCGCGGACCCGGGCCATCCTGCCGGGGCTCGATGCGGCCACGGAGAAGGATTGGCACGAGGAGTACCTGGATCTCATCCTGGCGGTGAAAGTCGTCGACGGCATGGACGAGGCGATCCGTCACATCGAAACGTACGGCTCGCTGCACACCGAGTCGATCGTCACGCGCGACTACGACAACGCGCAGCGGTTCCTCAAAGAGGTGAATTCCTCGACGGTCCTCGTCAACGCCTCAACCCGTTTCAGCGACGGCTTCGAGCTCGGCCTGGGCGCCGAGATCGGGATCAGCACGACGAAGCTGCACGCCTTCGGGCCCATGGGCCTCGAGGAGCTGACGACGCAGAAGTTCATCATCTACGGGAGCGGACAGGTGCGGACCTCTTAAAAACAGGCGTCAGGATTGAATGGAAAGCAGTAATTGAGTAATTGGTTGATAAAGTAATTGGGGAATAAATCGAATTACTTAATTACTCAGTTACTAATTACTGATTCCGAAATCCCGAAGCCCGAATCCGGCAGGTGGTTTATGCAGCGCTGGGGACTGATGGGCGGCACCTTCGATCCGATCCACCTGGCCCACCTGCGATGCGCTCAGGAGATCCTGGAGAAATATGGTCTCGACAGGATCATCTTCATCCCCTCGGCAACCCCGCCCCTCAAGCAAGGACCCGGCATCACCTCCTACGAGCATCGCGAGCGCATGGTGCGCTTCGCCGTCGAGGGAAATCCGGCTTTTGCCTTTTCCGACGTCGAGAACCGGCGCGAGGGCCGCTCCTACACGGTGGACACCATCGGCTATTTCCGCGAGACTTTCGGGAAGGAGCTCGAAATCTATTTCATCATGGGGCAGGACGCCTTCGAGGACATCCAGCGGTGGAAGAGCTGGAGGCGACTGCTCACCCTTTGCCACTTCATTATCATGACGAGGCCCGGCTGGCGAAAGGGCTCGCTGCGAAAAGCCCTTTCCCCCGATGATGCGAAGCGCTTCACCTATGACAGGAAAGCGCGCGGTTATCTTGGTCCCTCGGGCAAGTTCATATCCTTCACGGGTGTCACCCAGCTCGATATCGAGTCGAGGGACATCCGCGAGTGCGTGAAATCGGGCCTCTCCATCCGCTATCTCGTACCGGATGCGGTCAGGGAGTACATTGAGAGGCATGATCTTTACAAGCGCTGATTGCGTTTGTAAAGAGTCAACAGCCGACAGCCAACAGCCAACAGTCTGCAGCCAATAGATTCCTGCTGTCGGCTGCAGGCTGCAGGCTGTAGGCTTTCTTGTAGGCTTCAGGCTGGAAATATCGACTTCTTGACAGGCACTGCTAATGTTGAAGAGATCGTTGCGCATCCATTATCTTCAGCACGTCCCCTTCGAGGGGCCGGGGTCCATCGAGTCGTGGGCCCAGGTGAGGGGTCACCGCCTCACGTCCACACGCCTGTACGCCGGCCATCACCTGCCGGCGGTCGAGCAACTGGACTGGCTCTTCATCCTGGGCGGGCCCATGAACATCTACGAGGAAAACCGTTATCCCTGGCTTGCCCGTGAGAAGCGTTTCATCGGCGAGGCACTGCACGGGGGGAAAGTCGTCATCGGCATCTGCCTCGGGGCCCAGCTTCTTGCCTGCGTCCTGGGTGCGAAGGTGACGCGGAATCCATGTGTCGAGATCGGTTGGTATCACGTGGAAAAAGCGGCGAAGGCGTCGCAGTCATCGCTCTCCGGCTTCCTTCCGGATCAGTTTCCCGCGTTCCATTGGCACGGCGACACCTTCGAGGTCCCGCGCGGCGCCGTCCATCTTGCACGAAGCGCAGCCTGTGAAAACCAGGCCTTTGCCTTCGGCGACCAGGTTGCCGCATTCCAGTTCCACCTGGAGTCCACGAGGGAAAGCGTGGAGCAACTCGTTCACAACTGCCCTGAAGATCTTGCCAAAGGTCCTTTCATTCAAAGTCCTGCAGAAATGCTCACGGATCTGGATCGTTTTCGCGCGATCAATGGTCTGATGGCTGACTTCCTGGACGGACTCGCAGCCTTAAAGACCTAGTGGTCAGTGGACAGTGAAAGTGTCTGAGTGTTTAAGTGTCTGAGTGAAAACGATGGGACCAGGGACCAGGGTGTAGGGACGAGGAAGAAAGGCTTCCGGATATAAAATTTCCCAATACCCTTTCCCTCCCCCTTGTTGATCTCGTTGTTTTTCTCCTGCAGATAGGATATTCTTAAAAAAATGCACAAAGGAGGGACCTATGGGCGAAGTGGTTCACACCTCGAAGATCAAGATCGTCAGGGAGACGGGACCGACCCGCAGGGCCATGATCGAAGGGTTCTCCGAACCCGTCTATTACGGCGTCCACGGGGGGATCAAGCGGTTCTACAAGGTAGAGCCCGAAAAGGAGCATGCGGCAACCCTGGATCACATCGTTGCCGCCACCGCGGGGTGAATGATGGGCACACTGGCCACGTTGATGGCCGGAAAGAAGATCCCCACCCCCGAGCATCTCTATTGGGCCGATATTGAAGGAGACATCGAAAATGTCGACGGCGTTCTCCGGATCACAACCATCCGCGTGAAGATGCATCTCAAGTGCCCCGAGGAGAAGGTGGCCGACGCAAAGGAGGCCTTCGCAAACTACATCACCCGCTGTCCCGCCGCCCAGAGCGTCAAGGACTGCATCAAGCTCCAGGACGAGCTTATTTTCGAAAAATAACTGAGGAATTGAAAAGCAAATCCCCCTTCATCCCCCTTTGCAAAAGGGGGACAGAGGGGGATTTTTTTCATGCCATTAGCCCTTCGCCCTATGCCTTTAGCCGGTCCTGCTGTTGCAGGACCTTCTGTAGAAACTTCCCCGTCAGCGACTCCTCCGCCCGTACCACGTCCTCCGGTGTGCCCTGGGCCACGATCCTCCCGCCGCCGGGCCCGCCCTCGGGACCGAGGTCGATGATCCAGTCGGCCGATTTGATCACGTCGAGATTGTGCTCGATCACGACGATGGAGTTGCCCATGTTCACGAGGCGCATGAGCACGTCGAGCAGCTTCTGCACGTCGGCGAAGTGAAGGCCGATCGTGGGCTCGTCGAGGATGTAGAGGGTGTCCGCGCGGGAGGGTTTGCCGAGCTCGCGGGCGAGCTTGATCCGCTGCGCCTCGCCGCCGGAGAGCGTCGTGGCCGACTGGCCAAGCCGGATGTAGCCCAGCCCCACATCGTGAAGGAGCTGCAGCTTCGTGCGGATCGACGGGATGTTCTCGAAGAATACGAGGGCCTCGCTCACCGTCATGTCGAGAACCTCGGCGATGCTCTTGCCCTTGTACTGGATCTCCAGGGTGTCGCGGCTGAAGCGCTTTCCGCGGCAGATGTCGCAGGTGACGTAGACATCGGGCAGGAAGTGCATCTCGATCTTGATAAGTCCGTTGCCCTCGCAGGACTCGCAGCGCCCGCCCTTGACGTTGAAGCTGAACCGACCCGGCTTGTAGCCCCGCGTGCGCGATTCCGGCAGCTGGGCGAAGAGGTCCCGGATGAAGGTGAAGGCGCCCGTGTAGGTGATGGGGTTGGAGCGGGGCGTGCGGCCGATGGGCTGCTGGTTCATGACGATGACCCGCTCGATTCCGCCCAGGTCCCGCACGTTGCGGATCTTCCCGACTTTTCCCTTGTAGCGGTAGAGCCGCCGGGCGAGCACCCGGTAGAGGGTCTCCAACACCAGGGTGCTCTTGCCGGAGCCGGAAACCCCGGTCACGCAGGTAAGCACTCCCACGGGGATGCGGATGTCGATGCCCTGGAGGTTGTTCTCCGTGGCACCCTCGAGGATGATGAAACGCCCGGCGGGCACTCTGCGTTTCTCCGGTACGGGGATGCCGAGCCGGCCCGACAGGTAGCGTCCCGTGAGCGACGTCTCGCTGGCCAGGATCTCCGAGGGTGTCCCCTGGAAGACGACGTGGCCTCCCTCGAGGCCCGCGCCCGGTCCCATGTCGACGATCCCGTCGGAGGCCATCATCATGTCGGCGTCGTGCTCGACGACGAGCACCGTGTTCCCCATGTCCTTGAGGCGTGCAAGCGTTGCGATGAGGCGCCCGTTGTCTCGCGGGTGAAGCCCGATCGTAGGCTCGTCCAGCACGTAGAGCACCCCCGAGAGACCCGAACCGATCTGGGTGGCCAGCCGGATCCGCTGCCATTCTCCTCCGGAGAGCGTTCCCGAGGCTCGCTCGAGGCTCAGGTAGTCCATGCCCACATCCAGCAGGAACCGCAGCCGGTCCCGGATCTCCTTCAGGATCCTCTCCGAGATGGTCGCATCCTGACTGGTCAGCGTCAGCCCCTTCAGGAAGTCCATGCTGTCCGCGATGGAGAGCCGGCAGAACTCGTAGATGTTCTTCCCGCCCACCGTCACCGAGAGGCTTTCCTTCTTCAGGCGCGCGCCGTGGCAGGCAGGGCACTCGCTCATGTTCAGGTAGCACTCGAGCTCCGTGCGCATGTCGTAGGAGTCCGTCTCGTGGTAGCGCCTGTCGAGGTTGGGGATGATGCCCTCGAAGGGCTTTTCCATGAAGGTGCGCTTGCCCCCGTTGTTTGTGTAGAACCGGACGGGCTCATCGCCGGAACCGTAGAGGAGCATGTGCCGGATCTTTTCGGGGAGTTCCTTAAAGGGCGTGTTGATGTCGAAGCCGAAATGCTCCGAGAGGGACTCCAGCATCTGGTGGAAGTACATGGAATCGCGTTTCTGCCACGGGGCGATGGCCCCTTCGCGGATGGAGAGCCCCGGGTCGGAAACGACGAGGTCCTCGTCGAAGAAGATCTTCGTTCCCAGGCCGTCGCACTCCGGACAGGCCCCGTAGGGGCTGTTGAAGGAGAACATCCGCGGGGCAAGCTCGGAGAGGCTCACGTTGCACTCCGGGCAGGCGTAGCGCTCGCTGAACAGAATCTGTTCGCCTCCGGCGATGTCGGCCTTGACGAGGCCGTCGGAGAGGCGGGCCGTGATCTCCAGGGAGTCGCGCAGGCGTTTGCGGATCCCCTCGCGGATGACGAGACGATCGACGACGACGTCGATGTCGTGGCGCTTGTTCTTGTCCAGGGCGATTTCGTCGGCCAGGTCCCGGATCTCACCGTCCACCTTCACCCGCACGTAGCCCTCGCGGCGAAGCCTGCCCAGCTCCCGCTGAAACTCGCCCTTCTTGCCGCGCACGACGGGGGCCAGGAGCGAGACGGCCGTGTTTCCGGGCAGCGCCAGGAGCTGCTCCACCATGGTGTCGATCGTCTGCGATCGGATCTCGCGGCCGCACTGGAAGCAGTGGGGAGAGCCGATACGGGCGTAGAGGAGACGCAGGTAGTCGTAGATCTCCGTGACGGTGCCCACCGTCGACCGGGGGTTGTGGCTTGCGCTTCGCTGCTCGATGGCGATGGCCGGCGAGAGCCCCTCGATGGACTCCACCTCGGGCTTGTCCATCTGGCCGATGAACTGGCGGGCATAGGTGGACAGAGACTCCACGTAGCGGCGCTGGCCCTCGGCGTAGATCGTGTCGAAGGCAAGCGTCGACTTGCCCGAGCCGCTCACGCCGGTGATGACGACGAGACTGTCCCGGGGGATGTCGATGCTGACGTTCTTGAGGTTGTGCTGCGAGGCACCCTTGATGCGAATGTATTTCATAATGACTCAAATCCCCCTCTTTCCCCCTTTTTTAAAGGGGGATAAAAGGGGGATGTCCTGACGAAATAGACCAAATAGACCAGATAGACTGAATAGACGAGATTCGCCTACAGGCGAATCTCTATATGCGCCTTCTGCCGCCTTTCCACCAGCCACTCGGCGTACTTCTTTTCCATCTTGTCGCGGTAGAGCCTCTCCTCCACGTCCTCGCGGGTGGCCTTGGCGGAGAGGCTTCCGCCGCCTCGCCGGTCGAGGGCCCGGATGATGTAGAGCCCCTGGGGGGTTTCGATCACGTCACTCATCTCGCCCGGTTTGAGGCCGAAGGCAACCTCCTCGATCGCGGGGTTCAGGCTCCCCTTCTCGACATAGCCGATGTCGCCCCCGGTGCGCGCGGAGGCGGGGGTGAACTCGTTGGCCAGGGCCTCGAAGGGCTCGCCGGCCCGGATGCGCTTCAGGATGGCCTGGGCCTTGACGCTCTGCTGCTCTTTGACTGCCGGGTCGCCTCCAACGGGGACGGGAAGGAAGATCATCTGGAGCCTCACCCTCAGCTTCCCCTCGTACTCGTCGCGGTGTTCCTGGTAAAACAAGCCGATCTCTTCGTTCGTGACGGAGATCCTCGGGCGGATTTCCCTCTGCATGATCCGCATCTTGATCATATCGCTTCGCGTCGCCTCGCGGTACTTCTCGTAGCTGCTCCCTTCCTTGACCAGGGCCTGCTGCAGATCCTCCATCGACATCTTGCGCCGCTTCATGTTTTCCTGGATGGTGCTGTTTATTTCTTCGTCCCGGACGGTGATCCCCATCCTCTTCGCTTCCTGTCTCAGGAGCAGATCGTCGATCAGCCTGTCCAACAAAACCTTCCTCGCGTCAGCGGCGATCCGCTCCCGGTCCCCGGGGGGGATGTTCTGCCCGTAACGGTTCAGGGCGAGCTCCACCGTGCTTTCCAGCTCGTACTGGGTAATGACGTCGTCGTTGACGACGGCGATGACGCGATCGACGATCTCACCCCACGACGGCGTTGCCACCGTGAAAAGAAGAAATGCGGCCAATGCCAGAATTCTGTGCAGTTTGTTCATGTTTGTCCACCACCACCATTATCCCTTGCCGGGGGTCGCCGGGGCTTTTCCCGGCCTGGGCTCCTCGGTTCGGGTATCTTCGATCTTGACCTGCTTCAGGCGCTCTTCATCGATGAGGATTTTCGCCCCCGACTTGAGCGCATCGAGCCATTTCCGAAACTCCTGTTCCTCCCTGCTCTTTGCGAGGTCCGCCCTGATCTTTTCCTTGACCTCGGCAAATTCGATCGAGCGCCCCTTTTCTTTTTTCAGGACCTTGAACAGGTGGAACCCATAAGGGCTTTTCACGACCTTGCTCGTCTTTCCCTCGGCGAGCGAGAAGACGATCCGGTCGAAGGCCTCCGGCATGACCCCCCGGGTGAAAACGCCGAGGTCTCCCCCTTTGGCGGCTTCGGGGCCCGTCGAGACCTCGCGGGCCGCCTGGCTGAAGTCCTCACCGGCCTGGAGGCGCTTCAGCACGGCATCGGCTTTCTCCCTGGTCGCAACGACGATCTGTGCAACATGCACCGTCTCCTCGGAGTAGTAGCGGCTTCGGTTGGCCTGGTAATAGGCCATGGCCTCGTCGTCCGTGATGGCGATCTTCGAGTTGACCTCCCGGTCGACGAGTTTCTCGAGCAGCAGTCGCTTTCTCAGCTCCTCGCTCCAGATTTTGTAGTCCACCTTCTCGCCGCCGAAGACCTGGGCGAAACTCTCGCCGGTGTAATCCTTCTTGATCTCCTCGACGCGTTTCTTCAACTCGTCGTCGGTGACCTTGAGTCCGAGATTCTCGGCTTGGATCAGCATCACCTTTTCATCGATCAGGTCGTCGAGGGCCTCGCGCTTGACGTTGACAATGTCCTCTTCCTTCAGACCGGACGTGCTGCCCAGGAGGTTGAGTGCGTTGCGCAACTTCACGGTGAAGTCCTTGACCTTGATCTCGACCCCGTTCACCGTGGCGATGGCGTCCTCCGAGGGTGTCTTGAAGGTCGAGCATCCGATGCCCGCGGCCAGGAAAAAAGCCGCCGCCATTCCCACCAGGGCAGCCCTGCGGCGCAGGTCATGCTTGCACGACTCTCCTTCGCGATCCTCCATGCTTACTCCCCCACTATAAAAAACGTCTGTTCCGTCCGTTCCGTCTATTCGGTCTATTCCGTCATGCCGCCTTCGGCGGCGGTAACTGGTAATTGGAAATTGGGTATTGGGCTATCCTGAATCCGGAAGCCCTTCTTCCTCGTCCCTACACCCTGTCCTTCATCCTCTTCACTCAGACACTTTATCACTCAGTCACTCAGACACTTCTTCAGGTCACTGCCCTTGCGGATGCCGCGCCAGTTCCTCGAGCAGCCCTTTGGCCGCCTCGATGACCTGCCACTCTTGCAGGTCGGGCATGGGAATAAAGAGCCGGTGGTCGGGCGTGAAGCGCATCCCCTTCCACTTTTTCCGCGAAAGCTCGATCAGCTTCAGCGGGTCGATGGGGCTCGACTTGTGGATCGCGAGGATCATGTTCCGCCCGTCGTACTCCATCTTTTCGGCCATGAGGCCCTTCATGAGGTTGCGCAGGCTGATGACCTCAATCAGGTTCTGCACCTCCTGGGGCAGCGGGCCGTAACAGTCCAGCATCTCCTCCCTCGTCTCCAGGAGGTCCTCGTCGGCCGCGGCCATGGAGAGCTTCTTGTACGTCACGAGCCTGCGGTGCGTGTCGGGCACGTAGCTGTCGGGGATGAAGGCCGCAAGCCCCAGGTGGATCTCCGGCTTGATCTCCGCCTCGGGCATCTTCTCGCCCCGCAACTCCCGGACGGCCCGCTCCATGAGCTGCGTGTACATCTCGTACCCCACGGCCGAGACGTGCCCCGACTGGGACATGCCCACGAGGTTTCCGGCCCCCCGGATCTCGAGGTCGTGCGATGCGATCTTGAACCCGGAACCCGGCTCCGTGAATTCCTTGATGACCGTGAGCCGCTTCTGCGCGTCGGGCGAGAGCATGGCCCCCGGCGGGATCAGCAGGTACGCCCGGGCCTCCTCCTTCGAGCGGCCCACGCGCCCCCGGATCTGATAGAGCTGCGCCAGGCCGAACCGGTCCGCACGGTCAATGATGATCGTGTTGGCCGTGGGAATGTCGATGCCCGACCCGATGATCGTCGTACATAGCAGAACATTGTACTCTTTACGAAGGAATTTTACCATGACATCCTCCAGCTCCCGGGGGCGCATCTGGCCGTGGGCGACGCCGATTTTCGCTTCGGGCACGACCTGCCGGATGCGCCGGGCCATGTGGTGGATGGAGTGAACCCGGTCGTGGATGAAGAAGACCTGCCCCCGCGGGCCATCTCGTCGAGGGTGGCCTTGCGGATCACCTCGTCGTCGAACTCCAGCACCCAGGTCTTGATGGAGAGCCTTCCCTCGGGCGGTGTGTGGATGATGGAGAGGTCCCGGATCCCCACGAGCGAAAGCTGCAGCGTGCGCGGGATGGGGGTCGCGGTGAGCGTCAGCACATCCACCAGCGTGCGCAGCTTCTTGAGTTTCTCCTTGTGGGTGACGCCGAAGCGCTGCTCCTCGTCGATCACGACGAGTCCCAGGTCCTTGAAGACGACGTCCTTCTGCAGGAGCCGGTGGGTGCCGACGACGATGTCGATTAAGCCCCGGGCGAGCTTCTCGAGCACCTGCTTCTGCTGCTCGCGCGTCTTGAAGCGGTTCAGCGTCTCCAGCCGGACGGGGTACTTGGCGAGCCTCGAGCAAAACGTCTGGTAGTGCTGCTCGGCGAGGATCGTCGTGGGCACGAGCACCGCCGTCTGCTTGCCGTCCATGGCGGCGCGGAAGGCGGCCCGGATGGCCACCTCCGTCTTCCCGAAGCCTGCATCGCCGCAGATGAGCCGGTCCATGGGCTTTTCATTGTCCATGTCGAGGTTCACGTCCTCGATGGCGCGGCCCTGGTCCGGTGTCTCCTCGTACTCGAAGGACGAGGAGAACTCCTCGTAGTAGCGGTCGACGGCCGAGAAGGCGTTTCCCTTCAGCGTGTCGCGGGCGGCGTAGAGGGCCACCAGGTCCTCGGCGATCTCCTCGACGGCCTTCTTGACGCGGCGCCTGGCCGTCTCCCAGGCCGTTCCGCCCAGCTTGTCGATCCGGGGGTCGTGCCCGTCGGGTCCGATGTAGCGCTGGATCTGGTCGAGTCGGTGGACGGGGATGTAAAGCCTGTCTCCCGCCTGGTATTCCATGAGGAGGAAGTCGTTCTCGATCGCCCCCACGCTGAGCCTCTTGAGCCCCCGGTAGATGCCGATCCCGTGGTCCGTGTGGACGACGCAGTCGCCCTCGTTGAGCTCGCCGAAGGACTGCAGGAAGTATCCCTCGCGGGCACGGGCGGGGCGGCGCCTGCGGGCTTTCTTCCCGAAAATCTCCTCCTCGCCGACGACGACGATCCGAAGCCCGGGCAGGGAAAATCCCTCGGCGATCTTTCCCTCGCGCAGGATGAGACGTCCGGCCGCTCCCCGGGGTTCCAGGATCTCCTGGAAAAAGGGGGCCTCCGAGCGCGCCATGGGGAGCGAGTAGTCCTCGAGGAGATGAATCATTCGGTGCATCTCCTCCTCGCCCGCGCACAGGTAGTGGACGAGAAACCCCTCGCGGGCCCAGCCCCGGATTCTCTCGGCCATGGGGGCAAGCAGGCTTTCCTCGCGCTGGATGAGGGCGGGCTCCTTCGGCCGCAGGCCCAGGTCCGTCTCGACGCCGAAGCGGACGGCGCTGCCGTCCTGATGCGCGCCGATCTCGATGCCCTCGATCACGATTCTCTGCCGGCTCCCGGCGCTGCGCTCCGTGTCCTTCTCCGAAAGAAAGAGAACGGCCTCGTCGAGGTGGAATTTTTCCTCTTCCTTTGCCCGGAAAAAGAGACGGCTGATTTCGCTTCGCGCCTTCTCGTCAGCCCTTGCCGTGGCCAGCGGGTCGTCGACGATGACGAGCCCCCGGCCGGGAAGTACTCCGTCAAACTCTCGAGGCCCCCGGTGCCCTCCTCGTCCGTGTAGAAAAGGGGGAAGAACTGCGGGTTGAGGGAGCCTGCCGTCCCGTTGCCGATCGTCTCGGCGAGACGCTCTTTCGCCCGGGCGGTCAGCCCCAGCTCACCTGCCCGGATCCGCAGGTTGCGAAGGGCCCTCTTTCGGGCCTCCTCCGAGAGGATGAGCTCGCGCGCCGGCGTGAGGGTGAATTCGGTGAGTTCCTTGCGGGAGCGCTGCGAGGTGACGTCCATCTCGCGGATGGACTCGATCTCGTCGCCCTCAAGCAGCAGCCGGTAAGGCCCCGGCGCCGTGGGCGGATAGACATCGATCACGTTTCCCCGGAGGCTGAAATCTCCGCCCTCCTCGACTAGCGGCACCCGGCGGTACCCGCCTTCGGTCAGCGTTGCGGCGAAGAGGTCCCGATCGATTGTGTCGCCGATGGAGACGGGGGCGATGAAGCCGGCCACGACGCCCCGCGGCACGACCTTCTGCAGCAGGGCCGCCCGGGGTATGATGACAATGGAGGGCTTGTTTTTGATCAGGGTGGAGAGAACGCGGATCCTCTCTAGCTCCACGTCTTTCTGAGACGAGAGCGCATCGGGGAGCATAATGTCCCAGGGGGGCATGAGGAGGACCGAGTCGCCGCCGGCAAAGAAGGCCGTATCCTGCGCGAGAGTGCGCGCCTCATCGGCGCCTGCGCAAAGCACGACCACGGACCGCTTCATCAGTTCGTAGAGAGCGGCGATGAAAAGGGCCTTCGATGAGCCCTTCAGGCCCGTGACCCTTAGCTCGCCTTCACGGTCCATGCGTTCTAGCACGGCCCGGAAGGCAGGGTCGGCCTGTAGGAGTTTCTGCAGATCTGTATTCACGTTATGATTCAATTTTAAAAATCCCCCTTCTTTTCACCCTCACCCTGGCCCTCTCCCCTCAAGGGAGAGGGAAATTACGGTAAAGGCCCCCTTCATAGGGGGGAAACAGGGGGATTTTATTCTTTCCCGAAGCCTGATGCCCGCAGCAGTCACAGAAAGGCTGTTCAAAAAGGTCCAGATGCAAGGCGCCCGACATCCCGAGGAGCGAGGCGTACGATTGAATGCGTTCTATTGGTTCTATTAGTTCCGTTAGTTCAATTAGTTCAGAGCACACTTAAGGCGTGAATCTTCGAACGAATAGAACCAATCGAACTACACGAACCTTGTCTTTTGGATGCGCCCCCGGTCAACAGCCTTACCCCACCGCCAGCATCCTGTCGAGACACCTCTTCGCGGGGATCCGGATTGCCTCGGGCACCTTCACCACGGGCGCCATGACCATGAGGGCCCTCAGGATGTCTTCGAGCGTCGTGAGCTTCATCGTTTCGCAGATCATCTTTTCCGAGGCCGGGATGAAGGTCTTTCCGGGGTATCGCGTCCGGAGCTGATAGAGGATGCCCATCTCGGTGCCGAAAATGAGCTCGCTGCCCTCCATCTTTCCCGCATAGGCGATGATCCCGGAGGTGCTCCCCACGTAATCGGCCAGTTTCAGGACCTCTTCACGACATTCCGGATGGGCGGCGAACTTTGCCCCCGGGTGGCGGGCCTTCGCGGCAAGAACCTCTTCCGGACTGAGGTTTTGATGCACGGGGCACGTCCCTCCCCAGGGGATGATTTCCTTGTCGGTGAACTTCGCCGTGTAACGGGCGAGGTTGCCGTCGGGGATCATGAGCACCCGCTTTTCGGAAAGCGACTGGACGACGCGCACGGCGTTTGCCGAAGTGCAGCAGATGTCGCTTGCGGCCTTGATCGCCGCCGAGGAATTGATGTAGGTCACGACGGCCGCATCGGGGTATTTCTTCTTTTCCGTCTCCAGGGCCTCCACGGTGATCGTGTCGGCCAGGGCGCAGCCGGCATCGAGGCGCGGCAGGAGGACCGTCTTTTCGGGCGAGAGGATCGAGGCGCTCTCCGCCATGAAGTGCACGCCGGCAAAGACGATGACATCGGCCTTCGTATTCGCGGCCTCGAAGCTGAGCGCCAGCGAATCGCCCGTGAAATCGGCGATCTCCTGCACCTCGTCGCGCTGGTAGTAGTGGGCCAGCAGGATACCGTTTTTCTCCTTCAGCAATGCCCTGATTTTGCTTTTCAGTTCTCTTGTGTCCACTGTCGTTCCCTGATCCCTTGTCCCTGCCCCCGCTTTTGACCGGATAGACCGGAGAGACGGGACAGACCGGATAGACCAGGCTCCTTCTGGGAGCCTAATATATGTCATGCAACCCCTGAATTCAAGGCAAAAACCGCCGGAGTCCCCGGCCACGATGCTGCAGGATCGTTGACATTCCCCCGTGATTACGGTACGTTCGTAACCCTGCACCCACGATGAAGATTAGACCAGGAGTGACCATGATATCCGTAGATGAAGCCCTGAAGACCATTCTCGAGGCAATCCATCCCCTCGGTTGCGAGAATGTCCCCATCACCTCGGCCCTCGGCTGCGTTATAGGCGAGGACATCGTCTCCGGCCGCAACATCCCGCCCTTGGACAACTCGGCCATGGACGGCTATGCCGTCATCGCCGCCGACACGGCTTTCGCAAACAAGGGCAAACCGGCCGTCCTCGACGTCCTGGAGGACGTACCCGCCGGAAAGGTGGCCACGCAGCCCGTCCGGAAAGGCCATGCCATCCGGATCATGACGGGCGCCCCCTTGCCCGAGGGGGCCAATGCCGTTGTCCGCGTGGAAGACACCGAGGCGCAGGGCGGCAGGGTAAAGATTTTCGTTGCCGCCGCTGCCGGCCTCGACATCCGGGAGGCCGGCGAGGACGTGAAGACGGGCGAGCTCGTCATTCCCAGGGGAAGCGTTCTTCGCGCAGCCGAGATCGGCATGCTTGCCGCCCTGGGCCGCTCCTACGTGAGCGTGCACCAGCGGCCCGTCGTGGCCGTTATTTCCACGGGCGATGAGCTGGTGGAGGTCGACGAGACGCCCGGGCCGGGAAAGATCGTGAACAGCAACGGCTACTCGCTGGCGGCCCTGGTCCTGGAGGCGGGCGGCACCCCGCTTCAGGTGGGGATCGCCCGGGATACCCGGGAGGACCTGCTGGACCGATTCAGGACAGCCGCCCGGGCCGACATCCTCATCTCCTCGGGCGGGGTCTCCGTGGGGGACTACGATCTCGTCAAGGACATCATGGCCGAGATTGGCAGCCGCATCCAGTTCTGGCGCGTGGCCATGCGGCCCGGGCGCCCGCTGGCCTTCGGCCTGCTGGAGGGGAAGCCCCTCTTCGGCCTGCCGGGAAACCCAGTGTCCTCCATGGTCTCCTTCGAGCAGTTTATCCGCCCCGCGATCCTCAAGATGAGGGGATACCGAAACATCTATCGCAGGGCCGTCCGGGCCGAGATGACGGAGGGCTTCACAAAAAAGAAGGGGCTGAGATATTTCCTGCGGGCCCGTGTCGAGTTCCGCGACGGCAAATACATAGCCGCATTGACGGGCGAGCAGGGCTCGGGGATCCTGAAATCCATGGTGCTCGCCAACGGCCTCATCGTGCTTGCCGAGGATATCACCTCGGTCAAGCCCGGCGACGAGGTGGCCGTCCAGCTCCTGGACGACTCCCTGGATCTCACGTCTGTGCCGGACATCCTGGGAAAACGGTAATTGGGGAATGGGGAATGAAACGTGGATCGCCACGCATCAGAACATCCACCCTCACCCCGACCCTCTCCCCTCAAGGGAGAGGGAGATTGTGGAAATGGGTTGCTATAGGCTTCGGCTCGCGATGACCCTTTTTTAGAAACTGCGGAATCCCTTCTTCCTCGTCCCTAAACCCTTGTCCCTGGTCCCTTCATCCTCTTCACTCAGGCACTCAGACACTTAGACACTCAGGCACTTCTTTCTCACGCTCTTCATAGCCAGCCACTAAACACTCCTTTCCTGCAATCCGGTCACTGCCGCGCTCTCCTTACCTTTATTTCTCGACGCGATAAGAGCTGCGGGGCACGTCCGTGTCATCCGCTTCCCTCGTTCTATCGCTTCTGCCGCATCCTTATATAGAGAAGAATATTCTCGCCGGTGTTCCGGTGGCTCCTGTTCTTCTGTGGATTCTGTACGCTGCGCAACGTAAAATATTCCCTTATAATGTCGGAAAAGATTACACCCCCGAATAATCAACTTACCCTTTTGTAGTTGCTGATGAATTTGGACTATTTCCTTTCTGTACCACAGGCATACTGTCGGACTATTTTACGTTTTTGAATCGTGCCCGGTGAAAGCAGTAAACAGCAGGCCAGCTAGAAATGCATTTCCATAAGCGGACTTCAACCGATTCAGCGTTTGCAGCAAACGACATGGTACGCATGTTGCTGACGTATCAGGAGCAACAGTAAAATAACACGAATAGGTGGATATTGTTGAAGAACATACGATGATTATGTTGCGATAGTTGCAAAGGTTGTATTCGTTGTTGTACGTTACATGTCCGTCAACGGAGTGAGTCCCCCCCCTCCTCTCCCTCCTTGCGGTTCGTGGAGGTATCGTATTGCGCGATCGCCAGCACGAACCCAAAGAAAACATTCCCCTCAATGTAGTCGATGCAGCGGCATTGGATAACTATGTCGAATAATTATTGTTCAGTTGATGAACCATATTGTGTTGTTCCTTCAAAGAATGGAAGGGCGCCCCGAGGCCAGCAACAAATTTTGCAGGGCCTGATATGCGGTGGCATGAGAGGGGCCAACGGTTCGGAGAATTTGGAAAATACTTTTGAAAAAAAATTACATTTCAATTCGATGGTTCATTTCCATTTGGTTGCACTGAAAGCATCGCCAGACCGCATTGACTGCGATTTCTGGAACGGCTTATGCTCTTGGGCTTATGCATCGGGATGCAAGATCCTAACGGTCCTGAAGGAGAACAAGAAGTTCTTCAGTTGCAAAGGGAAGGGCCGTAATTTCAGTTGCATAGAAATGAGTCGTCACAGCTGGTACCCGGGTGTGCGACGGAAAAAGAAAAAGGCCGGGAAAGGAATATTTTCGGTCAAATGGTGGAGCTTGGCCTTGAGGCGGATCGCCGGAGGACAAGGAGGAATCAAAATGAGCCACACGGAGAAAGGAGGGACGGCTCGGGGCTGAGATAACGGAAAGTGGTAATGAGAAGTTAACGGAAGCAGCATCATTGAACTCTTAAACACATTTTTATCGCAAGGAGGATTTAAAATGGAAAAGATGATTCGTTTTTTCAAGGATGAAGAGGGCGCAACCGCCGTCGAGTACGGCCTCCTCGTGGCACTCATCGCCGCCGTCATCGTAACCGTCGTTGCGCTGCTCGGCACGAAGATCCAGACGGCATTTCAGAAGATCGCCGACGCGATCAAGTAGGATGACACCGGGAACCGGCGGCGGTGTCCGATTTTCGACGTCGTGCGAGAACGGATGATCCGCCGCCGGGAAACCGGGCCAAAGGGAGATGACCATGGAATCACGGATCGAAAAGCACAGGATGGCGGTACTGAATCGCTGCCGCTTGCGTCGAGACAGAGGCGCTACGAGCGTCGAGTATGCCATTCTGGGTTCGCTGATCGCAGCCGTGATCGTCCTGGTAGTTTTCAATCTGGGCAACCAGATCCGGCTTTTGTTCGACACTGTCAGCAAGGGCTGGTGAAGACTGGCCATGGGAAACGAAACCATTCGTACGAGACGGAGAACGTCCACGTGAATACAGCGTTTATCATTCTCATATCGGCGCTCGTTGCCGCATCGCTTACGGACATCGCGCACCAGAGGATCCCAAACCTCATTACGTACCCGCTGGCATTATTCGGGCTTCTGTACCATTTGCAGGCGTCCGGCATGAACGGCTTGATATTAAGTTTTTCGGGGATCCTGGCAGGTGCGGGGCTTCTGCTCCTGTTCCACCTTCTCGGCGGCATGGGAGCGGGCGACGTGAAGCTGATGGCCGCCGTAGGCGCAATCCTGGGCCCGACGGGCGTCTTTACCGCTTTTCTCTACAGTGCGCTCATCGGTGGCCTCTACGCGGTGGTCATCCTGTACCGCCACGGTGCGCTTCGGGAAGTGTTGGGACGGATCGGCTCGGCGCTGACGGGTCTTGTACTGGCGACGGGGCTTGAGATGCCGGTCAATAAAAGTTTCACCAGGCTTCCCCGTCTGTGCTACGGCCTGGCCATATCCCTCGGAACAGCCCTGGCTGTGCTGAGGCCGCTATAGATGCATTAAGGTAACCGGAAATCGAACGAAGACAGCCATCGGGGCTGTAAAGTCGAAGGAGGCAGCTGAATCATGAAACAGATGTGGAACAAGCTGGCGGACAAGCAAAAGCCGCTGCTCCTGTTCGGCCTTGCCGTAGTCGTCGCGCTCGTCGTCACCATCGTGGTTTACGGGTGGCTCAAGCAGATGACAGCGACGCAAGCGCAGGCGCGGGAAACGCAGACCGTCGTCGTCGCCGCAGTGGATCTTCCCTGGGGTACGTCCATTACGGGCCCGATGGTGAAGAGCATGACCTACCTTAAAGAGAGTCTGCCTGCCGGCCACTTTACCGACCCCGCCGCCCTTGTAGGCCGGACGAACATCTACCCGCTTAAGGCGGGCGAGCCGCTCTTCGAGTCCAAGCTCGCGCCCACAACGGTATCCCAGGGCGGAGTCGCGGCTCTGGTCACCCCGAAGAAGCGTGCCATGGGCGTCAAGGTGGATAAGGTCGTGGGCGTCTCGGGGTTCATCCACCCCGGCAACCGCGTCGATGTCCTCGTCACCCTTTCCAGGAGCGATCGGCAGAATGAGCCGACGACGAAGATCGTCCTCGAGAACATCCTCGTCCTGGCCACGGGGACGGAGCTGGAAAAATCGGGCAAGCAGGAAAAGCCCGCCCAGGTCGACGTGATCACCCTGGAGGTGACTCCCGAGGAGGGGGAAAAGCTGGCCCTGGCCGCCCAGGAAGGCAAGCTGCAGCTCGCCCTGCGCAACTACTCCGACTCGGCCACCAGCGACACGCGGGGCACGACCATTCCCGGCCTTCTCTCCCAGACGGCCCCGCCGAAAGCGGCAGTGAAAAAGGTTGCGGCGCCCAGGCCCGCGCCGGCGCCGGGCTTCACCGTCGAGACGATCCGGGGGAGCAAGGTCACGGAAACGAATTTCAAGAAGGGGGAATAAGGAGCCATGAGAACCCGACACCTGATCCATACCCGGGCGGGAGCCGCCCTGTGCCTGATCCTGTTGCTCGTGCTCGCCGTTGCATCCATCTGTGAGGCGGCCGCCCCGACGAGCGTGAGCGTGAACAACCTTTCATCCCGGAAGCTGACCCTCGCCGTGGGCAAATCGACCCTCGTCGAGTCTTCCGATACCGTAAGGCGCGTCTCCGTCGCGGCCCCCGAGATTGCCGACACGATCGCCCTCTCGGCCCGCCAGGTCTATGTGACGGGCAAGGCCGCGGGCGTCACGACGATCACCCTCTGGGGCGACTCCAACCGGGTCACCGCCGTCTTCGACGTCGAGATCCTGCCCGACGTGGCCGCCCTGAAAGAGAAGATCCACGAGATCTTCCCGGGCGAGAAGGACGTCAAGGTCCTGGCCACCCATGAGAGTATTACCCTCTCGGGTACGGTATCCAGCACCGGAAACCTGACTCAACTCGTCCGTCTTGCCGAGGCCTATGCGCCCGTCGACAAGAACGACCGGGAAACCCAAGGTGTTGAGCCTCGTCGATGTGGGCGGCGTCCACCAGGTCATGCTGGAGGTCCGCGTGGCCGAGATGTCCCAGAGCCTCATGCGCCGCCTCGGCGTCAATTTCGCCTACATCAGCGAGAGCGGAAACGAACTTCGGCATCTCTCTGCTGAACAACCTCGCGAAGATTCCCGCGGCGGGCTGGCCTGGCAATCCCCTCGTCCTCGGGGACAGCGTCGAACTGGGCTCTTCAGTTTGCGGGTGCCGGCGCCACGTGGACCGGCCTCATCGATGCGCTGAAGGAAAACGGCCTGACCAAGGTCCTCGCCGAGCCGACGCTGATCACCCTGAGCGGACGCTCCGCCAGCTTCCTGGCCGGCGGCGAGTTTCCCATTCCCGTGCCGCAGTCATCGGGCAGCGGCGGAGGAACGACCATCACGATCGAGTACAAGACCTTCGGCGTGGGCCTGAACTTCACGCCCACCGTTCTGGGCAACGGCAAGATCAGCATGATGGTCAACCCCGAGGTCTCCGAGTTCGACTTCACCCGGGCCGTCTCGCTTCAGGGGTACATCATCCCGAGCATCAACACGCGGCGCGTCTCGACGGTCATCGAACTGGGCGACGGCCAGAGCTTCGCCGTCGCGGGGCTTCTCAAGGACGACGTGCGCGAAGTCGTCCGGAAGTTTCCCGTGCTGGGCGACATTCCGGTCCTGGGGGCGCTGTTCCGAAGCACCGAGTTCCAGAAGAACGAGACGGAGCTCGTCATCATCGTGACGCCCCACCTGGTAAAGCCGCTCGACATGACGAAGCAGACCCTGCCGACGGATGCCTACATCGAGCCCGACGACTTCGAGTTCTACCTCCTGGGGAGCCTCGAAGGCAAGGGGAAGCAAGACACCGCGAAATCGTCGCCCGCCGCCTCCGTGCCGGGGCTGAAAAAGGGAAGCGGCCTCGAGGGTGATTTCGGATACATGAAGCCCTGACGAATGGAAAGGAGAGACCCATGAGAAAAACAATTGCCATACTGTGCGTGCTTGTCTTCGCGGCCGGACTGCTCGCTTCCTGCGCGCCCTCCCGGCTCGAGATGGACCGCGGGACGTCGCACAAGCTACAGGTAGCCAACCAGATCGCGAACCCCGATGCGGAGAAAAATCTCAAGCCCGTCGAGGGGCTCGACGGGCAGGCCGCGGCCGCTGCCATGAACAAGCGCCAGAAGGAGTTCGAGAAGACGGAGAAGCCAGCCTCCACCATCATCAACATCGGCAACATGGGCAAGTGAGTCCCGGTTGAAAAGTGGGTAAGCAGATGAAGGATCGACGAAGACAAAAACCGGTGGATGAAGGGGCAGCTCGGCCGTCGAGTTCGCCGTGGCGCTCCCCGTCTTCATCATTCTCGTCATCGGCATCATCGAGTTCGGCTGGTATTTCTTTGTCCAGCACACCCTTCAGTATGCCACCCGCGAGGGGATGCGGCTGGCCCTCGTCGGCCGGCAGCTCACGGACCCCTCCGGCAATGTGATGACGAGGGAGGCCTCCATCGTCAAAACGATCAAGGAGCAGGCCTCCCTGGCGGTGGATCCCGGCATGCTGATGATTTCGATTTACCCGGTGAAGGACGATTTCAGCGACCCCACCGGATGGCAGTCGCAGCAGAACGCGGGGGATGAGGGCGACTACATGCGCGTGCGGACCCGCTACGACCACAAGCTCTTCACGCCCCTGATCGGAACCTTTTTCAGCGGCGGCCACACCGTGGTTGTGGCCGAGGGGACCTACCGCAACGAGCTTTACAGATAAGGACCCGGCAGACAAGGCCGGTCATCCGGACCGGCAGCAGCGAGGGAACATGAACACGGACCAATACAGCAAAGGCAAAAGGGCTCGTTTCCGGGCCCGCGGCGGCTGGAAGGCCGAGCGCGGGGCCTCCCTGGTGGAGCTGGCCTTCATTCTGCCGATCCTCGTCGTCCTCGTGTACGGCGTTGTGGAATTCGGCCGGCTGATCCACGCGCGCCTCGTCATCACCAACGTGAGCCGCGAGGGCGGCAGCCTCGCCTCGCGGGACATCCGTGTGGGACAGGAGCTCATCACCATGCTTCAGGCCTCGGCGGCCCCCTTCGATCTGAGAAACGCCTCTGGCAGGATCTGGGTCACCCGGATCAGGGCGGGCCTCTCCGAATTCCAACCGGAGCCTTTCATCCTCAGCCGCACCGATTGCGGCGGGCTCGGCGTAAACAGCACCATCACCGGCGCTTTGAACGCCACACCGGGGGGGCTGTCGTCAACGATCTACAACCACCTGCATTTCAACGCGCAGAACAACACAGCGGATATCTCGGAGATCACCGTCGTCGAGGTGTTTTATCTCTACCAGCCCATCACGCCGCTGCCGAATTTTATCCAGAACCTCGTGCTGCCGAGCGGGGGGATGCTGATCGGGAGCAAGGCCGTCTTCTAAGGGGGTGATGTCATGGCTTCGAGGACAAGAAACGTTTGGAGGGGTTGCATGAAAGGCAGGCTTGCCGGCGAGCGCGGCGCGTTCCTGGTCATCTTCGCCCTCATGCTCCTTGTGATCCTGGGCTTCACGGCCCTCGGCGTCGAGGCGGGCCGCTGGTACCTGGTCCGGGCCGAGCTGGCCAAGGGAGTGGACGCGGCGGCCCTCGCGGCAGCCAGGAACATCGGGAACCCCAACGTGGATCCCTGGCACTCGCCAGGGAGTTCGGCAACGAAAATTTCTATGCCGGCTATATGGGCACCCCGGGGTCGAAGGAGGGGGGGACGGTCGATTTCACAGCCACCATGACTGCGGCGGACAGCGTCCAGGTGGAGGGCAGGGTCCATGCCAAGGCCATCCTGGCGAGGATCTTCGGCTTCGACGCGATTCCCGTCCGCGCCGTCAGCGTCGCCCAGAGGAAGGAAGTGGAGATCATGATGATCCTCGACCGCACCGGATCGATGGCGGGGACGAAATTCACGGACCTGCAAAAGGCGGCCAACAGCTTCCTCGACTACTATGAGGACACGCAGGCCCGCGACAGGATGGGGCTCATCAGTTACTCCTACGAAGTCAAGGTGAACTACGCCCTGGGGAATAATTTCGTCGGTCCCATGAGGGCGGCGATCAACGCCATGAACCCCTCCGGGGCAACGAACATGGAGGATGCCTTCGACCAGGCCGACGGCCCGAAGGGGTTTCCGGACCAGACGGGCATGCCAGCCGACCAGCGGCGTCAGCAGTTTGTCGTCTTTTTCTCCGACGGGCAGCCGACGGCCATGCGGGGCAAGTTCCGGCGCGACGGCAAAGATTATGACGCCGTCGTGGTCCATACGGGAAACTGCAAGCCCTGGGAGTCTTACACGACATACAAGGTGGTCGGCCCTCTGCGGGACCCCAACACGGGGGCGGACCTCGGTGTGCAACCGCTCGTGACGGGCGATGGGAAACTCTCTCCGAGCTCCGCGTGCGGAAAGGCCACAACGAAATGGTACATGCTCGAGACGAGACCGCTGACGGGTTACTCCGCCGAATATTGCGACATTCCGCACAGCGTACTTTCGGGCGGCACGGGCTATTTCTGCAGAACGGCACGCCAGATGGCCCTGGATCACGCGCAGGAGTTGAAGGACAAGGGCATCAGGATCTACGCCGTGGGTCTCGGAACGACGACCAGCATCGACCCCGACTTCCTGAAAGCCCTGTCGAGTGGCGACGACTACACGTTCATCACGCCCAACTCGAGCGAGCTGGAGGCCATCTTCAGGAGAATCGCCAAGGATATCAAGCTCCGCCTCGTTCAGTAAAGACGGGGCGCCCCGCGCTGTGCGGGACCATTAACTGCAATACCTGAGGTAAAGGGACATGTTCCTGAGGAAAAAAACCGTCAGACTGGAAATCAGAAACGAGAAGCTGAGGGACCAGCTTTCCGTCATTATCGCTTCGATCGATGGGTTTTTGATCCAGAGTGTCCACGACACGATGCCGTCGGATCTTCTCGTCCTGGAGATCGGCGACGACACAATCCGGGATTTCGACACCCTGAACCGCGCCAAGGCAACGAACAAGGCGCGCGAATTTTTCATCACGTGCAAGAGCACAAACCCCGACGTGCTGATCCAGGCCATGCGCATCGGGGTGAAGGAGTTCATCCCCCAGCCTGTCAACGAGGCCGAGCTGCGCAAGGCCCTGCTGAGGCTCCGCGACGGCTCGGAGCACTCCCAGGCCGTGTCCAGGGGACCCGTGCGCAAGGGGCAGATCATCAATGTTCTGGGCGTCAAGGGCGGCGTCGGGACGACGACGATCGCCGTGAACCTTGCCGACAGCCTCGTGCGGCTCGACGGGACGGTGTCGGTGGCCATCATCGACATGAACCGCCTTTTCGGCGAGATCCCGCTCTTTCTGAGTCTCGAGCACGTCTTCAACTGGGTGGACGTCTCGAAAAACATCGCCCGCCTCGATGCCACGTACCTCACGGGGATCCTCTACCGGCATCGCTCGGGGCTGCGGGTGCTGCCCTCGCCGGACCGGGTGGACGACAGTTACACGGTGACCCCCCAGGTGGTCGAGGCGCTGCTGAGGCTCATGCGGACGATGTTCGATTTCGTGATCATCGACAGCGGCCAGGCCGTGGACGACATCTCGAAGATGATCCTGCGCAGCGCCGACAAGGTGCTGCTCGTCTCCGGTCTGAGCATGCCCTGCCTGATCAACGTGAAGAAGCTCATGAAGACCTTCCGCGATCTCGGCTACCCGCCGGAGCCCTGGGTGGAGGTGGTCGTCAACCGCTTCGACAAGAAATCCGTCATTACCCTCCGGGAGGCGGAGCAGAGCATCGGCAAGAAGGTCTTCTGGGTCGTTCCCAATGACTTCCACGCCACGATGAGCGCCATCAACCAGGGCAAGCCCCTGTCGCTCGTGGAGCCCGATGCCGAGGTCACCGAGGCGATCGCGGAGATGGCCGCCGCCCTGGCGGGCCGCCGCACCGGCAGCGGCAAGGACAAGGACAGGGACAAACGCGCATTCCTGGGGCTGAAGCTCTACTGAGCAAGCGGGATGGAAGGAACGCCAACGGGTCATCGCAACGATCAACAGGCTCCGCAGGCTCTTCGTGGAAGTCAACACCAGGGATTAAGAAAGAAGAGGACTGAAGACATGGCTCGTTCCCAAAGAAAAACCGATGGTCTTCCTGATCACCGATGAGTACAGCGAACTCAAGGGCAAGGTACACGACCGCCTGGTGGACATGCTGGACCTCTCGCTCATCGATTCGCTGGACCGGCAGCTCCTCAAGCAGGAGATCCGGCGGCTCACCGAGCGGATCCTTGCCGAAGAGTCGTCGTCGACGCCGCTAAACTTCGAAGAGCGCGAGCAATTCCAGGAGGAGATCTTCAACGAGGTCCTCGGCCTGGGGCCGATCGAACCCTTCATGCACGACCCCACGGTCTCCGACATCCTGGTCAACTCCTACCGCCACGTCTACGTGGAGCGCTACGGGAAGATCCAGCTCACGGGGACGCGCTTCAAGGACGACAACCATCTCAAGAAAATCATCGACCGCATCGTCTCGGCCGTGGGGCGCCGGATCGACGAGTCCTCGCCCATGGTGGACGCGCGCCTCGCCGACGGCTCCCGCGTCAACGCCGTCGTCCCGCCGGTCTCCGTCGACGGCCCGGCACTCTCCATCCGGCGCTTCGCCGTCGACCCGCTGGAGATGGACGACCTGCTCACGCTCAAGACCGTCATTCCCGCGATCGGCGAGCTCTTCAAGGGGGTCGTTCGTTCACGGCTCAACATCCTCGTCTCCGGCGGGACGGGCAGCGGCAAGACAACACTGCTCAATGTGCTCTCCCGGTTCATCCCGCCCAACGAGCGCATCGTCACGATCGAGGACTCGGCGGAGCTACAGATGAAGCAGGAGCACGTCGTACGGCTCGAGACGCGGCCCTCGAACATCGAGGGCAAGGGCGAGATCACCCAGCGCGACCTCGTCCGGAACAGTTTGCGCATGCGGCCCGACCGCATCATCGTGGGCGAGGTGCGAGGTGCTGAGGTGCTCGACATGCTGCAGGCCATGAACACCGGCCATGACGGCTCGATCACGACGATCCACGCCAACACGCCGCGGGATGCTCTGCTGAGGCTCGAGACACTCGTCGCCATGACGGGCCTCAACATCCCCAACGAGGCCGTCCGGCGCTACATCAGCTCGGCCATCCACGTCGTCATCCACATCTCGCGCCTCATCGACGGCAGCCGCAAGGTCGTGAGTTTTCAGGAGATCACGGGCATGGAGGGCAACACCGTTACGATGCAGGAGATCTTCGCCTTCGAGCAGACGGGCCTGGACGAAAACGGCCGGGTGAAGGGGCGATTCGTCATGCGGGGGTTCCTGCCGAAGTTCATGGAGCGCTTTGCGGCCCTCGGCGAGCCGATCCCGTACAACATCTTCGATTCCAATAAGTCCTACGAGATCTGAGGGGGAGCATTCGATGGATCTGATCCTGTTTGTCGTCATCTTCATCGTCGTTTTGGCCGTGACCCAGTCCCTGTTCATGCTCATGCGGAGCGGCCGGTTCAACCCCGAGGTTGGCAGGCTGCGAAAGGAGATCAAAGGCCTGTCGGCGGATCGCGCGGGGGCGGGCGGCGTGGACATCGTGAAAAAGCGGATCCTCAGCTCGATCCCCTGGTTCAACGAGGCGCTGCTCGGCCACAAGGTGCCGACGCTCAGCCGCTTGGAGAGGCTCCTCGCACAGGGCGACGTGACACAGCCCCTGGGCTTTTTCCTCCTGCTTTCGGCGGCCTCGGCAGCCGGCGCCGGAGCACTCTGCTTCCTGCTGAGCCGCAACCTTCCGGCTTCGATCCTGCTGGCTGTGCTGGCGGCCCCTCTGCCCTGGCTCTACGTTATCGCCAGGAAGAAGCGCAGGCTCGACCGGTTCGAGAAGCAGCTGCCCGATGCCCTCGACATGGTCGCCCGGGCCCTCAAGGCCGGCCACGCCTTCAACGGGGGCCTCCAGATGGTGGTCATGGAGTTTGCCGATCCCGCAAAAACCGAGTTCCGCAAGACTCTCGACGAGATCAACTTCGGCTTGGGCTACGAGGACGCGCTTCGCAACATGGCCGACCGGGTGGACTGCCCCGACCTGAAGTTTTTTGCCCTGTCGGTGATCATCCAGCGCCAGAGCGGCGGCAACCTCGCCGAGATTCTCGAGAAGATCAGCGGCCTGATCCGGGAGCGTTTCAAGCTTCACGGCAAGGTGAAGGCCCTCACGGGCGAGGCGAGGGCCTCGGCGATCATCCTGGCATTGTTGCCGTTCTTCATGGCCGCGACCATCTATGTGCTCAACCGGCCCTACATCGAGATCCTGTTCCGGGATTCCATCGGCCAGTGGCTGGTTGCCGGGGCCTTCGTCCTGATGCTCATCGGCATGTTCGCGATGAAACGCATGGTTTCCATCAAGGTCTGAAAGGGGAGATCCACATGGCAATCCTGATTTCAACAATGGTATTCACCGGGACGCTGCTGGTCCTGCTTGCCGGGTATTATTTCCTGCGATTCCACCGGGAGCGCCAGGAGGTTGTCGAGAAGGTGAGGGCGGGAGGCATTGTCGCCAGGTCCGAGATGGCCGTTGCGGGGGGCGGGACACAAACGGGCCACCCCGTGCGGGATCTTCTGTTCGGGTTCTCGGCCCGGACCGGCCTCCGGTTCCGGCGCGGGGAAAACGAGGCCGGCATGAGCCGCTTCCGCCAGCTCCTGCTCACGGCGGGGGTGCGGCACCAGGGAGCGCCGGCCATTTTCTGGGGGGCGAAGATCCTCTGTGCCGCGGCATTCCCCGTGCTGGCCTTCTTCGGCTACCTCGCCGCGGAGCGCCCGATTCTGGATGTGGATATCCTGCTGGTCCTGGGCGCTGCGGGGTTTCTGGGGTTCTACGTTCCCGATCTGTGCCTCAACCTGTGGATCCGCCGGCGCAAGGAGCAGATCGTGTTGGGGTTCCCTGACGCGCTGGACCTGCTCGTCGTCTGCGTCGAGGCGGGTATGGGGATCGATGCGGCCATCAATCGCGTGGCCGAGGAGATCCGGCTGAGCAGCCGCGTGATCAGCGACGAGTTCCGGCTCCTGAACCTGGAGCTGCGGGCGGGGAAGTCCCGCGCCGACGCGCTCAGAAACCTGGGGGCCCGCACGGACGTGGAGGAGGTCCGCAGCTTCGCCACCCTGCTCATCCAGACGGACCGATTCGGGACGAGCGTGGCCCAGGCCCTGCGGGTGCACTCCGACGCCATGAGGACACGACGCTATCAGAAGGCGGAAGAGCTGGCGGCCAAGCTTCCCGTGAAGCTGATGTTCCCGCTGATCCTGTTCATCTTCCCGTCCATCTTCGTGGTCATCGTCGGGCCGGCGGCCATCCAGATTTACCATTCGATCATCACGAACGTCGGAAACTAGGAGGGTTTCATGGACAAGACATTCCGCGTCCTCATGATTGCAGCCATCGCCCTCTTATTCGTTTCCGTCAACAGCTGCAGTCTCATCAATTATTTTTCCGGCTATGTGAAGTCCTGGGAATCCAAGGCGCCCGGGCGGGCCACCCTGGGGGATGGGATGGACCGTTTCATCGGCTCGGTCCGGGCGCCTCTGGGCAACCCCGATGCGCACTACCTGCTGGGGGATTTCTACCAGGGCAGGGGCCGCCACCGCGATGCGATCGAGGAGTTCAACAAGGCCATCCGGAGCGATCCCCGCTTCGTGAGGGCCTACAACGGGATCGCCGTGTCGCTGGACCAGATCGGGGAGCATGAGCGGGCCCAGGAGTATTTCCAGGCTGCCCTGCAGCTCCAGCCGGATCTCGACTACCTGCACAACAACATGGGCTACTCCTTCCTGCTGCAGGAGCGTTACGAGGAGGCCGCCGAGGCCTTCGAAAAGGCAAGCGCCCTCTCCGGGGGGAAAGTCAGCCGCATTAAAAATAACCTGGCCCTCGCCAAAAGCGCCCTCGGGAAAGGCGACCCCGCCGAGGTGCCCGACAACCCGAAGCACCAGGCCCTCATCGAGTTCACGGCGGCAAACCTGCGTCTGAAGAGCGGCAGCTTCGAGGAGGCGCGCGGGCATTACAGCAAGGCGCTCACCCTGGACCCCGATCTGCGCGGGGCGCGCAAGGGGACGGAGGTGGCGACCCTGCTTTCCGATGTCAAGCGTTCCCTGGACGGGGAAGGGACCGTCGTTGTGGACGGGCAGGACCGGCTGGCGGTCATCGGCCGCGACGGCGTCGAAATCAGCAACGGCAACGGCATGCGGCACATGGCGAAGGACGTCGGAGCATTTCTGAAAAAGCAGGGCTTCAACGTCGTGCGTCTGACCAATGCCGATCACTTCCGGCACGCCCGGGCAAGCGTCTACTACAGGGGTGACGCGGAGTTCACGGCCCTGAGGGTCAAGGGAGCGATTCCCGGCATCACGCAGATGAAAAAAGTCGGCACATTCGACCGCGACAACGTCCAGGTGAAGGTCCTCGTCGGGCAGGACCTGGCCGGTGAGCGAAAAACATTCAAAGAGGATGAAAAGTGATGACAATGATCCGAACAAAGCCGGTTCTCGGAATCCTGGCGGTGTTGATCACCGCGGCCGTTCTGGCCGGTTGCGCCTCCACGGGGACGAAGGACACGGCGATACGGGACGAGTACAAGCGGATGCTGGCCATGCAGAAAAACGCCGAGTCGGCAACCGCTGCCGGGGCGAGCCTGAAGGAGCTGCCGGAGATGGATGCCCGGGGACTCGAGCAGGCCGGCGACAACTACGTCCGGCAGGGCAATCCAGCCATGGCCTTCGCCCAGTACGATAAGGCGCTGGCCAAGGACGCAAAGCTCGAGAGCGCAAGGTACAAGAAAGGGATGCTCTTGCTCAGCCGGGGGATGAACGACGAGGCGCAGAAGGTATTCGAGGACATCCTCAGCCGCGACCCGAAAAGCGCCCTGGCCCTGGAGGGCAGGGGGCGAGTCTCGCTGGCGAAAAACGATCTCGACACCGCCATGGCGGACTTCGACCGCGCACTTGCCGCCGATCCCAAACTCTGGCAGGTCCATGCCCTGCGTGGGTACGTTTTCGACCAGCGGAAGAATCACGACCGGGCGATCGGGGAATATGAGAAGGCAATCGCCTTCAACCCCAACTCCAGCCTTCTCTTCAACAACCTGGGCATGTCCCGCTACCTCAAGGGGGACTACCGGGGGGCCGCCGAGGCCTACTCCCGGGCGATCCGGCTCGATGTCAACAACCGCCGGGCCTACAACAACCTGGGGCTCGCGCTCTTCAAAATGGGGCACGACGAGAAAGCCCTGCTCGCCTTCAAGCAGGGGAGCGACGAGGCGGCCGCATACAACAACATGGGGTGCCTCTACATGGCGGACAACAAATACGCCGAGGCGAAAACGGCCTTTGAAAAAGCCATCGGCATGAAGCCGAACCACTATGCCAAGGCCCGTGAGAATCTCAAGAAAGCCGAAGATGGCCTCGCGGCCGGTCCCGCGGTGCGATGAGATCATCCGTTTTGCTCGCCTGATGGCAGGTCGCGCCGAAGACCTGCCATTCTTTTGCAGAATCGATTCGGCCCGACGAAAGGAGACCGCCAACCATGGCCGCTGCAAAGATCGTCATATCCCGATCCATTGAGGAAACGGGGATCCGCAAGAATCTTCTCGAAGACCTCGCACTCAAGATCATCTATCGCGTAGGTGAGATATCCCTGAACGAGCTGGCCCGGCATATGGGGCTTTCCTACAAGATCGTGGAGGATCTTTTCCAGCGCCTGCGAAGGGATCAGCTCTGCCAGGTCACCGGCATGGCGGGGGGCACGCACCGGGTCACAGCCTCATCCGGCGGGAAGTCCCGGGCCCTGGATCTGCTCGCCCAGAACCAGTACTGCGGTCCCGCGCCCGTGTCGCTCGAGGACTACGTCGAGCGCATCGAGGCCCAGAGCGTGCGCGGCATCCGGGTCACGCCCGAGGATGTCTCCCGTGCCTTCGAAGAGCTGGTGCTCGACAGTGCGACCCTGAACCAGCTCGGCGTCGCGGCGACGTCCGGCCGGGGCATTTTTCTCTACGGGCCCACCGGCACGGGCAAGACCACCATCGCCGAAACGCTCACCCGCCTCTTCGACCACGACCCCGTCTGGGTCCCTTACGCGGTGGAGGTGGACGGCCAGATCATCACGGTGTATGACCCGGCGCTCCACCAGCGCCTCGATCAGTCCGTGGACCACGAGCAGGACGGCCGCTGGGCGAGGTGCCGCCGGCCCCGCATGATGGTGGGCGGCGAGCTGACGATCGAAATGCTCGATCTCCAGTTCAATTCCAGCACCCGGTTCTACACGGGACCGGTCCAGATGAAGGCCAACAACGGCATATTGATCATCGATGACTTCGGCCGCCAGCGCGTCAGCCCCGAGGAGCTGCTCAATCGCTGGGTCGTGCCGCTGGACCGCCGGATCGACTTTATCACGCTGGCAGGCGGCAGGAAGATCGAGATCCCCTTCGACATGCTGGTCGTATTTGCCACCAATCTCGATCCGGCCAAACTGGCGGACGAGGCTTTTCTTCGCCGCATTCAGACGAAAATAAAGGTCGATTTCATGACGCCCGACCAGTTCCGCGAAATCTTCAGGCGTCTCTGCGTGAAGCACGATCTGGATTACGAACAGTCTCTGGCCGACGATCTGATCAGGATCATCGAACAGGATCGCAGGGAACCCCTTCGGGCCTGTTACCCGCGGGATATTCTCCATCAGATCCTCTGGGCGGCACAGTACCAGCAGAAAAAGCCCCGGCTTGACCGCAAGGCCCTTGAGGATGCCTGCAACAATTATTTCCTGGCGCTCTAGCAGATTCCCCCGGCGGGCAAAGGCATTGCGGTGCCTATTGCCTTTTCCTGCCGGGGGTGTGGATTATCAACAGAAGAATGACAGCCCGCTCATCCCGAATTCCCTCTCCCGATCCGGATCTTTCCCCGTTCCCCCTCTGTAGCCTGTTACCTGCAACCTGACACCTTTGTTCTGCCGCCCTGCGGCAGAACAATCCATTGACATTCCGCAGTGGCTTCGCTATTTTACGCGGTAAGGAAGTGCGCAGGTCACTGGTGGGCCTCCTGGACTTCAAATCCAGTGTGGGGGGCTAATACCCTCCCAGGTGGGTTCGATTCCCATGCACTTCCGCCAATTTATCAAAAATAATGCTCCGGTTTTCGGCCGGAGCATTCCTATGTTGGAGCCATCATCTTTAGTCTCGAGGGTACTATGCAGGA
>CAWDHZ010000022.1:0-133610 GCA_963802225.1 uncultured delta proteobacterium | reverse complement strand
CTACCGGATGTGCACGAGGTTGTTCTTCTTGGAGGGTTCGACGACGATGCCGACCCGAAACTTGCGGTTGTCCTCCGTGACGTAGTACCAGCGTTTCTCGAGCTCCTCCTTCGTCAGGTAGCCGTAGCTGCCGAAGGGCAGGCCGGAATCCATGAACACGACCCGGTCGTCGTCGTGGCCGATGGCCAGGATGTAGTGGCCGTAGTTGGCAAAACCCTCGTAGCGGTCTTCCTTCTTGCTCCGGCTGTACGCCTGGATGATCAGGATCACGGGGATCTCGGAGTCGATGAAGTTGACGAGCGAGTCGATGGTCATGTCGTAGGTCATCCAGGCGCGAAACCCCTTGCCGTTGAGAAAATTGACGATATCCGGCTCCTCGGTCCCCGTCTTGTTACTGACGTTGAGCTCCCGGCAGAGGCGGCTGTACTGGTGCTTGATGTTGTGCTTGCGCAGGATGGACGAAACGATGGCAGCCCCGCAGTCGTCTCTCGTCCGCTGAGTCACTGTGGGATAGGGGTGCAAGATCATTGGGGTTTAGCTCCTTTCAGGGCCCGAAGGCGCAGGGAGCATCCAACCTGTCCCTGCGGATCGCCGCGTCATTTACAGGCTCTATCATAGCCTCTTGCCGTCCAAATGAAAAGTCCCCGCATCCTGGCGCGAGGGCTTGCCGGTTCAGCGTACGATCCGGATAGGGCTGCGCCGGCTCGCGGTTTGATGTCCACGTTTTCCGTGCTATGCTGATAGAGTTTTCAGGCGCCTTGCCGGATGCGGCTTCGGGGAAAAACCCGTGCATCCCGGCACCGGCCCCCCCCCGCGAAAGCCTGCCGGCTTCCGCACCTGAGTGACGGAAAGGGGCTTGAGAATTGCACCGCCCGTGCCGATAGGATATATGATAACCGCGAAGTGCCGATGAGGCAATCTGCGCAAGAACCGTGGTGAAAGGAACTGATGATGCGGCGGCTGATTTTGACGATCCTGGCGTGGATGACAATTCTGGGGCTTGCGGCTGCAGGCGATGCGTCCGCCTTCTTCCGCGCCGACGCGTGGGTGGACAGCGAACCCGGCATACGGATCTTTGTCCGTGAAATCAGGGCCTCCATGCAGGAAGAGGTGGGCACCCCCGTGCTCCTCATCCACGGGGGCGGCCCGGGGAGCCTTCCCAACTTCGACCCCACGATCCCGAACTACTCCCTGGGCGAGGATATCGCCAGCGCAGGCCACGTCGTCTACATGATGGATGTGCGCGGTTTCGGCAATTCGACAAAGCCGGCGGCCCTGGATTCGACGGATGCGAAGGCGCCGCCTGCGGTAAGCTCCGACGAGGCCGTGAAGGACGTCTCGGCCGTCGTGAACTGGATCCTGCGCCGCAGCAGGGAAAGCAAAGCGGCCCTCGCGGGCCTCGGCGCGGGCGGGCTCTGGGCCGCCCTGTACACGGCGAAAAACAGCGACAAGGTGAGCCACCTGGTCCTGCTCAACGCCCTGTACGGAGTCAAGGCGCCCTGGAAGCCGCGCAGGGCCTTCGAGGACCCGAAGAACCCCGGAGCGTTCAACCCCGGGGCCGGCGCGTTCTTCCTGGCCGATGCAAGAGGGCTCATGGCCGACTGGGACGGGGCCATCCCGGGCGGGGACAAGTCGCAGTGGCGCGACCCCCGCGTGGCCGTGGCTTATGTGAAGCTGGCGCTGGCCGGGGACGCGACGGCAAGCACGCGCACGCCGCCGAGCATTCGCATCCCGGGGGCTTTCCGCAAGGAGCACTTCGAAATGTCGGAGGGGAAGAAACTCTGGGACGCGAAGGACATCCTCGTGCCGACGCTCTACGTGCGGGGGACCCTCGATGACTGGTCGCGGCCGGAAGACCTTCATGCCCTTCATGCGGGGCTCGTCAATGCGCCGCAAAAACAGTTCGTCGTGATTCACGACGCCACGCACTTCCTCCACCTCGACCGCCCGGAGAAGGGGCGCGCGGCCTTCATCCAGGAGATGCTCGTGTTCCTCGGCAACCGCCTGCCGGCCAAGGAGGCGCAGCAGAAAGGAAAAAGCGCGGTCAAGTAACGTGAGGCGCCTTTCCGTCAGAGGGTAAGAGGGTCTGAAGGTGAGTCAACAGCGTATTGCCCCGAAAAAGCAAGGCCCGGCCAACGGCGGCCGGGTCTTCTTCGTTTGAGAAACCCCCGTTGTCCTACTCGTATTCCTTGGGCACGGCGCAGATCATGACCATGGGTTCCTTGGCCGAGGCGTTCTTGTACTGGTGCTTTTCGTCGGGCAGCACCAGGACGAATTCCCCCTTCTTCACGGGATGCTCCCGGCCGGCCTCATCGACCACGGCTCCCTCGCCCTCGACCACGTAGTTCATGTGCTCCACGCTGTGGGTGTGGTAAGGCGTGTGGCCGCCGGGCAGGATCGTGAATACCCGGAAGGAGAAATTGGGGGCGCCGTCATTTTTGGACAGGGGCACCTGCTTCAGGACATCCTTTGCCCCTTCCATCGTCATCTTTACCTTCTCAATCTTATCGAGACCTGTTATCTTCATCGTGTCCTCCCTGTTATTACTGCGGCAACTAAACATCGCAACCATGTCATACCGGACTTGATCCGGTATCCAATCCTTTGTGGATTCCCGCTTTCGCGGGAATGACGCTTTTACGGTATTTTGTTGCCTGTCTAATAAGTGCTATCGGTGAATTATAGGGAAAGGAAGCCAATATGCAAAGCTTATTTCACTCCACCCGGGTGAAACGATCCCTTCTCCCGGCGGCGGCCGCGTTTTCCACTATTGACCCTCCACCCCGTTCCCTGTAAATTGGTTCACGGAAAGACCACAACCTGGAGGAAGCCATGCGAAGAGAACTGCTCGTCCTCATGCTTGCCGGGATGTTCCTCATCGGGATTGCCGCCGTTGCCCCGGTTGACGGGGCGGGACCCGAAAACAACAACCTCAAGGTCAAGGTAGGGCCCTTCTTCGTCCAGGAATCGGAAAAGAAGATCAATCTCGAGGGCACAACTTCCCATGTCGTGCGAAAGGGAAAGCGAATCAACGTCACCGTAACTGTCGAGAACCGCGGCATGGAGAAATCCGAGCCTGTCCGGCTCCAATACGTGGAGACGGGCAAGAAGGCGGGCGAACCCCGCTTCTACAGGGTCCAGGCCATCGAGCCCGGGAAGAAATGGGAGCGGACCTTCATGGCCCGCTTCGACGAATCGGGCCGCAAGTCGGTTACGGCAACCCTTTTCACGTTGGAGAGCCAGCCCCTGGTCGATGAAAGGGGAAAGCCCCGGCCCGATACGTCGCACACGGGCTCCGTCAACCTGACCGTGAAGGAGATGTAAGGAGGAGCTGAGAGGTGTCATCATGGACGCGCCAACGTTGATCGGATCGCTGGGAGTGGCCCTGCTGCTCCTGGCTTTTTTTCTGAGCCTGTTCAAATTCATCGCCCAGGACGGTTTCGCCTACATCGGGATGAACATCGCCGGGGCGGGACTGGCAGGCTGGTCCTCGTGGATGATCGCCTTCATGCCGTTCGTCGTCCTCGAGGCCGTGTGGTGCCTCGTGGCGGTGGCGGCCCTCGCAAAACGGCTCTGCACGCTGCAGTCGCAGGCATCCTGAAAGGAGACGAGTCCCGTGGACAACCCGAACCTCTTCACGGCCCTGGCCTACTACACCGTCTCGGGCTTTCTCGACCCGATCCAGTGGCTGATCAGCGGCCTTTGCGGCTGGTCGGTGGAGAGGCTCGACCAGGCCATGATCGCCGGGGCCGCCATGGTCAGCGTGCTCTACATCGCGATGGCCTGGTTCTATCCCGACGGCAAGCTGTTCTCCTTCCCGACCCCCCACGTGGGGATCGCCATCCTGGGAAAGGCGCTCGGTGCCGTCCTGATGACGGGGCTGATCCACTGGCTCAAGAAGAGGCAACTCAACAAAAAGGCCAGAAGTTGAGAGGGTGGGAAGGTAAGAAGGTGAGAAAATAAAAGATGAAGATAGGCGGATTCCAGAAAGTGTCCCTCATCGATTACCCTGGCAGGATCAGCGCCGTCGTGTTCACCCAGGGCTGCAATTTCCGCTGCCCCTACTGCCACAACCCCGAGCTGGTGGACCCGGAGCGCTTCGAGGGCCTGAGCCCGGAGGCGGAGATCCTCACGTTTCTCGAGAAACGCAAGGGGCGCCTCGATGCCGTCGTCATCACGGGGGGCGAGCCGACCCTGCAGCCCGAACTGATCCCCTTCATCATCCACCTCAAGGCGATGGGCTACCGGATCAAGCTCGACACCAACGGGGCCCTTCCCGACGTGCTCGAGGAGATGCTCGGCCGCAAGCTCCTGGATTACGTGGCCATGGACATCAAGGCGCCCCTGGAGCGTTACAGCGAGGTGACGAAGACGAAAACGGACGGCCAGCGGATTCTCAAAAGCATCTCCCTCATCATGAGCTCCGGCGTCGATTATGAGTTCCGGACGACAGCCGTCAAGTCACTGCTCGCCCCGGGGGACCTCGACAAGATCGCGCGGCTTGTTCCCGGCGCAATGCGATTCGTGCTCCAGAAATTCGTCCCGACGAAAACGCTGGACCGGAGCTACCTCCATGAGTCGTCCTACAGCGACGGCGAGCTGAGGGCGATCGTCGAGAAACTCGCCACAATCGTGGAAAAAGCGGCACACCGGTAGGCAGGAACAAGCAAGAGTGCCTGAGTGAAAAGAAGTGTCTGAGTGTATGAGTGAAGAGAAAGATGCGGGAGTGAGGAAGAAGAAATTCGGGATACCGGAATCTGGTCTCTGCATTTCTTCATTTCTTCCTCTTCACTCAGACACTTAGACACTTAGACACTAATGCACTTCTTCCACTGCCGCGCAGCGGCCAGACGGGACAGACTGGACAGACCGAGATGCTTCCCGCATTTTTCCGCCTCATCGGGAAAATCTTCTTCCGCGAGATCGTCATCGAGGGACGGGAGAACCTGCCTGCGTCGGGGCCCCTGATCCTGGCCTCGAACCACCCCAACGACCTCCTCGACCCGCTGCTGACGCTTTTTTTCAGTCCGCCCTTCCGATTGCGGCACATCGCCAAGTCCACCCTGTTCCAGGTCCCCCTCGTCGGCTTCATTCTGCGCCGCATGCGGGCGATCCCCGTGCTGCGCCACAAGGAAGCCCAGGGGCCGATCGACTATACCTCCTTTTTCAACGAGTGCGTGGAGGCGCTCCGCGGGGGTGATGCCATCGTGATCTTCCCCGAGGGCGGCTCCTCCGAGACCCCTTTCATCGGTCCCCTGAAAACAGGCGCCGCCCGGGTGTACTTCCTCGCGCAACAGCGTGGAATCGACGTTCCGATCGTCCCCGTGGGGATCAACTACGAGGAGGGCTCCATTTTCCGTTCCTCGGTCCTCCTGCTCGTTGCCCCTCCGGTGGACTGCTCAGGCGCCGTCGCCCTCCACGCATCGGACCCGCCTGCGGCCATCCAGGAGCTGACAACCGAAATCCACAGGATGCTCGGCGATCACGTCTTCCAGGCCGAAACCTTCCAGGACCGCGAGCTCATCATCCTCCTGGAGAGGGTCTATTTCGAATCGCAGCGGGGCCACGACTGGGCGGAGCGTTACAGGCGGCTCGGCGAGTTCAAACCCCGTGTCACGGAGCTTCGCCATTGCTGCCGCCCCGAGATGGCGCGGCTCCGCAGGCTTGTCGCACGATACCGCAGGCTCGTGCGCCTGGCCGGCACGCGGGCAGGCGATACCCCGGCAACACCCATGGCGGCGATCCTGGGCGCGACGGGATCCCTGCTCGCCTATGCCGGTTGGATATTCAACTGGATCCCCTACCGCCTCGTCAAGTGGCTCGTGGAACGCCGGCGGCTCCCGCGCACCGACATCGCCACGATGACGATCACCTGGTCCCTCGTCGCCTTCCCGCTTGCCTACCTCGTGGAAGGGCTCCTCATCGCGAGCCTGTTCGGACGGGAGGCGGGTCTCGCCTTCGGGATCGGCATCATGCCGCTGAGCTACTTCGCGCTGCGTTACTTCGAGTGGCGAGAATCCCTGGGTATCCGGCCGCATTCCCCTGCGGCCCTTTTCCGCGGCCGCTGGTCGCGCCGCACATCGCGGCGCCTGAAGCGTCTCCGGGAGCAGATCATGAGGGCGGTGGAAGGATTCCCTGCCACCCCGCAAAATTGAGTTTTTCTTTGAACCGTGTTTTCGGTATACTGTTCACCGAGAGAGATTGGAATCCCGCCCCCAACAATCTTGCACCCGGCACCGCCGGAACGACCGCGAAAAGGAGGTCCCATGAAACGCTTATTCATCCTGTTGCTTGCGGCTGCAATCGTCGGCGCCTTTCACATTGTCCCCGGCATGGCCCTGGCCAGCGACAAAACCGATGCCCAGGCCATCATCACCAAGGCAAACATTACCTTCAACAGCTTCATGAGCGACAAGAACTTCACGGAGATGAGAAAGCTTTCGCGGTCGGCGAAGGGCATCTTCATCGCCCCGCAGGTGCTCAAGGGGGCCTTTGTCTGGGGCGCCTCGGGCGGCACGGGGGTCTTCCTCGCTCGCGGCGAAGGCGGCACGTGGACCCACCCGGCCTTCTACACCATCGGAAGCGTGAGCTTCGGGCTGCAGATCGGCGGCCAGGCCTCGGAGGTCATCCTGTTGGCCATGACCGAGAAGGGCGTGACGACCCTGCTGCAGAACAGTGTCAAGCTGGGCGCCGACGTGGGGGTCGCAGCCGGACCGTACGGCGCCGGCGCCCAGGCCGCCACGGCAAACATCAGTGCGGACATCCTGGCCTTCTCGCGATCCAAGGGGCTCTACGGAGGGCTCTCGCTGGACGGCGCCATCGTGGATGTCCGTGACAGCCTCAACAAAGCCTACTACGGCAAGCCCGTTACGCCGACGGACATCCTGGTGAAAAGGAACGTGTCCAACGCCCATGCCGACAAGCTTCGCGCGAGCGTGGCCAAGATCTCCGGCGCAAAGTGATCCCGGGGGCATGACGGTCGAACCGAGAAACCCTTCGCCCGCCGCGGAGGGTTTTTTATGACGCAAGCCGGATTCGAAAAATGAAGGAAGACCGCAAGACCATATTCGGGTGGGTCATGTACGACTGGGCGAATTCGGCCTTTGCCACGACCGTCATGGCCTCCTTCTTCCCGATTTTCTTCAAGGAATACTGGACCGTGGGGACCGACCCCGTGGTGAGCACGGCCAAGCTCGGGCTTGCCAACGCGGCGGCGGGAATCCTGGTGGCGCTCATGGCGCCTGTTCTCGGGGCCATCGCCGACCGGGGAGAGTCAAAAAAGAAGTTTCTGCTCTTTTTCGCCGCCATCGGGATCCTGGCAACCTTCGCCCTTTACCTGGTCCCCCGGGGCGGCTGGCAGACGGCCGCGGCATGCTACGTCTTTGCCATGATGGGCTTTGCCGGGTCCATCATCTTCTACGACTCGCTGTTGACGACGGTGGCCACGGAGGCGCGCAGGGATTTCGTCTCGTCCCTGGGTTTTTCCATGGGATACCTCGGGGGCGGGGTTCTCTTTGCCCTCAATGTATGGATGACCCTCTCGCCTGCCACATTCGGCCTGCCCGACAGCGGCGAGGGCGTCAAGCTTTCCTTTCTTTCCGTGGGACTGTGGTGGGCCCTGTTTTCCCTGCCCCTGATCCTTCTCGTCCGGGAGCGCACCGGCACGGTGAAAAAAGCCCGGAGAACCGTCATCCGGGAAGGCCTCCGCCAGCTGCGCGAAACCGTCCTGGAGATCCGCCACATGAAGACGATCTCCCTCTTCCTTGCGGCATACTGGATATACATCGACGGCGTCGACACGATCATCGTCATGGCTCTCGACTACGGCCTGTCCCTCGGCTTCAAGGCCGAAGACCTGATCGTCGCGCTGCTCATCACCCAGTTCATCGGTTTCCCCTCGGCCCTCTTTTTCGGCCGCCTGGGCGAGCGGATCGGGGCGAAGCAGGCCATCCTCATCGGTCTCGGCGTCTATCTGTTCATCGCCGTCTACGCCGCCTTCATCGACGACAAGCGGGAGTTTTTCATCCTCGCCTGCATCATCGGGCTCGTCCAGGGAGGCGTGCAGGCCCTGAGCCGCTCCCTGTACTCCCGGATCATCCCCGCGGACAAGTCGGCCGAATTCTTCGGCTTCTACAATATGCTGAGCCGCTTTGCCACCGTCGCCGGGCCCGTCCTGATCGGAATGACCGGCATCGCGGCCCGGTCCATGGGCTATGCGGGGAGCACGGCGTCGCGCATCGGCATCGTCTCCGTGGCGATCCTGTTCCTGGCGGGCGGGTTCATTCTGCGCTTCGTCGATGAAGACAAGGGAAAGGAAGAGCTGCGGCAACTCTCCGGCCGGTAACCTGTCTACTATTTTTTTCGTAGAAACTTTCAGCCTGCCGTCGTATTGATCTCCACCGGGATTTTGTGATTAGTTGTCACCAGTGCACAACAACCCGCCCGAACGAACAGGAGGGGGCATCGTCATGGACGGAATTTGCAGCACCCTGCAGACCCGATTCGCATGGATCGAGGCGCTCCGAGCCGACCGGAACAGCCCGCTGATGTTCTTCTTGGCCATCCTGATCGTAAGCCTCAATATCAGCGATGCATTTTGCACCCAGTTCATCATCGCCCACGGAGGCTGGGAGGTCAACCCGATCGCCCGGGCGGCCATAGCCACCTTCGGCGATCATTTCTGGCTCTGGAAACATGGGGTGGTCTCCCTGGCGGTCATCATGCTGAGCAGCCATATCCACCTGCGAATGGCGAGAGTGTGCCTTGTCGTTGCTGCCTGCATGTACAGCGGTGTGACGGTGTGGCACCTGATCCTGATCGACAGCCTCTACCCCTTCATCTAGCCGCGTAGCGGCCTAGAAAAGAAGTGTTTGAGTGTATGAGTGTCTAAGTGTCTGAGTGAAGAAGTGAAGAAGGAGAGCATCAGGCAGCAAGCCATAAGACAAGAAAATCCCCCTCTATCCCCCTTTTACAAAGGGGGACAGAGGGGGATTTGTTTTAGCCATCGCGTTTCGTCCCTACACCCTCGTCCCTGGTCCCTTCCTCCTCTTCACTCAGACACTCAGGCACTCAGACACTTCTTTCACTATCTTTTATCTTCTGACTCTGCCCTTGTCCGTACCGTCGCTGACGATCAGCACCTGGTAATTGATGTCCCACAGAGCCTTCAGGAAATCATCCATCCGCGGGCCTTCCACCCGGATCATGACGAGGCATCTCTTGCTGCCCTTCAAAGGGTGGACGAGGACCGTCTGAAGGTCGAGCCGGTAGCGCTTGCACAGTTCCACGACGTCGTAGATGATATTCTGTTTCTCCCCGGCGGGGACGCTGAAGCAGATGCGCACATTGTTGTCGCCGGCCCGCGCGATGCCGCAGAGCGCCTCCAGGACATCGCAGTCCGTGATGATGCCCACGAGATGATCTTCCTTCAGGACCGGCAGGGCGCCGATCTTTTTCTCCCTCAGCAAGGCCCCGACATCCTCCAGCGCCGTGTTCGGGCCGCAGGTGACGAGCTCTCTTGTCATGGCTTCGCCCACCTCATGTTTCCTGAGGTTCTCGATTTCGGAGGGCGACAGTTCCTCCCTGAGCCTCACGGGGTTCACATACGGGTACAAATCGGAGAGGGTGATGATGCCGCAGAGCTTGTTTGCGCCCGACATGACCGGCAGCCGGCGGATGTCGTGCTTCAGCATCAGATTCAATGCATCGTATAAGCGTCGTTTTTTCCAGAGCGACGATGGGGGATTCGGACATCCAATATCGGACCAGCATCTTTGCACCCCGCGGAAATATTTTACCAGACCTCAATAATGATAACAATTTTCGTGCCAAAGGCAGGTGCGGTCCGGCTCCCGGTCTGAACCCGGCGCGATATTCCCGGGATGCATCAGAGGATGCCGTCGAGGGTGCGGGCCAGGATGGACGCATACAGCTCGTGGCCTCGCTCGTTGGGCAGCCGTACGTCATCCTGCAGCAGGGCCGCATTCGGAAGGCCCTGCTCCAAAAGATGCCCCGCCCAGGCGGTGTGTACGGGAACCAGCGCGCAGGACAGGTCTGCAGCCACCTCCCGGATCGCCCGGTAATAGATGTTCACGGCGGCCATCTCGTGGGGGTCGTCGAAGGTGTGAGACGCGGGCAGGATAACCGCCGTCGAAAGCCGCTCCCGGAAACGCCGGACGATGCGGACGAGGTTCTCCTTGAATTCGGAGCGGTAGACCGCGGAGAAGGCGTCGTCGATTCCGAAATGGAGGATCAGGATGTCGGGGTGAAAGGGTTCGATGTCCCGGGAAAATGTTTCGATCCCTTCGAAAGAGGTCTCCTTCGGATTCGAGCGGTTGATGATCTCCACTCCACGCGGCGCATAGCGCTCCCGGAGGACGTCGGCATATCCGCGGGAAACGCCGACCCCTGCGGCGATGCTTCCGCCACGTACGAGAATGCGCATGCGCGTCTTGCCTCTCTGAGATTGTATGTCCGGTCGTCCCCCCGCAGGCACCCCGAAGCCTACAGTCGACAGTCTACAGCCGACAGTAAAAAGAAAGTAGACAGCAGAAATCTGTTGGCTGTTGGCTGTTGGCTGTCGGCTGTCGGCTGTCGGCTGTCGGCTACCTGTTCCCTGTCACCTGCACAACAACCTGCCGCTTGCGCGGCCGGTTGTCGAAATCGCAGAGGATGACCTGCTGCCAGGTGCCCAGGACGAGTTTTCCCTCGATGACGGGAATCGTCAGCGACGGTCCCAGGAGGGCCGCCCGCACGTGGGAGTGGCCGTTGCCGTCGCCCCAGCGTGCGTCGTGCCGGTAGGGCAGGTTTTCGGGCGCAAGCCTTGCGATGGCCTCCTTGAGATCCTCGATGACGCCGCTTTCGTACTCGATGGTCGTCAGGGCCGCCGTCGAGCCCGGCACGAAGACGAGCACGCTGCCCCCGGCAATGCCCGATTCGCGGATCCGGACGGACAACCTCCCGCGTGATGTCGATGAGATCGGTCTTCCCCGTCGTCGGGAAGGCCAGCACGTAATTTCTGATTTCCATGTCAGTTCCCTCGCGAAGCGGACGTTTCCCGAAACTTAACCACAGCGGCCGTGAAGTTTCAAGGCCGCGATCCGGGAGGCAATTTGCACCTTGTCATCGCCGCCGGGATTTGATAGTCAGAGGATCTGAACTCTGAAAGCCATCCGGGCATTTACGGAGCATTGAATGAAAGCGAAATCCAAGGGCGACAAAGCCCTCAAGCAGGCCCGGGAAGTTTTGAAGATCGAGGCCGAGTGCATCCTGGGGCTCATCCCCAAGCTCGATCAGAATTTCTCGAAGGCCGTCGATACCATCTTCAGGGCCAAGGGCCGCGTCATCGTTTCGGGAATCGGCAAGTCGGGCCTCATCGGCCGCAAGATCGTAGCCACGTTTACGAGCACGGGAACTCCGGCCATCTTCCTTCACCCCGTCGAAGGGATGCACGGGGATCTCGGTATCGTCACGAAAGGCGATGTGCTCATCGCCATCTCCAACAGCGGGGAGACGGCCGAACTCAACGAACTGATCGCGCGGATCGGCCCGATCGGGCTTCCGCTCATCACGATGACGGGAAACCCGAAATCGACGCTCGGGCGCGCAAGCGGCATCGTCATCGACGTAGGGGTTTCGAGAGAGGCCTGTCCCTTCGGCCTGGCGCCCACTTCCAGCACGACGGCGGCGCTCGCCATGGGCGACGCCCTGGCTGTGGCCCTGACGGAGAAGCGCAACTTCGGCGAGAAGGACTTCCTCAAGTTCCACCCGGGTGGAACCCTGGGACAGAGACTCATGAGCCAGGTGAAGGAGGCCATGATCACGGGCGAGAGGATCCCCCGGGTCTTCGCAGGAGCGCCGGCCCTGGAGGCCGTCAACGAAATCGACCGTCGAAACCAGGGCTTTGTCCTCATCACGGACCGGAAGGGCCACCTGAAGGGGATCCTGACCGATGGCGATGTGAGGCGCTGCGTGAAGCGCGGGGTGCGTTTCGAGGCCATCCCCGTCGACGACATCATGACCCTGTCGCCCAGGACCATCGACGAAAACGCAACGCTTGCCAAAACCGTCGAGACGATGGAGACGCTCGAGATCACGACGCTCGTCGTCACGGGAAAAAACAACAGGCTCACGGGCTACATCCACCTGCACGACATCTTCGGCCGCGGCGGAACGCTTCGGATGTCAGTTCCCAACGGCAACGCCTGAGAGAAAGACAACCGGGCCTTTCTGACCGGGGGGTCTCAATATCCAAAAGGAGGAGGCATCATGAAACACTGGGTTGGAATCATCACGGTTGTGCTGTTTGCCCTGGGAATGGCGGCAACGGCATCGGCGGCAGACTACAAGGCGGAGTACAAGCTTTCGACGGTTCTCGCAAAGCCCATGCCCTGGGGCATCGCCGGCGAGCGGTGGGCTGAACTGATCAATCAGAAGACAAACGGCAGAATCAAAGTCAAGCAGTACCCGGGCACGAGCCTCGTGGGCGGCGACCAGACCAAGGAATACACCGCCATCCGACAGGGCGCCATCGACATGGCCATCGGTTCCACGATCAACTGGTCCCCCCAGGTGAAGGAGCTGAACCTCTTTGCCATGCCTTTCCTGATGCCGGACTACAAGGCCATCGACGCCCTCACGCAGGGCGACGTCGGCAAGGAGATCTTCAAGATCCTGGAAAGCAAGGACACGATCCCCCTGGCCTGGGGGGAGAATGGCTTCCGGGAGCTCTCGAATTCGAAGAAGGCGATCCGCAAGCCCGAGGATCTGAAGGGCCTGAAAATCCGCGTCGTCGGCTCCCCGCTGTTCCTTGAAACCTTCGCGGCCCTGGGCGCCAACCCGACCCAGATGAGTTGGGCCGATGCGGTGCCCGCCCTCTCCAGCGGCGCCGTCGACGGCCAGGAGAACCCGCTGACCGTTTACACGGTGGCCAAGCTGTCAACCGCCGCCAACCAGAAATACCTGACGATATGGGGCTACGTGGCCGACCCGCTGATCTTCGTCGTCAACAAGGAGGTCTGGAACAGCTGGACGCCCGAGGACCAGAAGGCCGTCCGCGAGGCCGCCCTCCAGGCTGCGAAAGAGAACATCGTTACGGCCCGCAAGGGTCTCGTCCCACCGAACGACTCGATGATCAAGGATATCGAGAAAACGGGGGTCAACGTGGCAAGGCTTACGCCGAAGGAAAAAGAGGCCTTCAAGAAGGCCACGCGGTCCGTCTATGACAAGTGGGCCAAGCAGATCGGGCCCGATCTGGTCAAGAAGGCCGAGCAGGCAATTGCCAAGCGCAAGTAGTCTTTCCCGCGACAAATGACAATGGCACGCGCCCGATCGTCCGGATCGACGCGCGTGCCATTGCTTTTTCCCGGTTTGATTTTTCTCCGCACGGGGTAAGCGACCCATGGAATGTCAACCTTCACGAGAGGCCAAAGATCTCAAAACCCGGGTGCCTCTGAAATTCGAAGAATACGCGGCCGGAATCACAATCGGTGTTCTGGGGCTCATCACGTTCGCCAACGTGGTGGTGCGCTACCTGACGAATTTCTCCTTTGCGTTCACCGAGGAGATTTCCATATTTCTCATGGTGCTCGTGGCGCTTCTCGGCGGCTCGAGCGTCATGGCAAAGGGCGGCCACCTGAACATCATGTTCGTGGTGGACAGGCTTTCGCCGGAGAGACGGCGTTTTGTCGTATGCGCGGCCCACGCCATCTCCGTCCTCATGTTTGCGCTGCTGGCGTTCTATGGAGGCCGGATGGCCTGGGACGAGTACCGCTTCGAGGTCACCTCTCCCGGTCTCGGCCTGCCGACCTGGATTTACACCGTCTGGCTGCCGGTATTATCCCTGGCGATTTGCGGTCGCGCCGTCGGCGCGATGATCCGCGCGTGGAGGAGGAAGGACTGATGGTTCTGGTTACCCTTCTCTTCGGCGCCTTCTTTATCATGATGTTTGGCGGCGTACCCATCGCCGTTTCCCTGGGCCTGGCGGGAACCGCGGCCATCGCCATGGGCAAGCTCGGCATCATGGCCTTCCCGACCAATTTCTACACGGGGATCGCCAAGTATCCGCTTCTTGCCATCCCCATGTTCGTCCTGGCGGGCGCCATCTTCGACCGGGCCGGTGTCGCGGAGCGGCTGCTGCGGTTCGCCGAGGCCATCATCGGACGCGGCCGGGGAGCCCTGGCGGTCATCACCATCCTGGTGGCCATGGTCATCGGCGGGATATCCGGATCGGGGCCTGCCTGCACGGCCGCCGTGGGCGGGGTCATGCTCGCCGCCATGATGCGCAACGGATATCCGCCGGCCTTTGCGGCCTCCGTCACGGCGGCTGCGGGGTCCACGGACATCCTGATCCCGCCGTCGGTGGCATTCATTGTCTACAGCGTGCTGGTGCCCTCGGCCACCGTGCCGGCCCTTTTCGTGGGCGGCGTCGTCCCCGGGATCATGGCCTGCGTCCTGCTCATCATCCCGGCGCTCTACCTCAGCCGGAAGTACAACTTCGGCGTCGATCAGAGCACGGAGCCCCTGCCGAAATTCTGGCCTTCCCTCAAAGATGCCTCCTGGGCGCTGTCCGCGCCGGTGCTCATCCTGGGCGGGCTGCGCACGGGATGGTTCACCCCCACGGAAGCCGCGGTCATGGCCGTGGTCTTCGGCCTCTTCGTCGGGTTTGTGATCTACCGATCGCTCACCCTGCGCGACCTGCTTGAACTGCTCATCGAGTCCGCGGAGACCTCCGCCGTCATCCTGGTCGTGATCGGTCTGGCAAGCGTATTCGCCTGGGCTACGGCCACGCTCGGCATCGTCGACCCGATCACCAGGGGCCTGGTGGCTCTCGGGGGCGGAAATTCCCTGGCCGTGCTGTTTATTCTCCTGATCTTCCTGAAGATTGCGGGCATGTTCCTCGACGGGATATCGATTTTCCTCATCTTCTGCCCGCTCTTCATACCCATTGCCACGGATTTCAACTGGGACCTGGTGTGGTTCGGTGTCATGATGACGTATGTCATCGCCATGGGGCAGTTCTGCCCGCCCATGGCCGTCAACCTCATGGTGAGCTGCCGGCTGACGGGCGCGTCCATGGAGTCCACCGTACGGTGGGTCATCTGGCTGCTCCTGTTCATGGGCCTGGGCCTCGTGGCCATGGTCTTCTTCCCCGCGCTGGTGCTATGGCTGCCGGATGTTCTCGGCTTCATGTGAGAGGCCGGTGAAGAAGACAGGAATCGGGAAATGGGTATTGGGTATTGGGAAATGGGATGGAAGGAATTTGCTAGAGGCTCGGCTCGCGATGACCGTCTTTGTAGTGTCTTCACTCAGACACTCTCATTCCTTCACTAACCACAAGCTACTGACCACTTCTTCACTGCCGCGCAGCGGCCCCTCAGATCCATTTCCTCTTCCTGAAATACGAGAGCATCGTCAGCGCGATGACGATCATCACACCCCAGAGCATAAAGTAGCCGTATCGCCACTTGAGCTCCGGCATGTGTTCGAAGTTCATTCCGTAGACGCCGGCGAGAAAGGTCAGGGGCATGAAGATCGTCGCAATGATCGTGAGCACCTTCATGACCTCGTTGAGGCGATTGCTGATGCTGGAGAGATAGATGTCAAACATCCCCGAGAGGATGTCCCGGTAGGTGTCCACCGTATCCATGACCTGGATCGTGTGCTCGTAGACGTCGCGGAAGTAGATGGCCGTCGTTTTATCGACGAGAGGGGACTCGGCCCTCTCGAGAAGGGAGACGACCTCGCGCAACGGCCAGACGGAGCGGCGCACGAGCAGGATCTCATCTCGCAGCTGCTGGACGCCCTTCAGCGTCTCGCGCCTCGGGTTCGCCACGACCTCATCCTCCAGGATGTCGATCTTCTCCCCCATTTTCTCCATCACGACAAAATAGTGATCCACCACGGCGTCCATGAAGGTGTAGACCAGGTAGTCCGTCCCCATCTTGCGGATCCGCCCGAGGTTGTTTCGTATCCGCTCACGGAGGGGCTTGAAAATCCCGCTTTCGGACTCCTGGAAGGACAGGACGAAATCGTCGTTGAACACGAGGCTCAGCTGCTCGAACCGGAGCTCCATCGCCTTCTCGTCGAAAGTGATCAGCTTGATGATCAGGCAGATGTATTTTCCCAGATCGTCGATCTTCGGCCGCTGCGTCGTGTTCATGATGTCTTCCATCAGCAGCGGATGGATGTGGAACTGGCCGCCGATCTGCTCGATGACATGGGGCTCGTGGATCCCGACGACATCGATCCACGTGACGGTCGACTTGCCGCAGTAGGGGGCCAGTTCGTCGGTCGATTGAATCTCCCGTTCCTCGAAGTGATCTTCCGCATAATCGACCACGGTGATCCGGGTCTTTTCCGTCCGCTCCGTCCCGATGTGGACGAGGCTTCCGGGCGGGAGGCCCGTCTTTCTGGATCGCTTGATGTAACTTTTACGCATGGACTCACCCCAGGCCAAAGGATTTCAAAACCCCCTGCGGCTCCTGTTCACTCCGACTTCGGGATGTCGGGCGCCCTCTCGGCGAAGGAACAAGGCGGTAATAACTCTAGATAGGACCTCGGGCAGAGAACTGTCAAGTGAAATCAGCGCCTTACGGAAGGACGCCGAAGGCGTTCCTGTCGATCATGGTATGGTTATTGCTTCATAACCCGTGAGGGATGTTGTTTATACGAGGACCTGACCATCGGCATGGCGACTTCTGCGACTGAATCTCTATGACGAACCGATCTCATTTTATCACGCTCATGCTGACCGCGACCGACTGCGACCGTGGAACCTCACTTGCGCCCTCTGAATCTCCCGATGGTCGATGGTCAGGTCATCGTATAAACACCATGCCGACTCGAGCTCCCCGAATGCGGAGGGGGATGCCGGAATGAACAGCAACATGGAAAGCCTGATTGCCGAGTTGAAACGGGAGGTCCCCGAACCGGATCTCGCCCGGCTGTCGGATATCTATGAGAAGGTGATCGAAAAACTCAATCTCGGATTCGATCCATCCGTCCTCATCGTCCTGGACAACGAGGACGCCCACCAGACCGACATCGAGCGGCTCAAATTCAAAATCAAGGAGCAGATCGTCGCCCGCCTGCTGGGCCGCGCGAACTCCGTCATCCTGTTCGGCAAGGTGAAATCCGGCGATTCGAGCAGCTTCACGAAAGTGGTCATGCGCATGGGGATGAAACCGGCAAAGATCTACATCCTCGCGCTGGCCCTCTTTCTGCTCGACCCGGCCCTGGAACCCCTGGCGGGAAGGAGCTTCTCCCGGGCCATTCTCGGCCGCATCCTGGCGGAAGAGATGGGGTTCAAAAGCACGGCCGTGGAGAGGGTGGAGATGGGGTCGCTTCTTCTCGAGATCGGCCGGATCCCCGCCATCCTCTATGAGATCCAGGAATCCACGTCCCTGGACGAAAACTTCGTCTCGACGTGGCACCCGCTGCTGGGCCTGGCCCTCCTCAGGAAGTTCGAACTGCCCGACTACATGGAGGAAACCTTCCTCCACAAGCACTTTTCTCTTTTGCACCGGACGCTCTCGCCGCTGGCGGTGATCGACCTTGCCGACCTCGTTGTCCGGCAGAGCTTCGCGAAGCACGGCAAGCTCATTGTCGAATCCCCCCTGCCCGACGCAACGATTGATTCGACCCTCGGTTCCACCATCCTGGACCAGTTCAGCGCCATCGGCTACCGGAAGTTCGTCGAAGTCCGCCTGCCCCCGGACAAAGGCAGAAGTTAAGAAGATAGGAAGTCAGGAAGTTCGGACAAGCCAACAAAAACGAATGACTTTTTCCCGATGATCCTAGCTTCATAACTTCATAACTTCCTAACTTCCCGATCAACCCGTTTCTGCGGGCGTGACCCTCTCAAGCCAAACGATTAACGGCAGATGTCCCTATAGAAGGAGGGCCTCCGGTCCCCGAAGAGGTTGTTGTGGGGGTTGAGTTGCTTGTCGAGCGCTTTTGCGGGGTCGATGTCGAACACGCCCACGCACTCCTCGTCTTCGCCGGCCCTCGACAGGATGTTTCCCGCCGTGTCCGTAATCTGGCTCTTCCCCGTGTAATGAAGGCTCTTGTCGCCCCGCTGCTCCGTCCCCGTTCGATTCGCCGTGACGGCAAAGACCCTGTTTTCCAGGCATCGCGTGACCATGGCCGTCTGGCAGTAGGGAAGAACGAGGTTGGAGGGGTGGCAGACGACCTGGGCCCCCTTCAGGGCGAGCATCCGCATGGATTCCGGAAAAAACCAGTCGAAGCAGACCATGATCCCGACCCTGCACAGCCCGATGTCGCAGACGGGAAACTCGCCGTCACCCGGGTCGAACCAGAGCTTCTCCTCGAAAAAGAGGTGCACCTTGCGGTAGCTCGCTGCAAATCCCTTCGGAGAAACCAGGATGGCGGCATTGAAAATCTTCTCGCCGCTGCGTTCGGCCATCCCCGCAACGAGATGGACATGGTTTCTCTTTGCGAGGGCTGCGAGCCGTTGCGTCGTTTTGCCCCCGGGCGCTTCCTCGGCGAGGGCGCCAATCTCCTCCTTCGAGTTGATCAGATAGCCCGTGTTGAAGAGCTCCGGCAGCACCAGCAGATCCGCCTTGGTCCCCTCGATGAGCGCCTCGGCCCGGTCGAGATTTCTGTCCACGTCACCGAATGTCGGATTGAACTGCACATAACCGATTTTCATCTTGACCGTCTCCCCTGATTCGTTTTTCCCTCCGCTGCCGCCATCCGCCAACAACGCATTATTTCGATTTAGCCTTGAGATTCCGGACCAGCGCAATATTTTTTTCCGCATCCTTGTTGGCAGGGTCGATGCGCAGTGTTTCCTGAAATTGATCCATGGCTTCATCCCATTTGCCTTTTCTGGCAAGAAGAACCCCCAGACTGTTGTGCGCCTTTGCGAAGCGGGGGTCTATCTTGATTGCCTTCTGAAGGTGCGTCTGGGCTTCATCGAGCTGACCTTTCTGCATCAGCGCCACACCGAGGCTGTTCTGCACCTCCGCGTTTTCGGGATCCCGTTTGAGCGCCAGCCGAAAATGGCGGATCGCCTCATCGATCTCCCCCCTGTAGGCCAGTGCGAGGCCGAGACCGATGTGGGCCCCCGGATCGTCCGGGGCGACCCGCGCGGCTCGACGGAAATGAACGATGGCGCCGTCCAGATCGCCACTCTTGACGGCTTCCTGACCGAGGCGCATATGCTCTTTCAGGGAACCCCCTTCCGCCCGTACAGGATCGCGCCCCCCGGCTGTCGTTCTTCTCATCGTTTCCTGTGCCGCCATCAGCGTGGAGAGGTTCCGTCTCGCCGGTTCAAAGCCCGGTTTCAGGCGCAGAATTTCCTGAAACTGTTCGATCGCCGCCTGTCGGTCACCCGTTTGGATCAGGCAGAGGGCCATGTTATTCCTCGCCATGACGGAGTCGGGTGCGGCCTTCACCGCTTCACGGTAATGCGCAACGGCCTCCGGGCACTTGGCCTGCCGGGCCAGCACGTTTGCCAGGTTGTAGTGGGTGTCCCCGTCATCGGGTTTGATCCTCAATGCCTCGTTGTAATGACGGATCGCTTCCTCCACCCTTCCCTGGCCGGCCAAATAGGCGCCGAGATTGCAGTGGATGACGTAATTGTCTTTTGTCGTCTGAAGGGTGTGCTCGAAGAGTACTTCACTGTTCACCCAGTATCTTGCCTGAGAAACTGTGCCCGCCGAGAGACCCGCGAGAAGGAGCAAAGCCGCCGATGCAAGCAAGGCCTTGCGATGCGGCACCCTGGCGGACAAATCGTCGACGAGCCATGTCAGCAGGATGAACAGTCCGATGAAAGGAATATACGTATACCGGTCAGCCGTGGCTTGCACGCCGACCTGCACAATACCGATGACGGGGACCAGGGTCCCGAGGTACCAGAACCAGCCGACCATCAACGCCGGCGTCTTTCGCCGGAAGATCACCAGGGCAGTCACGGCAATGAGCACGGCCGAAGAAACGAGCGCCTGCCATGGCGGTATGCTTCCCGCATAGGGATACAACACGGCCAGATCCACAGGGACGAAACACCGGTAAAGATATTCTGCGTAGGCCACAATCGCGTTGAGAATGCGAAAGTCAAGAGGAACGGCCTCGAGCGCCTTCATGGCGCCTTGCTGGGCAATGACCGTCACGGCGCACGATGCGGCCGACAGCGCAAAAAGAGGGATTTTCTCCAGGAAGAGCCCGCGGTTGGCCTTCATCAGCGAAATGATCCCCGCTGCCGACGCGTCGCCTCCCCGGACTTCAGACCGGAAGCGATCCAGGGGCCAGAAATCGAGAAGCAGAAGAACAAAGGGCAGCGTCACGATCATGGGTTTTGACAGAAGCCCCAGCGCAAAGAGGACCGCGACGAAAATATAACCCCGCAATCCCGGCCTCCGGGCATAGCGTTCATAGGCGAGCAGCGTGAGCAGAAAGAAGAATGCACTGAGGACATCCTTCCTCTCGGCGATCCAGGCAACCGATTCCACATGCAGGGGATGCAGGGCGAAGAGCGCTGCAACGAAACCGCTTTTCCACAGGGCCCCCGTCATTCTCTGCAGAAAAGCAAACAGGATCAGCGTGTTCAGGACATGAAAAAGAAGATTGACCTGGTGGTGTCTTCCCGCGTCGAGCCCGAACAACTGAACATCGAGCATGTGGGAGAGCCAGGTCAATGGATGCCAGTTGCCCTGTTCGAAAGAGCTGAAGGCCCACCGGATTCCCTCCAGGGTCAGTCCGTTGCTGACGATCGGATTCTCCGTGATGTACCTGTCATCATCGTAGCGAACAAAATCGAATCCGCCGAGCTGCCAGTAGACCATCATCGTGAGGACAGCCAGAGACAAGCCGATCAGGATCTTCCATCGCAGTTCGGGATTCAGTGTTTCTTTGATCAAGCGAGCCATCGGATAAGACTATCCTTCCCTACCATCAGCGCGATGAACGCCCACTCGTCGCACGCAGCAATCCGTTTCGCTGCTCCTTACAGAGTCTTCTGCATCCAGACGGCGTCGAGATCCCGCCCCTTCTTTTTCGCGACTCGCCTGAATCGCCCGCACTCGGCAAACCCGTGTCGCTCGTGGAAGCGCAGGCTCGATTCGTTGAGCGAGCAAACGTTGGCGAGGATCGTGTCGATCCCCTTGCGCCTTGCCTCATCGACGATTCGCTCGAGGATTCGCGAGCCGATTCCTTTCCCCGTGTAACCCGGTTCGATGAAATAGGTGATTTCCGCCGCCCGTTGAAATTCACGGAACGGGTGATAGGGCCTCAGAAAAGAAAAGCCCATGATTCGATCTCCCTGCCCTTCATCCCTCACCGTGAAGGAGGGATAGCCTGCCGTCAATGCCAGGAACTGGTCGAAGAGGCCATAGGGGACCTTCTTTTCCGGGTACGCCGCGAAGCTGTTCTCGATGTAATAGTTGAAAAGGTCGATCACGGCCTCGCGATCGCCCTCAACCATCTTCTCGAAGCGGATCTGCATGTGGCTTGTCTATCCGGTCTGTCCCGTCTGTCCCGTCATTGCGAGAAGCGGAGCGACGAAGCAATCTCAAGAAATATCTCTGTCGTGGATCGCCACGCCTGTTAATACCCTACACCATAATCTCCCTCTCCCCTCAAGGGAGAGGGAGATTATGGAAGAAATTTGATAGAGGCTCGGCCCGCGATGACCATCTTTCTTATGTCTTCACTCAGACACTTAGACACTCAGACACTTTTTTTCGTCCCTGCACCCTTGTCCCTGGTCCCTCATTCTCTTTCACCGGTCACAGACCACTAAAGGAGTCCCAGCTCTTTCCCCATCGCCTTGAAGTGGGGCGGGAACTCGGGCTGGAAGTTCAGAAAGAACGGCACGGGATAGCCTGCGCCGACTTTCTTGCCGGCCTCCTGCAGGCCCGTCACGAGTTGCGGAAGGCCCTTGGCAGGCAGCGAAAAGACCATCTCGTCGTCCTGCGTGAGGGAAAAGACCCGGTCTCCCATGCCGGGGACGGCGACGCGCGGCTTCTGCTCCTTGAACGGAGCGATCAGGTATTCGGCGCATTCGATCTTCCCGCCGAAGTTGCCGACGATCCGTTCCCCTTCCTGGTAGCTCCAGGCCTGGACGAATCGCATGATTTGTGCGGGATTCCCGTAGAGCACGACGATGTCCGGTTCGAAACTCGCCCTCGCCAGCGGGGCGATGAGCAGGGCTGCATATTGGTCCTTGCCGAGACGACAGATCGACATGCCTTCCCTCGTCCCCGTTTCCTCTGTCCTCGAATAAGCCCCCCCGCAGAAAAGCTTGCCGATGGCGGCAGCCGTGTCATCGGCATTGCTGAACCCGAAGGCGATGCCGGCAGGCACACAGACGAGGTCTTCCTTCGCAAGCCCCACCGTCCAGCCATAGAGCCGGGCCATCGACACGGCCTGGCAGACAGCCACGCGTTTGCCGAGCGCAACCGATGGCTGGCGGGTCTTCTCCGGGAAGGCCTTGTCCTTCAGGAACTTCACGGCCAGGGGCAAGGTTTTGAGCCTGACGTTGTTCCGGATAAACTCCGCCGCTTCCGCATAACTCTGTCCTGCCATCGTGACCCTCCTTTTTTGGGGAATTGGGAACTGGGAAATGGGTATCAACATGGAATTCGAGCCGACAGCCTACAGTCAACAGCCGACAGCTTTCTGTGTATAACGCCTTTTTTGCCGGGCTGGAAGCAGAATCTGAAAAAGAAAATCCCCCTCGATCCCCCTTTGCGAAAGGGGGAAGGAGGGGGACGATTCTTTCAAATACGAGGTTCGAGGTTTGAGGACAGAGGCAGCATGAAATGTTTGTCTTTTCCTCTCGCCTACCCCCTACCCCCTACACCCTGCCTTTAAAGCATTTCATAAATCCCCGCCGCGCCCATGCCGCCGCCGATACACATGGAAACCAGGCAGCGCTTGGCCTTTCGGCGCTTGGCTTCGTGGAGGATCTGGGCCGTGAGCTTGGCTCCCGTGGCCCCCAGGGGGTGGCCGAGGGCGATGGCGCCGCCGTTGGGGTTGATGTCGCCCTTCCAGTAGCGCTCCTCGATCCCGAGGGTCCGGCACGAAGCGATGGCCTGGGCGGCGAAGGCCTCGTTGATCTCGAACAGGTCGATGTCTTCGGGCTTGAGACCGGCCAGCTTCAGGGCCTTCGGGATCGCGACAGCCGGACCGATGCCCATCTCCTCGGGCGCGCAACCCGCCACGGCGAAGACCGTCATCTTGGCCAGGGGCTTGAGGCCCAGGGCCTTGGCCTTCTCCGCCGTCATGAGCAGCGCAAAGGCGGCCCCGTCGGTCATCTGCGAGGAGTTGCCCGCCGTCACGGACCCCCCCGCCTTGAAGGCGGGCTTGAGCTTGCCCAGGTCGGCAACCGTCGTCGGCCAGCGCACGCCGTCGTCCGTGTCGAAGACCACGGCCTCGCGGATGCGCTTGCCGCTTGCATCCTTCTTGTACTTCCAGGCCTGGATGGGGACGGTCTCTTCCTTGAACTTGCCGGCCTTGATCGCCTCGGTGGCCCTGCGATTGCTCTCCACGCCCATCTTGTCCTGGTCCTCACGGGAGACGTTATACTTGGAGGCGACGTTTTCCGCCGTGATTCCCATGGACACGTAGGTGTTGGGCCGGTTGCCCCAGTCGGGGTCAGGGCGGAACTGGCTCCCGCCCATGGGGATGTGGGACATGGTCTCGCAGCCCCCGGCGATGATCACGTCGGACCAGCCCGCCTGAATCTTGGCCGTCGCATCCGCAATGGCCTGCAGCCCCGAGGAGCAGAACCGGTTGATCGTCATTCCCGAGGCCTCGATGGGAAGACCGGCCCCCAGGGTGAGGACGCGCCCGAGGTTCATCCCCGTCTCGGCCTCCGGGAAGGCGCAGCCGACGATGAGGTCGTCCACGTCCTTGGGGTCGAGTTGGGGCACTCTCGCCAGGAGCCCCTTGATCACCTGCAGGCCGTACTCCTCGGCCCGGGTGGCCGCAAGGCCCCCTCTTCTATATCGCCCGCCAGCGCTTCTGACCGCTGCAACAATTACGGCTTCTCTCATGATATGCTTCCTCCCTTATTGAAAGAGATGGTTAAATTACTTCTTTATAGAAGGTAAGAGTTCGAGGGTAAGAAGGATGGAAAAGCGGGTAACCTCTGACTTCGGCTGTTCCGACCTTCTCACCTTCTCAACGTCTCACCTTCTTCTTAATTGCGCAGCGGCTTGCCCGTGGAGAGCAACGACATGATCCTGTCCTGTGTCTTCTGCTCGCCGCAGAGGCTGAGGAAGGCCTCGCGCTCCAGGTCCAGGAGCTCCTGTTCCGTCACATAGGTCCCCTCGGCGCAGTCGCCGCCGGAAATGATGTGGCCGAGCTTGCGGGCGATGTGGAAATCGTAGTCGCTGATGTAGTTGCCGTGCCGCATGTTGTAGAGTACGGCCTCGCAGATCCCGCGGAAGCTCTCTCCCATGACGGGGACAAGCGCCGGCTTGGGCGGCCGGTAGAACTTCGAGAGCCCCAGTACGATCTGCTTGGCGTCGTTGAGCTGCTGGTCGCGGTTGATGCTCATCCCGTCGGTCTTGCGGACGTAGCCGAGTTCCTTGGCCTCCTCGGCGCTCGTGGCCACCTTGGCCGTGCCGATGTTCTCGAAGACTTTCCCGAAGAAGCCCTGCAGGTTGAGGCCCTGCTCCACGACCCCCATGGGGATGCCTTCGGTCACGCGGACCATGAGCTCCTTGGTGCCTCCGCCTGCCGGGATGACGCCCGCGCCCACTTCGACGAGACCCATGTAGGTCTCGGCCGCGGGCTGGCAGCGCGCGCCGTGCATGGCGATCTCGCAGCCTCCGCCCAGGGTGAGGCCGGCCGGCGCGGTCACGACGGGTTTTTCGCAGAACTTCAGGCGCATGTTGGCCTGCTGGAAGTCGTTGATCATCTTCTCGAGGATGTCCCAGTCACCCTTCTGGATGGCGACGAGCACCTTGAAGATGTTGGCGCCGACGGAGAAGTTGGCGCTCTGGTTGCCGATGACGAGGCCCGTGAAGTCCTTCTCCACGATGTCGCAGCCCAGGAAGAGCATCCGGATGACGTCCTCGTCGAGGGCGTTCATCTTGGTGTGGAACTCGAGGCAGGCGACACCGTCGCCCATATCGATGAGACTCGCCCCGGCATTTTCCCGGATGACCTTCTTGCGCTCCTTGAGGGCAGGCAGGATGATGATCTTCGGGCTCTCCGCAAGCTTCACGTAGTCCTTCTTTGCGAAGTCGTAGTAGTAGGTGCCGTCTTCCTTCTTCGTGTAGAAGGAGGGGAAGCCCGCCTTGAGCATCTCCTCGACCTTCTTGGGCACCTTCTTGCCCAGCTGCTTCATCACCTCGACGGCTTCCTTGACCCCGATGGCGTCCCAGGTCTCGAAGGGCCCCAGCTGGTGGTTGTATCCCCACTTCATGGCGTTGTCGATCTCCACGACGGTGTCGGCGATCTCGGGGATGCGGTTGGCGGCGTAGATGAAGTTGTTGCAGAGGTACTCGCGGGCGAGATCCGCCGCGGCGTCCTTGCCGTTGAAGACCATCCTGACGGTCTTTTCGACGGGGGCCTCGGACTTTTTCGCCGCGCCGACGGACTCGAACTTGGGCTTGCTGGCGGGCACGTAGTCGATGGTCTTCACGTCGATGGCGAGCTTGAGCTTCTTGCCTTTGGCGTCCTTCGATTTTTTGTAGAAGCCTCCCCTGGTCTTGTTGCCGAGCCACTTCTTCTGGATCATGGCCTTGACGAAGTCAGGCGGCATGAAGAGGTCGCGGCTCTCGTCCTTGGGCAGGGCCTCGTAGAGGTTTGTCATGACGTGGTAGGCCGTGTCGAGGCCCACGAGATCGATCGTCCCGAAGATGGCCGAGCGCGGCCTTCCCAGGGGGGCGCTGATGATGGCGTCGATGTCCTCGACCTTCATGCCCTTGGCGAGCATGAGGTTCATGGCGTTGGACATGTCGAAAACGCCGATGCGGTTGGCGATGAAGTTGGGCACGTCCTTGCAGACGACGACGCCCTTGCCAAGCACGTCCTCGCAGAACCGGGTCAAGTACTCGACGACTTCCTTCTTCGTCTCCTCGCCGGGGATGATCTCGACGAGTTTCATGTACCGGGGCGGGTTGAAGAAGTGGATCCCCAGGAACCGCTCCTTCAAGCTCTTTCCCAGATTGGCCGAGATCTCGCCGATCCGGATGCCCGAGGTGTTGGAGGCCACGATGCAGTGGGGCTTCACGACCTTCTCCACCTTCGCGAAGAGGTCCTGCTTGATTTTCAGATTCTCGATGACGGCCTCGATGACGAGGTCCACGCCGGCGAGCCACGCGAGGTTGTCCTCGAAGTTGCCGGCCTTGACCATTGCGGCGTTTCGCTTCGTGTAGAAGCTGGCCGGCTTGGCCTTGGTGGCTCCCTCGAGCCCCCGCTGGGCGAAGCTGTTGCGCCACGCCGGGCTCTCCTTCGTCAGTCCCTTTGCCTTGTCCGCCTCGGTCAGCTCGGGGGGCACGATGTCGAGGAGCAGGCACTGGATTCCCGCATTGGCCAGCTGGGCCGCGATGTTCGCGCCCATGACCCCCGCGCCTAAAACGGCTGCTTTTTTAATTTGAAACGACATATCATCCTCCTGGAGTCGTCTGTCTGGTCTATTTCGTCTATCGGGTCTATCGGGTCTATCGGTCCATTTCGTCAGGATTTTCCTGAACCCTACCTAACCTGTCTCACACTGTAAGCTCTTCCATCTCATTCTCTCCGAACTATAACTGCCTATCTAATCTTCTCCCCTCGGCGCAATCGCCGCCGGAGATGATGTGGCCGAGCTTGCGGGCGATGTGGAAATCGTAGTCGCTGATGTAGTTGCCGTGCCGCATGTTGTAGAGTACGGCCTCGCAGATCCCGCGGAAGCTCTCTCCCATGACGGGGACAAGCGCCGGCTTGGGCGGCCGGTAGAACTTCGAGAGCCCCAGTACGATCTGCTTGGCGTCGTTGAGCTGCTGGTCGCGGTTGATGCTCATCCCGTCGGTCTTGCGGACGTAGCCGAGTTCCTTGGCCTCCTCGGCGCTCGTGGCCACCTTGGCCGTGCCGATGTTCTCGAAGACCTTCCCGAAGATAGCCCTGCAGGTTGAGGCCCTGCTCCACGACCCCCATGGGGATGCCCTCGGTCACGCGGACCATGAGCTCCTTGGTGCCTCCGCCTGCCGGGATGACGCCCGCGCCCACTTCGACCAGACCGATGTAGGTCTCGGCCGCGGGCTGGCAGCGCGCGCCGTGCATGGCGATCTCGCAGCCTCCGCCCAGGGTGAGGCCGGCCGGCGCGGTCACGACGGGTTTTTCGCAGAACTTCAGGCGCATGTTGGCCTGCTGGAAGTCGTTGATCATCTTCTCGAGGACGTCCCAGTCACCCTTCTGGATGGCGACGAGCACCTTGAAGATGTTGGCGCCGACGGAGAAGTTGGCGCTCTGGTTGCCGATGACGAGGCCCGTGAAGTCCTTCTCCACGATGTCGCAGCCCAGAAAGAGCATCTGGATGACGTCCTCGTCGAGGGCGTTCATCTTGGTGTGGAACTCGAGGCAGGCGACGCCGTCGCCGATATCGATGAGACTCGCGCCCGGCATTCTCCCGGATGATCTTCTTGCGCTCCTTGAGGGCAGGCAGGATGATGATCTTCGGGCTCTCCGCAAGCTTCACGTAGTCCTTCTTCGCGAAGTCGTAGTAGTAGGTGCCGTCTTCCTTCTTCGTGTAGAAGGAGGGGAAGCCCGCCTTGAGCATCTCCTCGACCTTCTTGGGCACCTTCTTGCCCAGCTGCTTCATCACCTCGACGGCTTCCTTGACCCCGATGGCGTCCCAGGTCTCGAAGGGCCCCAGCTGGTGGTTGTATCCCCACTTCATGGCGTTGTCGATCTCCACGACGGTGTCGGCGATCTCGGGGATGCGGTTGGCGGCGTAGATGAAGTTGTTGCAGAGGTACTCGCGGGCGAGATCCGCCGCGGCGTCCTTGCCGTTGAAGACCATCCTGACGGTCTTTTCGACGGGGGCCTCGGACTTTTTCGCCGCGCCGACGGACTCGAACTTGGGCTTGCTGGCGGGCACGTAGTCGATGGTCTTCACGTCGATGGCGAGCTTGAGCTTCTTGCCTTTGGCGTCCTTCGATTTTTTGTAGAAGCCGCCCCTGGTCTTGTTGCCGAGCCACTTCTTCTGGATCATGGCCTTGACGAAGTCAGGCGGCATGAAGAGGTCGCGGCTCTCGTCCTTGGGCAGGGCCTCGTAGAGGTTTGTCATGACGTGGTAGGCCGTGTCGAGGCCCACGAGATCGATCGTCCCGAAGATGGCCGAGCGCGGCCTTCCCAGGGGGGCGCTGATGATGGCGTCGATGTCCTCGACCTTCATGCCCTTGGCGAGCATGAGGTTCATGGCGTTGGACATGTCGAAAACGCCGATGCGGTTGGCGATGAAGTTGGGCACGTCCTTGCAGACGACGACGCCCTTGCCCAGCACGTCCTCGCAGAACCGGGTCAAGTACTCGATCGACTTCCTTCTTCGTCTCCTCGCCGGGGATGATCTCGACGAGTTTCATGTACCGCGGCGGGTTGAAGAAGTGGATCCCCAGGAACCGCTCCTTCAAGCTCTTTCCCAGATTGGCCGAGATCTCGCCGATCCGGATGCCCGAGGTGTTGGAGGCCACGATGCAGTGGGGCTTCACGACCTTCTCCACCTTCGCGAAGAGGTCCTGCTTGATTTTCAGATTCTCGATGACGGCCTCGATGACGAGGTCCACGCCGGCGAGCCACGCGAGGTTGTCCTCGAAGTTGCCGGCCTTGACCATTGCGGCGTTTCGCTTCGTGTAGAAGCTGGCCGGCTTGGCCTTGGTGGCTCCCTCGAGCCCCCGCTGGGCGAAGCTGTTGCGCCACGCCGGGCTCTCCTTCGTCAGTCCCTTTGCCTTGTCCGCCTCGGTCAGCTCGGGGGGCACGATGTCGAGGAGCAGGCACTGGATTCCCGCATTGGCCAGCTGGGCCGCGATGTTCGCGCCCATGACCCCCGCGCCTAAAACGGCTGCTTTTTTAATTTGAAACGACATATCATCCTCCTGGAGTCGTCTGTCTGGTCTATTTGGTCTATCGGGTCTATCGGGTCTATCGGGTCCATTTCGTCAGGATTTTCCTGAACCCTGGACCCTGAACCCTGTCTCACACCGTGAAGCTCTCGTCGGCGATCTCGATGGGGGTGCGGTCGCCCGCCTTGATGCCCTCGGCCCTGCCCCGTACCGATGTCAGGATGTTGACGGCGAAGAACTTGGCCGACGCGATCTTGCCCTGGTAGAAGGCCACCTCGGCATTCGTGTGGACCATCGCCCTCTGCTTGGCCTTGGAGCCCTTTGCGCCGGTCTCGGCGTAGATGGCGTTGAGCTTTTTCTGGGCGATGCCGGCCGCCTCCATGAGCAGATAACCCACGGCCACGTCTCCGAAGAGATTCAGGTAGGGGGTCGCGTAGAGGATCGGGACGAGGAAGCTCGCGCTCTTGCCGAGCTTGAAGAACTGGACCGTGAGATCCGTCAGGGCGTTCTTCGCTTCGGCGAGGTAATTGACATAGGCAGAGAGTTCCGGGTTCTCCTCGCGCACGGTCGCGATGGCTGCATCCATCTCCTTGGCGATGGCCAGCAGGTGCATGCCCTTCTTGATGCCCAGCTTGCGGCCCACCAGGTCGAGGGCCTGGATGCCGTTGGTGCCCTCGTAGATCTGGGTGATCTTGCAGTCACGCATGTACTGCTCCACGGGGTACTCCGAACAGTAGCCGTATCCGCCGTAGACGTCGATGGCGATCGAGCAGACATCGAGGGCCCGGTTCGTCACGTAGGCCTTGCAGACGGGGATGAGCAGGTCGGCGCGGCTCGCCCACTGCTGCCGCTCCTCCTTGGTCGCGGCCGCTTCCATCATGTCCTGGCAGAAGCTCGTGTAATAGAGCAGCGCCCGGCACCCCTCGACGTGGGCCTTCATCCACAGGAGCTGCCGCCGGATGTCGGCATGCCGGATGATGGGCGCCTGCGGGGCCTCGGGGTTCTTGAACTCGAAGATCTCGGCGCCCTGGAGCCGCTGCTTGGCGTACTCCACGGCATGCTCGTAGGCGGCCGTGGCCGTTCCCAGTCCCTGGAGCCCCACCTCGATGCGCGCCTCGTTCATGAGGTTGAACATGACCTTCATGCCGTCGCGCTCCTTGCCCAGGATCTCGCCCACGCACTTGCCCTCCTCGCCGAAGATGAGCATGGCCGTGGCGGAGCCCTTGATGCCCATCTTGTGCTCGATGCCGCCCGTGGTGACATCGTTGTTGGGCCCGAGACTGCCGTCGGCCTTCACGCGGAACTTGGGAACGACAAAGATCGAGATGCCCCTCGTCCCCGCGGGGTCGCCTTCGACGCGGGCGAGCACGGTGTGGATGTTGTTCGGCGTGAGGTCGTGATCGCCGCTGGAGATGAAGATCTTCGTGCCCTGGATGCTGTAGGTCCCGTCGGGAAGCCTTTTTGCCGTCGTCTTCAAGGCGCCCACGTCGCTTCCGGCTCCGGGTTCGGTGAGGCACATGGTGCCCCCCCACTCGCCGGTGTACATCCTTTCCATGTACTTCTTTTTCTGCTCCGGCGAGCCGTAGCGGTCGATGAGACCGGCCGCGCCGTTCGTGAGACCCGGGTACATGATGAGGGGGTAGTTGGCGGCCTGGAAGAACTCGTAGCAGGCCTGCGCGACGCTGTTGGGCATGCCCTGGCCGCCCGACTCCACGCTGCGCATGCAGCACAGCCACCCGGCCTCGCAGAATTTCTTGTAGGCCTCGTGGAAGCAGGCCGGCACCTTGACCCTTCCCTTTTCGAACTTGCACCCTTCCTTGTCGCCCTTGTCGTAGGTGGGCAGGAGGACCTCGACGGCCAGCTTCTCGGCCTCGTTGATCATCATGTCCACCGTTTCCTTGTTGTAATCGGCGTACTTTTCGGTCTCGAAGAGCTTCTCGATCCCGATCTGCTCGTAGAGCAGAAACTTCTGATCCCGCGTGTTCACCAGCATGTTGCCCATAGGTATTTCCCCTCTCTGATGGAGTTCCTGGCAGGCGGTTGAAATAACGCCATCGTGGCGTTCTTGAACAGCCTGCTCCATTTTCTATACGGACCTGAGCCCCCCGATGAAAACCTCGATACCGCCCCGGACCTGGTTGCGGACCCGCTCTTCCCGCGTTTCCTCCCTGCCCGCGAAGAGGTGCAGGGCGATGATTCCGTTGAGAAGCCCCCACAGGGAATTGCGGCAGACCCGGATGTCGAGGGCCCGCGGGAATTCCCCGCGTTCGATGCCCATCTGCAGGATCTGCTCGATGATGCTGACGGTCTGGTTGGTGGATTTGACGATGTGGTCGTTGATCTTGGGGGTGAAGTTGACGGGGTTGTGCTGGATCATGAAGTTCATGAAGATCCGGAACAGCTCCCTGTCGCTGAGAAAAAATGCCGCGTAGACCTCGGCAAACTGGCGAAGGTTGTCGGATGCGCTTTTCGAGGTGTCCAGCAGGGTTGCCACCCGGTCGTGGAACTTGTCGATGTCCCGAAGCAGGATCTGGGCGTAGATCTCCTCCTTGCTCTTGAAGTAGAGGTAGATCGCCCCTTTGCTCAACTCGGCTCGCCGGGCGATGGTGTCCACCGTGACGGACCGGAACCCCTTCTCGAAGAATTCCCTCCTCGCCGCCCGCAGGATGGCGTTGCGCCGCTGCTCCTTTTCCCTTTCTCTCCTGCGCTCGGAACTCAAGGGCTCTCCCCCTGTCGCCCGCCCCGGCCGGTCACCGGGGTGGTGCATGAATGATGGTCATTAACTGACCGTTGGTCATCAATACACCCCCTTTCGGCCCCTGTCAAGGGGAAAATATGCATTTTTTATTTTTCCCTGCGGGCCTGCCCCCCGCAAGCGTCACCAGGCCCGGAGGAGGCGGCAATCTTCCCTGTTGACTTCGATTGCATCCCTGTGTTACCAACCCTAAGATTTAGCGGTCATTCCATCGATTCTTGCTCACGTGCGAGGAGCCGGTTTTCAAGTGAAGAGGAGGACGCTGTGACCCTGAAAGAGGTGCAAGATATTCTGGAGGCCGAGGTCCTTGTCGGTCGCGACCAATTGCAAAAACCCGTGAGGACCGCCTTTGCCGCAGACCTCATGAGCGATGTGCTCGCCTTCGCCAAACCGGACAGCCTCCTGCTCACGGGACTCACGAACCCCCAGGTGGTCCGGACGGCCGACATCCTGGACATCACCGCCATTATCCTGGTGCGCGGAAAGAAGCCCTCGGAGGAGACCGTCAAGCTCGCCGAAGAGCTGAAGATCCCCATCCTGTCGACGAGGTACATCCTGTTCGAAACGTCGGGCCGTCTGCACGCCAAGGGGATCACGGGGTGTATCGAGAAGGTCGGCGGCGAGATGTAGTGATGCGGGAGTCTTCGAAATTCAAAAAATCCTTCGACGTGGAGGGCGGAAGCTTTCAGAACGCGGGAAACGTATCGGGCCAGATCAAGAGCATCCTGAAGGACCTCGGCGTATCGACGGACATCGTGCGGAGGGTCGCCATCATCTGCTACGAATCCGAGATCAACATCGTCTCCTATGCCAAGAAAGGGACGATCACCGTGGCCGTCACCGACGACGCAGTGCAATTAGAGACAAAGGATGAAGGGCCCGGCATCCCGGATATCGACCTGGCCATGAAGGAAGGGTACTCGACGGCCACGGCCGCCGTCCGGGAGATGGGGTTCGGCGCCGGCATGGGCCTGGCGAACATGAAGAAATACTCCGACCATCTCATCATCACCTCCGAGGTGGGTGTCGGGACATGCGTGAAGATGATGGTGATGAATTTCCCGAAAATTCTTCACCCCGACCTGCCGCCGTTTACGCTCTAAGGGCAGGGGTTGAGTGGGTGGGGGGTGCGCCCCGGGGCAAACCCTGTGAGGATGACTATGCAGCTTGAAACGATCGTCCGCGAATTGAACCTCAAAGTCTCCTGCGCCGAGGGCACCCTCAAGCGGGAAGTCAGGGGGGGATACGTCGGGGACCTGCTCAGCGACGTCATGGCCAACAGCAAGGAAGGCGACATCTGGATCACGCGCCAGGTGCACCAGAACATCGTGGCCGTTGCAAGCCTCAAGGACCTCGCCGGGATCATCCTGATCCAGGGGAGCGAGCCCGCCCCCGACACGGCCGCCAAGGCCAATGCCGAGGGCATCCCGATCCTCGTGACGGACCTGCCGGCCTTCGAGATCGTCGGTCAAATATATAAATTGATCAAGCCGTGAATTTATAGTAAAGGAACGGGCCGAAAAGGAACGTTCCTTTTTTTTGGGTTTTTTGCCGTGACCGGCCGCAGCAGGCCGTGACCCGGGGAGAGCGGCAGCAGCCCGCAAGGGGTTCCGCTGATGATCAGGGAGTTCCGCTGTGATTTCCACGTTCACACCTGCCTTTCACCCTGTGCCGACCTCGACATGTACCCCCGGGCCGTCGTCGCGATGTCCCTTGCGCGCCGCCTCGACGTCATCGCCATCTGCGACCACAACACATCGGAAAACGTCCCCTACGTCATCAAGGCCGCGAAAGGGACGGGCCTCACCGTCTTTCCCGGCATGGAGATCATGAGCAGCGAAGAGGTGCACGTCCTCGCGCTCTTTGACAAGCAGGAAAATCTGGTGACGCTGCAGGACCTCGTCTACCGGCACCTGCCCGGGAAGAATGACGAGGAGCGCTTCGGCTGCCAGGCCATCGTCAACGAGCACGACGAAGTGGAGGGGTTGAGCGAGCGGCTGCTGATCGGGGCGACGGTGCTACCGCTGCAGCGGATCGTCAGCGAGATCCAGGGCCTCGGCGGGCTTGCCGTTGCGGCCCACATCGACAGGGAAAGCTTCGGCCTGCTCGGGCAGCTCGGGTTCGTTCCCGAAGGCCTCCCCCTGGATGCCCTCGAGATCTCCGGCCGGACGGGACTTGCCGAGGCGCGGCGCCGTTACCCGGAGCTGGCGCGCTTTCCGATGATCGAGTCCTCCGATTCCCACATCATCACCGACATCGGAAAGGGAATCACCCGGGCGCTCATGGAGGAGGCCACGACGTCGGAGCTGAAGTTGGCCTTCGAGAAGAAAAGCGGCCGCTGCATCCTGGAGTGAGAGAGTGCTCGAGCTGGCGCTTCATATCCTGGACATCGTCGAGAATTCCGTCCGCGCCGGGGCGACCCTCGTCCGCGTCCTCATCCGGGAAAACCGGGCGAAGGATCTCTTCCTGATGCGCATCACGGACAACGGCAGCGGCATGACCCCGGAGGAGCGCGAGCGGGCCCTGGACCCCTTTTATACGACGAAAAAGGTCCGCCGGGTCGGCCTGGGCCTCCCGATGCTCTCCGACGCAGCGGAAAGGACGGGCGGGAAGATGACCCTGAGCTCCAAACCGGGAACGGGTACGGTGGTCGATGCCGCATTCGGCCTGAGCCACATCGACCGGCAGCCCATGGGAAACATCGTATCAACGCTGATCACGATCATCGTGGGCAACCCGGGGATCGATCTTTTATACAGGCACGAGGTGGACGGCAGGACCTACCTGCTGGACACGAGGGAGATTAAAAAAGAGCTGGAGGATGTGCCCCTGAATCACCCCGAGGTGACGGGCTTTCTCCGTGAGCTCATCACGGAGGGCTTGAGCGACATCGGGGCGGCGGCCTGACACCCCCCTGAGAGAGGAGAAATTCCATGAACACCGGCAACAGCGATTTACTCAAAGATTTCACCGCCGAACAGCTGGCGAAGCTGGACGGGATCATCGCCCGCTTCAAGGGAAAGCCCGGCGGTCTGATCCCCGTCCTGGAGGAGGCCCAGGTGGCCCTGGAGTACCTCCCCATCTCGATCCAGAAAAGGATCGCCGCGGGGCTGAATCTGCCACTGGCGCAGGTCTACGGCGTCGTCACGTTCTATTCCTTCTTCACGATGAAGCCGCGCGGCAGGCACACGATCCGGGTTTGCCTGGGCACGGCCTGCTACGTCCGCGGCGGGAAGACGATTGCCGAGAGCATCCTGAAGGAATTCAATGTCGCGGAAGGCGAGACGACGCCGGATCGTCGGTTCACCTACGAGACGGTCCGCTGCCTGGGGGCCTGCGGCCTGGCGCCCGTCATCGTCGTGGACGAGAACGTCCACGGCCGGATCAAGACGCAGAAGATGAAATCGGTTCTGGATGATTATCAATGAAAACAGGCGTAAGGCAAATGGCGTAAGGCAAATGGCAAAAAAGTCTTTGTCCTTCGCCCTTAGCCTTTAGCCCTTAGCCTTTAGCCCAATCAAGAGGATAAGGTCATGACCAAGCTGAAGATTGAAGATCTCAAGAAAATCAAGGAAAAGGTCCACTCGCAGACGGCCTTGCGCGAGGCCGGGCAGCGGGCCAAGGTGACCGTCCACATGGGAACCTGCGGCATCGCCTCGGGTGCCCGCGAGGTGCTCAACGCCCTCATGCGCGTCATCGAGGAGACCGGCGTGTCGGATGTCAACGTCACCACGTCGGGCTGCATGGGGCTGTGCAGCCGCGAGCCCCTCGTCACCGTCGAGCTGTTCGGCAAGGAGCCCATCAAGTACGAGAAGATGGATGAAATGAAGATGCGGCAGGTCTTCAAGCGCCACGTCCTGGAAGGAGAGATCCAGACGCCCTTCGTGCTTGCGAAGGGGGCCGAGGTCGTTCGCTAGGGAAGCAAAAACCCATTCCCTGCTGTAGAATTTCTCGAGGGGAGGAACAGAGTCCATGAAAGTTTTTCGCTCGCACTTACTGGTCTGCGGGGGGACAGGCTGCCACGCTTCGGGCAGCATCGCCATGAAGAAAGCCCTCGTCGACGAGCTCAACAAGCGCAGCCTTGCGGAGGAGATCAAGGTCGTCGAGACGGGCTGCAACGGCTTCTGCGCGCAGGGGCCCATCATCGTCGTCTACCCCGAAGGCATCATCTATATGAATATCCGGGCGGAAGACGTCCCCGAGCTCGTCGAGGAGCACTTCGTCAAGGGCCGCCCCCTCGAGAGGCTCTTCTACAAGGAGCCGGGCAAGGAGGAGCGGATCCCCTCCATGCAGGAAATCCCCTTCTTCGCCCTTCAGGACCTCCGGGTTCTGCGCAACCGCGGCCTCATCGACCCGGAAAACATCGAGGAGTACATCGCCCGGGACGGCTACGCCGGCATGGCGAAGGCACTCACCGAGATGACGCCCGAGCAGATCGTCCAGGAAGTCCTCAAGTCGGGCCTGCGCGGCCGCGGCGGCGCCGGCTTCCCCACGGGGCTCAAGTGGCAGTTCGCCTCACGCTCGCCCGGCGAGACGAAGTACGTGCTCTGCAACGCCGACGAGGGCGACCCCGGGGCCTTCATGGACCGCAGCGTCCTCGAGGCGGACCCGCACGCGGTGCTCGAAGGCATGGTGATCGCCGCCAAGGCGATCGGCTCGAAGCACGGCTACATCTACTGCCGCGCCGAGTACCCGCTCGCGATCCACCGCCTCAACGTGGCCCTCGGGCAGGCCCGCGAGTCGGGACTGCTGGGGAAGGACATCCTGGGGACGGGCTTCGACTTCGACATCGAAGTCTACCAGGGCGCAGGCGCCTTCGTCTGCGGCGAGGAGACGGCGCTGATGACCTCCATCGAGGGCAAGCGCGGCATGCCCCGCCCGAGGCCGCCCTTCCCGGCCGTGGCGGGCCTCTGGGCCAAGCCCAGCGTTCTGAACAACGTGGAGACGCTCGCCAACATCGGCCAGATCATCCTGCGGGGCGGCGAGTGGTACGCCAGTGTGGGCACCGAGCGATCCAAGGGCACGAAGGTCTTCGCGCTCACGGGCGACGTGAACAACGTGGGCCTCGTGGAAGTGCCCATGGGAACAACCCTGGGGACGATCGTCTTCGACATCGGCGGCGGCATCCCCGGCGGCAAGAAGTTCAAGGCCGCCCAGCTGGGCGGGCCCTCGGGCGGCTGCATCCCCGTCCAGCACCTCAACGCCTCCGTCGACTACGAGAAGGTCGCCGAACTGGGCGCCATCATGGGCTCCGGCGGCCTCATCGTCATGAACGAGGACAAGTGCGCCGTCGACATGGCGCGCTTCTTCATGGACTTCTGCCAGGACGAGTCCTGCGGCAAGTGCACCCCCTGCCGCGAGGGCACGCAGCGCATGCTCGACATCCTGACCAATATCTGCAAGGGCAAGGGCAAGGAAGGCGACATCGAGCTTCTGGAGTCGATGGCCACCGTCATCAAGGACGCGGCGCTCTGCGGTCTCGGCCAGACGGCCCCGAACCCCGTGCTCTCGACGATCCGCTACTTCCGCGACGAGTACGAAGAGCACATCCGCGACAAGAAGTGCCGCGCCGCCGTCTGCTCGGCCCTCTTCAAGTCGCCCTGCCAGCACACCTGCCCCATCGGGATGGACATCCCGGCCTACATCGCGCTCATCCGCGACAACCGGTTCGAGGACGCCTACAAGGTCATGATGAAGACCAACCCCTTCCCGTCGGTCTGCGGGCGGGTCTGCGACCACCAGTGCCAGTCCAAGTGCCGCCGCGGCCTGCTGGATGAGCCCGTGGCGATCAAGTTCCTGAAACGCTACATCACCGACAACGCCCCGCGGCCGCAGATCAAGCCGGTCGCCTATCTCCCGCAAGGAGAAGATCGCCGTCGTCGGCGCGGGCCCGGCAGGCCTCACCTGCGCACGTGATCTGGCCCTTCGCGGCTACGCCGTGACGGTATTCGAGGAGCTGCCCACGCCGGGCGGCATGCTCAGCTGGGGCATCCCCTCGTACCGCCTGCCGAGAACCATTCTCGACAAGGAGATCGACGACATCCGCAAGCTGGGCGTCGAGATCAAGTGCGGGATCCGGGTGGGACGTGATCTGCCCTGGGATGCCGTGAACAAGGACTTTGATTTCGTCTACCTCGCCCCCGGCGCCCACAAGAGCCAGAAAATGGGCGTGGAAGGCGAGGATCTCAACGGGGTCTGGGGCGGTGTCGAGTTCCTCCGCGACTACAACGGGAGACGAGGAAGCCTGGAAAAGCGGCAAGAAGAGCCTCGGCTCGAGGGTGGCCGTCATCGGCGGCGGCAACTCCGCCATCGACGCGGCCCGGACGGCCCTGCGCCTGGGCGCCGAGGTGACGATCCTCTACCGGCGCCTGCGCGAGGACATGCCCGCCGCTCTCGAGGAGATCGTCGCCGCCGAACACGAGGGCGTGAAGATCGAGTACCTCATGGCCCCGAAGAAGATCGTCGGGCGACGGCGGCAAGGCCATCGGGATCCTGTGCGAGCGCATGAAGCTCGGGGATTTCGACAACAGCGGCCGCAAGCGGCCTGTCGCCATTCCGGACTCCGGTCTACACCCTGAGCGTGGACACCATCATCGCCGCCATCGGCCAGACGCCGGATCTCTCCTTCGTGCCGGGCGACAGCGGGGTGAAGGTAAACCGGTGGTCCTGCTTTGACGTGGCCGCCAACGGGTTCCGATCCGGGACGACGAACCCGAAGTTCTTCGCCGGCGGCGACGCCGTGACGGGCCCCAGCACGGTGATCAAGGCCATCGCCGCAGGGCACGAGGCCGCCGAGGACCTCGACGGCTTCATCCGGAAGCAAAACGGCGAGCCGGCCTGGGTGCCGTCCGCCGAGGAGCAGATCCACATCCCCTTCGTCGTCGACGAGGAGACGGAGGAGTGCCCCATGGCCCACATGCCCGAGCTCGAGGCCGAATACCGGCGAAAGAACTTCGTCGAGGTCGAACTGGGCTACAAAAAGGACCAGGCCCTCAAGGAGGCTACACGCTGCCTGCGGTGCGACGCGGCGATCTGACGCCGGCAACGCTTTGAGCACTTGAAACGAGAAGGGGGTCTGACGCGCGGTCAGACCCCCCTTCTCATTTCGGGTTGTGCGGAAACCAACAGGATTGCATCCTTTGCTCTTTTCTGTTACCTGTAGTCTCATATGGACCAGACACCCAAAGCCAACCGGCTCCACGTCGCCATCTTCGGGCGGACCAACGTGGGCAAGTCGAGCCTGCTGAACCTTCTCGCGGGGCAGGACATCGCGATCACGTCGCCTGTGGCGGGAACGACGACGGACGTCGTCGAAAAGGCTTTGGAGCTTCGGCCGCTGGGACCCGTCCTCATCATGGACACGGCAGGGCTCGACGCCACGTCGGCCCTCGCCGAGTTGAGAATCGAGAAAACGAAGAAGGTCTTCGACCGGGCCGACGTGGCGCTGCTCGTGACGGAGCCGGGCATCTGGACGGACTTCGAGGAGAGCGTCGTCGACGAGTCGAAGATGCGCAGGCTTCCCCTTCTTGTCGCCGTCAACAAGATCGACCGCGAGAAACCGTCCATTTCCTTTCTGGAGAAGCTCCGGGGGAAGGCGGGGAGCGTCATCGCCCTGACCTGCAAGGACCCGCTCAAACGCCAGGAGTACATGGAGGCCCTCCAGGGCCTGCTGCTGAAGCTGGCCCCGGAGGATTTCTTCAGGGCGCCCTCGCTGATCGCAGGCCTGCTGCCGCCGGGGGGTCTCGTGGCGCTCGTCGTGCCGCTCGACCTGCAGGCCCCGAAGGGGCGCCTCATCTTCCCGCAGGCACAGACGATCCGCGATGCCCTCGACAGCGACGCAATCTGCCTCGTCGTAAAGGAGCCAGAGCTGCTCCGCGCGCTCGACGGCCTCAAGCGCCCGCCGGATCTCGTCGTCACCGACTCCCAGGCCCTCCAGAAGGTCTGTGCCGAAGTGCCGAATGAGATTCCGCTGACCACGTTCTCCATTCTCATGGCAAGACAGAAGGGTGATCTGGCGCTTCAGGCCGAAGGGGCCGCCGTCATCGAGACGCTCCGGCCCGGTGACCGGGTCCTCATCGCCGAGGCCTGCTCGCACCACGCCCCGGAGGACGACATCGGCCGGGTGAAGATTCCCCGGTGGCTGAGTCAGTATGTGGGGGGGGAGATCGAGATCGAGACCTTTGCGGGACGTGACTACCCCGAGAACCTGGCAGACTTCAAGCTCGTCATCCACTGCGGCGGCTGCATGCTCAACCGCCGGGAGATGCTCTCGCGGCTGAAAAAAGCACAGCAAGCCGGTGTTCCCGTCACGAGCTACGGGGTGGCCGTCGCATTCCTGCAGGGGGTGATCCTGCGGACCCTGGCGCCCTTCCCTTCGGCCCTGCTGGCCTTCGAGCGCCGGGCGGCAGGACCCGCTAATTCAGGTCAGACTTCACAGGAATCTTAGACTCGCAGGGAACCCCCGTCTGGCAGAGGCCGCAGGCATAGCCCTCGAAGCCGAAGTGCTCCACGATATAGGCCTTGCAGGTCTCGTGGACGTGCCTCGAGCAGAGAATCTTGTCGTGCCCTTTCTCGGAGAGGGCCTCGACGGGACATCGCCCCACGCACTTCTTGCAGCTCCCCTGGCTGAACCACAGACAGTAGTCCTGGTGCCCCTTGTAAGGCCTGGGCGTTGCGGGAATCTCCATCTCGGCCACAACCGATCCGACCCTCATGGCCTTTCCCCGGGGCGTGATGAGACCGTCGGAAAGCCCGAAGGTCCCCAGACCCGAAACGAAGGCCGCGTGGCGCTCGGACCACTTCGAGGCAAAGACGAACTTGTCCGAAGCCATTCGCGACCACTGGGGCAGCAGCGTAGGCGCCGCGGCCCGGATGCCCTCTTTCTTCAATCCCTCCAGGATGTACCGGCGGAGCTTCTCGTTCACCACCTCCCCGTAGAACCTCGCCCTGGCCCAACTCTCGGGCGGGTAGGTCTTTTCTTTGCGGGTTTCCATCTTCGTGGCTTTCGTCTGGGGAAGAACCCAGCTCACGATCGTGAGCCTTTCCGGGGCAATGTTGCCGTTCGGGAAAGCCATCATGAACGCCTCGGCAGGCGTCCAGTGGAAGGGGCCCACGTGCTCCTTGAAGGATTCCCAGTACGGGTCGTCCCCCCTCGAAAATCCTACGAGCGGCTCGTCCCAGGCCTTGTCATTCGCCTTGTTGCCCAGCGTGTTCTCCGGCGAAGTGTTGACCCAGTTACGGATGATCGACTCGATCCACTTTCCCCGATCTTCTGATTTTTTCATGGTTGATCCCTTCTCCGATCGCATCAGGGTCCCGGGTTCAGGGTACAGGGAATGTGAAAGAATTATCCTGATTACCCTATACCCTTTACCCTTTACCCTTTACCCGTTTTCTACGGCAACGGCGTCTCCGTATACGCCACGTTCGCCTCGGACGACTTGTGCAGCGGAAGCGTTTTGCCCTGCCTCACGTCCTCCACCCAGTTCGGGTTCAAAAGCATCGACTTGGCCGAAAGGGCGATGTCGGCATCCTTCAGGGCGTCCTCGCATGTCGTCCGGTCGTGGATCTGCCCGCAGATCATAAGCGGCAGCTTCGTCGTTTCCCGGGTGAGGCCCGCCATGGTCTTGTCCGTCCCGAAGGCATTGTCGGCATAGCGGTAGGTCGATACGGAGATAGCGTCGATGGGTTCGGCCGAAAGCAGCCGGATCAGCCCCTGCCACTCCTGGCTGTCACCAAACAGCGAAACCTCCATGTCGGCGATACCCCAGTTCGAGATGCGGAACGTCAGCAGGCGATCCGCGGGCACGACGGGGCGCACGGCCCGGATGATCTCCCGGGCGAAGCGGAAGCGGTTTTCCACCGGCCCGCCGTAGTCGTCTGTTCTCTGGTTCGAGTTCGTCGACAGGAACTGCGTGATGAGGTATCCGTGGGCCCCGTGGATCTCGACTCCGTCGAAACCGGCAGCCACGGCCCCCTTCGCCGTCTCGACAAACCCGTGGACAACGTGCTCGATGTCGAAGCGGCTCATCTCGTCCGGCACGGGATAGGGTTTCCCGGTGAGGGGGTTTTTCTGCTTCGGCGCAATGGCGCTCGGGGCGATGATCCGGCCCGCCGGGTTGACCTCCGGCCAGGCTACCCGCCCGCAGTGGAAGATCTGCATCATCGACAGGGCGCCTTCCTTCCGGATGGCATCGGTGATCTGCCTCCAGGCGTCGATCTGTCGCTGCGTCAGCACCCTTGCCTGGCGGGGGTAGCCCTGGGCGCTCTCGTAATCGGTGGCGATACCCTCCGTAAAGACGATGGCGGCCCCCTTTTGAGCTCGCATGACGAGAAAATCCAGCACGTCCTTGCGCGGGATGCTGTCGCCCGGCGAGGACATGCGCGTCATCGGGGCCAAGCCCAGGCGGTTCTTCAGGCGGCAGCTCTTCAGCTGAAAGGGGGAAAAGACGATATCCTGACTCATCGGGCACCTCCGTGAAAAGACTAAAGGTGAAAGGTTAAAGGTCAAAGGCCCTGAAAAGCACTGGACGGTATTTTACTAAGGGATGAGCCGGAGGTCCATTTTTTTTGAGGCTGACGAAGTAAAAAAGTGGGGCAGGGTTTTAGGCCCTTCCCTGAAGGAGATCAAAGGAGGTGGTTGGGGGCCTCATGCCAACCTGCAAGCTTCTTGACTTGTCGCGGGCGTTATCTTATTTCGATAATGACATTTCGACTCAAACTGCAAACGGAAAAGAACCTGCTGGCGGCCTTTGCCGGAGAGTCCCAGGCACGCAACCGCTACACCTACTTTGCCGGCGTCGCAAAGAAGGAAGGCTACGGCTTACTATGAAGTCATGGCGGAAAACTATTAAGCGCCCCGCAACCCTTTACCTTCGGCGCCTGCTGTGTTAAACAAAAACAGGCGTAAGGCAAAGGGCTCAAGGCTAAAGGGGAAACGGGGTCATGATTCCGAAGCTCAGCAAATTCGTCCGGGAAGACATCTGGAGGATTCGCGCCAAAGGCCTGCCGCCACCGAAGGCCTTCGGCATCCGGTACCTGCGGATCCTGCTGGCCGCCGGAAACGCCTTCCAGGAGCACCGCTGCCAGCTCCGGGCCTCGGCGCTGACCTTTTACTCCCTGCTTTCCATTGTCCCCATCGTCGCCATGGCCTTCGGGATCGCCAAGGGCTTCGCGTTCGAGAAAGTCCTGGAAGAAAAGATCCTCGAGCGCTTCCCCGGGCAGGAGGAGGTGCTCCTGGAGGTCTTCGGGTTTGCCAACTCGATGCTTGCGAATACGAAGGGCGGCCTCATCGCGGGCGTGGGAGTCATTCTGCTCTTCTGGGCGATCATCAAGGTGCTGGGCAACATCGAGAGCTCTTTCAACGACATCTGGTCGGTAAAAAAAGAGCGCACTCTCGCGCGTAAGATCACGGACTACCTCTCCGTCATGCTCGTGGCGCCGGTGCTGCTGGTCCTGTCGGGCAGCGTCACCGTCTTCATCTCAACCCAGCTCGCCGAGATCACGAAACGCTTCGACGTGCTGGGGATCCTCGGCCCTGTAGTGCTCCTCTTCCTGGAAATCACCCCCTTCGTGATCATGTGGGTGCTCTTCGCGTTTCTCTACATCTTCATGCCGAACCGGCAGGTGAACAGAAAGTCGGGACTTGTCGCCGGGATCATCGCCGGTTCCGTGTACGTCATCGTCCAGTTGATCTATGTGAAATTCCAAGTCGGGGTTGCCAGTTACAACGCCATTTACGGCAGCTTTGCAGCCCTTCCCCTCTTTCTCACCTGGCTGCAGCTGAGCTGGATCATCGTGCTGGCCGGCGCCGAGATCTCCTGCATCCACCAGAATGCCGATGCGCTCGAATACGGACCCGATGCGAGGCAGGCAAGCCCCTACTTCCGGCGGCTGTTGGGCCTGCGGATCGTCAACCACATGAGCCGCAATTTCGCCAAGGGCGATGTCCCCCTGACGGCGGCGACGATTTCGGAGAGCCTCGAGATCCCGCGGGGGCTCACCGCTGAAATCCTGGAGGATCTCAGGGCAAGCGGAGTCCTCATCGAGGCGGTCAATCACGGCCGCGACGAGGCTGCCTACGTTCCGGCGCGCGACACGGATCTTCTGACGGTGACGTTCGTCATGGATGCCCTGGACCGCCGTGGCGTAAACCAGATCCCCGTGGCCATGACGGAAGAGCTGGAGCGGATTTCGAAGAGCCTGAAGGCTTTCGGCGAGGCCACCGAGAAATCGCCGGAAAACCTCCGCCTCAAAGACATCTAAAATCCCCCTCTTTCCCCCTTTTGCAAAGGGGGATGGAAAAAGGAATCCCCCCTTTCGTAAAGAGGGGCAGGGGGGATTTGGACGGAATAGACCGAATAGACTGGATAGACCATTGAAAACGCCCGTCGTACGAGTCGTCGATCTCTGGAAGGAATACCACGAAAACGGACAGGTCGTGACACAGGCCCTCCGCGGGGCGAACCTGGAGGCGGCCCCCGGGGAAGTGCTCGCCCTTTTCGGGAAAAGCGGCTCCGGCAAGACAACGCTTCTCAACATGCTCGCGGGCCTGGACCGCCCCACCCGGGGCCTGATCGAGATCGACGGGAAAAACCTGGAGACCCTGGGCGAGGCAGGCCGCACGGAGCTGCGCAGGAACCGCCTGGGCTTTGTCTTCCAGTTCTTCAACCTGCTCCCCACCCTGACGGCTTTCGAGAATGTCTATCTCGCGCTCGAGCTGGCCGGAAAGCTCAACCCTGAAGCCGCGCGCGCCGCCCTGGAAAAGGTGGGCCTCAAGGGAAAGGAGAGCCGTTATCCCCATGAACTTTCAGGCGGCGAGCAGCAGCGCATCGCCATCGCGAGGGCCATCGTGAAGGAGCCCGCGCTGATCCTGGCCGACGAGCCCACGGGCAACCTCGACACGGTCACGGGCAACCAGGTCCTGGAGATTCTCACGGAGCGCTGCCGGGAGGCGGCCATGTCTCTCATCATGGTGACCCACACGCCCCTTGCCTGCAAGTACGCCGACCGGATCCTCAAAATGGTGGACGGCGTGATCACGGAAGACGAGAAATGCGACTGACTAATTCTCAAGGAGCATGGATCCTACCCTTAACCCTTAACCCTTAACCCTGGTTTTATCCTTGCGAACCGTTACCCGATCCTTCCTTCGCTATCTCTACCGGCGGCGCAGCCTCAGCCTGCTTCAGCTCCTCGGGATCGCCTGCGGGGTGGCCGCCGTCATCGGCATGGCCCTCTCAGCCCAGTCGGCCCTCTCCAGCTTTTCCCAGGCAGTGGAATTCCTCCGGGGGAAATCCTCCCACACCCTCGAACGACTCGCAGGGCCCATGGACGAAGCGATCCTGCAGGATCTTATCGGCGACCCCGCCGTCGCTTCCTTCGCCCCCGTCGTGGAACGGCGGCTGAAACTCGCCAACGGCGATCTCGTCCGGCTCCTGGGCATCGACCCCTTCCTCGACCGGTCCATCCGGCCCGAGATCTCCCGGGCCCCCTTCGAGCAACGCGCAGGCGGCGAGCGGGAGGACTCCCTTGCCTTCCTCACCGATGAGCGGGCCGTCCTGCTCGAAGAGAACCTTGCCCGCGAGATGGGTCTCTCAAAAGGCAGCGTTCTCAACACCCCCCGGGGCCGCCTCAAGGTGATCGGAATCTTCCCCAACCCCTCCGGCGAGCCCCTCATCCTCATGGACATCGCCCATGCCCAGAAGCTGCTTGGGCTGCCCGGTAAGATCGATCACGTCGATCTCATCCTCACCGACGAGAGCGGTTTTGTCTCCCGCTGGCAGGAGGGATACCGGATCCAGTCCAAGCGCCAGCGACAGGAGACGTTCGGCGCCATGGTGGGGGCCTTCCGGCTCAACCTGGAGGCCCTTTCGCTCATGGCCCTCTTCGTGAGCGTGTTTCTGATCTACAACACGGCCATGTTCGCCGTCGTGAGCCGCCGGCGCGACGCCGGCATCCTCCGCAGCCTGGGTGCAAGCCGGGGCGAAGTTGCAAGGGCCTTTCTGACCGAGATCGCCTTTTTCGGCATCCTCGGCGGGCTCCTGGGCAGCGTCTTCGGCTATCTCCTGAGCCGGGTGCTGACGGACATCATCGGCGGCACGATCAGCAGCCTCTACTTCTTCCTGCGGCCCGCACCCATGCCCTGGTCCTGGTGGATCCCGGCCGCCGGCGTCATCGTGGGGCTCGGGGCAAGCCTGCTGGGGAGCCTGCTGCCCCTGCTGGAGCTCTCCCGTGTCGACCCCGTGCTCACCCTCAGGGGGCGCTCGGGAAACCGAGAGAGCCGCCGCCTGGCCTGGCGCGTTGCGATGGCGGGCGTATTCATCCTGGTTGCCAGCATCGTCGTTCTCGCGTTCTTTTCAAAGCAGATCTACATGGCCTATGTCGGCGTCTTCGGATTTCTCTTCGGGCTGAGCCTGCTGACGGGCGTCATCATGGTGCTCGCCCATCCTCTTCTGAGAAGGCTGCTCGGCGGAATGGGGAAACTTCCCGGCCGGATCGCCGCAGGCAACATCATCCAGAACCTGGGCCGGACCGGCGTTGCCGTAGCCGCCTTCATGGTGGCCCTTTCCCTGTCCATCGGCCTGGGCTCCATGATCGGCAGCTTTCGCGAATCGCTCATCTGGTGGATGAGCACGCAGCTGCGCGGCGACATGTACATCTCCAACGCCTCGGACATGGAGGTGCCCGAGGACTTCTACGAGGAGATCAAACGCATCCCGGGGATCGGCGGCGTCGACACCTACCGCAAAGTGCCCGTCTTGTACCGCGGCCGCACGGTGCATGTGGCAAGCATCAAGGCCGATGTCCTCCAGCGCTTCGCCCGTTTCGGCTGGGTCGCAGGCGGCGATGAGCACTGGGAGGCCGTAAAGAAGGGCGACGTCATCGTCTCGGAGAGCTTTGCCCGAAGCTCCGGGGCAGGCCCGGGCAGCGAGATCACCCTCGAGGGGGTAGCGGGCCCCGTTCGCCTGCGCATCGAGGGCGTCTTCTACGACTATTCGACGGAGCACGGCCTCATCATGATGGACCGCGAGACCTACATCGGCCTTTACGGCGACCGGACGATCAACAGCATCGCCGTTTTCATCGACCCGGCCGAGCCCCGCAGGAAGCAGATCCTGGACGATGTCCGCAGCAGAGCGCTATCGCGGGGGCTCCCGGCCTTCACGCGCGAGCAGTTCCACAACAACATCCTCGAGGTCTTCGACAGCACCTTTGCCGTGACGCGCTCCATGAGGATCATTGCCATCGTCATCGCCTTCTTCGGGATCACGGGGGCGCTGATGACGCTGTTCATCGAGCGTCAGCGCGATTTCGGGATCCTGAGGGCCCTCGGGTTCTCCACGGGCCAGGTGGCCGGCATGACGCTGCTGGAGGCCATCGGGATGGGGATCGTGAGCTTCGCGCTCAGCGCCGGCGTGGGAACGGTCCTGGCGATTCTTCTGATCCGCGTCATCAATTTGAGAAGCTTCAACTGGACGATCTTCTACTACCCTGACTGGCAGCCCTACGCCATCACGGCGGCAACGGCGCTTGCCGCCAGCGTCGGCGCGGCGCTCTACCCGATCTGGAAGGTAATGCGGACCTACCCACAGATGCAGATACGCGAAGAGTAGCCTCTTCGCGGAGTATTAAGTTTCAAGTTTTAAGTTTTAAGTAAGAGAAACAGTCATTGCGAGGAGCAGCAGCGACGAAGCAATCTTTGCTATCCCGAACTGATTGAACCAACGGAACTTTATTTTTTACTTAAACCTTAAAACTTGAAACTTAAAACCCAGCGTCAGCGGTAGAACTATTGGAACTGTCTTTCTTACTTAAAACTTAACCACTTAAAACTTAAAACTCGCCTATGCGCCCATTCATCATCGTACTGCTCGTCGCTGTGTTTACAGCGTTCGCCTGCACGCCGGCGCTTGCCGCCGACGAGTGGCGACAGGCGACAGGGCCGCGCGCCTGGAGCTTTCCACGGGACCACGGGGCGCATTCGGAGTTTCGCACCGAGTGGTGGTACTTTACGGGGAACCTGCGCGATGGGGCGGGAAACCGATATGGCTACCAGCTCACGTTCTTCCGCCAGGGGATGAGGATCAAGCCCTCGGACCCGAAAAACCCCTGGTCGCTGCGCGATCTCTACCCGGCTCACTTTGCCGTCACTGACGTCCGCAACGACAGGTTCCACTTCGCCGAGCAGATCACCCGCTCCGGCCCGGGGCTTTCCGGGGCCGCAACGGACGGGATGAACGTCTGGAACCTCGGCTGGTCGGCGAAAATGAAGGGGGATCGCATCTTGATCCGGGCTCACCACGGCGAGATGGAGCTTGCACTGGAACTCAAGCCGCGAAAACCCCTGATCCTTCAGGGCGAGAAGGGGCTCAGCCGCAAGGGACCGGGTGAAGGACAGGCCTCCTACTATTACTCCTTCACGGACCTGGCGACGCGGGGAACGATCAAGACCCCCGATACGCAGGTGCCCGTAAAGGTGGAAGGGGCGAGTTGGTTCGACCAGGAGTTCGGCTCCAATGTCCTTTCCAAGGACCAGGTCGGGTGGGACTGGTTCTCGATCCGCCTCTCCGACGGCAGGGACCTGATGCTCTTTTTCCTCCGCAAAAAAGACGGAACGGTGGAAAAGGAGTCCTCGGGAACCATCGTGGAGCCCGACGGCAAGTCCCGTCACCTGAAACGGGGCGAGATCAACCTGGAGGTCCTCGGGACCTGGAAGAGCCCCAAAAGCAGCGGCACCTACCCCAACCGCTGGCGGATCCGCATCCCCGCGGCGGGCCTCGATCTGCAGCTTGCGCCGCTCGTGGCGGCCCAGGAACTGAACACCGCGGGCTCCACAGGCGTCACCTACTGGGAAGGCGCCGTGGACGGAAAGGGCTCATCGGCCGGAAGGCAGGTCACCTGCGAGGGCTACGTGGAGATGACGGGCTACGCGGGGAGTTTGGGAGGGCTCTTTTAATCTTGCGTCTTGTTTGCGCTTGCCGCCATGCTGCCGGCTCTCTTCGATTCAAGGTGACAGGATGAGAAGTACAATAAAGAAAACCTGTTACCTGCACTCGATGTGCTTATCGGATTATTTCCCCGGACGCAGATCCGCAGGCGGGCGGGCGAGGCGGTAGAAGCGGATTTGCTCGGCGGGCAGCAGTTTGTCGCCGATCATCACATCACCGATGAACTCGAGCCCTCCCCCGCCCTCCCAGGGGGGGTAAGGCCCCTTGGCCTGCATGGACTTCGGGTAGTAGAAGTTCACGACGAGCGAGAGGCTGTGCTCCTGCTCCCAGGGGGTCTGGATGAGGGGGTTTCGCTCCCCGGCCATGGCCTTGCCGGCTGCCGCCACGGCCAGCCGCCAGATCGTACGCTCCTTCGGGCACAGGAAATCCCGCGAGAAGGGGGATCTCGGCGAGACGGCCGGGTTGAACTGCCCTTTCTTAAAGACGACACCCCGGATGCCGCTGCCGTAGGATTTCTTCATGCTCTCGGAGCGCCCGGCCAGCCGCACGCGGTTGATGACCCCCCAGGCGATGGCCTCGTGCACGAGGGGATCGTCGCCGAAACCGGTGGAGAGCGCCTCGGCATAGACAAGCCGCGCCAGAAGCTCCTTCTCGGAGAGCTTCGCCTTCGCCGCCACGAACTCGAGCGAGTCCGAGGGCTCCCTGGAGAGGCACTGCGGCGCATCGACAGAAGCCCCGCACACGACAGGGATGAAGGACAACAGGAGGATCAGAAAAATCCGAACAGCATGCTTCACAGCCTGTACCCCATGAATTGGTGCTCGCAGGGCGGCCCTGCGGCAATGCCGGACTCTCTTAAACGGCTTGCATTCTGCTTCATCAATCGATATTCGTATCTTACCATGACCGGATGGATCCGGTCTTTCTTTTTCGCGAGGATTCGATGCGCGGTGACGATTTCTTCCTCAAGATGGCGACGCGCCCGCCCCTGACAAAGCTTCATCCGCAGGTGGCCGATTTCCTGAAGACCTATCTGCGGGGCGAGAAGGCCATCCCCTTCGGCAAGCATTGGGTCATCAACACCCAGTTCCCGCCCTGGCCCGGCCGTGCCTTCGACAACCTGGTCGATCATTTTCTGCGCGACCAAGACCGGCGGCTCTACTCGGTGACCCTCGCCGTGACAAACCGCTGCCCCTTCAACTGCTGGCACTGTTACAACGCCGGCAGAAGCCCCGAGGACATCCCGCTTGCCGCCCTGAAGCGGCTCGCCGCCAAGCTCCAGGATCTGGGCGCCGTCATCGTCACCCTGACGGGCGGCGAGCCCCTGCTGCGAAAAGACCTCGCCGAGATCTGCCGGGGCTTCGACGATCGCTCGTGCATCACCGTGGGCACGACAGGGTGGCAACTCACAAAAAAACGGGCAACGGAGCTTCGCGACAGCGGCGTCTTTGCCGTCGGCATCAGCCTCGACAGCGCCGATCGAAACGAGCACAACGGGATGCGCGGCCGCAAAGACGCCTTCGCTATCGCCCTGAAGGGCCTGGAGACGGCCCGGGAGGCCGGCCTGTACCCTTACGTCGTATCCGTCGGCACCCGCGATTTCCTGGAGCGGGAGCGGTTCATGGCCTTCATGCACTTCGTGAAAGAAGCGGGGGCAATGGAAGTGCACCTCCTGGAGCCCTGCGCGACAGGGCGCCTTGCCGGCCGCAAGGACGTCGCCCTCACGAATGCCGGGCGGCAGCTGATCCGGGATTATCAGATGGAGATCTCCCGGCGCGATGACCTGCCGGTCCTGTCAACCTTCACCTACCTGGAGGGCAAGGACGCCTTCGGCTGCGGCGCAGGCCTGACGCATATCTACATCGATGGCAGCGGCGAGCTGTGCCCCTGCAACCTCGTGCCCCTCTCCTTCGGCAATATCACCCTCGAGCCCCTGGAGGATATCCTGGAGCGCATGGGAAGACACTTTGCCCGGCCGCGGCCCGCCTGCGTAGGCCGCACGCTCACCCCGCACGCCGGCGATGGCCCCTTCCCTTTGTCGCCCGACGTCTCGGAGCGCATCTGCAGGGATCACCTGCCGCAAAATCATGCGCTGCCCTGCTTCTTCCGGATCCGGAAAGGCTCCCTCGAGACGGCGGGTCGCGAGGAGCTGGCCGACGCCTACAACCGGGTGCACAGGAGCTACGACGACGCATGGGTTGCCGTGGCCGGCAAGGCCGTGAGGGATCTCGCAGGGCGGCTGGGGCTCAAGGGGTCGGAGCGTGTCTTCGAGGCGGGATGCGGCTCGGGCTATGGAACGGCGCTGCTTGCCGAAAGGCTCCGCAACGGGGGAAGCGTGACGGCAGCCGACATCTCGGCCGGGATGCTGGGACAGGCCCGGAAACGTATCGCGGCCCTCGGCCTCGCCCCCGTCGATTTCATTCTGCAGGACGCCATCGAGGCCCTTTCGCGCATGCAGGGCATCGACCTCATCTTCACGACGTGGGTGCTCGGTTACATCGAGCTTGCACCCTTTTTCAAGGCCGCCTCGCACGCCCTCGAAATCCGGCGGGCGTCTTGCCCTCGTCGTACACAGGGAAAACTCGCCGCGGCGAGAGTTCGAGATCTTCTCGGAACTCGTTGCGCGCGAGCCCCTCGTCCTGACGAAGCGCGTCGCCTTCGATTTCCCCCGCGACGGGGCCCATCTCCGGGAAGCAGTGGAACAGGCGGGGCTTGAGGTGATCGACGAGTGGGAAGGCAGCACCGTGTTCCGCTACCGGAGTGCCCGGGAGGTCCTCGATCACCTCCTGGAATCCGGCGCCGGCACGGTGTTTTACGACGCCATCGACGGCAAGGCGCGGGATCGGCTGACGGAAGAGTTCCTCTCAATCCTCGGCCGGCGAAACGGAAGGCGCAAGACCTTTGAGGTGAAGCACGACTACCTGGCCTGCATTGCCCGGAAAACAGGACCCTGACCGGAACCGAAAATGGCCTGCAACCGGGGAGTCGGGCCGTCGTCAACGGCTAACCGTATTTCAGGACGATCCCCTCGATGATGTTGGAGACATCCTCGCAGTTGTCCACGGCGTTCTCGATCCGGCCGATGATGTCTTTCACCTTGATCAGCTCAATGGCGTCCTTTTCCTCTTCGAAAAGCCTCGCCATCGCCGCCCGGAAAATCTGATCCCCTTCATTCTCGAGCGTGTTGATCTCCACGCACAACTGCAGAATCGCCGGCGCGTCCTCTTTTTTTCTCACAGATAAGATGATCTTCTGGATCTTTGCGATGGCTTCGGTGAGAACCGCCGTGATCTGCACGAGCTCCTTGGCCGGCTTTTTCATCCTGTACAGGTACATCCTCACGGCAGCGCCCTCGATCTCATCGAGGACACTGTCCATCTTGTTGGCCAGGCAAAAGATGTCCTCCCGATCCATGGGGGTCAAAAACACCTTGTGCATCCTCTTGTAGACCTGGTGGGTGATGTGGTCGGCTTCGTGCTCGATCTCCTTGAGCTTGCCGACCTTGAATTCCGAGTACTCGTAGTTGCCGATGATTTCGGTGTAAAGCTTTACCCCCTCTACCAGCTTGTCGGCCAGCTCTTCGAAGAGGTCATAATATTTCTCGCGGCTCGAGAAGAATTTCATCGTGCTCCTGCTTTCTGTGGAATTGAGGCTCCCCTATATCACAATCCGCGGCCGCAGGACAGGCAGGAAACTGAGGAGATGCCTCAACCGCCGAACCCCTTTTTCGAGTCACGGTACAAGACATGCTCCAGAAAAAGCACGGCCAGCACGCCCATCACGAAGCTGTTGCCCGCCACAGGGCGGATGACAGGCGGGTAGGTCGCGACCACCTCGCGGGGCAGAAAGGCCACTACGACGGCCACGAGCAGCGGGATCCCCACCACGAGACCGCCGTTGAAGCCGGCGCCCCGTTCGTCCTCCATCAGGACCATGATCCCCGCCGCCATCTGGGCACAGAGGATATAGAGCATGGCACTGCCGACCACGACGGAAGGCACGGCCTCCATGACCGCGATGGCCGCAGGCGAAAAGGCAACGGCGAGCATGAGAAGCGCAGCCGGGACGAGGGCGAAGCGCGACAGGCACCGCGATGATGCCACGACACCGGGGCTCAGGGAGTAGTTGACCTGGCCGATGATCCCGAGAAATCCCGCCGCCAGGTTGGCCAGGCCCGTCACGGCGATTCCCCTTCGGAGCCTTCCTCCCTTGTCGTCATCGCCCACAAAGGCGTTCATCGACTCGATGGAGCCGATGTCATTGATGGCAAGGGCGATAAAACAGATGAGGAATGCCGCGAGCAGCCCGGGGTCGAAGGAAAGCGACGTTGTGAAGCCGGTGAAGAACAGGCCGAAGAGGGCCCCGGTGCCGCCGCTCTGCGCCCCGGCGGAGCCCAGGCCGAGAACGTGCCAGGCGAGCGATCCCGCGACGGTGGCGCTCAGGATCAGCGTCGAGCGCCAGATGCCGCCCAGGAATCGGTGCAGGACGAGCATCGACAGGCACAGGACGAAGGCAAACAGGACGCTCCAGCGGGGCGTCCCGCCGCCGCCGGAGCCGGTGATCAGCCGGATGATCGTCGGCGTCAGGGTAAAGGCGATCAGCAAAAGGACAACAGCCACGACGCGCCGGGTGAAGAGGCGGCGAATTTTCCCGAAGAGGCCCGTCCAGGCCAGGATGAAAAGCCCCAGGCCGCCCAGCAGGATTGCCGTGTAAAGCGCTGCCGGCTGAGCGCCGGGACTCGACAGGATCCCGATGAGGATCACCGTCGATGGGCCGACGATGAGCGGCAGGCCATGCCCCAGGAAAATCTGGATGAGCATGAACAGGGCGGCGACGAAGAACATCTTCTGCAGGTAAATGAGGGGGTCGCAGGCCCCGGCCGGCCCGACGGTGCAGATGATCTTCCCGAGGATGATGATGGACGGGACGGCCACCGCAAACCACTGCAGGCCCAGGAAAACCCACTCCAAGGGTGGCGGCCGGTCGTCAAGGCCGTAACGGAATTCCATGGGGCTCCTCTCAGTCCAGGGCTTTTCTTGCCGCCGCCACGTCGGCAAGCGCCGCGCGGTCCAGGATGGTGATCTTCTTTCCGCCCACGCGGATCATCCCGGCCTGCGTCATCTTGCCGAGAACGCGCGACAGCGACTCCCCCGTCGTCCCGAGGAGATTGGCGATCAGCCCCTTCTTGATGTCGAGTTCGAACTCCCCGGCGCCGCCGGCAAGATCGCTTAAGTGAAGAAGGTAGGCCGAAAGCCTCTCCGGCACCCCGCGCAGGGAGAGGTTCTCGATCGTGGCGGCAAACTCCCTGAGGCGCCGCGACAGAACCGCCAGCATGCCCAGGGCCAGGGCGGGATTTTTGCGGATCATGTCGAGCAGGCCATCGCGTGGAATGAACAGGATGCGCCCCGCCTCGATGGCCTGGGCGTTAGCGGGGTAGTTCCCTCCCTGGAAGACGGGGACTTCGGCGAAGGGCTCACCGGGGCCCATGATGTGGAGGATCTGCTCCTTGCCGTTGGGCGAGAGCTTGAAAATCTTGACGCGGCCCGCGATGACGATGTTGAGCCCCGCCGCCCGGTCGCCGTCGATGAAGATCATCTCGCCGGCCTTCACCGGGCGGTCGACGGCGATCTCCGAGAGGGCCGTGAGCTCCTCGACGGGAAGCCCCTGGAACAATGGCAGATGGGAAAGGAATTTCTGGATGTTCATCAGAACCGTTCTTTGGGTTGGTTGTGATTCACAGAGGGGAAATCCCCCTCTTTCCCCCTTTATGAAAGGGGGAAGTTCTGCTCCCTCGATAACCCCGTACACGGCCGGGGTCAGTTGCTCACGGTAACTCTTCTTCTTTATCTAAAACGTAACACCTAAAACTTAAAACGATTTTTACCCTTTTTCAATTATATTTTACTTTTTTGATCCGGATCAAGGAATTCCGGCCGGATCTGTCGTATTTACCATAAAAAGACGCACCCATGCATATATTCAGGGCATAAATTCAGGGGCATAAATTCAGGGAAGGAGAAGGCACATGTTCTGTTACCAGTGCGAGCAAACTGCAAAAGGCGAGGCATGCACGAAGGGGGGCGTCTGCGGCAAACCGCATGACGTTGCCGCCCTGCAGGACCTCTTGATCCACGCCCTCATCGGGCTCTCGATCGCTGCATCCGAGGCCAGGAGGAAGGGGATCGGCGATCACGATGCAGACGTGTTCACGGTGAAGGCGCTCTTTTCGACGCTGACCAATGTGAATTTCACCCCGGAGCGCTTTGTCCCCCAGATCGAACAGGCCGTACAATACCGAAACGGGCTCATCGGGAAGGTCAAGGCCTCAGGCGGAAGCCCCGATCTTTCTATCGATGCCATGACCTTCAAGCCGTCGGGCACCATGGAAGAACTCATTGCCCAGGCGGAAACGGTGGGGCTGATGAACTACCCGGCGGCAGGCCCGGACATCCTTTCCCTAAAGCACACCCTGCTCTTCGGGCTCAAGGGCCTGGCAGCCTACGCCGATCACGCCCAGATCCTGGGCCAGGAAGATGCGGCCGTGTACGCCTTCGTCCACGAGGGGCTGGCGGCCATTGTCGATGAAAAACTCGGGCTCGAGGCTGCACTGGCGCTCGTGCTCAAGTGCGGCGAGGTCAACCTGAGGGCCATGGAACTTCTCGATGCGGCCAACACGGGCGCCTACGGGCACCCCGTCCCCACGGCCGTTTCGCTGGGCGCGAAGAAGGGCAAGGCCATCCTGGTTTCCGGCCACGACCTCAAGGACCTGGAGGAGCTGCTTAAACAGACCGAGGGCAAGGGGATCAACATCTACACACACGGCGAGATGCTCCCCTGCCACGGCTACCCGGGGCTGAAGAAGTACAGCCACCTTTTCGGACACTACGGCACGGCCTGGCAGAACCAGGCGAAGGAGTTCGCCGAGTTTCCCGGGGCGATCCTGATGACGACCAACTGCATCCAGCGGCCCACACCGGCCTACAAGGGCAACATCTTCACGACGGGCCTCGTGGGCTGGCCCGATGTGGCCCACATCCCCGGCAATAACTTCGCCCCGGTGATCAAGAGGGCTCTCGAGCTTCCCGGATTCACCGGGGACAAAAACGGCAAGTCGGTCATGGTGGGATTTGCCCGCAACGCCGTGATGGGTGTGGCCGACAAGGTCATCGAGGCCGTGAAGGGGAAAAAGATCCGTCACTTCTTCCTGGTGGGCGGCTGCGACGGCGCCAAGCCGGGCAGGAATTACTACACACAGTTCGTCGAGCAGGTTCCCAAAGACTGCATCGTGCTGACCCTTGCCTGCGGGAAGTTCCGCTTCTTCGACCAGGACCTGGGCGCCATTGGCGGCATCCCGAGGCTTCTGGACGTGGGCCAGTGCAACGACGCCTACTCGGCCATCCAGATCGCCGTGGCGCTCTCGAAGGCCTTTGGCGTGGGCGTGAACGAACTGCCACTGTCGATGATCCTGTCGTGGTACGAGCAGAAAGCGGCGGCGATCCTGCTCACGCTGCTCGCACTTGGGATCAAGGACATCCGCCTGGGGCCCTCGCTTCCGGCGTTCATCACACCGGGCGTGCTCGACGTGCTCTTGAAGAACTTCGGCATCAAGCCGATCACGACGCCGGAAGCGGACCTGAAGGCAATTCTGGGATAACTCTCTCCGTGCCTCTAAGGGGCACTTACCGGGAACCTTCCCGCCACCCCTGCCCCCCCGGCGGGGAGGTTCCCTACATAAAACAGCAGCCAGCCTTTTCATTCCCTCTTTCCTCCCCCTTTGAAAAAGGGGGAAAGAGGGGGATTTGAGAGAACCATCATGAAAGCAAAACGACAGATCATCGAAATAAACGAAGAGCTCTGCAACGGCTGCGGCGAATGTGTCCCGGCCTGCGCGGAAGGGGCCATTCAAATTGTCGACGGCAAAGCCAGGCTCGTGAAGGACATGTTCTGCGACGGTTTGGGTGCCTGCCTGGGCGAGTGCCCCACGGGGGCCCTGAAGATCGTCGAGCGCGAGGCCGACGAATTCGACGAGAAGGCCGTACACGAGCACCTGAAGAAAACGAAGGCACCGGCACCCTCCCCCTTCGCCCCTGCGCAGGGTGGCTGCCCCTCCATGACCCTGCAAAGCTTCGCCCCCGCCGCGAAGAAACCGGCGGCATCACCGAAGGGAGCTGCGGAGGCCTCCGGGTCGGCCCTCTCCCACTGGCCCGTCCAGATCCGGCTGATCCCGCCCACGGCGCCCTTCCTGAAGGACGGCGATCTGCTGGTGGCGGCCGACTGCGTGCCCGCGGCCTATGCCGATTTCCACCGCGACTTTCTCGACGGGCGCGTATTGCTGCTGGGCTGCCCCAAGTTCGACGACAAGGCGGAGTATCTCCAGCGCTTCACGGACATCTTCCGGGCAAACAACATCAAGAGCGTCAAGGTCCTGCGCATGGAGGTCCCCTGCTGCTCCTTCCTGTTTCCCATCGTGACCGAGGCCGCGCACCGGGCGGGAAAAGATATCCCCGTTGAAGAGGTCATTATCACGCGCCGCGGGACAATTGACCGGTAGAATCCAACAGCCTCCCGCAAAACAAAGCGCCCGGCAGAATCCCGCCGGGCGCTTCTTCGTTTCACTCACCCCATCCCGATGGCCGGGCTTTCTCCCGTCGTCAGCTCTGGGGGTTCGTGATCTGCTGCCAGCCTTGGGCCAGCATGGCCTGGTAGTTCGCGTTGCCCATGAAATTCGTGTACTGCGCGCTCGTGGTCATCGAGTCGGAGATGTTGTAGGCCACCATGGCGTTGACGATGTTGATGATGTCCGCCCTTGTGATGAAGTAGCCGTCGGAGGTCTCCACGCGCTCGATCCCGGGGCTTGTGTCGGTGAAGGTGCCCGTCTGGCTCGAGCTGTACTGGTACGAAGCGAGGAGATTGTACTTGCTCAGGATCGAATCGTTTGCGCTCGTCAGGACCAGGAGGTCGTCTTTGTTGCGGCTGAAGACGATCTCGTTTCTCGTCAACCCGTCGAGCTTCACCGTGTCCGTCGAGCCGGGCGTCTCGTTGAGGTCCTGCAGGGTGTCCCTGCCGTGGCCCCTGCCGAAGAGGTACAGGTCGCTTCCCGACTCGCCGTAGAGCTTGTCGCTGCCCGTCCCGCCGATCAGCGTGTCGTTTCCTCGCCATCCCTTGATGGTGTCGTCGCCGGAGCCGCCGTCGATGGTGTCGTCCAGCTCCTTGCCGGTGAGGGAATCCATCATGCCCAGGCCGTACATGGTGTTCGCACTGCCTGCAAAGCCCGTCAGCATGTCCTTGCCTTCCGTCCCCATGAGCGTGACAGGCCGGTTCTTGATCTCGGCCAGCGACCACACCGTGCCGTCGGCAAACTTCATGGAGCCGATCTTGTAGGTGTCGCTCGTGAACCACGAGCTGAAGGTGAGCTGCTCGGTTGTCCCCTTGAGCCGCAGGGTCATGGCCGTGGTGAGACCCTTGGTGAATTCCAGGTCGGTTGGCGTGATGCCCAAGGCAAACTCGATGGTGTCATCGTTTCTCGCGGAGATCGTGTCCGAACCGTCGCCCCTGCCGTACCGGTAGGTATCGACCCCCGCCCCGCCGTCGAGGGTGTCGTTCCCGGCCCCGCCGACGAGGATGTCATTGCCGTCGCCGCCGTAGAGCTTGTCGATCCCGTCGCTGCCGGTCAGGGTGTCATTGCCGCCGAGGCCATAGAGGATATCGTTGCCTGCGCCTCCGTCGAGGGCGTCGTCCAGTTCCTGGCCGTTGAGGGTGTCGTTGCCGCCGAGGGCGGCTATCGCGTTGCGGCTTCCCGCAAGCCCCGTGAGCGTGTCGATCGCCTCCGTGCCGTTGATGGTGATGAACCGGTTCTTGATGTCGGCAAGCGCCCACTCCGGGCTGCCCTCAAACGTCATGCGGCTGACCTTGTAAGAATCGCTCGTGGCCCACTGGCCGAAGGTGATCTGGTCGGTCGCGGTCCCGATCCTCAGAGTCATGGCCGTGTCGCTGCCCTTGGTGAACACCAGGTCATCCGGAGCGATTCCCGGTCCGAATGCGAGGATGTCCTCGCCGGTCGTGCCGGCCGTGCTGATCGTGTCGGCGCCGTCGCCCCTGGCGAACCGGTACGTGTCGACTCCCGCACCGCCATACAGGGTGTCGCTTCCGGCCCCGCCGACGAGGGTGTCATTGCCGGCGCCGCCGTTGAGGGTGTCGTTGCCCGCCCCGCCGATCAGGGTGTCGTCCAGTTCCTGGCCGTTGAGCGTGTCGTTGCCGCCGAGGCCGGAAATCACGTTCATGCTGGCGACAAGCCCCGCGAGCGTGTCCGCCGCCTCCGTGCCGCTGACCGTGACGGGCTTGCCCTTGATGTCGGCAAGCGTCCACACCGTGCCGTCGGCAAAGGTCACGCGCCCGATCTTGTAAGCATCGCCCGAGGACCACTTATTGAAGGTGATCTTGTCGCTTGTGGTCCCGATCCGCAGGGTCATGGCCGTGTCGCTTGCCTTGGTGAACTCCACCGAGGCAGGCGTGATGTTCGCGCCGAACACGAGGGTGTCATCGCTTGCCGCGGTGATCGTGTCGGCCCCGTCGTTTTGGGCGAACTGGTACGTGTCGGCCCCTGCACCTCCGTCGAGGATGTCCGTCCCCACACCGCCGACGAGGATGTCGTTGCCGTCACCGCCGCTGAGCGTGTCGTCCCCCGCACCGCCGAAAAGGGTGTCGTTTCCGGCCACGCCGTAGAGGATGTCGTTCCCGGCGCCGCCGTCGAGGGTGTCGCCCAATTCCTTGCCGTTCAGCGTGTCGTTGCCGCCCAGACCGTAGATGGTATTGCTGCCGCCCGCCATGCCCGTGAGCGTGTCTATCCCCTCGGTGCCGCTGACCACGATTGGCCTTGCCTTGATGTCGGCAAGCGACCACACCGTGCCGTCGGCAAAGGTTACGCGGTTCACCTTGTAGGTGTCGCTTGTCGCCCACTGGTTGAAGGTGATCTGGTCCGTCGTGCCGCTGATCTTCATGACCAGGTTCGTCCCGCTGCCCTTGGCGAACACCACGTCGCCAGGCGCAATACCCGCGCCGAACTCGAGAATGTCCTCGCTTCTGGCAGAGATGGTGTCGGCCCCGTCGTTTCGGGCGAACCGGTACGTGTCGGCCCCTGCGCCGCCCTCGAGGGTGTCCGTCCCGGCACCGCCGGCGAGGATGTCATTGCCGTCGCCGCCGTTGAGGGTGTCGTTGCCCGCGCCTCCGATCAGGGTGTCGTTTCCGCCCAGGCCGCTGAGGGTGTCGTTGCCCACACCGCCGTCCAGGGTGTCGCCCAGTGACTGGCCGTTGAGCGTGTCGTTTCCGCCCAGGCCGCTGATCATGTTCACGCTGCCCGCAAGCCCGGAGAGAGAATTGGCTGTCTCGGTGCCGGTGATCACCACGGGTTTCGCCTTGATGTCGGCAAGTGCCCACACGGTGCCGTCGGCAAACTTCATGGAGCCCGGCTTGTAGGCGTCGCCCGAAGACCACTGGCCGAAAGTGACCTGGTCCGTCGTGTTCTTGATTCGCAGGACCATGGCCGTGCCAACCTTGGTGAACTCGACCATCTCGGTCGTGATGCCCGCGCCGAACTCGAGGATGTCCTCGCTCGCCGCGGTGATCGTGTCGGCCCCGTCGCCCAGTGCGAATTGGTACGTGTCAGCCCCGGCGCCTCCGTCGAGGGTGTCCGTCCCGGCCCCTCCGGCGAGAATGTCATTGCCGTCGCCGCCGCTGAGGGTATCGTCCCCCGCCCCTCCGATCAGGGTGTCGTTGCCGGCCACGCCGTTGAGGATGTCGTTGCCGGCCCCGCCGTCGATTGTGTCTTCCAGTGCCTGGCCGGTGAGCGTGTCGTTGCCGCCCAGCCCGTAAATCGTGTTGCGGCTCCCTGCAAGCCCCGTGAGCGTATCGACCGCCTCCGTGCCGTTGACCACGACGGGCCTCGCCTTGATGTCGGCAAGCGTCCATACCGTGCCGTCGGCAAACTTCATGGATCCGATCTTGTTGGTGTCGCTCGTCGCCCACTGGCCGAAGGTGATCTGGTCCGCCGTGCCGCTGATCTTCAGGACCATGGCCGTGTCGCTGCCCTTGGTGAACAGCACCGAGGCAGGCGTGATGTCCGCGCCAAACTCGAGAGTGTCCTCGCTGGTCGCGCTGGCCGTGCTGATCGTGTCGGCGCCGTCGCCCCTGGCAAACCGGATTGTGTCGGCACCCGCACCGCCGTCGAGTGTGTCCGTCCCGGCCCCTCCGACGAGGATGTCATTGCCCGTAGAGCCGGAGAGGGTATCGTTTCCGTCGCCTCCGTAGAGGGTGTCGTTGCCTGCCCCGCCGCTGAGGGTATCGCTGCCGGTTCCGCCGTCGAGAGTGTCGTCCAGTTCCTGGCCGGTAAGCGTATCGTTGCCGCCCAGGCCGTAAATCGCATTGCGGTATCCCGCAGCCCCCGTGAGCGTGTCCACTGCCTCCGTGCCGTTGACGACGATGGGCCTCGCCTTGATGTCGGCTAGCGCCCACACGGGGCCACCGGCAAATCGCATGGTCCCGATCTTGTAGGTGTCGCTTGTGAACCACTGGCTGAAGGTGATCTGGTCGTTCGTACCGTTGATCTTCAGCACCATGGCCGAACCGCTGCCCTTGGTGAACACCACGTCGGCAGGCGCGATGCCCGTGCCGAACTCGAGGGTGTCCTCGCTCGTCGCACTGGTCGTGCTGACCGTGTCGGCCCCGTCGCCCCTGGCGAACCGGTACGTGTCGGCCCCCGTCCCGCCGTCGAGGGTGTCCGCCCCGGTCCCGCCGACGAGGATGTCATTGCCCGTCGACCCCGAGAGGGTGTCGCTCCCTTCGCCCCCGTACAGCGTGTCGTTTCCGGCCATGCCGTAAAGCTTGTCGCTCCCGGCCCCGCCGTCGAGCATGTCATCCAGTTCCTTGCCGTTCAGCGTGTCGTTGCCACCCAGGCCGTAAATAAAGTTCGTGCGTCCCGCGGTGCCCGTTCAGCGTGTCTGCCCCCTCCGTTCCGTTGACGGCGTAGAGACAGGCGATTGATGTCATCGGTCGTCCACACGGTACCGTCGGCAAATCGCACGGTGCCGACCGTGGTGGCCATGTAGACCTGGTCACCCGTATCGATGATTCGTACGATCAGGCCCGAGCCGTTGGCGGTAAACTGCAGGGAGGCCGGCGTGATCCCGACACCGAACTCGAGGATATCCTCGCTGCTCGACGAGATGGAGTCAGCCCCGTCGCCCCTGGCAGAACAAGTAGGTGTCGATTCCCGACCAACCGTCGAGATAATCGTTCCCGGCGCCGCCGGACAGGATGTCGTCGCCTTCGCCGCCATAGAGGCTGTCATTTCCCTCACCGCCGTACAGAGTGTCGCTTCCGGCGCCGCCGACGACGTAGTCGTTTCCTGCGCCGCCGTCGATAATATCGCTGAGGCCCTTGCCGTAGAGATAATCGTCACCCCCCAGCGCGTACATCTCGTTTTTCACATTGTAGAAACCGCTGATCTTTTCCGAATCGTCCGACGCTGTTGATATCACCCACCGGTTCGCGTAATCGGAAGACGTCATCTCGGATCCGTCGGCAAAACGGATGTGCTGCATGTTGATCGTCCTGTCGAAGCCGTACTGGATCATAGGGGTACGTCAGTCGGATTGTCTCACCGGTCCCTGTAAAGCGGAATACGAGGACTCTGTTTTCGTTTGCCCCTTCTCCCAGCAGCTCGAAGGAATCGGCCGTGATGCCCGGCCCGAACTCCAGGATGTCGGAGTCATTCCTCCAGACAACATCGCTGCCATCCCCAAGGGCGTACCGGAAAATGTCGCTCCCCTCACTCCCGCTGAGATCATCGTTTCCAGGTCCACCGCTGATGATGTTGTTGCCGCCGCCGTCGGCTATGTAGTCATCGCCCTCCCCGCCAAGAAGCGTGTCATTGCCGGAACCGCCGTAGATATGGTCATTGCCCGCACCGCCGTCAAGGATGCTGTCCTTGTTGGAACCGCCCAGGTTATCGTCCCCGCCCAAGCCATAGATTTTCATTTTATGATCGAACCATCCGCCAAGATTGTCACTCCCTTCCGTACCGTTGATCACGATGCCTCTCTGGGCGATGTCGGCCGGCGTCAGCACCGTTCCGTCGGCAAAGACGATTTGCTTCGCCTGGCTCCAATAGCCTTCGGCCCATTCGCTGACGGTGAGCGTCTCCCCCGTCTCCTTGATTTTCATAACGAGGTCCCTGTTGTAGGGCCCCCCGGCAGTTATCTCCACGGCGTCCTGCGTCAGCCCCGCCCCGAGAAGAATCTTGTCGTTATAGAAATCATCCGTGACTGGTTCGTCGTGTATGATGACGTCATTGCCCGACCCCTTGCCAAACAGGTACGTGTCGTTCCCCCTGCCGCCCCAAAGCGAATCGTCGCCGGCATCCCCGGACAGGATGTCGTCGCCGTTCCAGCCGAACAGCGTGTCGTTTCCGTCCCCGCCGTAGAGCCGGTCGTTCAGGTTGGCCCCGCGGAGGGTGTCGTTGCCTCCGAGGCCGTAGAGATTCATATTCAGGCCGTACTGGGCCTGCATGATGTCATTGCCTTCCGTACCTCTGAGCGTGAGCCCCTGCGCATCGATGTCGGCCGCCGTCAACTCCGTGCCGTCGGCAAAGCGGAATCGGTTGATCCGGTCCGCTGGCACGTTGAGCCAACCAGCCAGCGACAGCGTCTCGCCCGTCTCCCTGATCCGGATTACGAGGTCGGAGTTATAGGAGCCTCCTGCCGCAAACTCGAAGGAAGCAACCGTGAGGCCTTCCCCGAATACCAGCGTATCCGTGCCGTTCAGGTAGCCATACTCCGTCCAATCCCCGTAGTTGTTGATCGTGTCATTTCCGTACCCTTTGCCCCAGACGTAGGTGTCGCTTCCCACACCGCCCTGGAGGTAATCGTTCCCTGAACCGCCATCGAGGTAGTCATCACCGGCTTCACCGTAGAGCTGGTCATTGCCGTCGCCGCCGAATAGGGTACCGGCCCCATAACCGCCATAGAGGGTGTCGTTGCCTTCTCCGCCGTCTACGATGTTATCACTGCCCTCTCCCCATAGCAGATCATCACCATCTCCACCGTAGAGATGGTTGTCGCCGTCGCCGCCATAAAGGGTATCGTTGCCCGCACCCCCATCGAGGTAGTCGTTGCCCACAGCACCGGCAACGCCGTCTCCCCAGAGCGTGTCGTTCCCATCACCACCGCTGAGTTGATCGTTGCCGGCGCCGCCCGTGAGGGTGTCGTCCCCGGCACCTCCGTCGAGGTAGTCATCGCCGCCGGCCCCGGCAACGCCATCACCCCAGAGTGTATCGTTCCCCTCCCCGCCGTAGAGTTCGTCGTTTCCTCCGTAGCCGACGAGGGTGTCGTTGCCCGTTCCGCCATCCAGGTAGTCATCACCCTGATCAGCCAATGCAGTGTCACCGGAATCCCCGTGCAGGGCGTCATTACCGTCGCCTCCGAACAGGACGTCAGCCCCCCCGACACCCGCTATCGTATCGTCTCCAGCCTCACCGTCGAGGTAATCGTCCCCCGCGCCGCCTTCCAGACTGTCCAGGCCCTCGCCGCCGAATATCGTGTCATTGCCGGCATCACCGTACAGGTTATCGTTGCCCGATTCCCCGTCGAGGTAGTCATCCCCTTCGCCACCGGATATCGTGTCGTTGTTGTCGCCGCCGAAAAGGTCATCCGAGCCGCCCTGCCCCCAGATCTGGTCGTTGCCGGCGCCGCCGTCGATGTAGTCGTTGCCCTGCTCGGCAACCGCCACCCACGTGGCATCGCCTTCCAGGAAGTCGTCGCCCGCATCGCCGGAGATGAAGTCGTCGCCCGCCTCTCCGAGGATCGTGTCATTGCCTTCTCCACCGTACACCTCGTCTCCGCCGCCTCCCGCATAGACGAAGTCGTTCCCCGTGCCGGCATAGATCGCGTCGTCGCCCTGATAGACACCCGGATCCCATATCACGTTGATAAAGCTGACGCCTACACCCTGCGTGATGGTAAAGTCCCAGTCGCGCGTGGTAAGTCCATAATCTTCGTCGCCGAAGAGGGCGTCGTCTCCGCCCCCGCCGACGATCAGGTCGTTGCCGGCAAATCCCATGAGCGCATCGCCGCGGTTGGAACCGTAGATGTAGTCATCCCCGAAGCTACCCGATATAAGGTCGCCTTTCCCTGTCTCGTTCGGCGCAATTTCCCCGGCCGCAATCAGATCGGCCATCTCTCCATAGAATTCTCCGAAGAGCAAATCGTCTCCGGAACCTCCCGAAAGCAGGTCTGCACCCGCGCCTCCCTCCTGGACGTCGTTGGTGCCCACTGTCCGTTGAGTGTTCAGGATGTCGCTGCCATCGCCGCCCAGGAGCCAGTCATTTCCGCCCTCATGGGCGTAGATATTGTCATCTCCGGCACCGCCGTCGATGAGGTCGTCTCCGGCACTGTCATGCATGATGTTGTCATCGGGGCCGGATGTTGTATCTTCCCAGTTGAAAACAGTGACAACCGGAATAGTCGGAATATCCATCAATCGGATCCCGAAATCGCCGTTCTCGAAATCGGTTCCCAGTTCGATTGTGGTTCCGCCGGACAATACCACCTTCCAGACGGAATCATCTACGACCTGCACATTACCCGTATCGTCTGTCCAAACAGACGCGGATCCGTTCTTGAATACGTGCGCGATAATTTGCTTTTCCGTTCCATCCACTCTGAAAATGCGAGATGTCTCCGGATCGTCAACGATCAGATCCGTGCCGTCACCAGCTGTGAAGAAGTACTCGTCGTTCCCTTCCCCGCCGTAAAGGACATCGTCTCCCTTACCGCCGGTTATCTTATCATCGCCCTTCTCACCGAATATAAGGTCTCTGTTATCTGTACCCTTCAGATCATCGTTATAGCCTAAATATTTTTCTTTGAATTGATATGTTGGCAGACCGTACCCGACGATGACTTCATCGATTCCTCTTTGCTGTGCAAAATTATTTACTAAATAATTCTTAGCGCTACCGATTTGAGATGCGATCGTTTGCACTCCAGACCAAGCAGGATCGAATACATTTTCATATGCCGTCAATGACATCAACGGATTGAAACGGCCCGTTTCTATCTGATGCACAGTGTACATGCGCATCACATCTTTCATACGAACTTCCTCAGGAAGCATCGTGCCATAAAGAGGTAATCTTTTCGCCTGATCGTAAAGGAAATCGGCTACGACAGGATCGCTGATATACTCATTCATTTCATATCTGACCTTGTACCATTTCTCGGCCGGACTTTGGATTACGGTCAGAATGCCAGGAATCTCTACGCTGAAATGTTGCGCCAGGAAGTTAACCGTATTATTTTTAATTACATCCCAGAACACATTGAACGGAAGTGTGGCCAGATCATAAGGTATTTTGGCTGCAAAGGCTGCCATTGCGGCGGCTCTGTATATTTTGGCATCGTCGGAGAGCGTGCTGACGTCGCAATCGGCCAAATCCTTTAGCAGTTGAATGTCAGCCGCGAGATAGTCCGCATTCACGCCGTTGCTTAACTTTGCAATGCTGTAACGCACATCGTGCCAGAAAAAGCACCAATCGATGGCATCTTCAGGTACTTTCACATACTCCCGAGAACCATATTCGCGAGAAAACGGATCCCAGCCACGAGCATTGCCAGAATACCCAGGGCCACCATATTCCCCATACTGCGGGACCAAATCCTCCAAGCCTGCCATTGGATACCTCGATGCTATTGTTTCTTGTTGTCTGATTGAACTGTTTGTATTTTCAGCTGATGCCAGGGTATGCGGATTTCACTTCGACCTGATCCATCAAGATTGATTATCGAAAGTCCCCTAGATCCAGGCCCCCTGCTGTAGGAGAACACCACGCGGTTGCCATCCGGAGATACTGTGAAGCGCAGGCCGCTTAATGGCCCGCCGATTAAGCGCTTGTTATTCCACTTGCCGGAGACAAAAAGGTCATAATAAATTGTGCCCGTGCGGGCGATCCCATCCATATCTGTAACATCGGATAAGAATACTATGACTCCCTCACGCGCGATCTGTGGCGCGCCGGAGTATCGCCCGTTCTTCAGAATCGGCTTCAGTTCATTGTTCACGCCATCCATAATGAAAATAGTATTCCACCTGTATTGATTCCAGTACTTGTCGCGTTGTTTTCTATCGACCCCAGATTCCAGTGGAGATGCATTAATTGAGAATTCTGCCGAAAAGATGAATCTTTTCCCATCCGGGTGATAGAAAGGCTGTGATATGAGATAAAATTCATAATTCGTCAGCCGGCGTTCCTTGCCTGTCTCGATTTCTATTTCGTAGATGTCCCATCGCGATGGCAGCAGCGGGTCATAAGAATACTCTGGCTTCTGCCGCTTGACCCCGGAGCGCTTAAATATTATCCGCTTTCCGTCAGGGGAGAAGGATGGTGTTGCGTTGAGTCTCATGGCGACAACGTCTTTCCCATCCGCCTTGGGGTTTTCATTATAATCATGCGTCAGTTGGCGCACGTTGCTGCCGTCCGCATTCATTACAAAGATGTTGCGGTGGTTCTCCTGGCCGGCGACAAAGGTGATCAACTTCCCGTCTCTGGAGTACGACGGTGAGTCGTTAATCGCATTCTTTGTGGCATTGTTCAGCACGTCGAAATCATAGGCCCGCCCGCTCGAGAACTCATAGATTGCCCAGGCCTCGGGGTTCGGACCACCGCAGTGATACCGGAAGAGGAGTTTGTCCGGGTCGTTCGAAAATTGGATTGCATTCTCCACATGGATGCACGTGTCACTTGCAGCCTCGCTAATTCCCCGCATGAAACCACCATTCCCCAGTAAGAAGAAAAACAATGAACAAACCGCACGTAAATTTCATTCTCATCTATTGAGCCTTTCTTAAGTCTTATTGCCGCATCGAGAGGGCCGGCATTGTTATTCATCAATCCTGGGAAAGTCGAACACTCGTCTGTGCAGAAAAACAACCTGACCGCCCCTCCTCAGGACTCACACATGTTCTGAATCTTAATGAGTAGCTATATCAGGACCATCTACTCAATCGGATTGCGCGTAACATATGCAAGAAGTCCGATCGTCAACAGGACAAACGCAACCAAGCTGAACAGCAGGACCATAGTACTCATAGTCGTATACCCCCGATGTGCAAACTCCAAACGAGCGTGGGTTAATGTGATCTATCAGTGCCGCAGTGACGGCGTTCAAATAATAAAATAGAATGGAGCAACCTGACCGCCCCTCCTCAGCCAAGAAGTTCACGATGCAGGCGATATCGCCTGTTATGTGGAAGGAGGTTAATACTGAAAGCGATTTAAGAGAAAACGACAGAAAATATCAAGTAAAAATCAGCCACTTACAAAAAATACGAACCACGCATTAGGGAATTGTGAAAAATCTAATACCGCAAGTATTAGATACGGCAGCATCGGTTGCACAAAACAGTTCTGCCTGTGGATAACTTTTTAAACTGACCCCATCTGAGGTACGCCCGCCAAACAGCGCAGCGCGCATTGCACCCCGTTTTGGGGACGCCCCTCACATTTGCAGGCGCACCTTGGGGTCAGGTCTTGGTTTATCATTTCTCGTTCTCGCTTTTACGATCCGGCTGACGGACGTGTAATGAATGTCCAGGTACCTGCCGATCTCGCTGAGTGTATATCCTATCTCGACGTGCGCCTTGTATTGGCCCGATCGCGCTCTCTCTGTTCAACCGTCCATCCCCCTTGAATAGTTCGCTTAGCGTCGGTCTGTTCGCGTAATGCTGCTTTTTGGGGATTTCCTGCAGCGTGTCTCTGTTCTCGGAACATCCGCAGCAGGCTCTCCACAACGAACGACTCATCGCCCAAATAGATCTGGCCCTTCAGATCCGTTCCCACGGAGTTGTCTTGATCTTCATCCCATCTTTAACAAATTCCGGCGAATACTCTCGGTGCCTTGCGCCTCCTCTCGCAAATCGCGCCAACAGCCATTCCATCGTCAGAAAGTCCGGGACTCTTTCCTTTACCCATCGTTGCACGGTAGCTGCTCCAGGTGTACTCCTCCGGGGATTGCCGCGGCTTTGGCGCGTACAGGGTTCAATACTACATACCGGCAAGCTCCAGGAGATATCTCCTCCTTCTCGACCAGGATTGCCTTGTAACGCCCCTGGAGAAGATGACCGGGGCGACGGTGCCTCCAATTGAAGCTTCTGCGTGTAGATACCGTTGAGTTGCCTCATGCCCCGGCATAGGTTGGCCTCGGGTGTCTCGATCAGCAGATGGTAGTGATTGCCCATCAGGCAGTAGGCATGGCAGAGCCAGCTGAATCGCTTGACCACAAAGGCAAGGACGTCGAGAAATGCTCGTGATCGGAGTCATCGATAAAGATCTTAGGCTTGGCATTGCCCCGGGAGGTGACGTGGTACAGGGCGCCGGGGTACTCTATGCGTAGAGGTCGAGCCATGAACACCACATATCATCCAAAGCTGAAATTCAAGACCTGACCCCTTTTCCTTGCGCTTATTGCCATATCAGCCCCCTCCTGCGCCATTTCGCACTTTCAGAACATCGAATTGGAAATCGTAAAGACGACTTTTCTCTGGGCGACTATATCCTTCTGCAGCGAAATGACCTTGGTGCCGGAACAGCCACGCAAAAAATGGGAAATAGCTCCACCTAACGATTTCCCTATACTCAGCAATTAGATTCCCTGTGGCGCGACTGTAAATTTTCATGGAATTCATTTGAAAGCTGGCTAATTCAAATTTACTTAGCTTGACTAAATATTCACTCCGGATCTGTTCTGCAGGATCACATTGTCTATAGACAAAATTAGGATTTGAAGGATCTCGAGGCAGAGGCGTGCATCGATAAATGGCAGGAGGAGAAACAGCCTCTTTTCGATCGCTTGCGGAGCTATGTTGCGTGCTGGTAATCAAGGCTTCAACATACTTGTAACCCTTTTTAAAATCAGAATCTGAAAAAAGCGTTATCCAGGTCTCTCGTATTTCGCCAAAATATCGACTATCAATTAAAAGTAAATTACTTCTATATCCACCTTCATAATAAATACCTTCTGTTTCGGCAGTCCCATAGATAGCCTCCTTTGGAACAAACGGCCACGCAGCATAGTAGATCGCCGTTCCGAGCACGAAATCCCACGAAGGAAGCAAAAATAGAAGTGCCACTATTAATCTGCGTTGCCGACTGCTTGCGCCCCTGGTTATGAACAAGATAAATATAGCGATGGCTATATAGAGCACAAGCAATGTTACGAACATTATTGCTTCCAAAGACAAGACCTCCAATTATATTGCCCAGCTAATCGATGTATTTATCTATTTAGGCCAATTTAGGGGACGCCCCGCACATTTGCAGTTTTCGGTTCGCCGCAAGACTCATACTGCGCTAAATCCCATAGAACAGCAGCTTCATGCTTATCTACTCAATCGGATTGCGCAGAACATATGCAAGAAGCCCGATCGTCAGCAGGACAAACGCAATCAAACTGAACAGCAGGACCAAAGTACCCATAGTCGTATACCCCCGAGTGCAAAGTCCTAACGAGCGTGGGTTAATGGGTTAATGTGGTCTATCGGTGCCGCAGTGATGGGGTTCAAATAAAAAATTGAATGGAACAACTTGACCGCCCCTCTTCAGCCAAGAAGTTCACGATGCAGGCGATATCGCCTGTTTTGACGATGACGTGATGCATTGCGCCGTGGGCATCTATTCTTGATCTTCTCGGCATCAAGTCCTCTTCATACAGTCTCTAAAAAGCAAATCCGCAAATGTGTGGGGCGTCCCCTATTCCCTCGGAGCCTTTCCGGGGCCCCATCATCGTATCTCTTGCGGCCTTGCCTCGCAGAAAGCCGCATGCAAACTTCTTTTGCGATCCGTATAAGCAAGTTCGGACTACATCACTGTCCGGCGCACTGAGGCTGTCAAATTACGCTTTGGGCAACAGTCCGTCAAGACCTGACCCCCTCTTCCCGTTCGGGTATTCAGTTTATCCAGCTGCCTCCAAGGAATGCGAATCTCCCTTTTTCCTGTTCCATCGATATTTAGACGGAAAGCTCGACATATGGATAATCATCGGTTCTTTCAAGGAGTGCAGCTTTCAGCCCGTCAGGAGATATGCTGAAGTTCGAAATATTTCTATAACGCGCATTTAAAAGTCGTGTAGTTCTTCCGTTTTTGTAATTAAAACGATCATAATAGATGGTACCTGTGCGGGCGATACCATCAACATCAGTAACATCCGACCTAAAGACTACGACTTCCTCTCGCGCGATCTGCGGCTCATCGGAATGACGCCCGTTTTTCAGAATCGGCTTTAGAGCGTTGTTCTCGCCATCCATGATGAAGATGGCATTGTCTTTAATTGATCCCGGTATCTATCTTGGGCCTTGCGATTTCTACCCGACTCCGATCCGATACGACAATGCGCATCTCGGCAGAAAAGATGAACCGCTTCCCGTCAGGAAGATAAAAAGGCTGAGATATTCTATAAAATTCATAATTCGTCAGCCGGCGTTCCTTGCCTGTCTCGACCTCTATTTCGTAGATGTCCCACCGCGATGGCGGCATCTGGTCATAAGAATACTCTGGCTTCTGCCGCTTCACAGCGGAGCGTTTGAATAGGATTAGTTTGCCGTCCGGGGAAAAAGGCGGCGAATTGTTGAGCCTCATCGAGACAACATGCCTTCCCATACTCTTTGGGATTTTCATTATAATCCTTGGTGAGTTGTCGCACGTTGCTTCCGTCCGCATTCGATTACAAAGTTTCTTCGATGGTTGTCCTGACCAGCAACAAAGGTGATGAACTTCCCGTCGCGGGAGAACGATGGCGCGTCGTGGATTGCGTTCTTCGTTGCGTTGTGCAGTGCGTAGAAATCATAAGCCCGCCCGCTCGAGAACTGCCATAGATTGCCCATAAATCGGGGTTCGGACCGCCGCACCGATACCGGAAGGAGCTATGTCAGAATCATTAAAGCTATGCATTAACCACTGAGCACGTATTGCTCCACTACACGCTGGAGAAATTCATAAAGTATATTACCAAGGCATAAAAAAGGCGATTTACCTCAATGATTGCTCATCAATCTTCTGCGAAAAATGCACACATGTTCTATATCTTCATGAGCAGCTACATCTCGCTCATCTACTCAATCGGATTGCGCAGAACATATGCAAGAAGTCCTATCGTCAACAGGACAAACGCAACCAAGCTGAACAGCAGGACCATAGTACCCATAGCCGTATACCCCCGTTGTGCAAAGACCTAACGAGCATGGGTTAATGTGGTCTATCGGTGCCGCAGTGACGGGGTTCAAATAATAAAATAGAATGGAGCAACCTGACCGCCCCTCTTCAGGACATCACAAAGATCTAAATCGTAGATTACCACGCCTCGCACGGCTCGGCTCGTAATGACACATGAACCTTTAAATCGTTGATCGCCGCGCCTCGGAAGAGTCACCCTCACCCCTGCCCTCTCGAGCGAGAGGAAGGGGAGTATTCACCCTCACCCCTACCCTCTCCCCTCAAGGGAGAGGGAGCCTGCTTTCGTGCTCTGGTGTGCCAGACTCGCACGGACATGATAGTTGATTGCAGAATTCGGACCAACCCGTCGGAATTTCATGAGGTTTTGATGAGTGAAAATCGGATAATATCCGGCAGGTTGCAAGAGATACACAGCACGAGTTTGCAGATGTGTATCGGCAGGGAGCGTCCCTGCGGGTCGGTCATCTTACCTTCAGCCCTTCGTCGAGATACTTGATGATCGGGAACAGGAAAAACTCGATCACTCGCCGCTTGCCCACGTTGATCTCCGTCGTCACGGCCATGCCGGGTCTCAGGGGGTAGACGGTTCCGTCCTTGGCCTTCAGCTCCATGGCGGCGAGGTTCACGAAGACGGGGTAGCCGTCGCTGGTATTTTCCTTATTCTCCACGTTAAAGGGGCTCACAGTCTCGACGCGGCCCTCGACGGTGCCATGCTTCTGGAAGTCGTACGTGTCGACCTTGACGATGCACTCCTGGCCCTGCCTCACATAACCGATGTCGCGGTTGACGACGAGGATGTTGGCCACGATCGGGGTGTTCTCAGGGACGATGCTAACCACGGGCTGGGCGGGGGTCACGACGCCGCCCACCGTTTTCACATGGAGCTGGTGGATCGTGCCGCTCACGGGTGCCGCGATCTGGCGCTTCTGCTTGCGGAAGTGGATGCTGTTCACTTCCGACTCGAGGGTGTTGCGGCCCTGGATGTTCCCGGAAAGCTCCGCGAGAAGTTTCTCGCGGAAGGTATTCCTGAAGGTCTCCATCTCCTCGCGCACCCGCTGCACCCGCCAGGTCACCTCCTCTTCCTGACCCCGCTTCATCTCCAGCTCCTTCTCGGTCTGGAGCCTTTCCTTCACTTTCTCCCGGTAACGGTTCTCTGCCAGGGCCCCGATCTGCACCAGGGACTGCTGGCGCTTCTCCTCCTCAGAGACGAGCCGGTGGATGCTCTCCAGCCTCTTGCGCTCCTCCCTGAGCCCCTGGAGGGATGCCTCGGCTTCCCGCAGCGCCTTCTCTTTTTCACTGATCGTAGAACGATAGACAGCCCTCTGCGTTTCGTAGAGACGGCGCTGGGTCTGGGCCAGCTCGGGCTCGGTGTCGCCGTTGGGTCGGAAGGGCTCGCTCGCCGAGCACGGCATTGATCCGCTGCGAGGCTGCCCGCGAAAACCGCAGGTTCTTCTCCTTCCCCTCGAGGTCGGCCGTGTCGAGGGCGGGGTCGATCTCGACGAGGGTTGCACCCTTGGCCACGTAGTCCCCTTCCTTGACGTGGATGCCGCTGACCACCCCCGTCTCCAGGGGCTGAAGCGTCTTGACGTCTCCTGCGGGGATGATCTTCCCGCGGGCCGAGACGACCACGTCGACCTCGATCAGGAACAGGCCCAGCCCCGCGATGACCAGGAAGGCCATCAGGACCCAGAGGAACATCCGTCCCGCAGGGTTAGGCGGTCTCTCCTGGATTTCGGCCAGGATGGGCCTGAACTCGTGCTGATCCGTCGCCTTCGATTTCCTGTTGTTTGCAAAGATGGGCATAGAGCCCTCCCTTCTTGATGAGAGACACGTGGTCGCCCGTCTCGACGATCCGGCCGCGGTCCAGAACGATGATCCGGTCGCAGTCCCTCATCATGTTGAGCCGATGGGCAATGAGGATGACGGTTCGGCCCTTTCGGATCAGGCCGAGGTGGTTCTTGATGGCCCGCTCCGATTCATAATCCAGGGCGCTCGTCGCCTCGTCGAAGATGATGAACCTCGGGTTGGTGATGAGCGCCCGCGCAATCGAGATCCTCTGACGCTGGCCGCCGGAGAGCGACACGCCCCTCTCCTCCACAATGCTGTCGTAGCCCAGGGGCATCTCGGTGATGAACTCGTGGGCCCCGGCGATCCGCGAGGCGGCCATGACCCGCTCCATGTCGGCATCGGGCATGGCCATGGTGATGTTCTCGCGGATCGTGCCGCTGAAGAGGAAGCTGTCCTGCGGCACCATGCCGATCCGGTGGCGCAGAAACAGCGGGTCCATGTGGCGCAGATCGATGTTGTCGACGGCAATGACGCCCTCCTGCGGGTGATAGAGGCGCTGGACGAGCTTGGCGACGGTGCTCTTGCCGGAGCCGCTGCGGCCCACGATGCCGATCATCTCGCCGGGCTGGATGGCCAGACTCACCCCGTCGAGCACGAGCGGCCCGTCGTGGGCATAGCGGAACTTCACATCCTTGAAAACGATCGATCCCTGGAGGTCCCGCAGCGACACGGAGCCGCCCGTCACCTCCGAGGGGGTGTTGACGATGTCGCCGATGCGCTCCAGCGAGAGCCTTGCCTGCTGGAAGTCCTGCCACATGTTGACCAGGCGCAGGATGGGCCCGCTCAACTGGGAGGCAAACATCTGGAAGGCGATGAGCTGGCCCACGCTCAGCCGGTTGTCGAAGACGAGGCCCACGCCGAAATAGATCACGGCGAGCGTCATCAGTTTCTGCAAGGCCTGGGAGGCGGTGACGGCGACGTTGCCCACGTTGGCGAGGTTGAAGGCCGACTGGATGTAGTCCCCGAGGTGGTTCTCCCAGTTGCGGACCATCTTGCCCTCGAGGGCCATGGACTTCACCGTCTGGATCCCCGTGATGGACTCCACCAGGAAGGACTGCGCCATGGCCCCCTTGTGGAACTTCTCGTCGAGCTTGGCCTTGATGTGCGGCGTGGCAATGAAGGAGACCAGGGCGATGACGGCGACAAAGGCGAGCACCATGAGCGTCAGCGTGACGCTGTAGAGGGCCATGATGACGATGAAGACGACGGAGAAGACCGTGTCGAGGAGAACCGTGAGCGACACGTTGGTCATGAACTGGCGCAGGTTCTCCAGCTCCCGCACCCGGGCGATGATGTTTCCCACCCGCCGCGTCTCGAAGTAGCGGTAGGGAAGCGACAGCAGGTGCCGGTACACCCGGCCCCCGAGCCCCGCGTCGATCTTGTTGGCCGTGTGGTAGAGCAGGTAGTTGCGCAAAAAGTTCATGAAGGACTCGAAGACGATCACCGTGAGGAAGGCGGCGGCAACGACCTGGAGCGTGGCGACGGCGTGATGGGGCAGCACCTTGTCGATGATGACCTGGATGAACAGCGGGGTCACGAGCCCGAAGGACTGGATGAAGAACGAGGCGCCCAACACCTCGTAGAAGATGGAGCGGAAACGGAAGAACTCCATGAAGAGCCACTTGAAGCTGCTGTAGAACTCCGTCTGCTTGAACCGGGGCCTGAGCGCGACGACCTCCCCGGACCAGATCCCCTTGAGGCTTTCCTCGTCCACTTCGCGGATCGCCTTCTCCCCGGTGTCGAAGATCAGGCACTTGCCGTCCTTCATCCCGATGAGCACGTGGAAGGTCCGCTCCGGCGTGAGGATGATCTGGGGCAGCGGGTAGCCTTTCAGCTCCTCCAGGCTCGAGAGCCTGCGGTGGTTCGCCTTGAAACCGTGGTCGCGCAGGATCCGGATCATCTCCTCCGGGGAGAGCTCGCGCTCCACGAAATACTTCTTCCGGACGGACTGGACGTCCATCGGGACGGAGTGAATCCTCGCGGCGATTTCAATTGCGATGAGTCCCGTTTCCATCAAGCTCCCCCATGGCATTCGCAAAATCCGTTTCCAGCAGGTATTTCTTCACCGCAACGGCCCGCTGGTTCCTGTACACTTCCATGTCGCGCTCGATGGCGAGAGCCTCCTTCTCGCTTTCCAGCAGCTCCGCCCGGCTGCGGCCGCCGAGGGCCGTCGCCCCCGAGGCAATGCCGACGAGCTTTTCATAACGCTCGAGAAGCTTCCGGTACTGCCCGATCGTCCGGTCCAGCTCCTGGAGCTTCACGAGCAAACCCGTCGAGTCCCTGCGTTTCTCCTCCTTGAGCACCCGGAGCGATTCCTCCTGGCGCCGGATCTCGCGGTAGGCGCGCTCGCGCTCCCACTTGCGCAGACCGCCGTCAAAAAGAGGGACCGAGATATAGACCCCTGCGTTCCAGGAATTCTTGTCCGTGTCTTTCATGGCATCGTAGAAGTCGGGGTTGCGGCCGTAGAAGTCATAGCGGCCGTAAACCCCCACGTCGGGCAGCAGGTTGTTCCGTGCAGCCCGGCCACGCTCCTGGGAGGCCTCCACTTCCTTTTTTTTCGCGCGGTACTCGGGCGTCTGCTCGAGCCGTTCCGGGTCGAAGCGACTGGAAACCTCCGCATCGCCCATCAGCCTCTGAAGCTCTACGTCCTCGCTGTACTCGATGCCCGTGTAGAGGGTGAGCCGCGTCAGGTTTTCCTTGAACTGCCTGAGGACCTCGGTCCTCTCTTTCTCCATATCGACGACCTGGACCTCGGCCCGCAGCAGATCCTCATAGGAGATCTCCCCCTCCCGGTGAGCCTCGGCCCGCAGCGCAATGGACTCCTTCATCTTCGAGATCATCCTGCCCAGGTAGCCCAGCCGGATGCTTCCCTCGGTGATCGATCCGTAGACGTCGGTAATCTCCAGGACGATCTTTTTCTTTTCCGACTCGGTTTCGTAGAGGGAGGCCTCGGTGAGCCTCTCGTAGTAGCCGCTCTCGTAGCGTTTCTTGTACCAGTTCGAGAGCGTGTACTCCCCCAGCACGAAGACCGACGAGCGCCACTCGTCCTGCAGGCCCCCGACGACGCCGCCGTTGATCGTCCCGATGCTGTCCTGCCGGGTGAGGTTGTTGAAACGCTCGAGGCGCCCGTTGAGGGCAAGGGTCGGATAGAGGCTCGAAAGGGATTGACGGTAGTTCGCTTCGCTGATGAAGACTTCCTCCTTCTTCACCTTCAGACGGGAGGAATAGTTGAGGGCCTCACCGACGACCTCCTCGTAGGATAACCTCTCGCCGCCTGCACTCGCCCCGCAGGGCGCAAGCAACAGAAGCCCCACGACAGCATGCAGGACGGCCCTCTTTCTCCAGGCGCGCCGAATCATGGCGGTACGTCCGATCTCTCTCTGGGTTCCTTCTTCGGTCACGCCGTCGCTTCCCTCCCGGGACCGTGCGCCGGATCCGGAACGCAATAGAGCCATCCCGGCACACCGATGGATCATTCACGAAACGCAACGGAAAGACAATCGGTAGGGAGTATGATTTAGGGCACGACTTTCGGGTGAGAAAAAGGCGGGATTTCATACGACAGAAGTATGATCCCGCAGGGGGCGGTCTCATACTTTCTTCTGATAGGCGGTTTCGATGGATGCCCCGTACGGCTCGTTCCTTCTGCCCATCGTGGCCGGGGCGGCGCGAATCGGACGGTTCAAGGGAATGCTATGCGTTCTTGAGGCTGCCGCTGGAGTCAAGACAGCCCTTCTTCATGTCCCGCCATAACCTGATGCCTATGCCTCTGTGCTCATTCAGGATCCGCTTGAGCATATTCCGTTCCGTGTTGGGGTTGATGGTTATGGCCCTCAGAACCACGATCTTTCTCGGGGCGTATTTCGTGGACTCTATTCTGGTGCGGGACACGAAAGACATGTCGTGATCGCGGATGGTCTTGTGCAACTCGATGTTGAGATTGTTTATCAGCCGGTTGATGGCGGTGATGCGCTTCGAGTTCTTTCCGGGATTCTTCATCAAGGTGTTCATCAGGGATCCCAACTCCTCGGGAACGAACCGGTAATTGACGATAAAGAGCTCGGGTTTATTCATCAGTTCGAAAAGAGGATCCCGTTCGATGAATTTCACGAAGGTGTTTTGCAGATCGCTCGCATGGTCAAAGAGCAGCTTGTAGCCGGTTCGGCCGCAGATCTTTATGGCCGCCCATGGCTTGAGACAGGAAAAAGGCCGCGAGCCTTCGATGGTAAACCTGCCCTGGTCCACAGAACCCTCGCGGATGATGTAGTCTGACGTATGGTAGAGGAACCTGGAATCATCCACATTTCTGAATACGCATATCCCCAGGCTGTTCGGCACGTAAAGGAGCTTGTGGGCATCCATGGCCACCGAATCGGCCTTCTCGATTCCGCGCATCATCTCCCGTGCCCCATCCATGAGCAGAGCGCCGCCACCCCATGCCGCGTCCACGTGGAAATGGGCGCCAATCTGCCGCGCGATTTCGGCCAGGGCATCGAGGTCGTCGATGTTGCCCGTCTCTGTCGTTCCGGCGATGCCTATGACGGCGACGATTTTTGATGCCTTCCCCGCCCTCCTGTCTTCTTTTCCGATCTTTTCCACTATGCGTTGAAGTTTACGGATATCGATTTTGTTGATGCAGGGCTGGACAGGAATACGGATTACCCCGCGAGCGCCGATACCGAGTATGGCGGCTGCCTTGCTGATGGAGTAATGCCCGCGCGTGGAAACGATGAAAAGCGCCTGCCTGTAACCGTAGTGATCAAGCGCCCCGGCGAGCCCTTCAGTCCGGATCCCGCCGAAACCCCTTTTGTCAGGCGGAAACGCCTTGGCCATGGCAAGGGTCAGGGCCGTTAGATTGGCGATGGTCCCGTCGGATGTAATATTGCCCAGCGCAACTTTCGGGTTCTGTATGTTTTTTTTATAAAAATCAGGCGTGTGGTCATAGATGAGCTGGTGAATCCAGCACAGAAACTCCCTCTCCACGAACGATGATGCCTTGGCGCTCTCTATCTTCACCTGGTTCTGGTTGAGGCTCACGGCAATCATCTCGAGCAGAATCATGAAATAGGGAACAGCGCTTGTCATGTGACCGATATAATACGGGTTGGCCACTTTGACCGAATGCTTGACGATATTGTACTTGATCTCGTCCAGGACATCCTTGATGAGACGGGGTTGGCGAGGCATCTCGACGTTGCTGAAAATCACCGCCAGATCCTCCATGGAGATGGAAGAATGGATGCTGCCCTTCTCTTTAAAGAAATCGTGGATGATGTCGAGCAGATGAATGCCGAACTCCACAAACCTGTCCGAGGAGTCGGGCATGATGAAGAGCTTCTTCATATATTCCGGGGTGCTTTCAATCATTTTTTCAAGCGGCTTCCCGCCGAGCTTGAGCGAGTCCATTGCAGATGGCCCTTCCTCCCCTTTGCGGTAAAAATCATGCAAACTATAATACGGTTATTGGCAGAAAAGGAAGGATTTAAACGTTCGTGACTCATGACTCCTGTTACACTTTTCCGACACGGACAAAGCAATTCGGATGTGTCATCGGCACCTGCATCCGCGCAGCGTCCGTTATCGGCGGGGAGTCTGACCGGAGCGCGGGGGATTTGGCCTCGGACCCGTCCCGGCCCGCCTTAAAATAGGACTTATGTTGGAAGGTCTTTTCTGGTAAGATTCCGCCGCTGATGGCGACCTCGCCGGGAAAGGAACCCCTCGAATGAAAACAGCGTTATTGCTCGCCGCACTTCTCGTCCTTGCGCCCTGCCTCGCAGCGGGGTCCGGGCCGATGCAGCTCGCCGTGAAGGAGGGGACCATCCAGGAGGCGCAGCCTGCGACGCCCTCCCCTGAAACGCTCCCGCCCGCACCCGTCATCCGCAAGAAGATCCGCCACCCCGATGCTCAGTCCCCTGCACCGCCTGCGGCTCAGGCCCCTGAACCATCCGCTTCGAAAGCCCCGGCACCACCCGATGCGCGGACCCAAGCGCCATCCGCGAAGGAACGGCTCGTCGCCGCCTACAAAAACCAGACCCCGAAGGATTGGGGCGAAAGGGTTGCGGGCGTCAAAACTCAGCTCGACACGTCCGAAAAAGTCATCGCGCTGACCTTCGATGCCTGCGGCGGCCCGAGGGGCGGCAGGATCGACACGTCGCTCATCGAAACTCTGCGGCAGGAAAAGATCCCCGCCACCCTCTTTGTCAGCGGAAGCTGGATCGACGCCAACCCGGCCGCCTTCAAAAAGCTGGCCGCAGACCCCCTCTTCGAGATCGAAAACCACGGCCTTGCCCACAAGCCCTGCTCCGTGAACGGAAACAAGGCTTACGGCATCAAGGGGACGGCAAGCGTGGCGGAGCTCGTCGACGAGATCGAGAAGAACGGCCGCAAGATCGAAGCCGTCACGGGCGGCAAGCCGAAATTCTATCGGCCCGGCACGGCGTACTGCGACGAGGTGGCCGTGAAGGTTGCGGGCGAGCTCGGTTACGAGGTCGTCAACTACAACGTCCTGGGCGATGCGGGGGCGACGCGCCCGAAGGAGAAGATCCGGGAGGCCATGCTCAAGGCCGAGCCCGGGGCGATCGTCATCCTGCACATGAATCAGCCCCGCAGCCAGACGGCGGCGGGCCTGAAGGAAGCCATCCCCCTGCTCAGACAGAAGGGGTTTCGCTTCGTGAAGCTCTCCGAGTTTCCGCTGAAGTGACAGCATGAGCGCATGTACCGCCCATGAAACGATAGACCTTGTCATTCCGGTCCGTAAAGTGAAGCTATGAAAAAAGCCCTGATCATCTTCCTCTCCCTCGTCCTCATCGCCGTCGCCGCGGGGCCCTGCCTTGCCGAACAGTGGGAGACAGCCCCGGTACCCCTGCCCGGCGTGCAGCCTGGGCAGGAGAAGGCTGACTACTGGATCGCCCGCCACCCGGAGCCGGACCGTGTGATCCTCGCACCCGAGGGGATCGAGGCGATGAACCGCGCCGCCACGGGCCGCCCGGAAACGGAACTCGTTGACCTGTTTGCGATCCAGGACCCCATGGAAGGTGCCATCGTCCGGAAGGCCATCGCGGAGGTTCTTTCGGAATCCAGGCAAAAAAAAGGCTACGACCACACGAACCGGCTCATCGCTGCCGCCTTCTACGACCGGATCGAGGCATCCATCGGGGCCGTGCCGCCCGTCATCCGGCCTGCCTGGGGGGTCATCACGGCGCGGGTGAGCCTGCGTCGGCTCCCCACGAACGAGGCCTTTTACGACCGGCCTTACGGCAACGAATTCGACCGGTTCCAGTATTCGACGCTGGAGTGCGGAAACCCCGTCGTCATGCTCCACCGGATCGCCGACGGCAGCTGGTCCTTCGTCCAGACGACCTATACGATGGGCTGGGTCCCCTCGGCCTCAATCGCCATCGGGGACAGGCGGACCATCGAATCCTATTCGCGGTCGAAGCCCCTCGTCGCCACGGGGAGCATGGTGCCTATTTATGCCGACAGCGGCTTTTCGGCACACGCCGTCACGATCCCCATGGGCGCGAGACTGCCCTTTGTTGAAAAGACGGAGCGCCACTACTCCGTCACCCTGCCCTGGAGGGCGCCCGACGGCGGCCTCAAGTTCGTGACGGGCTACATCCGCAAAGAGGCCGACGTCAGCGTCGGGTTTCTGACCTACACGGCACGAAACTTCTACCGGCAGGTATTCAAGCTCGAGGGCACCCCGTACGGATGGGGCGATCTCTTCGACGGGCGCGATTGCTCGCGCCTCGTCATGGACGTCTTCTCCACCTTCGGGTTCACCATGCCGCGCAACAGCAGCCGCCAGGCCGCCTTCAACCTCGCCGGGCGAAAGGATACGAAGGGTCTCAGCGAGAAGGACAGGATTTCAATCCTGAGAAATCTCGGCAACCGGCCGGCCCTGCTCTACATGCCCGGCCACATCATGATCCATCTCGGCGTCATCGACGGGAAGGTCTACGCGATCCACAGCGCCTGGGCGTTGCGGGAATCGCAGATCCTCGGCGAACGGACGGTCATGGCGGGCCGGGTCGTCGTCTCCGACATCACCCGGGGCAGCGGCGCCCGCGGCTCGCTTTTAAAGCGGGTTACGGCCATAACCCCTCTTGATTAAAGGATAAAAAAGTGCTAGCGCTCACGGGCGACATGGTTTATATATCCGCTGATTGATTCTCCGGGAGGGAGGACAAAATGGAAGGCAGATTCACCATCTTTATCGACGGCAAGGAGTGCCAGGCGTCGGCCGGGCAGACCATTCTCGACGTAGCAAAAAAGAACGGGATTTTCATCCCCACGCTCTGCTACTTCCCCGCTACGACCCTTGTGGGCGCCTGCCGCGTCTGTATCGTTGAGCAGGAGGGCGCGAGAAACCTCGTGGCTTCCTGCGCCATGCCGGCAAGCCCCGGCATGAAGATCCGGACGGACACCCCCCGGGTCGTCGAGGCGCGAAAGATGGTGGTGGAGCTCATCTGGTCCTCGGGTGACCACAACTGCCTGCAGTGCGAGTCCAACGGGCAGTGCGAGCTGCAGGACCTTGTTTATCGTCTGGGCATAGAGAAGCCCCGCTTCGAGATCGATCCCCCCGGCTATGCCCTGGACACCTCGAACACGATGATCCAGCGCGATCTCAACAAGTGCGTGCTCTGCGGGCGCTGCATCCGAGGCTGCAACGAGATCCAGGTCAACGAGGTGCTCGATTTCGCCCAGCGCGGCAACCGCATGAAGGTGGGCCCCGCCTTCGACGAGGACTACATCAAATCCGCCTGCGTCTTCTGCGGCGAGTGCATGCAGGACTGCCCCACGGGGGCCATCATCAACAAGCAGGGCCGCTTCCAGGGACGCCCCTGGGAGATCGAAAAGGTCCGCACGACCTGCACGTACTGCGGCGTGGGCTGCCAGCTCGACCTCAATGTCTATGACGGAAAGGTCGTGAAGGTCACCGCCGACCGCCGCCACGGCGCCCCCAACTGGGGAAGCCTCTGTGTCAAGGGGCGCTTTGCCAACGAGTTTATCCACTCGCCCGACCGCCTCACCACCCCGCTCATCCGCAAGAACGGCAAACTCGAGGAGGCCTCCTGGGACGAGGCGCTGGACTATATCGCCGAAAAGCTCAAGGACATCAAAGCAAAGTACGGCCCCGACGCAATCGGCGGGCTCTCGTCTGCGCGCGTGACCAACGAGGACAACTACATCTTCCAGAAATTCATGAGGGCCGCGGTCGGGACCAACAACGTCGATCACTGCGCGCGACTCTGACACAGCTCCACGGTGGCCGGGCTGGCCGCCTCTTTCGGCAGCGGTGCCATGACGAACGCAATGGACGAGATCGAGTTTGCCGACGTGATCCTCGTGACGGGCTCCAACACGACGGAGAACCATCCCATCGTGGGCATGTACGTGAAGCGGGCCGTCCGCAAGCGCGGTGCGAAGCTCATCGTCATCGAGCCCCGCGAGATCCCGCTCGTCAAGTACTCGACCCTCTTTTTGAGGCAGAAACCCGGAACGGACGTGGCCTGGATCAACGGCATGATGAACGTCATCATCGCCGAGGGGCTCTACGCGAAGGAGTACGTGGAAAAGCGCACGGAGGGATTCGAGGAGGTCCGGAAGGTCGTCACGAAGTACACGCCCGAGTATGTCGAGTCCATCACGGGCATCCCGGCTGAGCAGCTCAAGGCCGCCGCACGCCTGTACGCCACGGCCCCGAAGGCCACCATCCTCTACGCCATGGGGATCACCCAGCACAGGACGGGCACGGACAACGTGAAGTCGCTGGCCAACCTCGCGATGCTCTGCGGCAAGGTTGGGTATGAATCATGCGGGATCAACCCGCTGCGCGGCCAGAACAACGTCCAGGGCGCCTGCGACATGGGCTGCCTCCCCAACGTCTTCCCGGCCTACCAGAACGTCGCACTGGATGCGCCGAGGGAAAAATTCGAGACGGCCTGGGGCGTGAAACTCCCCGCCAAGCCGGGCCTCACCGTTGTCGAGATGTCCCGCGCCGCCGAGGAGGGCAAGATCAAAGCCCTTTACGTCATGGGCGAGAACATGATGCTCTCGGACCCGGATTTGCACCATCTCGAAAAAGCGCTCAAGAAGCTCGACCTGTTCGTCGTCCAGGACATCTTCCTCACGGAGACAACCGAGTACGCCCACGTGGTCCTTCCAGCGGCCTGCTTCGCCGAGAAGGGCGGCACCTTCACCAACACGGAGCGCCGCGTCCAGCGCGTCCGCAAGGCCGTCGAGCCGCCCGGAGAGGCCCGCACGGACTGGGAGATCATCGCCGACCTGTCAACCCGCATGGGATACCCCATGAAGTACGCCAAGCCGCGGGAGATCATGACCGAGATCCGCCAGGTGACGCCGAGCTACGGCGGGATCACCTACGAGCGCATCAGCCGCCAGGGCCTGCAGTGGCCCTGCCCCAACACGGACCACCCGGGCACGCGATACCTTCACAAGGACCGCTTCACGCGGGGTCTCGGGCTCTTTGCCCCCATCGACTTCATCCCGCCCGCCGAGGTGCCCGACAAGGACTACCCGCTCTATCTCACGACGGGGCGCGTGCTCTACCAGTACCACACGGGCACCATGACCCGCAGGGCCAAGGGCTGCAACGAGAGATACCCCGAGAGCCTGGTGGAGATCCATCCGAAAGATGCGTTGAAGTACGGCATCACGGACGGCAGGAGCGTGCGAGTCGCCTCGCGGCGCGGCGCCGTCGAGGCAAAGGCTTCCGTGACGGAGCGCTCCCCCGAGGGGACTATCTTCATGAGCTTCCACTTCAGTGAGGCGCGCGTCAACCTGATCACAAACCCGGCCCTCGACCCGGTCTGCAAGATCCCGGAGTACAAGGTCTGCGCTGTCAAGATCGAGGCGGCCCAGTAAAGCCCCCTTCCTTAATCTCCCTCGCCCTTGAGGGGAGAGGGTCGGGGTGAGGGTGAATAATCCCCTTCCATTAAAAAGAAACGATTTACTCGTTACATACAAAAGGCGGGCTTGATGCCCGCCTTTTCTTTCCCATTTCTTCTATCCCGGCGTCAGATTATGCCGATAATCGCTTTCACCTACAACTATTCATAACAGCATAATGTCATAAGTTGAAGATTATGGATCGAAATGTGTAGAAGCACAGACGGAACGAGATCAAGAAACTCATTCCGTTACGCTGGCCCTCGGAATAATCGGCGATCCAGGTCGATCAGAAACAGCCGATGCACGTTCAAGAATGATCTGGGCTGCACGGCGTGCCCCCTCAGCCGGTATCTTCGCATACGTTACCTCGCGCCCAACATTCGCCACAATCGCATCGGCCAGTGACGAAGGTGTCGTGCGCCCCTGGGTCATTCGCACACCCGCCCCCTGCCGCGCCAGCCGGTTCGCGATCGTGACTTCCTGTTCGGACTGGCCCTCAATGGGGAAGAAAAGAAATGGTCGACGCAACGCCGTGACTTCGAGTGTTGTGGTCCCGCCGCCCTGCACGACGGCAAGGTCGCAGACGGCCAAGTGCTTGTAGAGGTCAGGCACCATGCCATGCCGCTCGGGGCCTTGGGGAACATCGAGCGTTGAGGGGTCGATCCGCGGACCGCACACGAGAACCATCCTCAGGCCCGGCAGACGCTGCGCGGCCAGCGGGTAGGCACGGCCGCATAGTTCGAGGAGCGAACGCCCCACCGCCGTACCGCCGACAGTACAGAGCACAAGCGGCTCAGACCCATAGCCGAGTGTCGCCCTAAGGTGTAGCCGATCCCGTACGGTTTGAATATCAAAGCCGAGCGGGTAGCCGACAAACTCGACATGGTCCTCGGCATACCGGCGGCGGTTCGGCAAGAAGACTCCAAACGGATGGTCGGGCACATCCTCGGGCTCTCCGAAGAAGATAGCAGCATTGTTCTGGCGCGCCGTGACGCGCCGCTCCTGCGCCCAGATGAAGTTGAGGCCCCAGGCGCCGAGCCACTCGAGCGGATTGCGAGTCGTGACATCCATGCCGTAGAAGTCATACATCATGATGAAGGGTACATCAACTGGCAGCACATTCATGCCGAAGACGTATGCGACCACGACCTCATAGGTCTCATTGCCAATAATGACGTCGAATTGACCGTGCTTTGCTGCGTCGCCGAGCACCCGGGCGTTGTGAAGCCAACATCCAAGCGCGTGGTACACGTACGTGGTGAGGCTAAGGTGGCCACCGTGGGCTGCTGCCTCGGCCTGATCCGTCTCACATCGGTAGCTCGTGCATTCAGGGACAAGGATCTCTCCTCCGGCGGCGAGTACATCAGAGGCGGGTGGCGCGGCCAGCCAGTGCAGCTCGACACCGGTTTCCAGCGCACGCAGCTCGCGGGCAACGGCGAGGTCGCGGGTCACATGGCCGAGCCCGATCGACCCGCTCACATAAAGCATTCGGATTGCACTCATAGTAACACCGACGTTTTTGAACCCCTTATCCGAAAAGAATAGGAAGATCAGTGCAATAGAGGCTTGGTCCAGGGAGTGATGATACGGTATCGATTTGTCTACTTTACAACAATAAGGACAAAGTATCGTGTAGGCAGTATCCGATTACACTCTCACATCTGATGCTCCGAAAATTAGATGCTAGGTGGTTGGATTTACTAGGCAGCAGGCGGAGGCATTCACCTGATAAGTAACTCTAAGGTTCAAAAACAGTCAAGGAGAAATATGGGTATTGGATTGCCACCGTTTGAAAACTCAACTGAAGAGTTACATCAGTAATAAGGCATTCTCGGCAGCTACTCAAAAACAAAACTCAGGAAGTACTTCTTAGCGAGACGATTTCGACAGTTGAAAACATTCGCGACAGTCGGGCGATCTTGAGTTTGTCACACTTGTCACCAACGTTCCCGATCCTGCACGCCTCCAATGCTCAATGATAGCCCGGGGTGAGTCCCGGTTTCGCCGTGCAGAAGCCGTGCATGTCCTGCCACTTGTAGCCAGGCAGGAGCTTCGTGCGGGGAGCCGGCGCTCCGGCGGCCAGAGCTTTCAACCTCTGGATCCGGCCTTCCATGTCGGGATGGGTCGAGAGGTAGGCGGGGATTTTCAGCGATGCCGCACGGTCCGCCTGAACGGCTTCGAAAAAAGTGGCAAGCCCCCGGGGGTCAATGCCGGACGCCACGAGCAGCCGGATTGCCTCCGCGTCCGCTTCATCCTCGTACTGCCGGCTGTACCGGAGCATGCCCAGAATCCGAGCCCCTTCCAGGCCGTACGAAAGACCCTTGGCATCCCCCACCACCGCCGCGATGAGCACCTTCATGGAGAGCTGCTGAAGGAGGGCCTGCGTGGCGTGACGCCGCTGGATGTGCTGCACCTCATGGGCCAGGACTCCGGCCAGCGCTTCCGCGCTGCCGGTCTTGTCCAGAAGCCCTCGGAAGACGACGATCGTCCCTCCCGGTACGGCCAAGGCATTGACCGATGGATCGTTCACCACAATCACCCGGAAAGAATAAGGAGACTGGGGAACGGAGGACGTCAAATTGGCCAGGATTTCCTCGACCTTCCCGGCCCGGGCAATATCCCTGCATTGCCTCTCGGGTGGAGCCAGTTGCCGGATTACGGATTGGCCGAGTTGCTCCTCCCATGCTACGGGGATACGCGGAGCAAGAAAGGAAGCCAGAGCCGGGATCCCCCAGAAATAAAGTCCGCAGAGGACCGCAGCCGCACCTGCCGCGGACAAAAGAACCGCCAGAGCCCATTTCCGCCGCCGGCCGGGGGCACGAAACCGCCTTTTCGACGCAGGCCAGACGGCATTCGCCGTTTTCAGGAAAAGTCCCCCGTGAACGAGGAGGACCTCCGGCGTGTCTCCACCCCTTTCCAGCCGGATCTGATCGTCTCCGAAGTAATTCCCGGGCTGGCGGATCTCCTCGAGAGGCCAGGTGAGAACATCGCCGTTTTCCAGGAGAATATGCAGACCCGCGCGCGTCAGGCGGACACGGACGCGGTGGCGCTCCGCCGTCCGGCCGTCCATGTAATAGCCTTCGAGGTCCGTTTGCATATCGATGTGAATCCATAGGATGCACGGACTGCCGGACTGACGGCCGCCCTTGCGGGGATCAAAACCCTAGTAGCCCACGTCAAGCCCTGCGTCCACGAACCCGGCAAGCATGTCCCCGGTGGCCGAAGCGGTTTGCGCCTCCTGCCGGACCTTCGCCAGATCCATTGTGCCTTCGAGAGTCAGGTACGAGAAGGTAAAGTTGATGTTCCGGACCATGACCCAGGACCAGGCAAACCCCAGGGTCACGATGAGAAGGAGGAAATTGGTCAGGTACAGGCCGAGCAGCCGCCCGCCTGTAACGGTGCACCTGAAGCGGATGTCATCCAGGCATGTGCGCTCCCAGAAGTACCTCTGCCTTGCGGCCATGAACCAGACCCAGGAAAGCCCCAGGGTCGGAATGCCCAGGAGCAGCGCCACGAGGAAGGGTTTGACGAGGTCCCGGCCTTCCCCGTCAAATCGGAAGGACCGGTTTCCGAAATAGGCGTTGTTCACCATGAACGCCTGCCTCCGCGTGTCGAAGAACGGATAGTACAGCCCCAGGGAGATCAAGGTCAAAAGCCCCCCGCCCAGGAAGAGCGCCACAAAATCCTTCGTCGCCCCCCGTAAGGAGAAATGGATTCCCCGCCAGGAGGTCCGACTGAGGCGATAGCGCCTGGCCCCCGCCAATGCCATCGGAGTCAAAATCATTAACATGGCAAATGCTAAAACCTTGGCGATGACCTGTATGGCGATATTCGGCCCCATGAACCTGGGCACCAGCTCCAGCAGAAACAGTGGGACAGCGAAGAGGATCATGACCTTGAAAAAACCGGTCATCAGCTCCATGCCGGTCCCATGGTAGACAAAGCGGTCGCCCTTCAGTTCGGTCTGGCTCCAGAGGTAATTCCGGACTTTGGTCTTCCCCCAGAAGCTGTAGATACCGAGGGTCACGATCGTCAGGAAGGTATTGACCAGTTGAATCCCACAGAGTGCTCCTCCCGTCCCCTCAAAAGACAGGCGCCGGATTTCCTCCGGATCCGACTTCTTCGGGGGGGTCTCGACCGGGATGGCTGATTCGTCCCTGGTTAGCTGAGGCTGGGCAGAAATCGGAGATGGGGTGACGCTCTCCACAACCGGGCTCCTGGCGTTGTGCGAAGGAAGGTCGGGGCTCGGAGGTGGAGTGGATTTCACATAAGACGGATCCTTGGGGACATCCAGCGGTTTTCCGCAGGACCGGCACTTATCTCTGAGGATTTGCGTCAGGCCGCACTTGGGACACGGGCCGAAATTCATCGTTTCCTCCCTGTTCTTCTCTCAGCAATGGAGTGATGTCTCGCACAGAGGTATCTCTATAAAGAGGTCGGCCATCCGGGGAGGATACTTGAACGGAATCGATTCATGGATGAGATTGTTTCTGACGGGAAGCATGAGACAGGCGGTCTTGTGTGTCTGAAATAACAGCCCCAAAACATGGTGTGCGTCACTGATGATCGTGGAAGGGATTTATCGAGGCGGCCCAGTAAAGCCCCCTTCCTTGATCTCCCTCGCCCTTGAGGGGAGAGGGCTGGGGTGAGGGTGAATAATCCCCTTCCATAAAAAGAAACGCAATACGCATAAAAAAAGAAGGCGTGCTTGATGCCCGCCTTTTCTTTTCTCTGTATTGTCTCAAACGTTTGTTTTCTTGCTGTGGAGGGCTTACAATTTCCGATCCATGAAAAAAAAGGGCCTTCTACCTGGGCCATCCCGTCCCGCTGATCGTGAGACGCCCGGCGATCCTCGTCAGCTGAAAATACTTTTTCAGTTCACGGGAGGCATTCTCGATGATCAGCTCGCCATCGCCCTTGCATATCAATTTGCAGAGCACGATGATCGTGCTGAGGCCGATAGAGTCAATCGTCCGAACCCTGGCAAGATCGAGGACGATCGTTTCCATGTCATGCCGCAGGTATTCCCGAATCTGCCTGTGCATGGTCTCAGTCTCTTCGGCCACGAGATCCCCGCCGGGCGTGACGTAGATGACTTTATTTCTCTCGTCGCAGTGAATCATCATCGGCGCATCACTTCTTGTGTACGAGGATTTCCGATGGGCGCAATTCCGGGTATCACCGCTGATAAAGATAGACAAATTATGTGCCATACTCATAACTGATTGAAATATAATGATAAATTTATAATTATGGTAATTTTCGTTTCGCAAAACTGTAAGCAATTACGACAGCTCGAGCCGCACAACCAGGACTCAGCGCATACAAGCATCTGCAATTATTGCATTATCATGGAAATCATGAGGCCGTAAACAGTCCCGACAGTCATGTATTTTTCAGCTTATGTTTCTTGAGATCTTCACCTGATTGAAACCCGTCACCCTGTATTTCTTTATTTTTTTAATCTTAATCCTTCCATCAGGGTCATCCATTGCCGATTGATCTTAGCAATTGAGAGCCAGGCTGCAGTCCCGGGTACGACAAAAGGATTAGTCCTCCCTCATTCTTGCTTCGGACGAAAAAATCATACTTTCGTCGAATTGCTTTCATGGGCAAGTAGGTGCAAGCTGGTGTCTGAGACGGATGGGGTTATCCTGAATCAGGACGGGAGGTAGATATGCCCATTCAAGATTTATTCTCCGCTGCGGCCAGGCAGGAAAAGCTGCAAGAAGATAAGGCCATCGTACGTGCTGTCGTCCGGTACTTCGAGACGGCACCCTCCAGGGTGAAGTCCCCGGAGGGGGCAGCGGAAGCGTCCATCATCGATGCCCTTCACAGATATTTCGCCACGAAATAGAAGCCGGTCTTTTCTCGAACCAACGGAACTAATGGAACTGTATTTTTATACGTAATACTTAATCACTTGAAACTTAAAACTCACGCCTTTGGCGTGCCGAACCAACGAACTGTTCTTATTCACTCCATCACGGCCGGCCCCGTCCGGCCCGATCCCGCCGTCTCCTGGCTCCTTTTCATGAAGAGGACCATCAGCCCCGCGATGGCCATCAGCACGGCAAGCACGAAGAAGGTGTCGTTGAAGGCCATCATGGTGGCCTCCTGCACGAGCCTCTTGTAGAGGAGCACGAGCGTCCCGGCGTCGATCTGGGATGGCGCGAAGCCCTGACCTTTCAGGATCCCGGAAACCTGAGGCAAGGCCTCCTGGAAATTCCGGTCCAGGACGCTCATCCCCTCGGCAAGGCGCCCGTGGTGGAACTGGGCCCTTCGGGACACGAGCGTGCTCGCAAAGGCGACGCCGAAGCTCCCGCCGAGCATTCTCAGCAGGTTGAACACCGACGAGGCGTTCCCCATTTCCTCCTTGTGGATCCAGGACATGGTCAGGGTGGTCAGCGGTACGAAGACAAGCCCCATGCCGAAACCCATGACGATCCTCGGCAAGGCCACGGTGTAGAAATCGGTGGAGAGGTTGAACCACGACATCATCAGCATGGACCAGGCCGTGATCATCGCGCCGACAAAGAGAACCGCCTTCGGGTTCACCCGGGTGATGAGCCGTCCGGCGATGGGCATGGAAATCATTGCCATGAGGCCCCCGGGGCCGAGAACCCAGCCGGCCAGAAACGCCGTGTAGCCCATCAGGGTCTGCAGGCAGATCGGGAGCATGATCAGGCTGCCGAAGAGCGTGAAAAACAAGGCAAAACCGATGACGTTCCCGGAGGCGAACGTCAGGTTCTTGAAGATGTGCAGATCGACGATGGGGTGCTCGGCATAGTGTTCATTCACGATGAAAAAGACAAGACCCGCCAGGGAGATCACGCTCAGCCACAGGATGAACTGGGAGGCGAACCAGTCCTCCCGCTGGCCCTGGTCCAGGACGATCTGGAGGCACCCGATCCCGACGGCGAGGAAGGCAAGCCCCATGTAGTCCACCGTCACCTTCCGGGCCCCTGCGTAATCGGGATCGACGATGAAAGCCATCACCATGAGAATCGCGACGATCCCGATGGGGATGTTGATGAAGAAAACCCAGTGCCACGACCAGTTGTCGGTGATCCAGCCCCCCAGCAGAGGCCCGATGACGGGCCCGATCATGATGCCGATCCCGAAGATCGCCATGGCCATGCCGTGCTGATGCCGCGGGAAGGTCTCCAGCAGTATGGCCTGCGACATCGGCTGCAGCGAGCCGCCGGAGAGACCCTGGAGGATGCGGAAAAAGATGAGGGTCCGGAGGTTCCAGGAGGCCCCGCAGAGAAAGGAGCTGACGGTGAACAGGACAATGGAGACGAGCAGGAAACGCTTGCGGCCGAAGAACCGGCTGAGCCAGCCCGTCATGGGAATGACGATGGCATTGGCGGCCAGGTAGGAGGTGATGGCCCAGGTCGACTCGTCGATCCCCGCGGAGAGGCTGCCCCGGATGTGGCCCAGGGAGACGTTGACCACGGAGGTGTCGATGATCACGACCAGCGTGGGCAGCATCACCGTGACGGCCACGAGCCATTTGTTCATGACGCCCCCGGGACTCTCAGCGCTCGGTGAAGATGGTGGGGACAACGGACATCCCCACTCTCAGCAGGTGCTCGGGGTCGCTCCCCTCGTCGAGGCTGACCCGTACGGGGATCCGCTGGACGATCTTGACATAGTTCCCGGTGGCGTTCTCGGGCGGAAACAGGGAAAACGCGGACCCCGTGCCGGCCATGATGCTGTTCACCCGGCCGCGGAACGTCTTGCCGGGGTAGGTATCCACCTTGATCTCGACCTTCTGGCCCGGCTTCACATCTCTGAGTTCCGTCTCCTTGTAGTTCGCGGTGATCCAGATCTGCTCCTGCGCCAGCGGCACGACGGCCAGCAGCGGCTGCCCCGCCTGGATCTGATTGCCCACCTCGGCGCTGCGTTTCGTCACATAGCCGCCTGCCGGGGCCAGGATCTTCGCGTAGCCCATATTCAGTTTCGCCTTCTCGACAAGGGCCTCCCTGTGCTGGATCAGGGCATTTTGAGGGGCCACGGCCGCCTCCATCTGGCGGATGAGGGACTTCTGGGATTCCACGGAGCCTTCCATCCGGTTTATGTTCTCCCTCGCCGATGTCACCTGGGCGACGGCGACGTCGTGATTGGTCTTTCTCTGGTCGTAGTATTCCTGGGTGACGATCTGCTCCTTGATGAGCGGCTCGACCCGCTTGAAATCCGCGTCGGCCTTCCAGGCGAGCGCCTCCTGCGCCTTCAGGGCGGAACGGGAGGCATCCAGCGACGCCCGGATTTCCAGCAGCTGCTTGCGGGCCGTCTCGACGCGGCTCCGCACCTCGGTGAGCCGCGCCCTCTCCATCTCGAGATTGGCCTGGGCCTCCTGGAGGGCGACGCGATAATCGACGGGATCGATCTCGAGAATCGGATCGTCCTTTTTCACAAACTGATTGTCCTTGACATGAAGAGCGAGGACCGTGCCGGGGACCTTGGAGGCCACGATGTGGATGTGGCCGTCCACAAAGGCGTCATCGGTGGTCACATGGGTTCGCCGGTACTCGAGAAAAAAGAACAGCGCTACGGCGCCGACGACCAGCACCACGGTAAGGATCGCGAAGACCACATTCCTTTTCTGGAGATTGCCCAGTGCCATGATTCCGCCTCTCTCCCTGCCAAATCTCGAATCCTGTTCAATCGAACACTAATCAATCGTATCCCGAGATGCCTAAATCATAAATGGGCAAGATGCAATATAAAAAACAGGGTTCAGGGTCAAGGGTTCAGGGTTCAGGGCGAAAAAAAAGGGAGGCAAACCCCAAAAGGTATGCCTCCCAATTATAACTTACCCTTTACCCTGGACCCTTTCTTACGCTTTCGCCTTCGGTGCCGGGCGGGTGAAGCTCAGGGCAAGGACAAAGCCCGCGGTCAGCAGGCCCGCCGCCACGTACAGGGCAATGCCGGGAATCTTCGCAAAAACAAAGGGACCCGCGACGCCGGCACAGGCCCAGGCCGTGAGCATCATGCCGTAAACCTTCCCGATGTAGCCCGGTCCGAAGGAATCGGCCGTGAAGGGGGGCATCGTGGCGAACCCGCCGCCGTAGCAGGCCAGCAGGTAGCAGGTGACGATCGTGAACAGCGTCACGTTGCTGATCTGGGGCAGGAAGATGTACAGGACGGCCTGGCTGGCGAACATGACCATGAAGACCATCTTGCGCCCGATCTTGTCGGAGAGCGATGCCCAGAAGAGCCGCCCCAGCCCGTTGAAGATGGAGGCAATGGCGAGGATGGTACCGCCTGCGATGGCCAGATCGGCCAGGGTGATGCCAGGGGTCGCATTCTTGACAACGACCTGAGCCAGCGGAGAGAGCTGGGAAATCAGCCCGAGGCCCGCCGAGACATTCAGGAACAGCATGCCCCAGAGCATCCACCACTGGGGCCTTTTCACGGCCTCATCGAAGGTGAAGGAGTCCGCGGCAGACACCGAAGTCGTCGGGGCCGTCCAGCCCGCAGGGGTCCAGCCCTTGGGGGGGTTCTTGTAGAACTGTGCACATCCCGTGACGACGATCAGGAAGATCACGCCCCAGATGTAGAAGGTCTGGGCCACGCCCATGTCATTGACCATCCCGGGGGCGATTTTGCCCATGAAGAAGGCGCCGGCGCCGAAGCCCATGACGGCCAGACCCGTGATGAGGCCGCGCTTGTCGGGGAACCACCGGATCAGCGTCGCGATGGGCGTCACGTAACCGAAGCCGTTGCCGAGGCCGCCGATGATGCCGAAGCCGAGATAAAGCAGGACAAGACTCCCGACCTGATCGGCATAGCCGGCAAGCAGAACACCGGAACCGAAGAGGATACCGCCGATGGTGGCCACGAAGCGGGGGCCCTTCTTGTCGACGAGGGTCCCGCCGAAGGCGGCCGAAACGCCGATGACGGCCATCAGGATCATCATGGTGGACGACACTTCGAAATCGCTCCACCCGTGGGCCTTCATCAGGGGGATTTTGAAGACGGACCATGCATAGACCGTCCCCAGACAGAGCTGCATGACGACGGCAGCCCCTGCAATCAACCAACGTTTGCTTTCCAGATTTTCATTGCTCATAAAATAATTCCTCCTCCTCTCTTCACCGTTTCTCTCATCATAAAAAAATGGGCTAAAAGCCCCTTGTGATTGCCTTCAGCCCCGTATTTGCCTCTGCCAAATGATCATTCTTCATACTTTGTCGTGACCTTGTATCCCGCACCGCGCAGCGATTTGCAGAGCTCGCGGATGTCGTCGGTGTTCACCCGGAGCACGGAAAAGCGCGTCGCCGGGTCGTTGCGGTTCACGGTGGACACCATGGAGATGATCGAAAGCCCGAGGTCCTTCACGATGCCCGCGATGTTGCAGATCTCGCCCATGTCGCTCGGGATGGAAAGTTCGATGCGGGAGCTCGGCGTCCCCACACCCATCACCTCGAGCAGAACATTGAGCATGTCACAGGTAGTGATGATCCCCGCCAGCTCATCGTTCTTCACAACGGGCAGGCAGCCGATGTTCCTTTCGTTGAGGGTCCTGGCCGCCTCCTCGACTGGCGTCTCGGGGCTCACCGTGACAGGGTTGCGCGTCATGATGTCCCCGGCCTTCATCTCCGAGAGCAGGTAATTCAGCTCGTGGACGGAGAGAGTGCTTGCCGGCGAGGCCGAGTTCTCCCGGATATCGCCGTCTGTGACGATGCCGATGAGCTTTTTCCCCTCCACCACCGGGACCTGATTGATGTCCCTTTCCCGGAGGAGTTTCCGCACATGGAGGACACTCATGTCTTTCGTCACCGTGACGACGTTGCGCGTCATGCGCCGACCGACAAACATGCTCAGCCTCCTGCAAAAAGAGAAGCCTGAAGAACCGAAGATCGGATACTCTTTGTTTTTATTGCGCTTTTTTAGAGATCATGGAATTGGGCACTGGAATATACCAAAGGCGGATGAGAAAATCAAACGAAATCCCCCTCTCCTTAAAGAGAGACACGGGGAGATTTAAGGCATCTTGTAAAACAGCAGGACGGCCTGGTCGTACTGCGCCGTGGCAAGGTGTTTCCCGTCGGGGCTGAAGGAGACGCCGTTGACGAATCCGTATAGGCTTCGCACGATCCGCAGGGGCTCCCCGGAGGAGACATCCCAGATCACAATGGAATCCCCTCCTGTGGCGATCCGGCTGCCGTCATGGTTCCAGTCGAGACAGAAGATCATGCCGTTCTGACCGGTGAAGGTCCTAAGCTGCTTGCCCGTTGCCGAATCCCAGAGAATGACCTTCTGGTCGAGGCCCGCCGAGGCAATGGTCTTGCCGTCGGGGGAATAGGATACGGCCTTGATGAAGCTGGCGTGCCCCTGGAGGCTCATCAGGGCCTCCCCTTTGTTCACATCCCAGATGATGACCGTGCGGTCGTCGCTTCCCGAGGCCAGCCGATTGCCGTCGGGGCTGAAGGCCACGGCATTGACGACATCGCTGTGCCCCTCGAGGACCTTTTCGATACGCCGTTTCTCCACATCCCAGATCATGGCGCGGCGGTCGTCGCTTGCCGAAGCCAGCCGCTTCCCGTCGGGGCTGAAGGCAAGGGAAACGATCCAGCCGTCATGCCCGGTGAGGGTTCCTGCAAGTTCTCCCGTCACCGTGTCCCACAGGAGGATGACATTGTCCTTTCCGCCGGAGGCAAGGGTTTTGCCGTCGGGGCTGAAGGCGACCCGCATGATCGCTCCCTGGTGCGCGCGCAGGGTGTGGACGGGAATGCCCGTGTCCGCATTCCAGAGGATAATGTCCTTGTCGGCGCTTCCCGAGGCAAGGGTTTTCCCGTCGGGGCTGAAATCCACGGTCCAGACGATCGACGTGTGTCCCTGGAAGACACGGTCGGGGCGGCTGCCGTGGGAAGAGCCGAAGAAGGTACGCGAGAGGATTGTCTTGACGAACCCCACGACCCCCTGCTCTTGCTCGGACTGGACATCCTTTTTCTCGTCGGGGGTAAGACCGGGGGAACAGGCGGCAAGGCACAACAGGGCGAGAAGGCACAAAACTCCTCTAGACCGCAGGCGAAAACTCCTCATGAAAGCCCCTCCTCCTGTCTCCTTACGCCTTTAGCCTTTAGCCTTTAGCCTTTAGCCTTTGGCCTTTAGCCCCATGCCAGTCCCTCCGCTAGATATCTTCTTCTGCGGGAATTATCAACTTCCGATTCACATACAGCGGGTCGCTGAGCTTGATCTTGTTGACCTTCATGAGGGCCGCGATGGTGGTGTTATGTTTCGACGCGATCTTCTCGAGGGTGTCTCCCTTTTTTACCACGTAGGTCGCGGTTTTCTTCTGGGGCTTCGCCGCCGTTTTCTTCTCGGCCGGGGCTTCCCTTCCCTTCTCTTTCTCCGCCGCGGGCACCTTGAGTTTGCGGTCGACCCAGAGGGGGTCCTTGGGCTTCATGTTGTTGAGTTTGGCGAGCTCGGCCACGGTCGTGCCGTTGCGATCGGCGATCTTTTCCAGCGTGTCGCCTTTTTTCACCCGGTATGTCGTGAGCTTCTGCACCGGCTCGGCAGCCGAGGCTTTTTTCACCTCCGGCCTGTGCTCTTTCGCAGGGGTGGTTTCGGCCGCCAGATCCTCGTCAGGCTTCTCGACGGCCACCTTGAGCTTGCGCCCCGCAACCATCGTATCGTTGGGCTTGAGATTGTTGAGCGTCCGGATGGACCGGACTGTCGTGTGGTGCTTCAGGGCGATCTTCTCCAGCGTATCCCCCTTTTTCACCGTGTACGTGATGACCTCCGGGGCGGCCTTCTCCTCCTCCCTGACGGCCGGCGCGGGCACTTTCAGCTTCCGGTCGACCCAGAGGGGATCCTTGAGCTTCATGTTGTTGAGCTTGAGAAGCTCCGCCACGGTCGTTTCATGGCGCGATGCAATTTTATCCAGGGTGTCTCCCTTTTTTACCCGATAGGTGACCGTGCCGTTTTTCTTTGCCCGTGCGGGGTCGGCCGCGGAGGACTTGCGCTCCTCGGCCTGCTCGCCCTTTGCCGCGGTCTTCTTGGGAGCCTGCCTGGGCGCTTGCTCGGCATCGTCCCCCCTTGACTTCTCGATGGCCCGGCCCTCCCTCTGGCGCGGCTTCTCCGTTCTGTCATCCTTTTTCGCGGCCGCGGACCCTGTTTTGTCATTCGCCCCGGCAACCTGAACCGTGACGGGTGGCTGGCCGCAGGGGACGAACTTCACGATGGCCTTGGCGATGGCCCCGGCCACTTCCTCCTGGAAGGCCGGCGTCCGGAGCAGCTTCTCCTCCGTCGGGTTCGAGATGTAGGCCGTCTCGATGAGCACCGAGGGGATCTCGGGCATCTTGAGGACGCGGAAGGGCGCCCCCTGGACCTGGGTGAATTTTAGGTAGTTGATGTCGGAGATGTTGCGCAGTGAAAGTTGCGCAAGCTCTCGGGAGCGGTTGGCGGTGTTGGTCATCACCATATCGAGGGTGATGATGTCGGATGCGTCGATCGTGTCATCGCTGGCCCAGCCGCCGATGACATCGGCGAGGTTCTCCTTACGGGCCAGCAGCCTCGCCGCCTCGTTCGTCGCGCCTCCCGTGGAGAGGATATAGGCCGAACCGCCCCGGACCGTCCGGTTGCGCACGGCATCGGCATGGATGCTGACGAAGGCATCGGCGCCGTAATCCCGGGCGATCTTGAGACGCTTCTTGAAGGGCACGTAGTAATCTCCCGCACGGGTCAGGAACGCCCGGTAGCCCTGGCGCTTGTTCAGATTGTCATGGAGCTTTTTCGCAATCTTGAGCACGACGTCCTTCTCGCGGGTCCCCATTTTCCCGACGGCGCCCGGGTCTTCACCGCCGTGACCCGCGTCAATCACGACGATCCTCGCCTTCTGGAGCTTCTTGACCTCCTGCCGGCTGAGGCTCTCCTTCTCCTCGACCTCGGGGAATTGCAGGTCGATGACGATGCGGTTGGGCTTTTCCAGGAACTTCTTGAGCTTGAAGACCTTCGCCTCCACGTCCTGCGTCAGGGTCAGCTCAATGCGGACGCTCTCGTCGGGCAGGGTGACGACTTCGATTTTCTCGACGCCGGGCTTGTTCAGGAAGCTCTGAAGAGGCACGTCCTCGGCCACGTCGGCATTCTTTACGGTGAGGGTGATCCTGCGGCCTTCCTTCGATATGACGTAGGTCGCCTCGTCACTCGTGTCGATGACGATCCTGGTGTAATCCGGTGCGGCCCAGTGCCGGATGTTGGAGACATAGATAAGCCCGAAGGCAGGGGTAACCAGAAACCCCGTCAGGAGAAGGATTGCGGGCAAGAGCATGCGGAAAAGTCTGATCATGTTGAAACCAATACACCTCAAACAGGCCGAATCTATCAGATTTCCGGCAGTTCCACAACACCGTCGTTTAGAAAACCAGTTGACAGAATCGGCCCAAAGTGCCATTTACACATGCAATTTTCGTAGGAGCCGCACATGCTGATCCGGGATTTGTTCGGACAAAAGAAAATAACGCTCTCCTTCGAGGTCTTCCCGCCCGTGCGGGAAGGGAACCTGGAGAGCCTGTTCAAAACTGTCGCCGAGCTGAAGGAGCTCAAGCCCGATTTCATCTCCGTGACCTACGGCGCCGGCGGCGGGACGCGGGACAAGACGATCGAGATCGCCTCGCGCGTGCAAAACGAGTTCGGCAGCGAGGCCCTCGCCCACCTGACCTGTGTGGCCGCGACGCGGGACGACATTGCCCGCATTGTCGAGGAGATGAAAAAGCACAACATCGAGAACATCCTGGCCCTGCGCGGCGACCCGCCCAAGGGCGAGGAGAAATTCGTGAGGCCCGCGGGGGGCTTCGGGTTCGCCAACGAGCTGGTCTCCTTCATCCGCGAGTTGAACGGCTTCTGCATCGGCGTGGCGGGCTACCCCGAGGGGCACCCCGAGGCGTCGAGCTTCGACGACGACATGAAGAACCTGAAGAAGAAGGTCGATGCCGGGGCCGACTTCATCGTCACCCAGCTTTTTTTCAACAACGACGACTTCTACCGTTTTCGGGACCGGGCTCTGGCATTGAAGATCAACGTTCCGATCATCCCCGGCATCTTCCCGATTCTCAACTACAAGCAGGTGCTGCGCATCACGGAGCTCTGCGGGGCGAAGATCCCCTCGGCGCTGGGAGAGAAGCTCTGCTGGCTCAAGGACAAGCCCGAGGACGTCGAGAAGTACGGCATCGAGTACGCCCAGAAGCAGGCCAGGGATCTCCTCCACAACGAGGTCCGCGGCCTTCACATCTGCACGATGAACCAGAGCCGGGCGGCCCGAAAGATCGTCAGGGAGTTGGGCTTGACAGCCTAGGCTGGCGGGTGGGACAGCGGCGGGATCAGTTGACGTTTTTCCCGGTGCGATAAAGGATGTCCTTCAACGCCTCTTCCAGAATCCGTTCCGCAATCCGACCGACATCCACCTTGTAGCTGCCTTGCTGGATCTGCTTTCTCAGTTTCGCCACCTTGTCCTGCCTGACATCGGGAAGTTCTTCCACGATCTGGAGAAGCTGCAGCACATAGTCTTCACATCCGGTGGGTCGGCTCATTCTTTTCCTCCTGCGCCGCTTTTCATTACACCCCTGTTGAGCACCTTGCGTGCCGGGAAAAATACTGCCGCGGAAGTGAAATTAAAGCCGTATTTTCAGATGCTTAGCAAACCATCGACGTTTTTCACTCCCGGGAATGAAGCGGACTCGGCTGTCCCATTCGGGCATCGCATGTCATCTTCCTATTTCATTTCAAGGAGTTGACTTTGCCATGCCACGATGGGACGGTTCATTTTGGATGACCGCGGGGCGGGCATGACGCATTGGAGAAAATAGGGATTTGAAAAAAAACCCTTACTCGGGTATTAACTTATTTCGTCGGACGTGATAGAAAGTCACATCCGGGTACGGTCCGGGAATGATTTCATCGGTCCGACCCGGTTTCACTTTGCCGGTCTTGAGAAAAAACACGGGCGGTTAGCTCAGTAGGATAGAGCGTTGGTCTCCGGAACCAAAGGTCCTGGGTTCGAGCCCCAGATCGCCCGCCAATAAATTCAAGGGGTCAGGATGTTTCCTGGCCCTTTGTTTTGCCTTCATGAATTAATGCCCACGATGTTTCGAACCACCGAACATAAAAAAAGCCGTGTTCCTGCCCGGCATCTGCTTCCCATTCCTAATGAAGATTTGATATTTCTTTCGCAATCGAAATAATTCTTCCAGTTTGTTCTTTGTCGGCATCTGGTTAACAATCCAACGAACAACCCCTGAGCCAGAGGATGCCATGAAAGAAGCGCCTTAAACCCCGTCACTCGGAAGAGGACGGGGTTTTGTTTTTTCCGACATTACGATTTCCCAGAGTATGACGAGAATGCTGAAATACAAGACGTGACCCCAATATCCCTAGTGCCATGAGAGGAATGACCTATGTGGAAGAAAGCGTTGATGGAGGTTGAAAAGCAGAGCCGCGAGCATGGTATTGCCATGCAGCCGCCGGCATCAGAAAATGACGTGAAAAGTGTTGTCAAGGGCGCTGAAGAAATTCTCGGTGTAAAGTTGCCAAATGAATACTTGAAATTCTTACGGTTGGTAAACGGGCTCAATTGGAATGGTGTCTTTATCTACGGAAGCAGAACAAATCAGATTGCAGGCACGACATACTCATTACAGGGAATCAATGAAGCTAACGAGATATGGAGAGACTATGAGGGACACAAGAAATACTTGTTCTTCGGCGATAGTGACATGAGTTTATATGGCCAGGATTTAAATACAGGAGAATATAAAGAGCTTGACCGCAGTTCCAATTCTTTAATTCAGACTTACAAAGGCTTTGACGACATGTTGACGGATGTTCTGAAATTTAGAACCTATCCGTAAATAGCGCCTGCTTTTCTGAAGGCGATAATGGCTGCGGCCATTTGTAAAAGCGCTTCGTAGGTCTCGGTGAACTTCTCGTATCTCACCAAGAGCTTTCGGAAGCGATTGAACCAGGAGTGAGCGACCTCCACCACCCAGCGACGCGCCTTAAAGCGAGGATTGGTCTTCTTCTCTTGGATTTCCTGCCCGCGCTGTTTGATGTGCGGGATGTACTTTCGTTCTTTGATAGCCTGTTGTGCCGGCTCGCCGGAGTAGCCCTTGTCGGCGCACAAGTGTTGCCTTCCTTTGGGACGCTCGATGATGATCTCATCGAGCACCAGTTCCAACTGGCTGACATCATGTCGATGGGCCCCGGTTACGACGATCGACAGCGGGACTCCACGGCCGTCCACCAGCAGATGACGCTTGCTGCCGTTTTTTTCCCCGATCCGTCGGGTTGGGACCGACGGCGTCGCGGGCTAGGGGGGCCTTGATCATAGCCCCGTCGATGCTCTGCCAGCGCCAGGCAATGCCCTCCATCTCGTCGTATTCGGCAAGTCCGGCCCGCCACAGGGTGACAAAGAAGCCGGCCTTCATCCACCGCATAAAGTGCGTGTGAATGGCACTGGGACTGCCGAAGCGCTCCTTCGGCAAGGCCTTCCACTGGCAGCCGGTGCGCAGGACATATAAAATGGCTTCAAAGATCTGTCGGGGCGGCATGGGCTTTCTGCCGCCGCCGGGTTTGCGACGATACCGCTTGGAGAGCTCACGTTCCGGCGCTGGGATCAGCGGCTCCACCTTGGCCCAGAACGCATCCGAGACTTCCCAGGACTGTATATTGGCCATGATTCCTCCCGGTCACATAGGATGTCATCCGGGAGAATCTGTACCATAAAACCAACAAAAAGTATATTTTATTTACGGATAAGCACTTAGTCTCCTCTGATTTTCGACTCGTATAGTGGTGATCATATGACTGCTGCAACAAGTAAGAAAATATATTTGCCACCTGAGGCGTCTACGGGGGCATTATTTCTTTAGGTACCTGCTATTTGCAGGCGGGGGCCTGGACGACTCGTACCCCCCCCGAGGGGGGCGGGATATGCACGGTTATCGAGGTTTATCCTGCACGAACATTTCTTCTAACGGATTTCTAACGAAGCACTGTAAAAAACAAGGGCGGCTGAGCTACGTTGTTACTCAGAACCGCCCTTAATCCTTTGATTTATAAACTCATTCTTTATGTTGCATTATACTGCTTTATCCTCTTCACTTGGCTCCGGAACCAAAGGTCCTGGGTTCGAGCCCCAGATCGCCCGCCAAAATTCAAGGGGTCAGGATGTTTCCTGGCCCCTTGTTTTGCCTTCATGAATTAATGCCCACGATGTTTCGAACCACCGAACATAAAAAAGCCGGTTTCGTGTCCGGCATCTGCTTCCCATTCCTAATGAAGATTTGATATTTCTTTCGCAATCGAGAATGGCTCTTCCAGTTTGTTCTTTGTCGGCATCTGGTTAACGATCCAACGAACAACCCCTGAGCCAGAGGATGCCATGAAAGAAGCGCCTTAAACCCCGTCACTCGGAAGAGGACGGGGTTTTGTTTTTTTCGACATTACGGTGTCCCAGAGAATGACGAGAATGCTGAAATACAAGACGCGACCCCAATATCTTCTCGACCCCAATATCTTCTCAAAATGATAATTAAAATTCCTCGCACCAAGGTGCCAGGATTTAGAAACTTAAGGAATGGGTTTATCTGTTATTATGCTCGCTTACCCCGCAGCAAGCAGCGGGGAATGCGCGTGCAATCGTTTTCAAGACCTGACCCCCATTTCCCCATCATCTTCCGCACTATAACTTTTACCTTAGATCCAAAGAAGGTATTTCGAACCTCGCTGTCAGGGTAATCCCTATATGAGATCCCTTTTTTTCAGCGTAGGATCAATTATCATATGGGAAAGGTATATGCCGTGAAATCAGGGAAATCGTCGGGTTGACCTTCATCGGCGCACTAACGCTGTTCTTCATTGCGGAGGTCGTGCTTGCACAAAATGTCCCGGGAAGAGGTCTCTGGACTTGAGCATCCTAATTTTCATGTGAGATAGCTGACTAATAAAAATTAGGGGAGAATGCTATGAAGGAACAAATGAAAGAGCTGCAAAAACTTACAGGGATAGGGGAAGTCCTATCGCGACGTTTAGTCGAATCCAGCTATGACTCAATTTCCAAGGTTGCAGCTGCAGAAGTGAAAGGGTTAGCGAGAATAGCAAGGATGAGCCCGCAAAAGGTAAGGGCTCTTGTAACCCAAGCCAGGGAGATGACAGGGAAAGCTGAGCAAAGTCATCACACATGGTTGAAATGATCCCATCGCGCAAAAGAAAGGAGGAATTGACATGAGTAATATTTTTTACATCATTGGCGTTATCGTTGTGGTGCTTTTCATATTAGGCTATTTCGGAATGAGGTAGCCACGGTGCCCGCAAGATTCGAGTCATGACCTCCGGCAAAGCCGGAGGCTTGCCGTCAGAGGCTTGCCGTCAAGGGATAACAGGATCAGGTCTTGACGGGCTGTTGCCCAAAGCCGCTTGACCAGGATTCTTCCTGCGAATAGACGGTTTTAGACCGCTCTAACACTTGCTGCACTGCAGGCGCAAAAACTCGCCCTTCGGGCTCAAACAGTTTGCGCTGCGGGCGTTTCGCTTCGAGTAGAGCGGCTTGCTAAAACGCGCCTAACTTCGCTATCCAGAATCCTTTACAAGCGTCTGTTCAATGAAATCGATTTGGGCAACAGCCCGTTGAATTGTCAGTTTTCCTTTTCGTCTCTTACTCGTGGTCCCCAAAATGATAATCCAAGGGCTGACCCCAATGCGATCCAGGGCCTCAGAGAAAATCTGAGGCCCTTTTTTTAGCCCTCTGACCGACATTGACACAGAACCCCATCGCCTATATAAATAAACAAGGTGTGCCGAAGGGAAACCCATGCAAACCGCCAAAAAGGAAATCAACAAACTGCTCAGGTCCCTGCCCGAAGACTGCTCGATGGAAGACATCCAGTATCATATCTATGTCCTCCAGAAGGTCGGGTGCTTCCGTCTGGGGCAGTGGAAAAAAGGATGAAGAAATTGAGGATTTGATATTTCAGTCTCAATCGAGTATGTATCTCTAAGTTCGTTCTTTGTCGGCATCTGGTTAACGATCCAATGAACAACCCCTGAACCAGAGGATGCCATGAAAGAAGCACATTAAACCCCGTCACTCGGAAGAGAGCGGGGTTTTTTATTTCCGTGGTGATGCAACAGGCGCGTTGATGAAAATAAGGCAATCCTGATCGACCACAAAAGGAGGGACATGACATGGCCAACGCAATCAAAGTGAAACAGCTTTTTTTCTCATTGCCCAACAATGTTGGATTGCTCATGGAAATCACAGAGGCACTCGCGAAAGCCAAAATCAACGTTGAAGCAATCTGCGCCTACGCATGGGAGGAGTTGGACGCATCGTTCATGATGGTGACCGACGACAATACCAAGGCAAAGAAAGTGCTCTCCAAGATGGGGGCCAAGGTGGAACTGGAGGACGTTCTTGCACTGGAAGTGCCGAACAAAGTGGGCGAATTGAATAAAGCCACGAAGAAGATCGCTTTTGCCGGGATCGACATCTACTATCTGTACGGAAGTCCCGCGAAAGGGAAAATGACCCTTATTTTCAAGACAGAGAACGACAAGAAGGCACTGAAAGCGCTCGCAAAATGAAACGGATAAAACCCCGGCTCGAAGCCGTTGTTTTTCAGGAAAAGGAACCATGGGAGGGTGAAAGATGAAAAAATTTCTCACCGGTGTTGTTTGTCTGGCGGCCATTGCGGCCGCTTCGATTGTCCTTTTACCCGTTGCTGCCGTAAAAATTGCGGTGCGATTGTCGAAGCCTCGGGATAAAGCAAAAAAGGACAGTCCCCGTGCTGCAGGGGACCCATCTTCCAGCAGATTGCTGACGGAAGCGCATAAAATACACGGTTGAATGCGGTTCTCAAAACTGCTCAATGCATCACTTCCGCGAAAAGAAGAAGGGGGACCTCTAAAGATTAGCCCTTGCCTCGGATCGCCCGCCAAGAAAAAGGGACAGCCTGCGCATTGCGGCTATCCCTTATTTTTTGAGCTTGTCGTTGTTGTCGAGTAACGGGAGCATTCACCCTCACCCCGACTTTCTCCAACGGGATGAAGGGATCTGCCACCCTCACCCTTGCCCTCTCCTACTAGTGGAAATGGATCTTCCCCCTCACCTCGATCCTCTCCCCCGGCGGGGAGAGGAAGATCAGGGTAGTGATTTTCCAGAGGCGCCCCCGGTTATGACTTCAAGGCGGCGTTTTCCTTTACCTGCTTTTCCTCTTCCCATTTGACCGGGATATTACAGCCGGGACAATATCCCGAGTGATACTTGGCCATCTCGGCGGCAGTGCCGCTGACAGGGACCCCCTTATACGGGCATCCTGGTTTGTGGCCTGCAGTATCTTTCCATTTCGACATTTCCATGATCTTCTCATTTCCTCGATGGGCATCCATCGCTTGGTTCTGGATTTTTTGTATTATGCTCTACGTTAACACGTCGGGGTTCACTGAACAATATAAAAAAGGAGACGTCACACCTGATCCATATCGCCGTGGGAGAGACCAGGGATATGGAGGAAGCCACAACGTTGCGGCTGCTCCTTATTTTTTGGGCTTTTCGTGCCGGTCGATGTACTCGGGGGGCTTGCGGCGGACCCAGCGGATGAATTTGGCGATCTCGGGGTGAACCCGCACAGCCTCGGGTGTGCCGTAATCGGAGGCAAGTTCTTTCGGCGTGAAAACGCTGTGGATCTTGCGGTGACAGACGACGTGGATGGCTTCGGAGACGCGGCCGCCCCTGGATTTAGGCAGCCAGTGATGCCGGTCGGCACCCGGGCCCCCGACGATGGGCCGTCCGCACACGGGACAGGGATCTTTGTACTTCGTGGTGCTTGTCTTCATGGCTGACGGGATTTATGCCCCTGCCCTCAGGACCCGGACCAAATCAGTCATCGCGGTTTCTCCCCCCACGTTTCCCGGGAAGACGATATAGCTCATCCCCGGAAATCGCGAGCCCTCGCCCAGGCGCCAGACGGGGACGCCCGGGATGATCTGTCCCATGACGACGGCCCTCTGGACGCCCAGGGCCTTTGCGGCGATATCATGGGACGTGATGCCCCCCTTGGCCAGCACGTAACGCGGTGCGGCCTGAATCCCCCGCACGATCTCGATGAGAGCGCCCGCCACGTCGGCCTGGATCCGGATGCTCTCCTCGGCCGTTGCCCCCGTCACCAGGTCGCGGCTCGTGTAGATCACCGTGTCGCGACGCGCCCCAACCGATCGGTTCGCCTCCCCCATCGCCCGTTCGATCTCGATCTTTCCGTCTCCGGAAAGCAGGCGCTTGACGTCCAGCTCGACGCCGTGAACATCGGCATGCTTCAGCAGATGTGCAAGCTGGCGCGACGACATGGGGACGAAAGAGCCGACGACGATCAGACCGCAGCCGTTTTGCGGTGTGGCGAAATCCCTTGCGCCCAGCAACGGGCGAGGCGCAAGGCCGATGAGTGCGGGGATGATGGCCGCGGCCGTCCGGAAGAGAAAGCGCTTTCCCCGCTCCATGGCACCGTAGACGGCCAGGGCTACGACGTCCATATCGCTTCGCTCGCAGGCATTGACGACGCAGAAGCTGCCCTCGCGGCAACCCGCAAGCTTTTCGGCAACGGCCCCCGGCCCTCCCCTGCGGATGTCCTCCAGCGTGATGGAGCAGACATCCTCGCGGGTGACGGCGGCGCCCATTTTCTCGCAGATGTAATCTTTCAGGTTCGACGAGGCAAACCCGAAGGAGGGGTCCTTTGCGTAGGGGGTCTGGGCAGCCGGCACCAGCTCGTTGCCCTCCTTCACATAGTGGACATCGTCGATCGTGAACCGCCCCCCCTCGAAAAAGGCGGGGATGCAGAGCTTCACCGCATTCTCCCAGCCGAACTCGGCGGTGAGTGTTTCGATCTCTACCCGGAAGTGGCCGCGCAGGGTCGAGTCGCTGCGGCTGATGACCATGAAACGCCGGCCCGTCAAAGATGCGGCCTTCACGATGTTGCGGGCCACCTCGCGGTTCAGCTCGATTGCCTCCCGCTCGGGCAGGCTTCTCGAGTTGGTGAGGATGAAGAAGACAGGGGCTGCGTCCGAACTCCGCCCTCAGCGCCTCGACGGGCCAGGCCGTGAGAATCGGGATGTCATGGACCGTCTGGCAGCCCGTCGGGTCGTCGTCCATCACGATGAGCGTCGAATCTGCCCGGGCGAAGGCCTCCCTGATTGCGGGAAGGAGGGTTTCCTTCCAGGGAGGGGGAAGCTTATCGATGGTTTCGCGGTAGGGCAGTCTCATGGATCCTCAAGTCTTTTACGCCTCACTAACCAGATTGCGACTTGAATCATCAAAATAATCTTTGGAAATCCTCCCCTACCCTCCTTTTACAAAGGAGGGAGTTCGAATATTCCTCCTTTCGTAAAGGGGGATGGAGGGGGATATTCCTGCCTTGCGGCTTGCGGCTTGGGCCTCGTCAATCCTCTATCGCAATGACCCGTGCCGGCGCCCCGTCGCCGCCTTCGATCTTGAGCGGCAGGGCGATGACCTTCACCTTCGGTTGCCGGATCTCTTCCAGGTTGCAGAGGCCCTCGACAAGGACGATGTCGCCACCCAACAGGATCCGGTGGACGGCCTGCAGCTCCTGCCGGTCCGTCAGGATGGCCACCGACGGCGGTTCGACGCCGATGAGCCTGACCTTCTTCTCGACGCACCACCGGGCCAGCTCCCGGCCGATCCAGGGCAGCGCCGTCCGGTAGTTCTCGGCGTCGATGAACCGGTGCCAGCCTGTCCGGAAGAGAAGGCCTTCGCCCGCGGTCAACTTGTCTTTCACGTCCTTCAGGTGCTCGATCCCGATCATCATGCTGTCCGTGACGGCGGGCGCGTCGATCACCCAGGCATCGGCGAAGAAGCGCTCCGGGGGAATCCGGTCGATGGTCGTGTCATTGACACCGAAGTGGAGCGGCGCGTCCATGTGCGTGCCCGCGTGGGAATAGAGGTGGAGCATCCGGGCGTTCCAGCCGTCTTTCTCGAGCACCTTGAAGGCCTCGAAGGTGACGCCTCGCATGCCGTCTTTCATGGAAACGGTCAGGTCGATGATTCGGGACATGGTTGCTCCTGAGAATTTCAAAAATCCGTAAGGGGAAAATCCCCCCTGCCCCCCCTGTGCCTCAAATGGAAGGGATCTGTCACCCTCACCCCGACCCTCTCCCCTCAAGGGAGAGGGAGCCTGTCAGGTAAATATCCCCACAGGAAAGGGGGGGACGTAGAGAGGATCCTAGACGATGTCGAGGTTTTCGGCCACGCGCCGGGCGATCTCGCCGGTTGTCGCCTTCCCGCCCAGATCGGCGGGCAGCACTCCCTCGGCTGTTGCCTTGTCCATGGCCTTCACGATCTGCCGCGCCGCCTGCAACTCACCCAGATGCTCGAGCATCAGGGCCCCCGACCAGATCGTGCCGAAGGGGTTGGCGATCCCCCTGCCTGCGATGTCGGGCGCCGAGCCGTGGATGGGCTCGAACATGGAGGGGTACTCGCGCTCGGGGTTGATGTTGCCGCTTCCGGCCAGCCCCAGGCTCCCCATCAGCGCGCCGCCCAGGTCGCTCAGGATGTCGCCGAAGAGGTTTGTCGTCAGCACCACGTCGAAGATCTCGGGGCGCAGGACAAAGCTTGCCGCCGCGTTGTCGATGTACATCTGCCGGTGCTCCACATCGGGGTATTGCGCCGCCACCTCGCGGATAACGCGGTCCCAGTAGGTGAGGCTGTGGATGAGCGTGTTTGACTTCGTGATGTGGTGGACCCGTCTGCGGCGCTTTCGCGCCAGTTGGAAGGCGTAGTGTGCGATCCGCTCGATGCCCCGGCGGGTGAAGATGCTCGTGTCGATGGCAAGCCCCCCGGCCTCATCGGGCTGGATCTGCTTTCCCGCCTGGACGAACTCGCCTTCCACGTTCTCGCGGATCACGACGAAGTCGATGGGCTTGTCCGTCCTCAGGGGGCGCGCAACGCCGGGCCAGGTCCGCACGGGACGGTAGTTCACGTACTGCATGAACCCGGTGCGCACCTTGAAGGTGAAGTCCTTTGCCGGTAGCGTGTCGTCCACATCGGGCAGGCCCACGGCCCCGAAATAGACGGCGTCGAATCTGCGCAGGATGTCCAGCCCGTCTTTCGGCATGAAATGGCCATGCTTCTTGTAGTAGCCGGCCCCCCATTCGAAAGTTGTCGTCTCGATGGAAAATCCAAAATGATCGGCCGCCCTGCCCAGCACGAGCAGACCCGCAGGGATGACCTCGGGGCCGACGCCGTCACCGGGAACGGCGGCGATTCTGTATGTTTTCATGGTTCCTCACTTCGGGAGATGATGCCAGCGGGTCTTGCCCGTCAGCCAGTTCGGGATGCCGATCTTGTCTTTTTCGGCGTGGTAGTAGTAGGCGCTCCCCCGGAAGGGGTCGAAGACCTGCACGAGGGGGAACTCGATGACGTTTGTGTTCTGAAGCGCGATGCCGTTCATCACGGCGGTGTTCTTGACAATCTCCCAGCAGGCGGCGGCATTGACCATGGAGACGAAAATTTTGCAGTTGCGCGGGGGGATCTCGCCGCGCTGGACCTTTTGGAGCGTCTCCGGGTAGAGTCTCTCGGCGCGCCCGGGGAACATGTAGATCCGCATGAACTTCGGCAGGATGGCCTTGTAGTCGATCTCGCGGGCGTCGGTGCCCTCCGTCCCGAAGCCGCCCACGCTCTCCAGCGAGACGCGACCCGTGTGGGTAAGGGTGCTCACGGCCCAGCAATTCGACGTGCCGGGGCCCACGACCATGCGCTTTCTAAGGCGGTGGCAGACCCGCGGGATCAGGAAATTGGCCTCGATGTCCGTCATCCCCAGGGCCACGATGTCCACGCCCGCGATGACCTCCGCAAGCCAGGCCTCGTCGTTTTTCGTGACCCTGCGGCAGTGGATAGTCACGTCGCAGTCGGGGTTGAGTCTCTGCAGGTATTCCTTCCAGGCCTCGGGTTTCGTCTTCCCGACGGAATCCGGCATGAAGGGCAGGCGGTTGAGGTTGGTGGCCTCGACGACGTCGAAGTCGATGACGACGAAGCGCTGAAAGCCCGTCCGGACCAGAAAGTCGAGGACGGCGCCGTTGCCCCCGGCCCCTGCCACGAGGACTCGTGTCCGCCCGATCGCTTCGGTGAGCTCATCGGTGAAGTTGACGATGCCCCGCTGTCGGTCGACGATGTCTTTCCACATGGGTTGCTTCCCTTTCACTCGGCGACGGCAACGGCCAGCCGGTACTCCTCCTCGAGGATGGCGATCACGTCATGACCGGCCTTGGCCAGGATGTTCGTCTTTTGCGCCCCGAAGTAGTATAGATCCTCCGTCGTCATGGGCGAGTGGCTGCGGCGCAACCAATCAACGATGGCCGGCTCGTCCTCATTCTGAAAGAACCAGCGGTAGAGGTTTCGCCTGCCCGTGGCCCGGGCATAGCGCTGCTCGTAGCGCTCCTTCATCGTCTCGAGGTTGAGTCGCACGTAGGATACCTGCTGGTCCGTCTTCGGGCTCAGGCGGGGCGCCTCGGACACCTCGTCAAACAGCAGGAAGCGCGAGTAGAAGTCCCTGTGGTGAGCCATGACGGAGGCGACGATGTCGGTGCTCTTCAGCATGCGAAGGCTCACCAGGTGGGCCAGCCGGTAGAGGTGCATGGCCAGCTCCGGGGGGATGCCCCCGGGATCCTCCGTCACGACGAGCGAGGAGATTTCGCTGAGACGACGCCCGGCCTTCCGCAGATCGGCCAGCGGCTCCGGGAAGATGCGATCTGTCGGGAGCCCCAGCCGCGAGTCGGGGATCACCGTCACCGAGCCCGCGAGCCTTCCTTCCTTCTCGGCCAGAAAGATCGTCGTGTCCGGGTGCAGGTGGTGAATCGTGCACCACAGGCCGCTCTCGCGACCGAAGCGCAGGTCGTATCCTTCCCGGATGTAGACATCGTAGACAAGCCGGAAAGCCTTCTCCCGAAGCTCTTTCGTATTGGCAACGACGATGCGCCATTCCCTATTCGGCCCGAATCGATATTCAAAATTGATGTTCAGCTCTTCACCCCTGGTCTCACAATGGAACCTAGGGTATGGCAAAGGCCATCCCCTGTCAATACCGTGTTGCCCGTTTTCGCTCGTTCATGAGTATGAAAGAGTGAAATTTTCATGTAGGATAAGGCAAATTATTTGTGAATTCTCTCTCGAAAGGAGACAGGCATGGAACTGGAAGCCGCCGTCCGGGAAAGACGAAGCATCCGGAAGTACAGACCCGACGCGATCCCGAGGAAGCTCCTTGAGGATCTCCTGCAAACCGCCCGGTGGGCGCCCTCCTGGGGCAACACCCAGCCCTGGGAGATCTACGTGATCACGGGGGAGCCCCTGGAGGCCTTCCGGAAGGCCAATGTCGCCAGCATGGCCGCCGCAGAGCCGCTGCGCAGCGACGTCCCCATGCCGGAGACCTGGCCGGAGCAGCTGAAAGCGCGGTACATGGAAGTCGGCAGGGCCGTCGTCACCTCCCTGGGGCTCAAGCGGGAGGACAAGGAAGGCCGCAGACAGCATCAATTGAACATGGCCGCCCTCTTCGGAGCGCCCTGCCTCATCGTCGCCACCGTCCCGACGGACGTCCTCGTCGAATATGCCATGCTGGATGTGGGCCTGCTGCTCCAGACGATTGCGCTCGCGGCCCACGACCGGGGACTCGGGACCTGCATCATGGCAAGCTCCGTCCACTACGCCGATCTGCTTCGCAGTCACGGCGCGATCCCGGTGGACCGGCGGGTCATCATGGGGGCCGTCATCGGGTACCCGGAGAGTGAAGCCCCCATCAATCAGTTCGAGCGTCAGAGGGCCGGCATGGACCTCTTCGTAAAGTGGGTCGGATGAGGGGCAGTAAGTCGTGACTGAGCAGCGCCTCTCCCGATCCGGCTATCTCTTCGCCGCCCTTGCGGCCCTCTGCTGGGCCTCTTCCGGCACGGCGGCCAAGTTCCTGTTTTTGAGCGGCATCACCGCCTTCGAGCTGGTACAGCTGCGGACGACGCTCGCCACGGGCATCGTTTTATGCTGGATTCTGCTTCACAACCGCTCCCTGCTGGCGATTGACCGGCGCGATCTTCTGTATTTCGTGACTCTCGGCGTCGTGCTCGCGGCGGTTCAGTTCACTTATCTCTTCGCCATCAGCAAGATCCAGGTGGCTGCCGCCATCCTGATCCAGTACCAGGCGCCTATTTTCGTCGCCCTCTACACGCTGTTCTTCCTCGGCACGAAGCTTCCGCCTGTTGTTTTCGCCGCCATGGCCGGCTCCCTTTTCGGCTGCTACCTCGTCGTGGGGGGCTACAGCCTTGATCTGCTGGACATGAACCGCGCAGGCGTGCTCTCGGCACTCGCCTCGGCTGTCACCTTCGCATGGTACACCGTTCGGTGCGAGTACGGGATGAAGCGATACCCTCCATGGACGGTGGTCTTCTACGGACTTCTGTTTGCCGCGGTGACCTGGAACATCTTTCACCCGCCCCTGAGCGCGTTTCTGCGCCCGTCAGGTTTCGCGCAGTGGGGATGGGTCCTCTTCATCGCCTTCTTCGGCACGGTGCTGGCGTTCATCTGCTACACCGAGGGCATCAACCGGATCGGCGCCGCACGGGCCAGCATCACAGCCACCCTGGAGCCGATCACGGCGGGGTTCATCGCCTGGCTCCTCCTGGGGGAGACAATGGAGCTGTGGCAGATCCTTGGCGCCGCCCTCGTCATCGCCTCCGTCGTCGCGATGCAGGCAAGCAAAACGCCGGGGAATAACAGCTAAGGACCCCCTTGACTTTTCGCCCGGCAGGCCCCATCTTTTAAATAAAGATTGCGTCATACTTATCGAACACGCACCAGGCGGCTGTTCAACACCCGACGGAACCCTCAAGAGGCTCTCGCCCGGAGAACGGGCGAAAAGAAACCCGTCAACCTCTCTTGCAAATCACTAACCTTGTACAGGGTCTCATCGTCTAGCGGATGTTTAACCATTCAACAGGATTCACCCGGTTGCCTGCCCGGCGATCTCCCCGCCCGGTTGGAGGCGGAACGGGGTACGGCGGTGGTGAATTCCTGAAGGCGACGGGCACAAACCTTTAACCCAAGAAGGAGGGTCACCATGTCACTATTTGGAATCCAGGTCTCCGTTATGGTGCACGTCCTGTTCGGCGTGCTGGGGATCATTCTGGCGGTGGCGCTTCTCGTGTATGTCCTGAACATGAGCGAGAAGAACATCCCCAGGATTCGCAGCCTGAGCCTCATGACGGCTGTATCCATGATCCTTTCCTATGTCATCGGCGGCTGGTGGTACGTCGTCTACTATGCCAGCGAGAGGGACGTCATCCGCGCGGGCGCATGGAAGTGGGCGCACACGTTCTTCATGGAGTTCAAGGAGCATTTCTTCTTCGCGCTGCTGTTCCTGAGCATCCTCCTGCCGATCATCGCCTACCGCAATGACCTCATGGTCCTCGAAAACCGGAGGCTCTTGCTCATCGTCGTCTCACTGGTCGTTCTCATCGGCCTTGTCGTGGACGGCTCGGGGGCGATCATCAGCCGGGGTGTCATCGTTGGATACATGGGGAGGTAGGGGCCATGACAACTATCACAGATAAGACAACGATCGGGTTCGGCCTCTCTGCGGCCGTGGTGAGCATTATCAACACGCTGCTGGTCATCTTCAAGGAGCTGACGCCGCCTTTCAAGGCGGGCATGGCCAGTGCGATGGGCCATCACTGGACGACCCACGGGGTGATCGTCATCGGGCTTTTCCTCGTGCTGGGCTTCGTATTCTCCGGAATGGCCAAGCCCGAGTCCTGGGGCGCAGACAAACTGGGAATGACCATTGTCTGGACCGTCATCGCCGCGGGCGCCGCCCTGGCGGCGTTCTACCTGGTGCACTAACGACAAACCCAAATCCCCATAAAAAGACCCCTTCATCACCGGCTTCCTCTCCCTTCCGTGGGAGAGGAAGACCGCTGTACGAGTTTCCTCAGGGGGTTTTTTGCGCCGGCAGGCGGATGCCTGTCTTTATTTTTTTGTCTTCCCCATGGCTTTCTGCTATCGTCTTCCATGACGATGCCTCGACGGACTGAGGCACAGCAGGTCAGCCCTTTACTGCCTCACCCAAGGAGCTCACCATGGCAAGACTGAAGAGTCACGGAAGAATGAAAACACCTGTCCTTGTCATCCTCGTTGCAGGACTTTTTATCGTTTTGGCGGGTCTGTTCTCCTGTCTGAACCGGGCCACCGCTGACAATCAGGACACTGAAGGAGCGAAGAAAGCATTTGCCAAGGCCGCAGAAGTCCTGTTCCACCCCCGCTGCCTGAACTGCCATCCTCCGGGGGATGCGCCGACGATCCGGGACGACTCGCAGCCCCACATGTTCAACGTCAAGCGCGGCCCCGAGGGCAAAGGGGTCGGGGCGATGAACTGCACGCTGTGCCACGGGGAGGCGAACAAACCCGGAGGGGCCCCCGGTGTGGCCAACTGGCACATGCCGCCGGAGAACATGCCCATGGTCTTCCAGGGCCGCACGCTCGGGGAGCTGTGCCGTCAGCTGAAGGACCCGAAGCAAAACGGCGGCAGGACGGGGGAGCAGATCATCGAGCACATAGGCAAAGACCCCTTGGTCCTGTGGGGATGGAACCCCGGCGAGGGACGGACGGTCCCGAAGATGAGCCACAAGGAGTTCTCGGCGAAGATGAACGAGTGGGTAAAAAAAGGAGCCGCCTGCCCGGAATGAGGGAAGAAGTTGATAAGTTGATGAGTTAAAAAGTTGAGAAGTCGAAAGACATGGCAAAAGGAAGCGGGCGGAGAGATCTCCGCCCGCATTTTCATCTGAAAACGATTGCACGCGCTTACCCCGCAGCTTGCTGCGGGGTAAGCGAGCATACTAACAGCTAACCCACTTCCTTAAGTTTCTAAATACCTTGCGCCTTGGTGCGAGGTATTTTAATCAGCCCCCCGCCCCCTTTTTCACAAAGGGGGACCCATCATCAAATCACCTTCCGGAGTGCGTCAAGGAAGCGCTCGACGTTTTCCTTCCTAGCCGTGTGGCCCATGAGGCCGATGCGCCAGATCTTCCCGGCCAGGGGCCCGAGCCCGCCGCCGATCTCGATCTTGTACTCGCTGCGAAGGCAGCGCCGGGCGGCAAGCTCGTCTATGCCTTCCGGGCAGTAGGCCGTGTTCAGCATGGGGAGCCTCCTGGTTTTTTCGACGACCATCTTGAGGCCCATCCCCTCGAGGCCCTTCACGAGCATCTGGTGGGTGTCCCGGTGCCGCTTGAAGACTTGCACCGGGCCTTCCTCCAGGATGAGCAGCAGCGCCTGGTAAAGGGCGTAGGTCATGTTCACCGGGGCCGTGTGGTGATAGACGCGGTTCTGGCTCCAGTAGTTGGCGATCAGCGAGATATCCAGGTACCAGTTGGGGACCTTGGTCTTGCGCGCGCCCAGTCTGGCCATGGCCTTGTCGGAGAAGGAAAGCGGGGCAAGGCCCGGCGGGCAGGACAGGCACTTCTGGGTCCCGCTGTAGAGGGCGTCGATCCCCCAGTCGTCCATGCGGACCTCGATGCCGCCCAGGCTTGTCACGGTGTCGACAAGGTAGATCGTGTCGGAGCCTTTCAGGAGAGCCCCGATCTCTTCCACGGGGTTGCACACACCCGTCGACGTCTCGGCGTGGACCACCGCCACGATCCGGTAGGTCTTCTCCTTGAGCTTCTTTGCCACGTCATCCACGACGACCGATGTGCCCCAGATGAACTCGAGGGCATCGACCTCCGCGCCGAGCCGGCTTGCGACCTCGCGCATCCTCACGCCGAAGACCCCGTTGATCAGGATCAGCACCTTGTCGCCGGGCTCGACGAGGTTGACGAAGCAGGCCTCCATGCCGGCCGAACCGGTCCCGGAGATGGGGACGGTCAGATTGTTCTTCGTGTTCAGGAGAGTGCGGAGATGCTCCTTGAGTTCGTCCATGATCTTCAGAAAGTAGGGATCGAGGTGCCCCAGGGTCTTCTTGCCGATCGCCTCGTAGACTTGCGGGGGCACGCAAGAGGGTCCCGGCCCCATGAGCAGGACCTCTTCTATCCCTCCGAGAAGGTTCTTCATCGCTGCATCCTCCTTTCAAGTGGTCGCACCGCCGCATCGCGGCAGGTCCCGTGCAATATGGCATATCCAGCAGAAATCTTCAACCGCTGACCGTTTTGGCGGGCACCGATTGAGACACGTCTACCCTATTCGACATGCTTACCATAAGAAAAGGGCCTGTCGTCCGACAGACCCTCTCATTGTTTCTTCCCTCTACCCTTCTCAACGCCTGCGGCGCTAGTCCCTGGGAACGAGAACGATCTCTATCCGCCTGTTTTTCGTACGCCCCTCCGCCGTGTCGTTCTCCGAGACGGGGCGGTACTCCCCGTAGGCGGCTGCAGACAAGAGGGCGGGATCGACGCCGAGCCGCTGGAGATACCGGGCCACGTTGATGGCGCGGGCCGCCGAGAGCTCCCAGTTCGAGGGAAACGCCCGGGCGAGCGCACCGCCGATCTTGACATTGTCCGTGTGCCCCTCGACGAGAATCGCCTTGTCCTCCACCTGGCCGATGACCTCGGCCACTTTTTGCAGGACTTGTCTGCCCTCGGGCTTGATGTCGGCCCTCCCCGAATCAAAGAGGATGGCGTCGACCATGTTCACGGTGAGCCTCCCCTGGAGCTCCGTGATCGTCACCTGCCCGTCGGCGATTTCCGATTTCATTTTCTCGATCATCTGCGTATAGGTCTTGCTGACCTCCTGAACCTTTTCCTCCCGGTTCTTTTCGATCTGACCGATCTGCTCCTGCTGGGACTGGACCTTCTTCGCCAGTTCCTCGTTCTGCCTCCCGAGCCGCACGACTTCCTCCTTGCAGGTGGCAAGCCCCTGCTCGAGGCTGCCGGCCTCTTCCACCTTTTTCAGGTAGGTGCTTTCCGTGACCATGCACCCCGACACGGACAGGGCTAACATCCCGACGACCGCCAGAAGTGAACTTTTTTTGATCATCTGCAATCCTCCCCTTTCAGGAGCGTGAACGATGCAAGAATCGGTTCCTCCGGTGAGCCCATGGATCGACCGGTCCCCGGTACAACCTTTGATAGGGAAAGGCCCGAATCCTGTCAAGCCTCATTTTGGCAGTGCAAAAGGCTCTTTCCTTCCGCAAGACAGGGATGAGACTGTCTGCCACAAAAGGCTTGATTTCTCCTTTTATCTGGTATAAAAGTACAGGTTCAAAAATTTCATATCCAGGCACTCCTTGCCCGGACCCTGTGCCCGGGCTATAGAGCCGAAAGGAGGTCAAAAGACTTGAAGCGTTACGAAACTCTGTTCATCGTCCAGTCCGAGCTGCCCAGCGAGGACATCACCGCCATCATCGACCGATACAGCAAGATCATCACCGACATGAAGGGGACTGTCCTGAAGGTCGAGAGATGGGGAAAGCGAAAGCTCGCCTACCTCATCCGGAAGCAGGCCCGGGGGTTCTACATCCTCATCGATTTCGCCGGCAGGCGCGAGATCGTCGCAGAGTTGGAGAGGATCCTGAAGTTCGACGACAAGGTCCTGAAGTACATGTCCTTGAGGCTTTCCGACAGCATCACGGCGGAAGAGATCGAAAAAGAACTGGCAGGAACCCAGAAGGCCGCACACTCCCCCGGCTTCCATCATCCCGGCGCAACCCATTACACCGACAACGACAACGACCACGACGACGTCCGCGACGTCGGAAGCCACGACGGAGGGATAACAACATGAGAACGCCTTCAGACAGCACAACGGGCAGCCGGCCCAGAACGGGGGGTCCGGGCGGAAGAGATTCGAGAGGACCGGGAGGCGGACCCGGAAGACCGAAGTCCGACCGGAGAGTCTACCACCGGAGGAAGGTCTGCCGGTTCTGCACCGATTCGAACATGAAAATGTCCTACAAGGACATGGACACCCTCCGGTACTTCGTGACGGAACGCGGAAAGATCATCCCCAGGCGCATCACGGGCAACTGCGCGCTCCACCAGAGGGCGCTGACGGTCGAGATCAAGCGCGCCCGTAACATCGCCCTGCTGCCCTACCTGGTGACGGAAAGCTGACAGCGGCGACCCTTGTGCGGAAACGGCAGGCGGCGGGTACGGTCTGAAACCGGCGATTCGAGGACAGCGTTCACTTGGATGTAGGCAAAAACTTCAACGTGAAGGAATTTATCCTGGGTGTTGGCATCACGACTGGTTTTTTTCTCCTCGTGGTTCTGAACCCCATTGTCGGTTTTATATTCAGCCTGTTCGCTCCGCTTCCGATCGCCTTCTTTTACTGGAAAATGGGGCGGGTTCCCGGAATCGCCATGTTCGTCGTGTCTTTCGGTCTTCTCGTGGCCGTTTTCCGGATCGGCGGTTTCGTGGAAAGTCTCTCGTTTTTCCTGGTGCTCGGGTCGGCGGGAGTCATCATTCCCGAAGTCCTGGGAAGGCGATACGGGATCGAGAAAACGGTGGGCCTGTCGGTTGCCGGGCTTGTCGCGGTGATCGTCGCTGTGCTGGCCTGGTACGGTCAGATTCTGGAACGCGGCATCCTGGACATTGTCCGGGGGTACGTGATCGACAGCATCCAGTACAGCATCGCGCTTTACGAGGAGATCGGGATCCCCCAGGATCAGCTTGACGCGCTGCGTGAAGGCGCCCCCCAGGTTGCAGGCTGGATCGTGGATCACGGTGCAGCGCTTTTTCTCACGAGCACGACATTTCTCATCTGGCTCAACGTGCTCGGCATGCGGATGTTTTTCCAGGGACGGGACCCCTCGTTCCCCGATTTCGGCGATCTCGCCTGCTGGAAGATGCCGGACTGGGTCGTCTGGCTCGTCATCGCAGCGGGGGTCCTAATGATCGTCCCCGAGGAAATCGCGCAGATCATCGGGCTCAACGGCATGATTATTCTGCTTTTTCTCTATCTCCTCCAGGGACTTTCGATTGTCCAGTTCTTTTGCAGGAAGAAAAACATCCCGAGATACCTCCGGGCCCTTTTTTACGCCCTGATTGTGATATACCAGTACCTGCTGGTTTTTATCTCCGCCATCGGCCTGTTTGACATCTGGGTCGACTTCAGAAAGATGAACCGCCCCGCGAACGACACGACGGCGTGAAAACGCAGGTTGAGGGACGAGGGAGAGCGTCGAGGAAAAAGACGAAAAAACATGATCTGTCGAATGCAGGCAGGCTCTGCTGACGGCCTGTGCGAACGAACACTGCAAAAGGAGGAAGTCGATGAAGGTTATTTTGAACGAAGACGTTGAATCCCTCGGCAAGCGCGGGGATACGATAAAGGTTGCCGACGGCTATGCGAGGAACTTCCTGATGCCGAAGGGGCTCGCCATCGCAGCCACGAGCAAGTCCGCCCAGAAGATTGAGCACGAAAAAAAGCTCATTGCCAAACGCGCCGAAAAGGAAAAAAAGAACGCCGAAGCCATGCTGGCGAGCTTCGCCGGTGTGGCGGTGACCATTGCCCGCAAGACGGCGGACCAGGAGAAGCTATTCGGCTCCGTGACGGCCAAGGACATCGAGAATGGTCTGGCAGACCAGGGTCTCGTGGTGGACCGCAAGCAGATCGTCCTGGACGAGCCGATCAAGCAGCTCGGGGAATTCCCCGTCAAGATCAAGCTCTACCCGGGGATCGCAGCGGACATCACGGTAAAGGTCGTGGAAGGGGCGTAAACGCCGGGCTTAGGGCGTACGGCTAAAGGCACAAGACAACGGGAATAATCATTGGTTTCGGTTGCCTTTCTTGATACGAGCGGCTCGGCACCCTTTGACTGTATTAAGAGAACCCCATAAGCCTTTAGCCATAAGCCCTTGGCAGTTATGCTATGAAAGAGCTCGACCTCTCAATCCTCAAAGTACCGCCCCAGAACCTGGAGGCCGAGCAGTCCGTCCTCGGCGGCATCCTCCTCGAGAACGTCGCCATCAACCCGGTTCTGGAGCTCATGGCGGGCTCCGATTTCTACAGTGACGCCCACCGGAAGATCTTCGCGGCCATCCTGGAGCTCTCCGAGCGCAGCCAACCCATCGACCTGATCACGCTGAGCAATCACCTGAGGGACAAGAAGCAGCTCGATGCCGTGGGCGGAGCCGTTTACCTCTCCCAGCTTGTGGACAATGTCCCGTCGGCAGCCAACATCAGCCACTACGCCCGGATCGTCAAAGAGAAGTCCGTTCTGCGGAAGCTGATCGGAACGGCCACGGAGATCCTGAACCGGACCTACGGCGCCGGGGCGGACGTGGACAGCGTACTCGACGAGGCCGAGCACGCCATCTTCGAAATCTCCCAGAACAAGATCCGCCCCTCCTTCTACCCCCTCAAGGACATCATCAAGGACAGCTTCCGCACGATCGAGCGCCTCTACGAGCGAAAGGAGCTCATCACGGGCGTCGCCACGGGATTCACGAAACTCGACGAGATGACCTCGGGGCTGCAGAAGTCGGATCTCATCATCGTCGCCGGCCGTCCCAGCATGGGAAAGACGGCCTTCGCCCTCAACATCGCGCAATTCTGCTCCGTCGAGGAGGGAGTGCCCGTGGCCGTCTTCTCGCTGGAAATGGCCAAGGAGCAGCTCGCCATGCGCATGCTATCGTCGGAGGCCCGGGTGGATTCTCAGAAGATCCGCAAGGGGTTCCTGGGCGAGACGGACTGGCCGAAGCTCACAACGGCCGCCGGGAGGCTCTCCGAGGCGCGGTTCTTCATCGACGACACGCCCTCCATCTCGGTGCTCGAGATGAAGGCCAAGTCCCGCCGTCTCAAGGCCGAGCACGGCCTGGGACTCATCGTTCTCGACTACCTCCAGCTCATGAAGGGCAGCGCCTACGCCGACACGCGCGAGCAGGAGATCTCGGAGATCAGCCGCTCGCTCAAGGCTCTCGCGAAGGAGCTCAGCGTGCCCGTGGTGGCCCTCTCCCAGCTCAACCGCAAGGTGGAGGACCGCACGAGCCGCAGGCCCCAGATGGCGGATTTGCGCGAATCGGGCGCCATCGAGCAGGACGCCGACGTCATCCTCTTCCTGTACCGCGACGAGGTCTACAACAAGTCCGAGGACAACCCCGAGAAGGGCTTTGCCGAGGTCATCATCGGCAAGCAGCGAAACGGCCCCGTCGGAACGATCAGGCTCGTCTTCCAGGAAAAATTCACAAGATTCGAGAACGCGGCCTTCGCCCCGGGCGAGGAGTTTTAACAAGTGGTCAGTGTCCAGTGGACAGTGGTCAGTGAAAAGAACCGGGCCACGCTGAGCACATAGGTAAAACAGAGACCCGTTTATTGACCGTCACCCTTCCGGGCGAACCAAAAAAAAGCCCCCAACCAATCCGGTCAGAGGCTTCTGTTTTCTTAATTGTAGTGTCTGTACCCTATACCCTATACCCTACACCCTGGTCCCGGGCTTACGCCCGAGCGGTTTCCGGCTCCCGGCCTCCGATGACCTGGCGCATCTTCCGGAGGGCTTCCTTTTCGACCTGGCGGGCCCGCTCGCGGGTGATCTTGAAGCGGTCGCCGATCTCCTGAAGGGTCTCCGGGTTCTCGGACATGACGCGGCGCTTGATGATGTAGGCCTCGCGGTCGTTGAGCTTCGCAAGCGCCCCTGCAACGTTTCGCTTCACCAAAAACGTCTCCTCGTGGCGGATCAGGGCGTCTTCCTGGTTTTCACCCTTGTCGGCCAGGCAGTTGATGTGGGAAAGCTCGCCGTCGTCGTCGATGAAGGCATCGAGCGAGAGATCGCGGCTGTTGAGCCGGACGTCCATCTCCGCAATCTCCGTCTCCTTCACGCTCAGGGACTCGGCGATCTCGCCGAACTCGGGGCTCTTCGCATCCATCTTCTGGAGCTTCTTCTTGGCCTGGTTGAGCTTGAAGAAGAGCTTGCGCTGGGCCTGGGTCGTCCCGATCTTCACAAGACTCCACGTCTTGATGAGGAAGTTCTGCATGTAGGCGCGGATCCACCACACGGCATAGGAGATGAGCCGGTAGCCCTTGTAGGGGTCGAACTTCTTCACGGCGTGCATGAGCCCCACGTTGCCCTCCTGGATCAAATCCAGGAGCTTCACACCGTAGTTGCGGTACTCGTGTGCGATCTTGACCACGAATCGAAGGTTCGAGGTGACGAGCTTTTCGGCCGCTTCCTTGTCGTTGTTCTTCTTGTAGCGGACGGCCAGCTTGAACTCCTCCTCAGGGGTCAGCAGGGAAAACTTGTTGATCTGAGAGATATATAAATCCAACGTGCTGCTTGCAGCCGGTAGATTCATGTTCATGGATGATCCTCCCTTTTGGGCCTGTCAATCTAAGTCACAAAGAATATAGATACAGGGGGCATCTTGTCAAGACTTTCCATGCAATTATTATAAAGCAAACCCGGGTTCAAGAAAGAGATAACTCGTTGATTGAATGCCTTTTCTTGACATCCCCCCCGCCTGTCATTAAGTTAGGGTTCAAGCCGACGGCGGTGACGTTTCGGAAAACGGTCGAGCAAGCCGTCGTTTTCTATTTAACTTACTGATATTAAATTGCTTTTTAAGAGAGGAACGATGAGGTTCGACAAATTCACCGTCAAAGTCCAAGAGGCCCTCCAGGACGCCCAGTCCCTGGCCGGAAAACTCGGCCACCAGGCAGTGGATATGGAGCATCTGCTTGCGGCGCTGATCCGCCAGCCCGAGGGAATCGTTACGGCCGCCCTGAAGAAGCTCGGGGCCGACACCCGGTCGATCCAGCGGGAGGTTGAAAAGGCCCTCAACGGCCTGCCGAAGGTATCCGGGGGCGCAACGCAGGCCTACATGACCCCGAGGCTCAATAAGGTTCTCGATAACTCCTTCGAGGAGGCAAAAAAGCTCAAGGACGAGTTCGTCAGCGCCGAGCACATCCTCATTGCCATGACGGAGGACAAGGACGGCCCGACAGGGAAAATTCTGCGAAATGGCGGCGTCACCAGGGACAGCCTCTACCGGGTCCTGGTGGACATCCGGGGAAGCCAGCGGGTCACCGACCAGAACCCCGAGGAGAAATACCAGGCACTCGAGAGATACGCGAGGGACTTCAACGAGTTGGCCAGGAAGGGGTCCTTTGACCCGGTCATCGGCCGCGACGAGGAGATCCGCCGGATCATGCAGGTACTCACGCGGCGCACGAAGAACAACCCGGTGCTCATCGGCGAGCCCGGTGTCGGCAAGACGGCCATCGTCGAGGGCCTGGCGCAGCGGATCGTCAACGGCGACGTGCCCGAGACGCTCAAGGACAAACGGGTTGTCTCCCTGGACATGGGAGCGCTGGTGGCCGGCGCCAAGTTCCGCGGCGAGTTCGAGGACCGCCTCAAGGCGGTCCTGAAGGAGGTGGCCGACGCCGCAGGCGAAATCATCCTCTTCATCGACGAGATCCACACCGTCGTGGGCGCGGGGGCGGCCGAGGGCGCCATCGACGCATCGAACATGCTCAAGCCGGCCCTTGCCCGGGGTGAGCTGCGCTGCATCGGCGCCACGACCCTCAACGAGTATCGCAAGAACATCGAGAAAGACCCCGCACTGGAGCGGCGCTTCCAGCCCGTCCTGATCAAGGAGCCCTCCGTGGAAGACACCATCGCCATCCTGCGGGGGCTCAAGGAGCGCTACGAAGTCCATCACGGCGTCCGGATCAAGGATTCGGCCATCGTGGCGGCGGCAACCCTTTCGGACCGCTACATCAGCGACCGGTTCCTGCCGGACAAGGCCGTCGACCTCATCGACGAAGCGGCCTCGCACCTGCGGATCGAGCTCGACAGCCTCCCCGCCGAGATCGACACCCTCGAGCGCAGGATCATGCAGCTCGAGATCGAGCGGCAGTCGCTGAAAAACGAGACGGACCCCAACTCGCTCGAGCACCTGCAGAAGCTCGTCGGCGAGATCGGGAAGCTCACGGCCGAGCGCGACGAGAAAAAGAAGCACTGGTCCAGCGAGCGCGAGGTCATCAAACGGATCCAATCCGTCAGGGGGAAAATCGAGGAGCTCAAGAACGAAGAGCTCAACGCGCAGCGCGCAGGCGACCTGGCGAAAGCCGCCGAGATCCGCTACGGAAGGCTCGTGGAGCTCAACAAGGAACTGGATGAGGAACAGGCCCAGCTCACAGGCATCCAGAGCGGCAACAAGATGCTCAAGGAAGAGGTCGAGGCCGAGGACGTGGCGGAAGTGGTGGCCAGCTGGACGGGCATCCCCGTCTCGCGCATGATGGAGACTGAAGTGGCAAAGCTCATCCACATGGAGGAGCGCCTGCAGCAGCGGGTGATCGGCCAGGAGGAACCCATCCACGCCGTCTCCAACGCGCTTCGCCGGGCCCGCTCGGGGCTGCAGGACCCCAACCGGCCCATCGGCTCCTTCATCTTCATGGGCCCCACGGGCGTGGGAAAGACGGAACTGGCGCGGGCGCTCGCCGAGTTCATGTTCGACAACGAGCAGAACATGATCCGCATCGACATGTCGGAGTACATGGAGAAGCACTCCGTGGCCCGGATGATCGGGGCGCCCCCGGGGTACGTGGGCTACGACGAGGGCGGCTTCCTGACCGAATCGGTGAGGCGCAGGCCCTACTCGGTCATCCTCTTCGACGAGATCGAGAAGGCGCACCCGGATGTGTTCAACATCCTGCTGCAGATCCTCGACGACGGCCGGCTCACCGACGGCCATGGCCGGACGGTGGACTTCAAGAACTCGATCGTCATCATGACCTCGAACGTCGGCAGCCAGTTCGCCGTCGATTCCGCGATGAGCGAGGCCGAGAGAAGGCTGAAGATCAACGAAGTCCTGAGGACGACCTTCAAACCCGAGTTTCTCAACCGGATCGACGACATCATCATCTTCCGGTCGCTCACGATCAGTGACATCAACAAGATCATCGACATCCAGATCGGCCGGCTGCAGAAGATGCTCGCCGAGCGGAAGGTCACGATCGAACTCACGGACAAGGCGAAAAAGCACATCGCCAAGGCGGGCTACAGCGCCATCTATGGTGCCCGGCCACTCAAGAGGGCCCTGCAGAAAATCGTCCAGGACAGCCTGGCCATGAAGATCCTCGACGGCTCCATCGCGGCGGGCGATCACGTGACCGTCGATGTGAAGGGCGACGGCGAGGTCGTTTTCCAGAAAAAGGCGGGATGACCGGAGGCGGGGAGCGCCCTTGTGCGCAACCCCGCTTTCCTGTATAGTCCGCAACGAAAAAAAGAGGGTAAGAAGACAAGTTCTAATTTCTGTGGAGGTAGGGAACCGATGAATTCTCTCAAGACAGCGGTCCTGCTCGGTTTGCTGACAGGACTCCTGGTCCTGATCGGCGGATATCTCGGCGGAAGAAACGGCATGTTCATCGCCTTCATCTTCGCCATGGGCATGAACTTCTTCAGCTACTGGTTCTCCGACAAGATCGTGCTTCGCATGTACCAGGCCCAGGAGGTGACGCCCCAGCAGGCGCCCGAGCTGCACCGGATGGTGCAAGAGCTGGCCATGAAGGCAAGCCTTCCCATGCCCCGGGTCTACATCATCCCCGGGGACACGCCCAACGCCTTTGCCACGGGGCGCAACGAAAAGCACGCCGTCGTGGCCGTCACCGAAGGGATCATGCGGATCCTGAGCCGCGAGGAGCTCGAGGGCGTCATCAGCCATGAGCTCTCCCACATCAAGAACCACGACATCCTCATCGGGTCGATCGCGGCCACAATCGCCGGCGCCATCACCATGCTCGCCAACATGGCCCAGTGGGCGGCCATCTTCGGCGGCGGCCGCGGCGACGACGAAGAGGGCGGCGGCGGGTTCGTCGGAATGATTGTCATGGCGATCCTGGCCCCCATCGCGGCCATGCTGATCCAGATGGCCATCTCCCGATCGAGAGAATACATGGCCGACGACGGCGGCGCCAAGGTGTCGGGCAAGCCCTGGGCCCTGGCAGGCGCCCTGGAGAAGCTGCAGGCGGCAAGCCAGGCCATCCCCATGAACGCCAACCCGTCGACGGCCCACATGTTCATCGTGAACCCCCTCACGGGACGGGCGTTCATGAACCTCTTCAGCACCCACCCGCCCATCGAGGAGCGGGTGGCGAGGTTGCGCAGCATGAAGCCGCGCATGTAGCAGGCGCAGACAGTTCAAGGAACAACGTCGGATTGCCCCCACGACAGGGGGCATCCGACGTTCTAGGCGGCCTTTGGGCCTGTATAGGATCGAGGCACGAGGTTCGAGGATCATTCTTTGTCCTCGGTCCTCGTTCCTCGAACCTTTTTATAGGGAGGGAACCATGGAAGACGAAAAGCAAGAGAAAGGTTTCGTCATCAAGGATCGCCGCCGTTTCGACGATGCGGGCGACACCCGGCCGGAGACACCCCGGGAGGAGGCGGCTGCCAAACCGCAGGAGCCGAAACCCGAAGCGAAGGCCGCCGAACCCCATCAAGACGAAAAGGCGCAAGAGGCCTCGACAGAACAACCGTCCCCTGAGCTCAACTTCGCCACCTTCGTCTTCTCGCTCGGCACGTCGGCCATGTATCACTTCGGCGACTTCCCCGACCCCGTGACCAAAAAGGCGGAGCGCAACCTCGAGGCGGCCAAGCAGACCATCGACATCCTCGGCATCCTGAAAGACAAGACGAAGGGCAACCTCAATGACGAAGAGGACCGGCTTCTCGAATCGCTTCTCTACGAGTTGAGGATGCGCTACGTCAGGGAGACGGCGAAGTGATCACCGCCCGGTCGCCGGCCAAGGTCAACCTCATCCTGAAGGTGCTGCGCAGCAGGGAAGACGGCTACCACGACATCGCTTCCCTGATGCAGAAGGTGAGCCTTGCCGACGAGATGGAGTTCTCGCTCCGCAGGGAAGGCATCGCGCTTGCCTGCCCGGGGTCGGATCTCCCCACCGGCGAGGGAAATCTCGTGGTGCGGGCGGCCCGCGCACTCTTTGCCGAGGCGGGTTTTGCGGGCGGGGTGAAGATCACTCTCCGGAAGCGCATCCCGACGGCGGCAGGCCTCGGCGGCGGCAGTTCCAACGCCGCCACAACCCTCACGGTCCTCAACGACCTTTTCCAATTCGGCTTCGACCGTGAACGGCTCATCCGGATCGGGGCCCGACTCGGCGCCGATGTTCCCTTCTTCCTATACGGCAGCACGGCCTGGGCCTTCGGGATCGGCGAGATCCTCGAGCCGGCCGAGCCCCCGCCCGGGATGTGGCTTGTTCTCGTCAATCCGGGATTCGAGGTTTCCACAAAATGGGTTTACCAGAGCCTGAATTTGCCGTTGACAAAGACCCCTTTAGAGTATAGTATTCCCTCCTTTTCAGGGATACGAGACCTCGCCGCTGCCCTGTCCAACGACTTGGAAAAGGTCACGGTGGCGCGCTATCCCGTGCTCGAGGAGTTGAAGGGGTTTCTCCTGAGGCAGGGCGCCCTCGGGTCGCTCATGTCGGGAAGCGGGCCCACGGTCTTCGGACTCTTTGAAAACGAACCCGATGCGATCCAGGCTGAAGGCGCACTGAGGACATCGTACCCGTATGCGGTGTTCAAGGCTCAAACGATTTGATCCCCCGATCATCGGATGCCTTCCCCCGCACGATTACGGAAATCCGTAAGGGATGGGGCGTCGGCAAGCGGTAAGCCACGGGACTTTGGCTCCCGCATTCGGAGGTTCGAATCCTCCCGCCCCAGCCAATATTTTTTCATAACCGCCGGGCCCCAGGCCCAGGGTGACATGACATGCTCGAACGAATGCGCATCTTTTCAGGAAACTCGAACAAGAAGCTTGCAGAGGATATCTGCACGAAGCTCGGCATTGCCCTCGGCAAGGCCAACGTAGCCACCTTCAGCGACGGCGAGACGAGGGTGGAGATCAACGAGAACGTCCGCGGCATGGACGTCTTCATCATCCAGTCCACGTGCCCGCCCGTAAACGATCACGTGATGGAGCTGCTGATCCTCGTCGACGCCATGAAGCGCGCATCGGCCGACCGGGTAACGGCCGTGATCCCCTATTACGGCTACGGGCGGCAGGACCGCAAGGTCGCCCCCCGGGCCCCCATCTCGGCAAAGCTCGTGGCCGATCTCATCACCGCCGCCGGGGCCAACCGGGTGATGTCCCTCGATCTCCACGCCGGCCAGATCCAGGGGTTCTTCAACATACCCGTGGACAACCTCTTCGCCACACCCATCCTGCTGAAATACATGATGAGTAATTTCGCGAACAACCTGGTCATTGTCTCCCCCGACACGGGAGGTGTCGAGCGCGCCCGCGCCTTTGCCAAGCGTCTGGACGCAACGCTGGCCATCATCGACAAGCGCCGGGAAGGGCCCAACGAGTCCCAGGTGATGAACATCATCGGAAACATCAAGGGCAAGCGCGTCATCATCCTCGACGACATGATCGACACGGCAGGGACCATGGTCCAGGCCGCGGCCGCCCTGGAAGCCGAAGGGGCCACGGAGGTCATTGCCTGCTGCACACACGCCGTGCTCTCGGGACCGGCCATCGACCGGATCGACGACTCGAACCTCAAGGAGATCATCGTGACGGACTCGATTCCGCTCCACGAGCGGGCCATGCAGTGCAAGAAGAAAATCACCGTTCTGCCCGTTGCGGGATTCCTCAGCGAGGCGGTTCGTCGTATTTATTACAACGACTCGGTGAGTTCGCTGTTCATATGAAAAACCGGCTCAAGGCACAGGGCTAAGGGCTAAAGGCAAAGAGGAATTTCCCTTCTCTCAGAGCCTTTCGCCATTAGTCTTTCGCCATTAGCCATATTATTGTTGGAGGTTTTAATGGAAGCAATAGAGTTGAAAGCGAGTATTCGCAAGGAATCGGGTAAGGGGCCTGCCAGGAGACTGCGGGCCGAGGGGCTCGTTCCTGCCGTTCTATACGGATCAGGGGCAGAGTCAACCATGCTTTACATCAGCGCGGCGGACATGATCAAGATCATCCGGGCCGAAAAGGGCGAAGCGGGATTCATCAAGCTCGTAATCGACGATGCCGGGAAGAAGGCGGAGAAGATCTCCGTGCTCAAGGAGCTCCAGAAGAACACGATCACGAAGAAGATCATCCACGTCGATTTCTACGAGATCCGGATGGACAAAAAGCTGACCCTGAACGTGCCGATCCACATCGTAGGCACGGCCATCGGCGTGGAGAAGGGCGGCGAGTTCCAGCAGTTCAAGAGAGACGTCAAGCTCTCCGTCCTGCCGGGCCTGGCGCCCAGGCACATCGACGTCGATGTGACGGATATGATGATCGGCTCCACGTTGCGCATAAGCGATCTCAACCTGGGCGAGGGCGTCGAGATCCTCGATGCCGGCAATGTCAGCATCGTCGCCGTAGCTGCCAAGAGAGCCGAGGTTGCCGAGGAAGCGGCACCTGCCGCAGCAGCAGAAGAAGAAGGGTCCAAGGAGCCCGAGGTCGTCGGCAAGAAAGGTGCGAAGGAAGAGGAGTAATCCCCTACCCCTCATCTGCCGTAAACACAAAACCCCATCCTTTGCGAAGCGATGGGGTTTTTCACATGCATCAGGAACGAGGTGCGAGGCACGAGGAACGAGGACAACAGAAGAAAAGGTGGTTTTCCACGCTTCTGATCATCCTCGAACCTCGACCCTCGGTCCTCGATCCTTTTTCGAGTCGGATAGACCATGAAAATCATTGCCGGCCTGGGCAACCCGGGAGACCCGTACCGCCTGACTCGTCACAACATGGGATTTCTCGTCGTGGATGCCCTGGCGGACGACTGCGGCATCGCCATCCAGAAGAAGAAATTCGAGGCGCTGCTGGGCGACGGGCGGATCGGCGAGCACCGCGTGCTTTTCGTGAAACCCCAGACCTTCATGAACCTCAGCGGCCAATCGATCAGGCAAGTGACCGATTTTTATCAGAAATATACCGATGATCTCATTGTTGTCCACGACGACATGGATCTGCCCTTCGGGACTTTGCGCATCAAGGTCGGCGGAGGCGACGGAGGCCACAAGGGGGTCCGCTCCATCATGGATCATCTCGGGGAAGGCGGTTTCACCCGCGTGAGACTCGGCATCGGTAAGCCACCCTTCAAGGATGACACGGAACGCTATGTCCTTCAGCCTTTCCCGAAAGCAGACCTGGAGCAGTTGGCCGATGTCGTCCGGACGGCCTGCGAAGCCGTAAAGGAAATTCTCGCTGCCGGCGCCCGGCCGTCCATGAACCGCTTTAACATCCGCGAGCGCAAATCCGTTTCCGATCCAGACAACTCATCGGAATGATTGTTCTTTCTCTTTATTTTCCCTTCTCAACTTCCCACCTTCTCACCTTCTTACCTTCAGGGCATCCGGTGGATGCCCTTGGATTGGCCGAATTGGCGTCCCGGTCAACAAAATCTTTGACAAAAGAGTCAATATTTGCTATGTCACGGCGGCTTTAATGGTTGGTCTCATTTCGGTACTTTTTGAAACTTTATTGATATGGAGGAGATGGAGAGATGATTAGCGAGAGAGTCAAACGTGTCCTAAGCGCCGTATCCCTGGCGCTTATCGTTCTGCTCTTTGCGACGCCCCTGTTCGCAAGCGAAGCAGATTTGGTCATTCCCCCACTGTCGGCCGCTCAGAACCAGCTGCTCATGATCGGCTTTGTGATCTGTTTTCTGGGAATGGGTTTCGGCTACTTCATGTATGCCAAGGTCAAGAAGATTCGGGCCCACAAGAGCATGCTGGACGTGGCGGAAATCATTTTCCAGACCTGCAGCACCTACCTGATCCAGCAGGGCAAACTACTTTTCATCCTGTTCGTCTTTATCGGCTCCTGCATTTTCTACTATTTCGGCTTCCTGCAGCACATGGCAATGAAAGACGTCTTCCTGATCCTGGCCTGGACCGTCGTCGGTATCCTCGGGTCCTACGGCGTGGCCTGGTTCGGCATCCGCATGAACACCCTGGCCAATGCCCGCATGGCCTTTGCCTCCCTTGAAGGCAAGCCCATGAAGCTGCTCGACATCCCGCTGACGGCCGGCATGAGCATCGGCGTGCTCCTGGTCTGCGTCGAGCTCATCATGATGCTCATCATCCTGGTCTTCATGCCCCGCGAAGTGGCGGGTGCTGCCTTCATCGGCTTCGCCATCGGCGAGTCGCTGGGCGCCTCCGCCCTGCGTATCTGCGGCGGTATCTTCACCAAGATCGCCGACATCGGCTCCGACCTCATGAAGATCGTCTTCACCATCAAGGAAGACGATCCCCGCAACCCCGGCGTCATCGCCGACTGCACCGGCGACAACGCCGGCGACAGCGTCGGCCCCACGGCGGACGGCTTCGAGACTTACGGCGTCACGGGCGTGGCCCTGATCAGCTTCATCGTGCTGGCCTGCCTGCCCCAGTACCAGGCCGAGCTTCTCGTCTGGATCTTCGTCATGAGAGTCCTCATGATCATCACCTCCATCGGCTCCTACTTCGTCAACAAGATGATCACGGAGTCCCTCTGGGGCGGAAAGGAAAAGGTCAACTTCGAGGCCGCCCTGACGTCGCTGGTCTGGATCACCTCGATTGTTTCCATCGTCGTGACCTTCATCATCAGCAAATGGCAGCTCGGCCACTACCCCAATGAGCTGTGGTTCAAGCTCTCCGTGATCATCAGCTGCGGAACCCTCGCGGCGGCCCTGATCCCCGAGCTGGTCAAGGTCTTCACGAGTTCCAATTCAAGGCACGTGGCCGAGGTCGTCACGGCCTCCCGTGAAGGCGGCCCCTCGCTGAACATCCTTTCCGGTCTCGTGGCCGGCAACTTCGCCGCCTTCTGGATCGGCATGGCCATCACGGCCTTGATGTTCGTCGCTTACTATACGAGCACCTTCGGACTTTACAAATTCATGGAATACTCTTCCGTGTTTGCCTTCGGCCTCGTGGCCTTCGGTATGCTCGGCATGGGGCCCGTGACCATCGCCGTCGACAGCTACGGCCCCGTGACGGACAACGCGCAGTCGATCTATGAGCTGTCCCTCATCGAGACCATCCCCAACGTGGAAAAGGAAATCGAGAAGGAATTCGGCTTCAAGCCCCGCTTCGACGTCGCCAAGCACTACCTCGAAGAGAACGACAGCTGCGGCAACACCTTCAAGGCGACCGCCAAGCCCGTGCTCATCGGCACGGCCGTCGTCGGCGCCACCACGATGATCTTCTCGCTCATCCTGCTTCTCAGGAAGTCCCTGGGGATCCAGCCCGAGATGATCCTCAACCTGCTCAACCCTTACACGCTGCTGGGCCTGCTCTGCGGCGGCGCCGTCATCTACTGGTTCACCGGCGCTTCCATGCAGGCCGTCGTGACCGGCTCCTACCGGGCCGTTCAGTACATCAAGGAGCACATCAAGCTCGACGACGCGGCCAGCCTGAGCGCCTCGACGGAGAACTCCAAGGAGGTCGTGAAGATCTGTACGGTGTATGCCCAGAAGGGCATGTTCAACATCTTCATCGCCATCTTCCTGTTCGCCCTGGCCTTCGCGTTCCTGTCCGCCCCCGTGAAGGGGCCGGAATCGACGTCCTTCTTCATCAGCTACCTGATCTCGATTGCCGTCTTCGGTCTCTACCAGGCCCTTTTCATGGCCAATGGCGGCGGTTGCTGGGACAACGCGAAGAAGGTCATCGAAGTCGACCTGAAAGAGAAGGGAACGCCTCTGCACGCGGCCGCCGTCATCGGCGACACCGTCGGCGATCCCTACAAGGACACCTCCTCGGTGGCCCTGAACCCGATCATCAAGTTCACCACCCTGTTCGGCATCCTGGCCATGGAAATCGCCATCGCGCCGGATATGAGGGATTCCGCCATTGTCGTCGGGGCGATCTTCCTGGCTCATCGCCCTGGTGTTCGTCTATCGCTCCTTCTACTCCATGAGAATCCCCCTGGAGAAGTAA
>CAWDHZ010000021.1:0-22637 GCA_963802225.1 uncultured delta proteobacterium | reverse complement strand
GCCATAGCACTGCAGGGCCTCGGAGATGCACTGCAGGGCCGCATCGGAGCACCAGGCCTTCACGATGGGCGTGTTGATCTCGAGAAAGACCCGTGCCTGTTTGTGCAGCTCCGGATCGGTGCTGTGGTTCTCGATGTCCACCCACCAGAAGGTCTGGAGCGCCATGGCGCGGAAGGCCTCGACGTGAGCCTTCTGGTACAGGAGCATCCGCTTGACGTCCTCGTGCTTGATGATCGCGCAGCGGCCCGACTTGGGATTGGCCGTGGGCCGGCCCTGGATCCGCTCGCTGCAGTACTGGACGGCGCTGTGGTAGGCCGAGGCCGCCAGGGCGCACCCGGAGAGCCCTGACATGAGCCTCTCCTCGTTCATCATCTTGAACATCTGGGCCATTCCCTGGGCCATGCCGTCCTCGCCGGGGGGGCTGCCCAGGAGAAAGCCCCTGCATTTGCCTTCATCGCCGTAGCTGATCACGCAGGTGGAGGAGCCCCTGAGCCCGAGTTTGTGCTCGATGCCGGCGCAGGTGATGTCGTTCCAGGCCCCGGGTTTGCCGTTTTCGTCGGGCAGGTACTTCGGCACGACAAAGAGTGACAGGCCCCTCGTGCCGGGGGCGGCCCCCTCGATCCGGGCGAGTGTGAGGTGCACGATGTTTTCCGTGATGTCCTGCTCGCCGCCGCTGATGAAGCACTTGGTCCCCTTGATGAGGTAGGCGCCCGGCTCGCCCGTCGGGACGGCCTTCGTCGTGGAGTCGCCCACGTCGGAGCCCGCCTGGGGCTCCGTGAGGTCCATGGTGCCCGACCACTGGCCGCTGTAGAGCATGGGCAGGTAGGCTCGCTTGAGCTCATCGCTCCCGAAATCCCGGATCAGGCCCGCACAGCCCGAGTTGGCGAGCCAGTAGGTCTGAAGTCCCGGGTTGGCGGCGATGAAATACTCGTAGAGCGCCCACAGCACGGTGACGGGGAGGGCCGACGAATCCTCGGGGTTCACGTTGTTTGCGCCGAACCCGTTGTTGACGATGAAGAAGTAGGCGTCCTTGGTGGAGGGGGGCGTGAGCACCTTGCCGTTTTCGAACCGGCACCCGATGTGATCGGAATCGGCGCAGGAGGGGGCCACGGCGTCGCGAGCCCCTTTCCAGGCGTTCTCCAGAATGAAGTCCAGGTCTTCCACGGAGTAGCCGCCCTTGAAGCGCTCCGTCTCGAAGATCTTCTTCAAGTCCAGCCATTCTTTGAGGATGAATTTGTGGTCCCTTGTCGAATGCGAAAATTTAGCAGGCATAGACGTCTCTCAACTTTCCTTTGTTGGATTGCCCCTGTCCCGCCCGCCGAGCGGGCAGGACAGGGGCCCTTGACCTTCGCGTTATTTGCTCATGTAGAAGTTCTTCTGGAGCAACTTGCGCAACTCGCCCCGCAGGTCGGGGTGGGCGATGGCGATGAGGGCCTCGGCCCGCTCGCGGCGGCTCTTGTAACGCAGATGCGCGATGCCGTACTCCGTGATGACGTAGTTGGCGTACGTCCGGGGGACCGTGATGGGCGTCCCCCCCGGCAACTCAGGCACGATGGACGAGACCAGCGTCCCGTCCTTGAGCTTCCTCGCGGCGGTCATGACGGTGACCCCCTTGCCGCCCGGCGAGTAGAAGGCGCCCGTCATGAAGTCGAGCTGCCCGCCCGAGCCGCTCACCATGCGGTGGCCGAGCCCCTCGGAGGCGATCTGCCCCGAGAAGTCGACCATCAGGGCCATGTTGATGGCCACGACGTTGGGGTGCTGGGCGATAAAGGCGGGGTTGTTCGTGTAGGAGGCCGGGTAGAACTCGCAGGCCGGGTTGTGGTCCACGTAGTCGTACATGGCCTGGTCGCCCACGCAGAAGGTGGCCACGGTGACGCCCTTGTGGAAGGGCTTGCGCTCGTTGGTGACGATGCCCTTGGCCACGAGGTTCTGCAGGCCGATGGGGAAGAGCTCCGTGAGGACGCCCAGGCCCTTCTTCCCGTCGAGGCCGGCCACGACGGCCTCGGGAATGCCGCCGATGCCCATCTGGATCGTGTCGCCGTCGTTGATGAGCTCCAGGACATGCTCGCCGACCTTTTTTTCCACCTCCCCCGGCGTGGGGCGTGGCGGGGCGGGGATCTTCGAGGAGTTCTCCACGAACCAGTCGAACTCCGAGACGTGGATCCAGTTGTTGCCGAAGATGGTGGGCATCTGGTCGTTGATCTCGGCGACGGCCATGCGGAGCTTTCCGGTCTGACGGCCCCTCCGGATCGCCTCGAGGTGGTAGAAATTGGTGAGACCGAGGTTCACGTAGCCCTGGGAATTGGGCGGGGTCGTCATGCAGATGAACACGTCGGACCACATGGCGTACTTGTCGCCCCCGTCGGAGCTCATCAGCGGCCGGAAATCCGAGAGCTTCGCCTCGTTGATTTTCCTGGAGAGCATCATGCCGAAACAGGGGTTGTAGTTGATGTGCCCGTCGAGCTTGGACATGAACTCGACGTCGTAGAGCTTCGAGGGCCGCACAGGCACGGAGTCGCATATCTGGACCCCCTTGAGTTCTTCCCCCCGCGCCAGGATGGCTTCGAACATCGGCGGTGAGCAGGCGCCGATGGCAAGCCCGATCCCGACGAAATCCCCCGATTTCACCTGCTTGGCGACATCGGCAAACGACACGCAGCGGCTCTTGTAGTATTCCTGCCAATTGTTGTTGTTCATCCTGTCCCTCCTTGCATTGGATGAGTTCTCGATCGCCAGCAGGTCCCGGCCGGGGCTTCGCCGCCTCCCCCTTGAAGGCGGCAAAGCCCTGCCTGTAATCCGGCTGTCCGCGCCCGTTCCCGTTGGCGGGTCGGGCGTTACCGCTTGTTGCTGTTGCGCCAGATGCCCTGCGCCTCGGCCGCCTTGATCAGCTCTTCCCGCGTGTCGGGGTGGGCGATGTTGATGAGCCCCTCGGCGCGCTGCCAGGTGTTTCTCGCCTTGAGGTTGAATTTTCCGTACTCGGTGACGATGATGTGGGCAATGCTTCGCGGGGCGGTCACGATTCCCCCGTGAGGCAGGTAGGGGGTGATTCTCGAGCGGGTCTTGCCTTCCTTGTCCTTGTAGCTCGAGGGCAGGCAGACGATGGACTTGCCGCCTCTGGATTCGTAGCCGGCCAGGATGAAATCGAGCTGACCGCCCGTCCCCGTGATCTGCCGGAAGCCCGAAGACTCGGAGCAGATCTGGCCGTAGATGTCCACCTCGATGGCGTTGTTGATCGTGACCAGGTTGTCGTTCAACGCGGCGATGGAGGGCTTGTTCGTGTAGTTCACGGGGTAAGTGGCGCACCAGGGGTTGTCGTTGATGAAGTCGTAAAGGATCTGCGTCCCCAGGGCGAAGGTGAAGACGATCTTGTAGGGGTCGAGCTGTTTCCTGGCGCCCGTGAGCTTTCCCGCATTGAACATGTGCACGTAGGCATCGACGAGCATCTCCGTGTGGCAGCCCAGGTCCTTGAGATCCGATTCGGCGATCATCATGCCCACGGCATTGGGCATGCCGCCGATGCCGAGCTGGACGCAGCTGCCGTCCTTCATCTCCTCGACGATGTACGAGGCCACCTTCTTGTCCACCTCCGAGGTCGGAGGTGAAGGGATCTGCGTGAGCGGCGGGTTTTCGCCCTCGACGATGTAGTCGACCTGGCTGATGTGAATGGCTTCCTCGTAGCCGCCCAGGCAGCGGGGCTGGTTCTTGTTCACTTCCACGATGACGGTCTTGGCCCGCTCGCAAAGGGCCTTGGAGTGGGAGCACTGGGGCCCGAAGTTGAAGAACCCGTGCCTGTCCATGGGGTTGACCTGGAGCATGAATACATCGATGTCATCCCCTTCGGTGCGGCTCAGTCGGGGGACTTCGCAGTACTTGATGGGCGTGTACCACATCGGGATGCCCTTGTCGGCGAACTTCCGGTCGGCCCCGGAATAATGCCAACTCACCCAGGTGAAGGTTTCACCCTTGGGATCGGCCAGCAGAACGTCCGGTGCATAGGCGGTCACGCAACTGCGGATAATGACATTCTTCAGATCGCCCTTTCTTGCGGCCAGGGCCTTGTCGCAGGCCCGGACCATGCCCAGGAAGGAGCCGTACTCGACAAAGTCTCCCGATTTCACGACCTTTGCAGCCTGTTCCGCCGTTACGAGTTTCTTCTTGTACTGATCCATCAGACTCATAGATTTCCTCCCCTTTTTTTATTGACTGCACGACCCGGCCCCCTGAGGCCGCGCCGTGCGAGTTCACCGTCGCTGTCCTGCCGGGGATCCCCGCCCTTCGGGTCGGGGGTGCCCCGTCAGATCATCTCCAGGGCCGTTGCCATCGACACGCCGCCGCCGCCGCAGAGGGTGGCGAGGCCGAGCGTGTTGCCCCGCTTCTTCATCGCGTGAATGAGCGTCACCATGATCCGGCAGCCCGTCGCCCCCACCGGGTGGCCCAGGCCGCAGCCGGAGCCGTTCACGTTGGTGATCTCCCGGTTGATGCCGAGTTCCTTCTCGCAGCCGATGTACTGGCCGGCAAAGGCCTCGTTGAGCTCGATGAGCTGGAAGTCGGCGAGCTTGTAACCCGAGCGCGCCATGAGAGAGCGCACCGCCGGCGCGGGGCTCAACCCCATCACCGAGGGGTGGCAGCCGCCGTAGCCCACGGCCTTGAACTTCGCGATGGGCTTCAGGCCAAGCTCCTTGGCCTTCTCGGCGGACATGATGATCATGGCGGCCGCGCCGTCATTGATGCCCGAGGCGTTGCCGGCCGTGACCTTGCCGGTTTTTGGGATGAACGCCGCGGGCAGCGCCGCGAGCTTGTCCATGGTGAGCCCGGGGATGAAGTGCTCGTCCTTGTCATAAAAGACGGAGGGCTTGCCCTTCTTCTGGGGGATCTCGATGGGAACGATCTCCTCCTTGAAGTCGCCTTCCTTCGTGGCGCGCTCGGCGTTGTTGTGGCTCCGCAGGGCCACCACGTCCATCTCCTCGCGGCTGATGTTGTAGATCTGGGCGATGAGCTCCGTCGTGTGTCCCATGATGTAAGGTTTGCCCCGGAACATCTCCACGACGCCGCCTTCCTTGACGGGCCCCTTCTCGAGGCCCGGCTGGAGGCGCGAGCCGCAGTAGAGGGCCTCGATCATCGAGTCCTCGAAGGTCTGGTTCTGCAGGCGGCAGCCCCAGCGCGCGGAGGGCACCGCGTAGGGCACGCCCGACATGTGCTCCACGCCGCCGGCGAGCACCACGTCGACAAGGCCCGCCTGGATCATGGCCATGCCGGAGATGACGGCCTCCATCCCGGAGATGCAGACGCGGTTGATGGTGACCGCTGTCGAGGTCTCGGGGATGCCTGCGTCGAGGGCCGCGACACGGGCCACGTTTAGCGCGTTGTAAGGCTCGAGGCAGGAGCCGAAGCGCACGTCGTTGATGACGGCGGGATCGATGCCTGCCCGCTTCACGGCTTCTTTCATTGCCGCGCTGGCGATCTTGTATGCATGGATGTCTTTCAGTGAGCCGCCGAAGGATCCGATGGCCGTCCGGCATGCCGATACAATGACAACGTCTTTCATGGGTATCACTCCTTTAAAAGGCTAAGGGCTAAAGGCTAATGGCTAAGGGCTTTTTTACCTTTTGCCTTTCGCCTTTAGCCGTTTGCCTATTTTTTTGTATAGTCAAACACGCCCTTGCCGCTCTTGCGGCCGAAGCGCCCCGCGCGGACGAGCTTCACCAGCAGCGGTGCCGCCCGGTACTTGTCGCCCAGCTCCCGGTGCAGGTTCTCCTGCACGTGCAGCAGCGTGTCGAGCCCCACGAGATCCGAAAGCGCCAGCGGGCCGATCGGGTGGTTGCAGCCCAGCACCATCCCCTTGTCGATGTCCTCGGCCGAGGCCACCCCTTCGCCGAGCACGAAGAAGGCCTCGTTGAGCATCGGGCACAAAATCCGGTTGACCGCAAAGGCCGGAGCCTCGTTGACGACGATCGTCTCCTTGCCCAGGCTCTTGCCCCACTCCAAAGCGATCTTGAGGGTTTCTTCCGAGGTCTCGTAGCCCTTGATGATCTCCAAAAGCTTCATCACGGGCACGGGGTTGAAGAAGTGGGTGCCGATGAACTTCCCGGGGCGCTTGGTCACGGCGGCCATGGCCGTGATGCTGATCCCCGAGGTGTTGGTGAAGAAGAGGCACTCGGGCTTCACGATCGTCTCGAGCTCCTGGTAGACCTTCTTCTTGATCTCCATCAGCTCGATGATGACCTCGACGATGACGTCGGCGTCGGCGGCGGCTTCCTTCATGTCGACGGTGGGCTTGATCCGGCCGAGCAGGGCGTCCATGTCGGCCTGGGTGCGTTTGCCCTTCTCCACCTCGCGGGCGAGGTTCTTTTTGATGATGTTCATGCCGCCGTCGACAAATCGCTGCTCGATGTCGCGCATGGCCACCTGGTAGCCCGCCTGGGCGCATACCTGGGTGATCCCGCTGCCCATCAATCCCGCTCCCAATACGCAGATCTTCTTGATTGCCATAAACCTATCCCTCCTAAAATTATGTTAATTCTGACAATTGGATCGTTAAGGGTGAAAAAACCGGATACGATGTGTATAGGATCGTGGATCGAGGTGAAAGGATGGGGTCTCTTTTGTTGAGCCTCGTCTCTTGCCTCTCGTCCCTCGTGCCTTTCCCATGGTGAGGAGGCGGGGCCGGGTGGCGTTGTCCCGGCCCCGGTCAATTGACGGGCAGTGGACGTCCAGTTGTGAAGCCCCGACGGCCACTGCAGCAAATCTGGTTTAGAAGGGTCGGGTTGCCCTCTCCTCCACGGAATCCCCCTGGCAACCCGACCGCTGAAAACGATTGCACGCGCATCCCGCATTGCGGGATAAGCGAGCATAATGACAGATAAAACAATTCCTTAAGTTTCTACATTCCGGGCACTGGTGCAAGGAATGTACATCAGCACGAAAATCAGAGGTTCACTGCGCTTTATGGCGAAACGGGGGAAAAAGCAATATCATAAGAGTACTACATGAATATTACATAAAATGTAATATGTCAAACGAGTTGGGACAGATACGTCTGCAGGTTGATCTTGCGGTTGTTGAGACCCAGCTTGTGGCGGATGCGATAGCGGCAGATATTAACGGCGCTCGGCGAGACATTGAGGAACTCGGCGATGTCCTTGGTTGTCTTTCCCTCCTTGATCAGGTTTGCGACCTGGAGTTCCCGCGGGGTGAGATTCATGTGGATCGAGGAGAGCTTGGTGGAGAAGGGGGCGATGATGTCCCGGAGGTTCGACTCGAGGATCAGGACGCTCGTCTTCGTCATGGGATCGAGAGGGCCTTTTTTGAGCTTTTCGATGTAGGGCAGGACGAGCTTCTTGACGTTGGAGAGGACCTTCTCCTCCAGCTCGTTGCGGTCTTCCTCCCGGCGTTTCAGCAGGACCCGGAGGGCCGCGTTGAGTTCCTCGAGCTCGATCGTCTTGTTCTCCAGCTCCCGCCCCCGGACCTTCAGCGTCTCGTCAGCCCTTCTGAGCTCGGTGATATCCACGAGCGAGGCGATGCTCTTGCGCGTCCCCGGGATGATGTCCACCGTGAGATAGACATTCCGGGCTTCTCCCGTATTGCTGATAAAGCGGAATTCGTAGTTTTTCGGCGGCCCCTCGGGATCGATTCGCCGCAGGCGGTGATACTCCCTCATCCGGTCCAGGTCTTCCGGCGCGATGAACTCCGTCCAGCTCTTGCGGTTTTCCGTCTCCTCCCGGGTGTAGCCGAACTGCTGGACGAACTCCCGGTTGACGAGCGAGATCGTCGTGTCCTCTTCGAGGATCATCGTCGCAGCGCCCGTGGTCTCGAAGAGCGTCCGGTACCAAGTCTCGGACTCCCGGAGCTGCTCCTGCGCGCGCTTCTCCTCGGTGATGTCCATGGAGTTGCCGAGGATGGCCGGCCTTCCGCCAAAGGTAATGGAAGCGACCGTCTCCAGGACCCAGCGGACCTTGCCCTGCCGTGTCGTGATCCGGAATTCGTGAGGTGAGGAGCGCTTGCCCCGAAGCATGTCCCGGGCATTGAGCTTCACGGCCTGCCGGTCTTCTGCGTGAACCATGAAGTCCGATTTTTTCCCGATGAGCTCCTCGGCGGAGTAGCCGGCATAAGAGGCTGCGTTGTCGTTGACAAAGCAGAAGCGCCCGTCCTGGACGACATAGATGCCGGCGACGGACTTCTCCGTCAGGGTCCGGAACAGGTGCTCGCTTTCCTGCACCGTGTCCGTAACGCGGCTGGGCCCTCGTTTGCCTTCCGCGATCATCGCTGCGGCCCGGAAGCTAATCTGGGGGGGTTTTGATCGTGGCACAACCTTGATCCTCCTGGCGCCATCGAGCGTTTATGTACTACAAAGCGAAGACAAGATAAAGACGGAAAACGGCCAGGAAACTGGGTATTCCATCCGTCGACGGAATGGGTTAAGATAACCCATAAAATGCATTCCGCGAAGGTCCCGGGCAGGGGAGGGGAGTCTGTTGAAAAAGCGAGAACCGAAGAAGGAAGGCCGCCGAAAGCTCGTGGAAATCTTTGACTCCCTCGAGTCGGAGAATGTGCGGGTCTCGGTGGAGGAAGAGCCCCCGGAGCCTCAGGAGCGCGAGGCGCCGCGGCGCGAAGACGTTTCCCTCGACCCGGTGCAGCATTACCTGCGCGAGATCGGCAGGATCCGGCTGCTCACCCCGAAGGAGGAGATCGAGTTGGCCCGGAGCATCGAGAAAGGCGATGCGGCGGCCCGGGAAAAGATGATCCAGTCCAACCTGCGCCTCGTTGTCTACATCGCGAAGCACTACGCCAGCCGAAGCTACGGCCTGTCGCTTCTGGATCTCGTCCAGGAAGGCAATCTGGGTCTCTTCAAGGCCGTGGAGCGCTACGACTGGCGCCGCGGGGTCCGGTTTCCCACCTATGCACGGTGGTGGATCCGCCAGGCCATTACCCAGGCCATCCGTCACCAGGCGCCCGATGTCAACCCCGTGATCTCGAGATACACCCAGGCAAAGGAGCGGCTCCTTCGGGAAACAGGGCGCGAGCCGGCCCCGGAGGAAGTGGCCGAATCGCTCGACGTCGATATCGACGACGTCCAGCTGATGGCGGAGCTCCTGGAGGAAAGCGAGGAGAGCCCCGTGCGGGAGGAGCCTTACGAAGACGGGGGTCTCATGCCGCTTCTTCCCATGGACCGCAAGGCCCTCACGGGGCATCTCACCGAGATCCTCCATGAGCTCTCACCACGGGAGCAGGAGCTCCTGAGCCTTCGTTTCGGCCTCACCGACGACGAGCCGCACACCCTCGATCAGATCGGAAAGAAGTTCGGCCTCACCCGCGAGCGCGTCCGCCAGATCGAAAACCGCACTTTGGAGAAGATCCGAAAACTCGAGAAAGCGAAAATTCTGGAGGAGTTCTAAGGAAGGTTCTCGTTGACAGAACCCGTCGATGATTCTATACATTTTGCAGGACGAAGCGCTTCCGGCAGCCATTGCGGAGGTCTTTCTCTGCGGCAAATGGAACCCCTGGCATGCCGGAGCAACTCCGGCATGCGGTTTTTTTGAGGAAGAATGCATTCAACAGGCTGCTGCCAGCCTGATCAAAGGAGCATCATGAAAGTCAGAACACGATTTGCGCCCAGCCCCACGGGCTACATGCACGTGGGCAACCTCCGGACGGCGCTATACGCCTATCTCTGGGCAAAGAAGAACAAGGGCACCTTTATCCTCCGGATCGAAGACACGGACCAGGAGCGCATCGTGGAAGGCGCCGTCGAGCTGATCTACCGCACCCTCGAGGAGACGGGGCTCAGCCACGACGAGGGGCCGGACAAGGGCGGCAATTACGGTCCCTACATTCAGCACGAGCGCAAACCCATCTACAAAAAATACGCCGAGGAGCTGATCGAGAAAGGGGTGGCCTACTACTGCTTCTGCAACAAGGAGCGCCTCGAGGAGCTTCGCACGAGCCTGCAGCTCCGGAAGCTTCCCTTCCGCTACGACGGGCGCTGCAAGAAGCTCACGAAGGAAGAGGTGCGCGAGAAGCTTGCCGCAGGCGTTCCCCACGTGGTCCGTCAGAACATCCCCACCGTGGGCGCCACGGCATTCTCCGATGAGGTCTACGGGACCATCACCGTGGAGAACTCGACGCTCGACGATCAGGTGCTGGTCAAGTCCGACGGCCTGCCGACGTACAACTTTGCCAACGTGGTCGATGATCACCTGATGGAGATCAGCCACGTGATCCGGGGCAGCGAGTACCTGAGCTCGACGCCGAAATACAACCTGCTCTACCAGGCCTTCGGGTGGGAGATCCCCCATTACGTCCACTGCTCGCAGGTGATGCGCGACGCCCAGCACAAGCTCTCCAAGCGCGACGGCGATGCCTCCTACGCCGACTTCGTCGAGAAGGGCTATCTGATGGAGGCCATTATCAACTACATCGCCCTGCTCGGCTGGAACCCGGGCACGGAGAGGGAGAAATTCACCCTCGAGGAACTCGTCGAGGCCTTTGACCTCGGCGGGATCAGCCGCTCGCCCGCCATCTTCGACGTCCACAAGCTCACCTGGCTCAACGGCCAGTTCATCCGGGAGATGCCGCTGGAAAGATTCCACACCATCGCGCTGCCCTGGATCCGCAAGGCCGTGAAGCGCCAGGACATCGATCTGATGAAGATCAGCCGGGTTATGCACGAAAGGACGGAGAAGTTCTCCGACATCCCCGGCCAGCTCGATTTCATCGACGCGCTGCCCGACTATTCGCCGGAGCTCTACGTCAGCAAGAAGATGAAGACCGACCCGGCAAACTCGTTGGAGAGCCTGCAAGGCGATCCTGCCCATGCTGGAGTCGCTGCCGCAGTGGGATCACGACACGCTGCACCGGGAGATCTTCGCCCTGATCGAGAAGCGGGGGGTGAAAACCGGGCTCATCCTGTGGCCGCTGCGCATTGCGCTATCCGGCAGGCAGTTCACACCGGGCGGCGGCGTCGAGCTGGCCGATGTGCTCGGCCGGGAAGAGTCGCTGCGCCGCATCCGGGCCGGCATCGAGCTGCTGGAGAAAAAGATTTCCTGCTGAGACCCCCTGACGTGGAAAAGGGAAATGCTTGACAAACAGAAGGATACCCCGTATTTATTTCATACAAGTTGAGAATCGCGTGACAACCCTGACGGCAATGAGACGAATCATGACTGGAAAAAACGGGATGAACGAATTGCTTATCCTTCTGGGCCTAGCCCTTCTGGGTCTTTCCAGCCATAATCGCCGCCCGTCGGTGTCAGGGAGTCCGTAACAGAGCAGTCACAAGGAGTCACCTGAAGGCCATGGGCAAAACCCATGGCCTTTTTTTTATTTTTCAACAGGGGGAAACCATGAAAAAGAAGCGCGACAGAATCCTGATCTTCGACACGACGCTGAGAGACGGCGAGCAGTCGCCGGGGTGCAGCATGAACCTGGAGGAAAAAGTCCGCATCGCAAGACAGCTGGAAAAACTGGGTGTGGATATCATCGAGGCGGGATTTCCCGTTGCCTCCGAGGGGGATTTCCTTTCCGTCCAGCAGATCGCCCGGGAGATCCGGGGTTGCCAGATTGCAGGTCTTTCCCGGGCAAATCCCAAGGACATCGACCGGGCCTGGCAGGCCATCAAGGAGGCGGCCAACCCGCGCATTCACACCTTCCTGTCCTCTTCGGACATTCACCTGAAGTATCAGCTGAAAAAGACGCGAGACCAGGCTCTGAAAGAGGCCAGGGCCGCCGTCGCCCATGCCCGGGGCTACACGACCAACATCGAATATTCCCCGATGGATGCCACGAGGACGGACAGGGATTACCTCTGCGATGTTGTGGAAGCGGTGATCTCGGCGGGAGCCACTACAATCAATATCCCGGATACCGTGGGGTATGCCCTGCCCGATGAATTCAGTGCATTGATTGCTTATCTGTTCGACAAGGTGCAACGCCTCAAGGATGTCATCGTATCCGTTCACTGTCACAATGACCTCGGTGTTGCCGTCGCCAATTCGCTGGCCGGACTGAAACACGGCGTCCGGCAAATCGAGTGCACGATGAACGGCATCGGCGAGAGGGCCGGCAACACAGCCCTGGAAGAGGTGGTTATGGCCATCGAGACGCGGAAGGACCTGCTGAATTACCGCACGGGCATCCAGACCAAGCACCTGTACCAGACCTCCCGGCTGTTGACTCAGATCACGGGCGTTCCCGTGCAGCCCAACAAGGCCATCGTCGGTGCCAACGCCTTCGCTCACGAGTCCGGCATCCATCAGGACGGTATGATCAAGGACAAGGGTACCTATGAAATCATCAGGCCCGAAACCGTGGGCTATTCAGAGTCGCATCTTGTCATGGGGAAGCACTCGGGCCGCCACGCCGTACAGGAACACCTCAAGAAGATGGGGTTCAGCCTCGGTCGGGCAGAGCTCGACCGGGTTTTCGTCCGCTTCAAGGAACTTGCCGACGTCAAAAAAGAGATCTATGATGAGGATATGGAGGCCATCATCCATGAGGAGATCTTCCGGACTGAAGACAAGTACAAGCTGGTCTATCTGAACGTGGTCAGCGGGAATGTGGCCGTCCCCACGGCGACGATGCAGATGGAGATAGACGGCAAGCTCATTCAGGAAGCGGGCTTCGGTGTCGGTCCCGTGGATGCAACCTTTGCCGCAATCCGCAAGATCACGAGCACCGACTACTATCTCGAGAGGTTCGCCGTCAATGCCATCACGGGAGGAACGGATGCGCAAGGGGAAGTGACGGTTCAGCTCAAGTATAACGGGCACCGTGTCTTTGGCCGGGGCGCCCACCCCGATATTATCGTTGCGTCCGCCAAGGCCTATATCAATGCCCTGAACCGGCTCGAGTGGGTCAAATCCCGCAACCGCAAGGTCGAGATGGAATAAAACAGGGCATCGCCGTCAAGAAAGGATGTAAAACACCCATGGGAATGACGATAACGGAAAAAATCCTCCGCGATCACACGGACCTGAAAGAGCTCCACGCCGGGATGCTGATCAATGCCAGGGTGGACGTCGCCCTGGGGAACGACATTACGGCCCCCCTTGCCATCGAGGAATTCCAGAAGGCGGGCGGGACCGAGGTGTTTGACCGGGATCGTGTGATCCTGGTTCCCGATCACTTCACCCCGAACAAGGACATCCAATCGGCCACACAGTGCAAGGTCCTTCGGGACTTCGTCAGGCAGCAGAATCTCTCTCACTCCTTCGAGGGGGGCACCGTCGGGATCGAACATGCCCTCCTTCCCGAACAGGGGCTGGTGCTGCCCGGGGATCTGGTCATCGGCGCCGACAGTCATACCTGCACCTATGGGGCCCTCGGGGCCTTTGCCACCGGGGTGGGCAGTACGGATCTGGCGGCGGTCATGCTGACGGGGGAGGCCTGGTTCAAGGTGCCCGAGTCGATGAAGATCGTCCTGCATGGGAGCCTTCGCAGGTGGGTCTCGGGTAAGGATCTGATCCTGTACATCATCGGCCGGATCGGTGTGGACGGGGCGCGCTACAGGGCCATGGAGTTCGCCGGAGAGACGGTCGCCCGCCTCGGGATGGCGGATCGTTTCACGATGGCCAACATGGTCATCGAAGCCGGGGCCAAAAGCGGGATCTTCGTCCCCGACGCAATCACCGAGGCCTACGTCCGGGAAAGGGCGAAAGGTCAATGGAAATTCTACGATTCCGATCCCGATGCGCACTACGCAAGCACACTCGAGATCGACGTGAGCGAGATCGAGCCCCAGGTCGCTTTTCCCCATCTTCCCTCGAACACAAGGGGGATCAGTGAAGTGGGGGAAATCCCTATCGATCAGGTCGTCATCGGTTCCTGCACCAACGGGCGCATCGAGGATTTGCGCGTTGCCGCCGGTATCTTCAAGGGAAGGGAGGCCGCTCCCTCTATTCGCCTGATCGTCATTCCCGCCACGCCGGCCATCTATCGTGCGGCCCTGCAGGAGGGCCTCATCGAGACCTTTCTTGATGCCAAGGCCGTAATCAGCCCCCCCACCTGCGGCCCCTGCCTGGGCGGCTACATGGGCATTCTGGCCGACGGGGAGAGGGCCGTGGCCACGACGAACCGGAATTTCATCGGGCGCATGGGCCACAGGGGAAGCGAGGTCTACCTCGCAAGCCCGGCCGTTGCGGCCGCTTCGGCGGTCCTGGGGCGGATTGCCGGCCCCGATGCACTTTGATCCGGTTAGCTTTCTAAGGAGGACAACCATGAAATTCAGAGGAAAGGTCTGGAAATTCGGAGACAATATTGATACGGATGCCATCATCCCGGCCCGTCATCTGACAACGACCGATCCCGCAGAGCTGGCGCGTCACTGCATGGAGGATCTCGATGCACAATTCGCCGGGAACGTCGGCGCGGGCGATATCATCGTGGCCGGTGAGAACTTCGGTAGCGGTTCTTCCCGGGAACATGCCCCCATCGCGATCCAGGCGGCCGGGATTGCCTGCGTCGTTGCCCGGAGCTTCGCGCGGATCTTTTATCGCAACGCCTTCAACATGGGCCTTCCGATCTTCGAATCGGCTGAATTGTGGGACCGGGTTGCCGGGGGGCAGCAGATCGAGGTGGATGGCGATGCGGGAAGCATCCTCATTGTGGGCTCCGAAGCTCAGCCGCTATCCATCGAGCCCATACCCCCCTTCATGCAGGAGCTCATCCGGGACGGCGGCCTGATGCGGCACATCACCCTGAAAAAACAACATGCACGAGGAAGGAAATGATGGACAAAAAAGTGTTCAGGATTGCGGTATTTCCCGGCGACGGGATCGGTCCGGAGGTCGTTCGGGAAGCGCTGAAATGTCTGGCGGTGATCTCCGAAACATCGGGGATCTCTTTCCAGACCGAGGAGGGGCTTGTCGGTGGGGCCGCAACGGATGCATGCGGGATACCTCTTCCGGCAGAAAGTCTGGCTCTTGCCCGGGCAAGCGATGCCGTGCTGCTCGGGGCCGTGGGCGGGCCGAAGTGGGAATCACTTTCCTACGACCTGAGGCCTGAACGGGCGCTGCTGGGTCTCAGGGAGAAACTGGGGCTCTACGCGAATCTGCGTCCCGTCGTCGCCCATGCCGATCTGATCGATGCCTCGCCCTTGAAGACCTACATCGTCCAAAACATCGATCTCATGATCGTCCGGGAGCTCACGGGCGATGCCTACTTCGGAAATCCCCGCGGGATCCGCATCGAGGAGGGCCAGAGGGTCGGTGTGAACACCATTATTTACACGGAGCAGGAGATCCGGAGAATCGCCAAAGTGGCATTCGATCTGGCGATGACCCGCGGCCGCAAGCTCTGCTCCGTGGACAAGGCAAACGTGCTGGAGAGCACCCAGCTGTGGCGCGACGTGGTGACCGAAACGGGACGGGAGTACCCGGACGTGTCGCTTTCCCACATGTACGTCGACAACTGCGCCATGCAGCTGATTCGCAACCCGGCTCAATTCGATGTGATCGTAACGACCAACATGTTCGGCGACATCCTGAGCGACGAGGCCTCCATGCTGACCGGTTCCATCGGCATGCTGCCTTCGGCCAGCCTCGGCGAGCGTGCGGCGCTCTATGAGCCGATCCACGGTTCGGCACCCGATATTGCAGGTCAGGACCTGGCCAACCCCCTGGGAATGATCCTGTCGGCGGCCATGATGCTCCGCATTTCTTTCGGAATGGAGGCCGAGGGAAAACGGATCGAAGAGGCCGTCCGGTCCGTTCTGAAAGAGGGCCTGAGGACCCGAGACATCCATCAGGACGGCAAAACGCTGGTGGGAACGACGGCCATGGGGGAAGGGAGTCGTGAAGCATCTCCGGGTGCTGCAGGGCCGTAAATAAGAAGGAAACAATCAATCCGGGCGATGCGGGCGGGGGAAAAACGCCTACCCTTTCCTCTTTTTTTTCTTCTTTCCCCAATTCTCCGCCTTCTCGATTTCCTCCTTCAACGCTTTCCATTTATCGGGTTGCTCACTTTGGAGGATCAGGGTTTCGTTGTATTCGTTTTTACCGATGGTGAGCACCGTAATCGGTTTACCCAGAAAACTTTCAATTTCGTCGAGGATGGGTTTTTCTTCCGGACTGCAGAAAGAAACCGCCTGGCCTTTTTTGTCGCCGCGGCCGGTGCGGCCCACGCGGTGGACGTAGTTTTCGGCCACATCGGGGAGGTCGTAATTCACCACTTGATCCACATCGGAGATGTCGATCCCCCGGGCGCTGACGTCGGTGGCAATCAGGATTTTCACCGTCCCTTCGCGGAATTGTTTCATCACGTCAAAACGGTCGTGCTGGTCTTTGTCGCCGTGGATGGTGAGGCTTTTGATTTCGGCGCGTTCGAGGGCTTTACTCACGCGTTCGGCCCGGACTTTGGTGCGGACAAATACCAATATTTTACTGTCGGGATTTTCCTCGATGAAGCGGGCAAGGAAAAACCGCTTGTCATCCATTTCGATAAAGGCGACCGAGTGAACGATATTTCTGGCGACCGGGTCATCGGGCGCAATCTGGATGCGAATCGCGTTTTTAACCAGCGAATAGGCCAATTTTTTAATCGTGTCGTTGATCGTGGCCGAAAAAAACAGGGTTTGCCGTTTGCGGGGAAGAAAGCGGATCAGATCCTCGATATCTTTGATAAAGCCCAGAGCGAGCATGTGATCGGCCTCGTCGAGCACCAGGATCTGCACCCGGCCGAGGTGAATATGGCCTTGGCTCACGAGGTCGAACATCCGGCCGGGTGTGGCGACGAGGATATCGATGCCTTTTCCCAGCCCGGCAATTTGCGGATCCTGCTCCACACCGCCGAACACGCAGAGGGTTTTTACTTTGGTGTGTTTGCCGATGGTCTCGAACACTTCCGTGATCTGCAGGGCGAGTTCGCGGGTGGGCACCATCACCACGCATTTAATGCCCTGCGTGCGTCGGGATGATTTTTGTTCGTGCAGCATGTTCAGAATCGGTATCGCAAAGGCCGCTGTCTTGCCGGTGCCGGTCTGCGCAATGGCCAGCACATCCTCCCCTTTCAGGATGGGCGGAATGGATTTGAACTGGATATCGGTCGGGCGTTTGAAGCCCATGGCCGTCAAATTCTGCTTGATTTCAGCCGCAATGCGATAATCATCGAATTTCATATTGTGTAATAGATCGCATCAGGTCTTGTATTTCAACCTTTACTTTCACATCTCAATCTCACAGGGGATGCTGAAGGGGCATTGCCGGAGGTCGGAACCCCATCGGCTTGCGAAAAAGGGCACCCCTCGCTTGTTCAGGGAGCAAGCATCCCGAGGGTTCGCGCCCGCCGATCGAGCAGTGACCGATACATCGCTTTTCGCTTGTCGGAGAGGAAGCTCCTGCCGAGGAGGTCAAGCCAGAGAGGGTAGGCGCTTTCGAGATCGCGGATCGTCCTGGAGATGGCCTTGTCCATAAGACCGAGTCTCTCCTTCGCGAAGTAGTCCAGGAAATCCTCCCGTCCAAGTTTGTTTTTCTTGCCTTTCAGCGGCAGGGCCAGTTCGTCCCCGGAATCAAGGATCATCGTGGAGTTGAGAAGATCATAGCCCGGCGACAGCTCCACCTTATCGTCTCTTCGGATGAGGGAAAAATTCTTCAGGTGGGCGTCCTCGTTCCCGGTAAGATAGTTGAACAGCGTGAGCTTGAAGAGCTTGAGTTTTTCGAGGGCCGGGAACGTGCAGAATCGGTCGAGTACCGATGCGACCTGCTCCATGGAAGAGCCGTATTTGGTGTCCCGATCCTGTCCCAGGAGCTGGGCGAAGTCCTCAAGAGGGATCTTGCCTGCACGTCCGGTGCGATCGAAGCGCCGGATGACATAGGAAAGGGCGCCGTCCTTCGAGTGGATCAGACCGTGGAAGGGAACCTCCAGCCCCGCCGCCTCGGCCAGCTTCATCGTCAGATCCTCATTCTCGGGAACTTCCGGGTACTCGAACATCTGGGGCTTGATGATGTAGCGTCCCCCGGACTCGACGATTTCAAAGGCGCCCTGTTCGACATTGAGAACGGCGCTGAGTTTCGGTTGTACGCCCTGGATGGACATCTTGCCCGCTCGCCGGATCGCCTCCCGCCGCTGCTGTGCCGCCGTGTAGGGAAGATCTTCGAGGCGTGTGAGCTTTCTCGAGAGCAGGCGCAACCCCCGCTGGGAATATCGATCCTCACCGCAGTCTTCATAGGTGATGGGGCAGCGGTTCATCCGTTCGCCTCCCTGACGGTGGCGGCGCCCACGAGATCCTCTCCCACGGCCACAATCTGGCTGAAGTAATCGTGCCGGTCGATCTTGCGGCGCTTCAGGAGGGCTTCCAGCAGAACGCCTTCCGGCAGCAGGCCGTCGAAAAAAGGAGGGAATCGATCGAATTCAAAGATCCGCTCGCGAATGGGCATGGTCAGCGAGACGGGCAGGCCGGAGTAGTCGTCGAAATAGGTGAAGCGGTAGAGCTTCCCTTTTTCAATTTCCTCCAGGACCCCGGCGTGTTTTCCCTGCATGAAGACATCAGCCCTTCTCATTGGAATTCTCCTCGAGCGGACTGATATAGCGGATCCTGATGTTCAGGGAATCGAGGACCTTCTTGACCGTGGAGTATCGGACCGAGGCCTTTCCGTGCTCGATGTCGTAGATGACGGTCTTTCCCACTCCGGCGATCTCGGCAAGCCGTTCCCGCGACAGGCCGCTCTTCTTCCGGTGCCTCTGCACGATGGCTCCCAGTGACTCTTCCATGTGCCTTTCCTGTGATTTACCGCAATGACGGCATTTTTGGCTTTCTTTGGCCTCAATTATCCAGATATTGCAAGAAGACAACTGATAGTTACCGTCATGACGGTAATAAATCAAGTATTTATTCAGATATATTCAGCCGGATGCAATAATCATTTAATATTGCCGCCATCGCGGTAATTAGATGCGATCATTATAGGGCCGCCATGTGGCAGGCGCCAATTTACTCTGCCAAATCATCCACATATTCGGAGAGGGAGGCAAATGGTTACTGAATGCTGGGGAAGCCTTTATTGAAATGTTCCCGATCGGGAATAAATCGCATTGCACTTCGTGGGTCCGGCCGATTTGGAATACTCATGGCCGAGAAGCGGCTGCGGCTCTTTCGAGAATCACCTGAGCCTAGAGGAAGAAATACCAGGAGAGCACTGCCGCCATCGCGAGAATGAACCCCACCGCGCCGAACAAGACGGGACGGATGACCCGGGTTCCCTTTGACTCTTCCTGCTCTCTGATCTTCTCGCTTTGCTTTTTCTCCTTGTTGTCCCGTTTTCTTTCCGTTCTCTTATGCAGTTCCTTTTCTTGCTGGTTCACTGATTCACCCCCTTAGGAACGGATTGAGACTACTTTAGCTTTTGGTCTTCTCGCTTTGCGTCCGCCATTGCCTCTGGCTCTAATGACCGCAGATAACTTGGGCAGAGCCATGTTGACTCTACCCAAGTTTCTGACAAAGTAAGCGCGCCTCGGCCGCTTCTCCGTGTCTACTTCTTTTCTGGTGCTGGCGCAGGTGCCCCGGGTGCTCCAGGTGCTCCAGGCGCTCCAGGCGCTCCAGGTGCTCCAGCCGCTCCCTTCTCCGGTGCTGGCGCAGGCGCTCCGGGTGCTCCGGGTGCTCCAGGTGCTCCAGGCGCTCCAGGCGCTCCCTTCTCCGGTGGCGCTGATACATTGCAGCCCATCAATGTAAAAGTCCCAAGAAATGCTATCGCTACAAATAACACCACTAATTTCTTCATATACGTTCATCTCCTTTCTTTTTGATAAGACTTTGCTTTTGCATCAAATAATATGAGAAGTCACACCTACCCCCGTCTACTCCAATAGAAGCCGCCACCGCCGAACACCATCAACAACACGACTTCCTCCTTTCACTTTGCAGTGATCATTCATTCGTTTGCAATACCTGGTTGTGGCTCGAGTCCAACGTCAGGCCTTGAACGCATCCTTTGACTATTACAGTAAAGGGTTGGGCAGGGACTCGATATAGGGGATTCCCTGATTTAGTAATTCTAAAATCATTAGTCGGGGACATCGGTCTGATCAGCTGGCGAAAAAAGGCGCATTGCAGAAAATTGGTCACATGACAGAAAATCACCTCATTCGCATAGGGGGGGCGTATGAGGTGATTTTGGGGAGGGATTTTGAAGAGGCACTCGCTTAACTAATTTATACCGATCTCCATGAAAAGTATCCATCAGGAATAGGCAGAATTAGCCATTCTAAAAACCTTAGATACCAGGGTGTGGTGAACCTACGCGTCTTCACGTCGCACAATCTTTAAAAGTAGATGATTATCGGCGGCTACCCCTTTTTAGGGCACAATGCCAATTGAAGTCTTCTGCTGATTGCTAAAGGCTATTTTATCGAGGAAGTACTGCTTGTCTTGGCCGGGATGGAGTGATGGGCACAAAAATAAAGGGGTCAGCTGTTAAGGCTAACCCCTTGCATTTTCATGGTGCCGGAGGTCGGAATCGAACCTTACGGCATTGTATAGATCGGAGGTTTTGCCGTCAGTACCCCGCTTTTTTGATGACCTCCAGCCTGCTCCTGAGTTCAGGGACCTTTACGTGGACAATGTCCCACAGGGTCTCGTCTTCCAAGCCGAAATAGAAATGAGCAAGAACGTCCCGCAACCCCGCAATTTTGCGCCATTCCACTTCCGGAAATTGCGTTTTCGTCTCGTCGGGGATTCTTTTTGCCGCTTCTCCGAGGATTTCCAGGTTTCTGAGCACGGCATCGTAAACGACGGGGGTCTTCAGAAAGGCTTGCAGGTTCATCCCCTGCGTGTATTGCTCGATTTTTACGCAACACTCGATCATGTCCTCCAGGTAAAGGCGCCAGTCACGGGACACGAATGGCCTCCTTCTCGATGAACGGGCGGATGCGTTCCCGCAGACCGCGTCGGGTAACCAGGTCGACGCGTTTGCCCAGGAGGTCCTCGAGTTCGATCTTGAGACCCATGTACTGATCGAAGGTGGGAGGGGTGGGGAAGTCGACCAGGATATCGACATCGCTGTCCGGTCCGGCCTCGTCCCGTGCCGTGGACCCGAAGAGCGCAACGGACGTGACGTGGTAGCGGTTCGACAGTTCGTCATGCCGCCCCTGGAGGATCGAGATGACTTCGCTTCGTTTCATGGACGGATCCCCTGCTGATCGGTATAAAGAGGGTCGTGAGGAGAATGATGGCTGCGCACTAGGCAACCCGATAATTTCATTGGTGCCGGAGGTCGGAATCGAACCGACACTTCCCCAGGGGAAGGGGGATTTTGAGTCCCCTGCGTCTACCAGTTTCACCACTCCGGCGTGTGAGTTTTGATTATCCTTTCGGGGCCTGCAAAGTCAAGAAAATTGTATTGACAACGCCAAGATGCGTGTGCTAAACGGAGTTCTCTTTTTCACCGAGACGGGGCTGTAGCTCAGCTGGGAGAGCGCTTGAATGGCATTCAAGAGGCCAGGGGTTCGATCCCCCTCAGCTCCACCAGGAAAGACAAAAGGCAGCGTCCAGGACGCTGCCTTTTTTTTCGCCTGTTGCAGGGCCGCTTCCGTCACATAAAAGAAACCCCCGTGGAGGGAGCCAGCGGGGGGTTCTTTGTGCTGCTGAGGACTCGTTGCTGAACGGGAGAGAAAATCAGGGCACTCGATTTTCAGTGATGCACTCCACGGTTTCCTTTTTCAGTTCGTCCATGTACTGGTGGTACTTGTTCCAGTCTTTCCTGTCCGCCTTGGCGGGCTTTGGCTGCATCTTTGTCATGGTCAAGCTCCTTTACCCTTTCGGGTGTTTTTCGTCCTGGCTCCGAGCAGCTTTCCTGCGGACGGCATTGACGTATTTGTTCCAGTCTTCCTCGCTGATCAGGGTCTTGCCGGGCTTCTTCATCGTGTCGCTTTCCTGAGCCTTCCTGTGTCTGCGTTCCATGTACAGAATGAACCCTCCGTCTAGCCTTCTCCATCCGTTCACGGGCGGGGCGGATCCCCGCCCGTGAACGAATGTCAAGGAGATAGTCAGTGACGTGTTGCAGAAGACGACATGACTGACCAGGAGTCGACGTTTTCCTTATCGTCAGGGCCGGATCGGACCGCACATCGGGTCGTACCAGTACTTCCCGGTGAGCATCTTCTCCTTGCCCTTCTTCGCGTACTTTTTCGTTTCCTTGCTTTTCATGATGATGATCCCTCTTTGGGTTCGCTCGTTATCAGGGAACAACCTGCCTGCGGTTGCCGTTTTTAGCGGAAGATGGCCGGTCTCGTGTCCTTGTAATAGGAACGGCTCGCCGGGTCACCGGGGATCCTCGCGGCGCGCTCGCCCATCAGGGTCCCCTGGGGGTTCATCTCCGTTTTCGCTCTCATCGCCAGCCTGCCCGTCATGATCTTTGCCTTTCCTCTGGTGTTGCGTGTTCTTTTTTCTTTCGGGACTACCCTAACTCAACCGCGTCTTGAAACAAATCGGCGCCCGTCTGAAAGTGGCATCAGACAATCTTTGAATCGATTCTCAGACATTGGCGCATTCGCCCATCAGACATCGTCTGATGAAGCCCCGGAAGGGCTTCCGGACCCATAGTCCGGTCACGGCGGCGCGGATCGACGGCATCCGGGAGTCCCCGAAAACGCTACCCGGGACGCCCATCGGGGGCAGGGAATGGTTTGACAATCGGGGCGGATCGTATTAAACC
>CAWDHZ010000020.1:0-43111 GCA_963802225.1 uncultured delta proteobacterium | reverse complement strand
TTTCTCCACCGAATACTGGGACACGAGTGTCGTCTTCGAACGCGTCCCAATCCTGGGTTCTATCATCTGCTGGGCCAGGAAACAGTTCTAAAAACTCTTTTTTTCATATGATGTTGCAACTAATTGGTTGCATGAGTTGTTTCCGTGTTGACAACGGCGAGGGCTTCTCATATAACGCACGACGAGCGTGAGAGCCTTCGCTGTTTTTATTTGCAGAGAAACCGGATGGAGGTCCGTCATGACGGAAACGGCAAGCAGCGGGCAGTTCAAGGCCGTCCAGGATTTGATGCACGAGATGGTCGCCATGTGGCAGCGGGTGAAGGACCTGGAGGAAGCCGACCGGGACAATCGACAGGAAATAGAAGCGCTCCGGGCAAGCGACGCCCGCCTCCGTTGTGTCGTCGAGAAGCTTCCGCTGCGTTTCTTCTTCAAGGACTCCGGGCTGAATTACATCCTGTGCAGCGAGGCCTATGCCCGTGACTGGGAGATGAAACCGGGCGAGCTAAGCGGGAAGTCGGACCGGGACCTGTTTTCAGCGGACGTCGTGGAAAAACTGGCCGCTGTCGAGTACGAGGTGATCCAGACCGGCAAGATGGAGATTGCCGAAGAAGACCGCCTCGTCGCCGGCCGCGAAATCACGGTCCTGGCGATTCGCAAGCCCATCATCAATGGCACGGGAGACACGCTCGGTCTTCTCTGCGTGTTGTGGGACATCACGGAGGACAAGCGGCTCAAGGTCAGCCAGGAACGCCGGATCCACGAGCTCGAGGGGGCCCTCTCGGAGAGGGTCGGACAGGTGGAGTCCCTGCGAAACGAGATGGAAGCCGCATCGGTGCGGCACCGGCAAAAGGAAGAGGAGTTCAGCCGCCTGCGCTCCGAACTCGAGGCAGGGATCACGACCCTGAAGGAAGAAATCCGGGGCACGACGGCGGACTTCGGCCGGCGAGAGGCCGAGTTCACGCGGCTGCGCACCGAGATGGAAACGGATGCCCGGGCACGAGGCGAGGAAATCCACCGCCTGAAAAACGAACTGCAGAAAGAGATGCTCGAACGGGGCCAGGCCCTGGAGGCCCTGAAAAAATCCGTCGCCCACTCCCAGGAGCTGCTCGAGAGCGTGCAGAAGGTCGCCGGCGCCCGGTAAGAACCGATTCCCCGCGCGCCTGGCCGGAACCGCCGCGTGAACGGATTCACCGGAAAATCAAAAGGCAGGGCTCCAAAGCCCTGCCTTTTTGCTCTTCCCGGTTTTCCCGCTCGCGGCCCGGTCCTGCTTCCTAATCCACGATCAGGACCACTGGCGCCTCGAAGTCCGCCCCCGAGGTCTCGAGGCCAAAGTAGACCACCTGATCGCCCGCATCGATTGTCGAGAAGTTCACCAGATCGCATCCGCTTCGCAAATCGAGAATCGTGGCACCCGCAGGAACGCGCACTGTCAGGCCATCGACAACCATCGTGCCCGCGGCCGTGTTGACTGACGTGACTGCGCCTTCCACCTTCTCTCCCTCGATGAACACCGCCTTGGCCGTGAGAGGCGATGCGGTCGTCGGATCGAGAAGGATGCGCACCTGTCGGCCCACGGTCAGGTAGCTCGCGGAGACCTGGCCATCCCCCTCGATGTAAACCGGCGCCGCCGTCGGGACTAGAACAGTGGCCGTCGCGCCGCTTTCCTGCAGGACGGTGAGCTGCCTGCCGCCGGACACGTTCGACCAAGAGGTGATCTCCCCTTTCACTTCCTTCGTTCGCAGTATGACGACCACCGCGCGGATTTCGGACCCGTCGCCCTTTCCGAAGACCCTGGCCACCATGCCGGCCTGGATGGCCCCGGGGCCGACCTCGGTGCCGCAGTTCATCAGGATGAGTGTTTTGGCAGGATCGATCCTGACGTCGTAATCCCCGATGAGTTCCTCTCCCGTGAAGGTGGTGAAGGTGAACACATTCATTGCGACTGCACTGGTCACATCACCGAGGACATCCACGACGTCGCCGATGATGACAAGCGATGCAACGAGGGCGCCCGACGAGTCCATCCTGCCCCTCACCCGGACCTCCTGGCCGACGGCGAGGTTTGAGGCATAGCCGAACTCGCCATCGGCGAGGAAGATCTCCGTACCGGTATTCAGCTTGACCTCCAGAGTGCCGCGGCTGTTCTCGAGAGCCATGGTGAAGCCTGTCGTCACACCTCCGCTTTTGACCAATTCCGTGATCGTCCCGTGGACGAGCTTCGGGCGATCGCGGCGGGATAGCCCGTCTCGATGTCGACGAAGACGACGGGCCGGAAGATATACCACCCCGGCTTGCTCGGGTGAACATGGATGGCCTTGTTGGCGTCCAGGTCCAGGCGAACGGACAGGGTCCCGCCGGGCGCGACGGTGAAAGGATCCCGGGGATTGAGGTCGATCTTCCCGCTGGGAAGCTTCACCTCGATGTCGCTGCCGATGGTGCTTGCGGCCGTCGGCACCAGATCGATGTCCGTCACACGAAGCCGGATCTTGGAATACCGGCCTGCCGGAACGCTTCGGTGGATCTTCAGCAGGAAGTCCTCATCGCGGTAATCGAGGATGTCAATCCGGCATCCCGACGGGTTGTCGTAGATCACCACGGGAGAGCCGCTCACCGGCAGCAGTTCCACCTGCGTGATCGTCACCCAGATCTGTGCAAATTCGTCCGAAGGCCCGTCCTTGACGAAAACCGCCACGGTCCCCGTTTCGGCTGTACCCGAAGAACTCTCTCCCCCACCTCCCCCGCCGCTGCATCCGGCGAGCACGGTCATCACCGCGACAAGCAGGATCGTCAGGAACCGGACCCCGTGAAGACTCGTTGTATTTTTCATTTTTCCCCTCCTGACCGTGGAAAGACGACCGCACCGAACAGGTCGCGAATCCAAATTTTCCGCAAGCTGCACCTCTGGAAGGACGAAGGCACCCTGCCCCACAGATGAATATTCATAAATCAAACCAAAATCATCAACCCCTTGTGTTCAAAGCATAATCCCCGCCCCCGGGCTCTTTGCGGCCGCATGAATTTGTAAAGAATCCCTACAGCGAAATTGACTCCCGGCGGGCATTTCAAGCCTAACGCCCCGTTTGGAAACCGCTTTCTTCCATAGGGGGAAAATGTAAAGATTTCCTACAATTTGCCTTCAGCCCGCTGTATGGCCGGAATCGCCGGGATCCGGCACCAGGGATATTTCGACAACGATACCGTTTCGCCCGATTTCGCCTGATATTTTCGTATGAGGGCGTCGGCAATTTTATGCTATAGAAAAAACAAACCCCGGCCCATGAAGCAGGAAAACGCGGCCGGACGATTTTGCAGGGGGGTAAAACCATGAAACCGGCGAAGATGCTTGCGTTGCCGTTGCTGCCGATTGCCCTGATGCTCGCGTCCTGTGTCATCGTGCCGACAAACAGCCACGTGAACCTCTCCGCCGCCGACACAAGCCTTCCGGCGCCCAGCCCGTCTTCGGCCGCCTACATCGCCTCGAACGATGTCCGCTACGACGTGGACTGGCGATGCCGCAACCAGTGGAGCGGCAGCCCCCCGGAGCGCTCCATCGATCAATGCCGCTCCATTCCGTCCCCGCGCGACCCCAACTTCATCGGCCTTGCTCTCTCGGGCGGGGGAAGCCGGGCCGCCGTTTTTTCCGCCGCCGTCCTGTTCGAGCTTCAGAAGCACGGCATCCTCCAGCAGGTCGACGTCGTCTCGTCGGCCTCGGGCGGCTCCGTTGCGGCCGCGCTCTACGCGGCAAGCTGCGACGACGGGCAGGCCTGCGCACCCCCTGTCACGCAGAACCTCAACAGGACGGTCTGGAAGGAGAGCATCATCTACCCGCTGCTCCAGCAGAACTACATCGACCGGTGGCGGATCAACTGCTGGCGGCCCGAAAACATCGTCCGCTACGCCACCTACTTCGACCGCACCGACGTGATGGCCGAGACCTTTGCCGAGGGCCTCTTCGGCGGGACGCGGGAGACCGAAAACAGTTTTCTCTTCCGGGACCTCAACCCGAGAAGGCCCTATCTCATCCTCAACTCGACCAACAACACCGACAGCGCCGCCGTGCCGGAGATCTTCAGCTTCACCGAAAAGGATTTTTCAGCCATCCGCTCGAGGCTGGACCTTTTCCCCATCGCTTACGGCGTAACGGGCTCGGCGGCCTTCCCGGGCGCCTTCCACTACGTGACACTGCGTAATTACAGCAAGCCGGAAGAGAAATTCATCCACCTCATGGACGGCGGCGTCATGGACAACCTCGGTATCGAGTCGCTGTGGAGGATCCTCCTGAGCGACGACGGCGCCCGCTACCGCAACGTTCCGGTCCTCGTCATCGTCGCCGACGCGAGGCCTGCCACCAAGGCAAAGAGCGAGGCCGACTTCGACCCGAGGCACTTCTTGGATTATTTCGTCGATTTCTCCAACGTCCAGGACGCCTACAGCCTGCTGATGGTGGAGAACCAGCGGCTGAGGGCCCGTGAATTCGAGAAATACGTGAAAAGCAGGGAAAACGGGATGTTCCTCGACCTCAAGTTCGACGCGCTCAAGGAGCAGCACAGGGACCTCTACGACAAGGTGAGCTCCATCCCGACGAACTTCAAGATCTGCGACGAACAGGCGGCCAGCCTGAAGAAAGCGGCTGAGATCCTCGTCGACAAGGCCGTCGGAGACCTTCGCGGCGACGCCTACTGGAGAGGCCAGTTCAACTGAGATGACGTGGTTCCTGCTCTCCCTGACCGCCGCCCTGGGCCTGGCCACCGCTGATGCCCTGACGAAGCGCTTCTTCAGCGATCTGGCGCCCTACCGCATGGGGGTCGTCCGCATCCTGTCCACGGCCCCCTGGATGGTCCTGGCGCTGCTTTTCCTTCCCTCGGCCGTGCCGGACCGGACGTTCTGGCTTGCCATCGCAGCGGCCCTTCCGCTGGAGGTGGTCGCCTTTTTCCTCTACATGCGGGCCCTGAAGCTCTCGCCGCTTTCGCTGTCCCTGCCCTTTCTGGCCTTCACGCCCGTCTTCATGATCCTCACGGGCCGCTTCATCCTCGGAGAGTCGATCGGGTTGGGAGGCACCCTGGGAATCCTCCTCATTGTCCTCGGGGCCTATGTCCTCAATCTCTCGAAGCTGAAGGCCGGGCTGCTGGGGCCCATCAGGGCCGTCATCCGCGAGCCCGGCTCCTGGATCATGCTGCTCGTCTCGCTCATCTACTCGATCACGGCGCCCATCGGGAAGGTGGCCATCCTGCACTCCAACCCGTGGTTCTTCGCCGCCGTCTACAACCTGGCGCTCTCCGTGGTCATCGTCTCGCTCTGGCCCGTGGCCGCAGGCGGTGCGGGGGTGCGCGGCATTTTCGCGAGGCCCGGCCCCATGCTGCTCATAGGCCTCATGGCCGCCATGGAGAATTTCGCCCACATGATGGCCATCGCGCAGGTCGAGGCGGCCTACATGATTGCCATCAAGCGGCTGAGCCTTCTGTTCGGGGTTCTCTACGGGGCGTGGTGGTTCGGCGAGCAGAACATCCGCGAGCGTCTCGCGGGCGCCGCCATCATGGTAGCGGGGGTGTTCCTGATCCGCTGGGCACAGGGGGGTTGAGACAGGCTAAAGGTCAAAGGATAAAGGACAAAGATCTCCTCCCTCACCTTTCACCTTTTTCCTTTAACCTTTCACCTCAATTCATTCCGGCTGGACAGCAGTCTCTGCAGGGCCGTCAGGTTCGTGAGCACGGCGAGGATGACGATCGTTCCCTTGAGGGTGCAGTCCTGGCAGTCGCCCAGGAGGGTTTGGTTGATCGGGGCATTGAGAACCGTCCCGACGATGAGCAGGATGATGCGCTCGGGGCGCTGCATGAGGCCCCTGAATTCCTTCTGCCCCAGGCTCTCGGCACGGGCCTTGATGTAGCTCACCATGATGGAGCCCATGAGGGCAAGCATCACCACGATCAGCATCCGCCCGCCTCTGAAGTAGAACATCAGGCCGAAAAAGATGAAGAACTCCGAGTAGCGGTCCAGGGTGGAGTCGAAGAGGGCGCCGAAGCGGGTGACCTTTCCCGAAAGCCTGGCCACGGTTCCGTCGATGGGGTCCATCAGGCCCGAGGCCCAGAGCAGCATCCCTCCCCAGAAGATCGCCCCGGCAGCGAAAAAGATGCCGGCCGCAAGCGACAAAAGCATCCCGGCAACGGTGATGTGATTCGGCGATACGCCCGCGCTGACAAGAGGCCGGGCGACCCTTTCCATCACGCTGTAGTAGCGCCTCTGCGCCTTCTCCCGGAATCCGCCTGCCTCGTAGGGCATGGTCTCACTCCCTTATCGGTTCAAGCATAACCTGCAAAGCCCCGGCTCGCCCGGAGTATAGGGAATTTACGGGGCCCTGTCCAGCGAAAACGGGCGGAAGAAGCGTGTCGCGGGTAGCGGGTAGCGTGTCGGGGAAAGAGGGGGATTTTTCTGTCGGCTGTCGGCTGTCGGCTGTCGGCTGTTTCCTCTTCACGGGTCACTGGTCACTATACCTGGCCCACAGGCTCACTGAGGGGTTAGCCGCTCCAACGATTGAAGCGCGCTGCGAGCTTCTTCCCTGCTCCCGAAGGGACCCACCAGGATGCGGTACCAGTCCTTCTGAGGCGCAACGCGTCTTTTCACGATTTCGACCCGGCCGAGATCGGAGCCGATCTTGCCGACATAGTCCCGCGCTTCACGGTACGTCATGAACGTGGCGGCATGGATGCCGAGCGTTCCGTCCGGGAGCTTCACGGACCTCGCTTTGCCCACGGCTTGCGGCAGAAGGACCTGACTGCCGGCCCGGACGAGATCGACGTCCGCGATCTCCGGGTTTGATTCCAGGATGCAATCCAGGACGGTTGCGTTCACGAACCCGTAATGTCGGGTCGCGATGGACGAGAGGGTCGCCCCCTCCTTAACCGTGAGCTCGTTGACAGGAACATTTGCTTCTGTCGGTTCCTGCGCGACCGATGCCGGTGCCGGGGCGGCAGGGGGTGCAGGTTGGGCTTGCGGTTTCTCAGCCGGCAAGCCGGGCGCTTGCGCTCCCTTCGTGGACTGCGCCTTGGCTGCCTCGTCTGCTTCGGAGGCTTTCTGGCTCGGCGCCGGCTGGACCACGGCACTCCCGGGCGCAATGCCGGATTTAGGGCTCAGATAGTAGCTTCCCATGAAAACCCCGGCCGCCGCGACGGCCAGGGCGGCATAAAGCCAGGGGGACCGAAGGGCCGACTTCGCTGCGCCCGCGGTGGCAGGCGAGGAGGATGCCGCCCGGATCAGAGGCGCCGCAGCCTTGCGGGCCTCTCCAACGGTTTCGGCGGATACGGGCTTTTCGGATCGCACCGCGCCCAGGGCCAGGGCGCGGTCACACAGGGCATTGATGTTTCGGGGAACCCCGACGGCATATCTGCAGAGGGACGCCAGCGCCTCCGGCGTGAAGATATCGCCGCTGCTTCGGCCGGCCCAGGCCAGCCGATGTTCGATGTACTGCAGGGATTCATCGTGGCCGAGGGGAAGAATACTGTGAAGGATCTGGATGCGCTGCCTGATCTGCCTCAGGTGGTTCGAATTCAGTCTCCGGCTCAGTTCGGGTTCACCGGCGATGACGATCTGGATCAGCTTGGTCCTGCTCGTTTCAAGGTTCGACAGGAGTCGCAGTTCTTCGATGATTTCATCCTTCATCCTGTGCGCGTCGTCGAGAAAAATCACGATATTCTGGTCTTTTTTCAGGCACTGGGTCAGGTATTCATAAAGCTCGTGGAGCATGGAGCCCTTGGTTAGCTCTTGGGCGGCGCCTTTGGCGGCGCGCAGACCCAGCTTTTCCATGAGCTCCTTCAGCAGCGTGTAATACTGGTCATGCGATTGTGAGATCAGGGCAACCTTCGTCCGCTCGTCGAGCTGATCCATCACCTGCCGGATGAGCGTGCTCTTCCCCATACCCTGCTCGCCGAAGATGACGATATAACCCTTTCGCTCCCTGATGCCGTAGAGCATCAATGCCAGCGCTTCCTTGTGCGTCTCCGCCCTGAAGAAAACCTCGCGATCCGCGCCCTCTCCGAAAGGCATCCGGGTGAACCCGTAGTATTGCCCGTAATCCATATCCGTTGCTCCGCTCCCCGTTGAAAGAAAGACATGCGTCGACGGGCGGGACGTTCGTCCACCGTCCCGTCGTGGAACCATCTTTTCATTAGGGGAAGATCCAAGCGTGAAGTCAACAAAAAAACTTCAGACCTTCACGTGCAGCACGGGCAGCGGCAGATGCTTCCTCTTCGTCTCGCCGTAGAAGGTTGTCTGCTCGCGCACCGTCGGGGTGCCCCGCCTGCCCTTCCCGAACTTGTCGATGGGATGGGCCGCGCCCAGGTGCAGGCAGTGCTTGCCGAACTTCTCGCGCATCTCGTCGACGGCCTCGTAGAGGTCGCGCACCTTGTCGGCCCGCATGGGGCTCTCGAAAAGGCTGTACTGGACGTTCCGGTCGGGCATCAGATCCACGAGGATCACGCCCGTGGCGCGGTAGAGGTCCTCCCTGCGGTAAAGCTCGTCGAAAAGCCCCCGCAGGACATCGCACAGCTCGAGGGGGTGGGCCGAGGGGCGGGTGAGCTTCATCTCGCTTCCGCGGTACTCGAAGTCGTTCATCTTGAGAAAGCCGATGAGCTTGCGCGGCGCGAGGTGGTAGCGCCTCGCCTTCATGCAGGCCGACTCGAGGTTGCGGAGCAGTTGCGCGAAGAGATACTCGGGGTCGTTTGTGGACGGCGCGAAGGTCTTCGTCTTGCTGATGGAGGCATAGTCGCTCTTCTCCTCGGCCGTGACGGGGTAGACCGACTCGCCGCGAAGCTCGCGCCAGATCTCCTGGCCGGGCTTGGTGAACTTCTTCTTCACCACGGCCTCCGGGAGCCTCGCGAACTCCAGGGCCGTCCTGACCCCCATCTTCCAGAGGTAGTTCGTCGTGGCGGGGCCGATCCCCCAGATCTTCTCGACGGGCAGCTCCCCGATGAACTCGGGAATCCGGCGTCCCGGGATCAGGGTGAACCCCGCGGGCTTGCGGTGCTTCGAGCCCACCTTGGCGAGCACCTTGGAGAGCGAGAGGCCCACGGAAACCGTGATCCCCAGCTCGCGCTCGACCTCGCGCTTGATGTCGAGGGCGATCGTCTCGTAGGAGGAGCGCAGGGCCCGCCGCAGCCCCGTGAGGTCGGCGAAGGCCTCGTCGATGGAGTACTCCTCCACCTGGGGCGTGAAGCGCCGGACGATGTTGTACATGCGCCGCGAAAAGAGGCTGTAGGTCTCGTAGTCCGAGGGCAGCACGATGAGCCCCGGGCAGAGCTTCTTCGCCTCGTGCAGGGGCACGCCCCGCTTGATCCCCAGGGCCTTGGCGGCATAGCTCGCGCAGGCCACGATCCCCCGCTCGCCCCCGGTGATGAGGGGCTTGCCCTTGAGCTCCGGGTGGATCGCCTCCTCGCAGGACGTGAAGAAGGCATCGCCGTCGATGTGCAGGATGGCCTGCGGCCAGGAGCGGAGATTCAGCATTAATGGATCCATGGGAAACCTGTTGATCAGGTAATGGGTTGATATGAAAGTAGTTGTGAAAAAAATGTCATTGCGAGCACAGCGAAGCAATCTTCGTTACAGAATCAACGCAAAGATCTCAAACGTGGATCGCCACGCCTCGCGAGGCTCAGCTCGCGATGACCGTCTTTCTTATTTCTTCACTCAGACACTTAGACACTCAGACACTTTTTTCGTCCCTACCCCCTGGTCCCTCGTCCCTTTTTCACAAATGGTATTTCCGAACGACCGCCGTCACAATTCCCGCAATCTTCAGCTCCTCCCGCGCGCGGATGGGGGGATACTTCGGGTTGGCCGACTCCAGCACGACGGCGCCGCTTTTCGTCCGGGTGAAGTACTTCATGGTCCACTCGCCGTCCACCTGGGCCACGACCACGTCGCCCGCCCTGGGCTCCCTCCCCCGCTCGACGATCACGAGGTCTCCCGGCATGATCCCCTCGCCCGTCATGGAGTCGCCGCTTACCCGCAGCAGGAAGGACGCCTCGGGCTTCGTCACGAGGTACTCGTCGAGCGACACGAGGTCCCGCAGCCCCTCCTCGGAGGGCGTCGGGAACCCGGCCTGGATGGCGCCGACGAGCGGCAGGGCGAAGTCGCGCCGCACGGGCCGCAGGAGCCCCTTGCGGTCCTTTTCGAGGATGCCCTCCCTCAGGAGCTTTCGCATCCAGAAGTGGGCGACGCTCTTCGAGCGCACCCCCAGCAGGGGGAGCATCTCCGAGTAGGCCGGCATCCGCCGCTGGTCCCGGTAGAACCCGGCAAGCCTTTTCGATACGGTTTCAACGGTTCGCTTTTCCATCCGAAAATTAATCTTCCCTTGCGTCATTGCGAGCCATGGACCCCGTTCGTATGCACGGGGTTATCGATGGAAGAAACAGGCGACGGAATATGAGGATAAGTCATTGCGAACGTAGTGCGGCAATCTTCGTTATTTCATTCTAAATCGTGGATTACCACGCCTCGCGAGGCTCGGCTCGTAATGACTTTCTTTTTTCTTTGTCTTGGCTGTCGGCTGTAGACTGTTGGCTGTCGGCTGTTGGCTTTTTTTGTCCCTACCCCCTGGTCCTTCGCCCCTTTTTCCCTTGACATCGCTTGCCTCTCAGGTTATAGAACGTTCGTTCTATTGTCAAGGGGATTTTGGGGGTCCCGCGGCCGTTCCGGCGCGGCGGAAGGACATCAAAATTATTGACGGGATTGACGAAAGACGATAAGGTTTAGCCCGCGCAAGTGAGGAATAGCATGGCCCGGACGGGACCGGTTCTGTTCCTGCCGAGCGGCTGAAGGTCGAAGGGGGGGCCTCTCTGGGAAAGACGGTCATCAAGCTCATCGCCACGGGATTCGGAAGCGGTTATTCGCCCTTCGCGCCCGGCACGGCGGGCACACTCGTCGGCATACCCCTTTACCTGGCCCTTTCGTCTCTATCCTGGCCCCTCTACCTCGTATCGGTGTCGGTCCTCACCCTTCTTGCCGTCTACGCATCGGGTGAAGCGGAGAGGATCTTCGATAGGAAGGATTCCCCCCGGATCGTCATCGACGAGATCGTCGGCCTCCTCTGGTCGCTTGCCTTGGTGGGCCCGACGATCGGCCGGATCGTGCTGGCTTTTTTCCTTTTCAGGATCTTCGATATCGTCAAACCCCCTCCGGCGCGCTGGTGCCAGGACAGGCTCCCCGGCGGCTGGGGCGTGGTGATGGACGATGTCGCGGCCGGGGTCTGGGCGAACGCGGTGCTCCAACTTGCGCTGAGATTTTTCGATTTCTGAGTATTCGAAGGACATGATGCAAACAATGAATCTCGAGCTTTTCACAGATGAAAAAATCCCCCTCTTTGCCGCCCTAATCCGCGTTGCGGGGCGGCCCGGTAGGGAATGAACCGGACATGGTTGCGCACCCTGACGGGATGCGCCCCCGGTCCCCCTTTTGCAAAGGGGGATGACAGGTGGATTTGATGAAAATAGGCATCTTGACCATAGGCAACGAGATCACCAGCGGGCGCATCCAGGACACGAACACGGCCTACCTGGCCCGGGAATTTCACGTTCGCGGCTGGGAGGTTGCGGCCGTCATGAGTGTAGGCGACAGCATCAGCGCCATCCGGGGCGCCCTGGACTGTATCCTGTCTGTCTCCGACGGCGTCGTCGTCACGGGGGGACTCGGGCCCACGGCCGATGACATCACCACGGAGGCCATCACGGAGATCTACGGCCTGCGGCTCTTCACGGATGAAGCCGTCCTGCAGACGATCAAGGATCGATTCGCCCAGCGCGGGATCCGCTGGACCGATAACAACGCCAAGCAGGCCATGTTTCCCGAGGAGTCCATCCCGCTGCGCAACCCCGTCGGCACCGCCTGGGGGTTCTGCCTGAAGCGGGTCGGAAAGCCGATTGTCGTTCTGCCCGGCGTCCCCATGGAAGTGAAAAAAATGGTTCCCGAGGTGGTCATCCCGCTTTTCGAGCAGGAGGACCCCGCCGGCAAAAGGGTTATGGCCGTAAAGACCGTCAAGCTCTTCGGGCTGGCCGAGGCCCTCATCGACAACGCCCTGGCGGACTTGAAGTACGATCACGAGCATGTGAGCATCGGCTTTTACCCCCGGTTTCCCGAAAACCATATCGTCATCACCTCGTGGCACGACGACCGGGCGCGGGCGGATGAAAACCTTGCCGATGTGCTCAAAGGGGTCCAGGAGAGGCTCAGAAAAAATATCTTCGGATACGACGAGGACACCCTCGAGGGGATGATCGGCTCACTCCTCACGGAGCGAAAGCTCACGATCAGCGTGGCCGAGTCGCTCACGGGCGGCCTCGTGGCCGACCGGATCACCAATGTGCCGGGCAGCTCGGCCTACTTCGAGCGCGGCGTTGTGACCTACAGCAACCGATCGAAGACGGAGCTGCTGGGCGTGCCCGAGGAAGTCCTGAAAGAGCACGGCGCCGTGAGCAAAGAAGTGGCCATCCTCATGGCCGAGGGCGTGCGGAAGGCAAGCGGCACCGACATCGGCGTTTCGACAACGGGCATTGCCGGCCCCGCGGGCGGCACGGACAAAAAGCCCGTGGGCACCATCTTCATCGCCGTCTCCGACGGCAAGCGGACCCTCTGCCGCGATTTCACCTTCAAGTGGGATCGCAGGCGGGTGAAGGAAATCACGACCGAGTGGGCCCTCGAGCTCACGCGCAGGTTCCTGACGGGGGAAGACCATGTCCAATGACAACACGATCCGGACGTTTCTGGCCATCGAGATCCCGAAGGAGGTCCTCGAGCAGTTCGAGCGGCTCCAGTACCGCCTGGACCGGTCGATGACGGGTGTCGTCCGCTGGGCAAAGAAGGGAAGCACCCACCTGACGCTGAAATTCTTCGGGAGCATGACCGAGCGCGACATCCGCAGCATCGAGGACACCCTGAAAGCGAAGGCGCCGGAGTTCGCTCCGATGCCCATCGCCGTCGGGACGATGGGCGTCTTCCCGAACCTGGCGAGGCCCCGCGTCCTCTGGGTGGGGATCACGACGGGACTGAAGGAGCTCACGGCCATGCAGGCCGAAATCGAAGCGGCCCTCGAGGCCGCGGGATTCCCGCGCGAGGAGAGGCCCTACCGGCCACACCTGACGCTGGGGCGCATGAAGGCCGACCGGAAGATCGACGGGCTCGACAAGGCCATCGAGAGCCACAAGGACTTTGAGGCGGGCTCCTTTACAGCCAAAGAGATGATCCTCTTCCGGAGCGATCTGAAGCCCGCAGGCCCCGAGTACTCAGCCCTTGCGAAGTTCAAGCTGGGCGGGTGAAATATAAAACATGGGTCATCGCGAGCGCAGCGTGGCGATCTTCGTTATTTTATTCTTAATGGCAGATTACCACGCCTCGCAAGACTCGGCTCGTAATGACACATGATTCCTGTTGCTGTTTCTTAGGAGGAGCACCCTGTTCTGTCATTGCGAGGAGCATTTTTTCAGGGAGAGGGAGATCAGGGAACTGGGTTTCCAGAGGCTCGGCTCGTAATGACAATGAATTAACAAACGATCATAACCTCCAGGAGGCAAAAGAAAATATGGCATCACACGAATCGGACCGTGAAAAGGCAGTAGAGCTTGCCATCACCCAGATCGAGCGGCAGTTCGGCAAGGGCTCCATCATGCGCCTGGGCGGCGCGGAGATCATCGACGTGCTCGTGATCCCCACGGGGTCGCTGAGCCTCGACATGGCCCTCGGCGTGGGCGGCATCCCCCGGGGGCGCGTCGTCGAGATCTACGGCCCCGAGTCGGGCGGCAAGACGACACTGGCCCTTCACATCGTCTCCGAGGCCCAGAAAATGGGCGGCCTCGCGGCCTTCGTCGACGCGGAGCACGCCCTCGACATGAGCTACGCGCGCAAGATCGGCGTCGATGTGGACAACCTGCTCATCGCCCAGCCCGACACGGGCGAGCAGGCCCTCGAGATCGCCGAGACGCTGGTGCGAAGCGGCGCCCTCGATGTCCTCGTCATCGACTCCGTGGCGGCGCTCGTCCCCAAGGCCGAGCTCGAAGGCGACATGGGCGATGCCCAGATGGGCCTCCAGGCGCGCCTCATGTCCCAGGCCCTCCGCAAGCTCACGGGCACCATCAGCAAGTCCAGGACCTGCGTCATCTTCATCAACCAGCTGCGCATGAAGATCGGCATGTTCATGGGCAACCCCGAGACGACGACCGGCGGCAACGCCCTGAAGTTCTACGCCTCCATGCGCCTGGACATCCGCAAGATCACGGCCCTCAAGCAGGGCGAAAACGTCGTGGGCAACCGCGTGCGCGTCAAGGTCGTGAAGAACAAGGTCGCCCCGCCCTTCCGCGAGACCGAGTTCGACATCATCTTCGGCGAGGGGATCTCGAGGGAAGGCGACCTGCTGGATCTGGCCGTCAACAACAACATCGTCGAGCGAAGCGGCACCTGGTACTCCTACAAGGGCGACCGCCTCGGCCAGGGCCGGGAGAACGTGCGCCTCGCCCTCAAGGACAACAAGGAGCTGATGGCCAAAATCGAGGACGAGGTCCGCGAGAAATTCGGGGTGAAGAAAGCCGCACCGCCGGTAGGAAAAACCGCCGGAAAAAGAAAAAGAGAAGAAGAAGTAAATGGAGGACCACCTCCAATACAAAAGGGCCAGGGAACGGGCCTTGCGGCTGCTGGCCCTGCGGAGCCGCAGCCGGGCGGAATTGCGGAAGAAACTCGCCGAGAGGGACTTCACGAAATCCGCCATCGAACGAGTGCTTGAAAATCTCGGCGAGCTGGGGTATCTCGACGACGAGGCCTTTGCCGTCAACCGGGCCCGGCACCTCGCCGTGAACCGCCTCTACGGGGACCGCAAGATCGAGGAGCAGCTGCGGGAAAAGGGCATCGCCCGCGAGGCGGCCAAGGCGGCCATCCGCGAGGTCCGCGAGGAGTTTCCCGCGATGGAAGGGATCGCGCGGTCCGCGGCCAAGAAGCTCCAGGGCCGAGGCATCGACGGCCTCAGTAAAAAAGAGAGACTGGCCCTTGCCCGGACGCTGCAGGGCAAAGGCTATCATCTGTGGAAGAAACTCGCCGAGAGGGACTTCACAAATCCGCCATCGAACGAGTGCTTGAAAATCTCGACGAGCTGGGGTATCTCGACGACGAGGCCTTTGCCGTAAACCGGGCAAGACATCTCGCCGTGAACCGCCTCTACGGGAACCGCAAGATCGAGGAGCAGCTGCGGGAAAAGGGTATCGACCGCGAGGCGGCCAAGGCGGCCATCCGCGAGGTCCGCGAGGAGTTCCCCGCGATGGAAGGGATCTCCCGGTCCGCAGCCAAGAAGCTCCAGGGCCGGGGCATCGACGGCCTCAATAAAAAAGAGAGACTGGCCCTTGCCCGCACGCTGCAGGGCAAAGGCTATCATCTGGGACTTATTCTCGATTACCTGGGAAAATACGAGGAGGGAATCGTACATGACATCGAGTGAGATCAGGGCGAAATTTCTCGAGTACTTCAAGGAGAGGGGCCACACCGTCATCGCGAGCTCGTCGCTCATCCCCAAGGATGACCCGACGCTTCTCTTCACCAACTCGGGGATGGTTCAGTTCAAGGACTGCTTCCTGGGCCTGGAGGACCGCGGCTACTACCGGGCCGCAAGCTCCCAGAAGTGCGTGCGCGCGGGCGGCAAGCACAACGACCTGGAAAACGTGGGCTACACGGCGCGCCACCACACCTTCTTCGAGATGCTCGGCAACTTCTCCTTCGGCGATTACTTCAAGAAGGAGTCCATCGCCTGGGGCTGGGACTTCCTGATCAACGTCATGGGCCTTCCGAAAGAGAAGATGTACATCACGATCTACAAGGACGACGACGAGGCCTTCGAGATCTGGAACAAGCAGGAGGGCGTGCCCGCCGACCGCATCGTCCGCATGGGCATGGACAGCAACTTCTGGATGGTGGGCGAGACGGGCCCCTGCGGCCCCTGCTCGGAGATCCTCTACGACCAGGGCCCCGAGGTGGGCTGCGGCAAGCCCGAGTGCAACGTCGAGTGCACCTGCGACAGGCACCTCGAGATCTGGAACCACGTCTTCACGCAGTTCGACCGCAACCTCGACGGCAGCTTCACGCCCCTTCCCAAGCCCAACATCGACACGGGCATGGGCCTCGAGCGCCTGGCGGCCATCGTCCAGGGCAAGAATACCAACTACGACACGGATCTCTTCACCCCGATCATCCACACCATCGCGAAGCTCGCCGGCAAGAAGTACGGCGGCAACCCCGACAACGACGTCTCCATGCGGGTCATCGCCGATCATGCCCGCGCCGTCTTCTTCCTGATCGGCGACGGCATCCTGCCCTCCAACGAGGGCCGCGGCTACGTGCTCAGGCGCATCCTGCGCCGCGCCTGCCGGCATGGAAAGCTCCTGGGCTTCGACAAGCCCTTCCTCAATGAAGTCGTCACCTCCGTTGTGGACGTCATGAAGGACGCCTACCCCGAGATCGTCGACCGGATGGCCTTCGTCCAGAAGGTCATCTTCAACGAGGAGCAGCGCTTCCTCGAGACCCTCGACACGGGCCTTCGCATCCTCACCGACGAGGTGGCCAAGCTCAAGGCCGTGGGCAGCGCCGTGATCCCCGGCGAGGTCGTATTCAAGCTCTACGACACCTACGGATTTCCCACCGACCTCACGGCCGACATCGTGAAGAAGGACAGGCTCACCCTCGACATGGAGGGCTTCGAGAAGCTGATGGAGGCCCAGCGCGTGATGGCCCGCGAGAGCTGGAAGGGAAGCGGCGAATCCGCCGTGGCCGACAGCTACAAGAAGCTCTCGCTCAAGGGCATCAAATCCGAACTGGTGGGCTACGAGGAGGTCACCGAGACCACCTCCTTCGTGACGGCCATCCTCAAGAAGGACGACGAGGTGGACGTCATCACCGAGGGCACCAACGCCGAGATCTTCACCGACCAGACGCCCTTCTACGGCGAGACGGGCGGCCAGGTGGGCGATACGGGCGTCATCGAGGGCGAGGGCTTCCTCTTCGAGGTCTGGGACACCCAGCGCCCCGACGAGAACCTCATCACCCACATCGGAAAGCTCAAGAAGGGCACCATTCGCGTAAACGACTCGGTCCACCTCAAGGTCGAGAAGAACACCCGCAGGGCAACCGAGGCCAACCACTCGGCCACACACCTGCTCAACGCGGCCCTGCACAGCGTGCTGGGCGATCACGTCAAGCAGGCGGGCTCGCTCGTCAACCCCGAGCGCCTGCGCTTCGACTTCACGCACTTCTCCCGCATCGAGGACCACGAGCTGGACCGCATCGAGACGATCGCCAACGAGCTCATCCAGGCCAACCTCCCCGTCAAGACGAGCATCCTCGACAAGGAGCAGGCCATGAAGACGGGGGCGCATGCCGTCTTCGACGAGAAGTACGCCGACAAGGTCCGCGTCGTCCAGATGGGCAAGGTGAGCGCCGAGCTCTGCGGCGGCACCCACGTGACCCGCACCGGAAACATCGGCGTGCTGAAGATCATCAGCGAGTCGGCCGTGGCGGCGGGCGTGCGCCGCATCGAGGCCGTGACGGGCCCCGAGGCCGTGAAGTTCATCAAGAAGGAAGACCACGAGCTGAAAAAGGTCGCCAACATGCTGCGCGCCAACCCCTTCGAGGTGGCCGAGCGCATCGACAAGATGATGAAGCACCAGCGCGACCTCGAGCGCGAGATCGAGGGCCTCAAGGGAAAGCTCGCCGCGAAGGAATCCGGCGACATCATCAAGAAGGCCAAGATGGTGGGCGAGGTGATGCTCCTGGCCGAGAAGGTCGAGGTCTCCGACGTGAAGGCCCTGCGCGACTTCGGCGACAAGCTGCGCGACAGGATGGAATCGGGCATCATCTGCCTCGGGAAGCCAGGTGGGCGAGAAGGCGATGCTCCTGTGCATGGTCACGAAGGACCTGGCGGGCAAGTTCAACGCCGGCGACATCGTCAAGGAGATCGCCCCCATCGTGGGCGGCAGCGGCGGCGGCAGGCCCGACATGGCCCAGGCCGGCGGCACCCAGCCCGAAAATCTCGACAAGGCCCTGGCGAAAGTGAAAGATCTTTTAAAGGGTGAAAAAAAAGTAGCCAAGAAAGAAAAAAAATAGTAGATTAACGTCACTTATCAAGAAAATTAAGGTTCCGGGCAGCAAGAGTTTTCCTCGTACCTCGATCCTCGCTCCTCGAGCCTTTAAAATTTCCCCAACTCCATCTCTCCCTTTCATCTTTACCTTCGGGGGTCTCGAAAGAGGCCCTCGGGGGAGAGACGGATCTTGGGAGTTTTTTTGCTACTGATTGTTGCGAATAAAGGGCTTTCACTTATTTGCAGCTTGGCAGTGATTTCATTAATGCGTTTTTGAATTCCTCATTTTTTATTTGGCATTCCCAAAGTGTCACGACGGACCAACCTAATTGAGTAAGGCATGACATATTTTTTTTGTCTCTCTTCATAGTCTTACTGAATTTTTCTTTCCAATAAGTAGTGGACGACTTTGGCATAAATGCACGGCCGCATTTTTTATGCCGATGCCAAAAACAACCATTGACAAATATTGCAATTTTGTATTTCGGTAGAACAATATCCGGTTTACCAGGAAGGTCTTTACAATGCTTTCTGAAACGATACCCTGCGGAATGCAGATAAGACCTAACCATTCTCTCCGGCCATGTATCTTTGGCCCTTATTTTTGACATCGTGAGTCTTCTATTTTCTTTGGATAAATTGTCGGCCATGGACATACCGAGTATTTTTCAGCTTCATTTGTCAAGACTGTCATTGAGTTTATAAATAAAGAACGGCATGATTGGAATCGACCTTTTTTGTGGCGCAGGCGGATTATCTCTTGGGGCTATTCAAGCCGGAATTAATTTGCGTCTAGCGATCGATTTAGATCCATACGCAATTGCCACATATAGACATAATCATAAGAAAACAACCGCCTTGGCATTAGATATTAGATATCTTAATAATATTACCATCCCTAATCATAATGAGCAAAAAATAATCATCGGGGGACCGCCCTGCCAAGGATTTTCGACATCAAATCAGAGAACAAGAACATCTGCCAATGAAACTAATTGGCTTTTTTTAGAGTTCATAAGGATAATTAAAACATGGAAGCCTCATTGGGTTGTTTTAGAAAATGTAAAAGGCATCCTTGAAACAGAAAGGGGCATCTTTTCGGAATACATAATCGACCAACTTGAAAGGCTGGGTTATTCAGTAACTTGTTGGCTTCTTAATGCGGCCGACTTCGGCATTCCTCAGATACGTTCGCGCTTCTTCATAATAGGATCAATCGATGGCATGTCTCCTGTTAAACCAACAAAGAAAGCAACTCAGCATATTACAACAAGGGACGCAATATATGATCTGCCTCTATTAGAAAATGGCGCAAATATTAATGTTTTACCTTATCAGTCGGAGCCCATATCCCCATATGCCAAATTAATGCGTGGTCATTTGCAGCAATCAGCGAATCACTTAGTTACAAGAAATGCAGCCTACATTTTGAATAGGTATAAGTACATTCCTGCTGGAGGCAATTGGCAAGACATACCAGCTAGGCTGATGAAAAATTACAGTGACCATACCAAATGCCATACTGGCATATATCATCGACTGCATCCAGATGTTCCCGCCGTTGTCATCGGTAACTACCGAAAGAATATGTTAATTCATCCAGAACAACATCGTGGCTTGTCCGTCAGAGAAGCAGCCAGGTTACAGTCATTTCCCGACTGGTATGAATTCATAGGCAGCATTGGTTTTCAGCAACAGCAGGTCGGAAATGCTGTCCCGCCATTACTCGCACGCTTTGTGTTCGAGGCTATTATTTCTACATTCTCCGGAATGCACAAATTTAATGCCAATTGTATTCATGATGCGAATAAGGAGCTATCTCGTGTGGACTGAAAGGCTAATAGAAAAAATTACATTAGAAAGTCTGATTCAAGACCTTGGAGAGAGTGCAGGAAAGGAACGTTTTGGTTTCTACACAACAACAAGAAAACATATTGTTCAGGATATACTCCCTCAGATTCGTGCTGTATTGCCAAATCATACCGATCATGGAATCGATCACGTTGCAAATGTACTTGATAATGCCGGACTTCTTCTCGATATCGAGAACAACAAAGATTCCATTTCAGGAATGGAGATGTACTCTCTTATCCTAGCCATTCTATTTCACGACGCTGGCAATATTTATGGACGTGATGACCATCAACGTAAAATATCGGACATATACGACTATTGCCGGGCTGTAGCCCATTGTGATTTAGGTGAGAAAATGATGGTGATGAAAACTACAGAAGCTCATTGTGGAAAAGCTGCTGACGGCTCAAATGACACCCTCAAGGAACTCAATCCTGATAACGTGATTGTTTGTGGAAAACCAGTACGTCTCCGATATATTGCAGCTATTTTACGCTTCGCTGATGAACTTGCTGAGGGGCCAATAAGAACTTCTTTGTATATGCAGAAAAAATATTTCTATAAAAGAAATAGCATGATCTTTCATAATTATGCGAACACAATTCGAGTAGACATAGACCCCCGTAATTATCGCATAGCATTAACTTATCACATTGTAGTAAAGACGAATCGCAAGGGTGAACTTTCTAATGCAGAGACAAATAAAATAGAAATCCTTTTCGCATATTTATACCGCCGTATTAATAAACTTAATCAAGAAAGAAAATATGCAAAGCATTACTGCGACCTGTTAAGTTCATTCAAGGCAGTCACAATAAATTTCAATTTTTGGATAAGGGGTAAGGTTTATGCTCTCGGACTGCCATCCCCGTTTACTCTCACTGACCTTGTTGTACCAGGTGACGACGAAAAGCAACTTCATGAATATAGTGACGTATACAGGTTTGATAATATCATAGCTAAGATCAAGGATGTAGCTGGAGGGAGGGTTGCATGATTGATTACTTTAACCCATTCGAATATGGATCAGCTACTAAATTCACTTCTAATGAGCAAATACTTGATTTTTATATCGAGGATTTCAATTACTCTCGTTTTATACGCTCGAGAAGAAATATTTTGCTAATGGGAGAGAGAGGGACGGGAAAATCGATGACATTACTTTTCAACTCTCTTCCAATCCAGCACGCCAAATCTAAACGCGAGGGAGGGGAGTTGAGTTTCGATGTTGTAAACATATATGTTCCCTGTAATACGCCATTCACTCATAAAAAAGAATATCAATTATTGGATCATTTTCAAGGCGCCGTTATTAGCGAACATTTTCTCGTTCTGCCTATTATGTATGAAATCGCGGACACTTTATCAAAAATAGCCGACCTAACTCAGGGCGCTGATGAAAATAAATTGAAGCAAGAACTGCAATATGTTCTAGCTTTGAAATTACCAGAAGAGATGCCATTGTTTGAAGCACTTAAACAGACATTTCAGAGAGAAGTTACTGAAACTCAGAGAACGCTAAACGCTAAAGCATTAGATGCTTTCTACGAAAAAGCGCTTTCTTTTTCATCTGGCGTGCTCCCTTTGCTCAACTGTATCAAGAAAATTCCAAAGTTACAGAATTCGCATTTCACACTGATGATAGATGATGCTCACGATCTTAACACGTTTCAGAGAAGAGCATTAAACTCATGGATTGCCTATAGAGACAATACTTTATTTAGTTTTAAAGTTGCAATGGCTAAAGCGGATCGCCCAGATTATTTGACCTCATCAGGTGGTACTATCCTGGAAGGACATGATTTTACTCTTGTTGATTTGGAACGCCCATATCAAAATCAAGAGTCTGAATTTGGAAAACTTGCGCGCAATATTTTATCGCGTCGACTAAATAAAATTTCATTTACAGGAAAACCAGATGACTTCTTTCCTATAAATCCTAAATTCAAGAAAGATCTTGCAGCTTGCAGAAATACGGTTCTAAAACGAGCGCAGGATAAATATCCTAACGGCACAAAGAAACAAATAGCAGACTACGTTTATAAGTATACCCGCGCAGAATATTTTCGGAATCGCTCAAGCAAAGCTAACTTGCCGATATATAGCGGATTAGATATCCTTGTTCATATTTCGACCGGAGTCATTCGAAACCTATTGGAACCGTGTTACTGGATGTATGATCGAGCATATTCAGAATTACGAACAAATGTAAAAGATCAACATACTATACGAATATTCTCAATTTCTCCTACAATTCAAAATGATGTAATAATTGATAGAAGCAGAAAAAAATGGGATTGGATACAGGAGGGTCTGGACAATAATATTGAAGGATGTTCACGTGAACAAGGAAGGAAAATCTACCATTTGTTTGATCAATTAGCACATCTATTTAGACAGCGTTTGTTGAATCATAAATCAGAACCCAGAGCCATTACATTTACAATTTCTGACACAGACTATAAACATTATTATAGCTTGTTAATTTTATTGAATATTGCCAGAAAGGCACAACTTCTTTATACATATTCAAGTTCTGCCAAAGATTACGGCGGAAGAGAACTTTATTATGTACCTAACCGTATTCTATGGCCATGGAGAGGACTGGACCCTCATGGACAGCACGCGAGAGTATCCATCCTGGCAAGAAGTCTTTGGGCCGCAGCTGAAGATAATATGCCAATACCGTTCAGCCCAGATGATGATTCCGTTACCACAGGTATCGAACAAGGGAGGCTACCATTATGATCGACTGGATTCTAACAGTGGGTAGCTGGGAATCAAGATTTATTAAAGGATTTATTAAATCAGTCGATACTTTCCACCCCAAGAATGTGCTCATATACTTTTACAGAGAATATGCTGAATGGTCGAACATTAATAGACGAAAAGCGATTAGTTATTGCAAAATGCAGGGTATTCACTTTGAAGAGTGCGAGCTCTCATTCACAGACGATGTAACTTCGTGGCGTAAAATATATGATAGTACTGTTGGCATGCAATTATCTAATAAGCATGTATTAATTGACCTTACGACGATGCCTAGAGAAACTATATGGTATACTTTTGATTTAGTTGAAAAGCAAAATGCAGCTGTTCAGTATGTATATCACCAACCAATGAGATATAATAAAATATGGTTAAGTCGTGATCCAGGTAAACCTAGATTCATATACAAACTGTCAGGGGAACAACGCTTAGGTTTACCCACAAAACTAATTGTTTTGACCGGCTATGATGTTGACCGGGTCAAACAACTTATCCGATTTTACGAACCGCAGCATACATTCGTTGGGATTCAGACAGGGATGCAATTATCTAACAAATCATTGAATATTGATAAGAATATAAGTGCTTTTATGAAAAAACGAAATGTTGAGATATTTGACATTGATGCTTATGCAGAAGATCACGGACATGAGGCTATTAGGACAGTAATCCAATCAAATATTTTAAACTCTAACATCATTATGAGTTCCCTTGGTCCAAAGCTATCGGCTATCGCTTTATATAGAATTCACAAGCAACATCCCCAGACTTCATTGGCATACGCCCCATCAAATGAATTTAATCGTAATTATTCGTATGGTATTGGAAAATGCTTCCATGGCCACATAAGCTGAATGGGAATATTCGGGTCAGGTCTGGTCGGGCTGTTGCCCAAAGGTAATTTAGGGGACGCCCTCAGATTTGCAGTTTCCACTTTGGAAGATTTGGGGTCAGGTCCTGTATTTAAGCATTTCATATGAATTAGCGGGGCGCCCCATAGATTTGCAGTATTCATTCAGAAAGCCCAGGAGGAGATCGGGGGTCAGGTCTTGCATTATAAGATTATGATTATCGATGGTGGCTTCCTCCCCTGTTATCGCAAGAAGCTCCCACGTAGAGAGGTGATGGAAAATGATCAGACGAAGCAATGAGATGCGGGAAGAACGCATTCATGGACTGAAGGAAGGAAAGGGGGCCATAAAGCTGTTCCATTTGCTTGAGAAAGAGGAATTGTCGGGTAAGGGACGGCTCTGTGCAAGAGAGGTAATAGAACCGGGGAATTCTATTGGTTATCACCAACACGAGGGAGACTTTGAGTTATATTATGTGCTGGAAGGTGAAGGCATTGTAAATGACAATGGCGTTGAAACGACGGTAAGGAAAGGGGACGTGGTTCGCACGGACCACGGCGAGTTTCATTCTATTCAAAATGTCGGGGACAAGAACCTCGAGCTTATTGCAATAATATTATTTCAATAATCTTTAATAAATAAAGGCAGGGCCATTTCTGTCCCTGCCTTTATTTTCTTTATGATCAAATTGTCGGGATAGCGTGCTCAAATTGAGCCGCTGCAGTTTTAATCATGGCCCTTGCCATGCCCATGATTGTCTTTGTCCTTTTTCCCTCCCTTTTTCCCGTTATGTTTGTCGTCGTGCCCCTTCCCATGACGCGCCTGATACTGGGGCACATAAACGTCATTGTACCATCTATCGCGCACGAAATAGACGGGACGGCCACAGGCATTATACTTGGCGCAGTGCTTGCTCCAGTGTTTCTCATGACCGGGCGGTATGTGCAGGTACATCGGTTGATAGACAACCCCGGCAGGAGCTGCATGAATCACGACGGGTTTTGCGTAGATAACTTCCGGTTGAGGATAATTTCCGATGTCAATGCGGCCATAAAAGCCAGGCTGGCCGACACTGACAGACACCGCGACATCGGCGGCATAAGCTGAAGGGACAACAAGCATCATCATGATGATGAAAAGAAAATGTTTCATGGCAGGTTCCTCTGATTTTTGGTGTTTAATGAACAGGGTTATGTCAGGGCTACTGACAGTAAATATTCTACCATAGTAAACGAACAGGGGAAATATTGGTTTACAAGATATTGATAGGTATTTTTACATGAACACTTTAAATACGCTTTGCAGGCTGATTCGTCGAAGACTGGGGTCACCTATGAAAAAGGCTGTCAGGCACTGTTGAACCGTCGAAGGCAGCTTCAAAGAGTGCCCGGTTTAGTACCAAAATCAGTCACCTGTCCTTTTGTATTGAGCTTTCCGCTTTTCCATTATAAGTATCGACGATACAGACAGTTGCCGGCATTTCTTGGATCTTCAAAGGATCTGGAGAGAGCTTACGGATCTCATAGTGAAGCTCCCCGCCCACAGGGCGGGGCTTCCCGGCAAGGAAAGAACCAAACATGGTTGCGCATCTCAATATCTGAGGAAAAGGGGTATTCACCCTCACCTCTGTCCTCTCCCCTCAAGGGAGAGGAAGATTAAGGAATAGGGTCTTTCACAGGCGCCCCCGGTCAAGACCTGACCCCCTTCTTCGACGCTTCCAGGCGCGCCTGACGCCTGGCGTTAGCCCACCGAGCAAGACGGAAAAAACGAATGAACGATTTCCCGTTCAAGACCTCATACTGGTTCGATTCACAGATCGCGACATCGCCATCGTTATCTGGAGCGCAATTCGCAGATGTGGCTGTTGTTGGCGGTGGGTTTGCGGGGCTTTCGGCTGTACAACATCTCAAGTCCAGCAAGCCCAACCTGAGCGTCGCGCTTGTCGAGGCGAAACACATCGGGTTTGGAGCAAGCGGCCGCAATGCCGGCTGGGTGCTGAGTTTGCCTCCGGTCCATTGGCTGCTTGATGATTTCGATGATCCCCAGCGCCTGGGTGACATCCGTTGGACTTCTCAATTCTGCAGAGACAACATAGTTCAACTGGGCAGATTGGTCGCGAACGAAGCGATAGATTGTGCGTGGACTCCATCACGACATCTACTTGCCGCTCGTAACCTCCTGGAAGTGGCCGCCCTTCGTTGGATCATGCAGCGCTACGAGGCAATTGGCCAGCACTGCGAGTTCTTCGAGAAGGAAAAGATGACCCAGCTTGTAGGTTACCCGGCAATCGCCGGTATGGCCTATGAGTTTGTGAGCATTCAGCCCTACCGGCTTGCACGAGGTTTGCGACAGCGCTGCCTTGACCAGGATGTACGGATCTACGAGAACACACCAATCAAGACTATTCGTTCCACAAGCCAGGGCGTGCAACTGATCGCTGCCGATGGCGCCACGCTGACTGCCCAAAAGGTGATACTGGCGACAAATGCCTACACAAACTCTCTGATGCTTGACGTAGAAATTCCAGCGACCTCAACCCAGCATACCTATATGCTGGCAACCGAACCGCTGAAACCCGACATGCTTGATCGTATCTCGCAAACTCGCACGCCATTCGGCGACCCAGCCCTATCTTTCTATATCGGCCGCATTTATGAGAATCGGCTGATATTCAACGGCATAGATCGAGCATCCCAGGTCACGCCAGAGGACGATCGCCATTTACCGTCCTTTATCAAGCTGCACAAGGAAATGCTGCGGCGGTTTCCGTTCCTCGAATCCGTCTCCTTGGCGGGGGCATGGGGTGGGGCGGTGCAGCAGACCACTTCGGACGCTCCAATCGTACAACGCTCGAAAAGCAACCCGAATGTCATTCTGAATATCGGATATGGTGGTGGGAGCGGTGTGGGCATGGCGCTCCTTTCCGGTCAATTGACAACAGGTCTGGTTTTGGAAAGGGGACCGATAGACAACGATGCTCAAAGGCTGCGCACTTTGCTCGCCAACAGTCGTTTCCCCAAGATGGGGCCTGTACGCGCCGCGTTTGGGGTGCTCAGGAAGATGGTTTTCGGCTAGCTTCTTGGGCTGTGTGTCGAATTCTTCAACCGAACTCAAAAGGTGGCGAGGGGAAAGAATTGGGGTCAGGTCTTGTCGGGCTGTTGCCCAAATAACCGTTGCATGTGAGTGCTGATGTCTTGGGGAGATTCGGGTCAGGTCTTGCATTATCAGTTTTCGTCAGCAACCGGATCATCCCAGGAATGAAATACTGACCGTATCGTTTGGGTAACTAATTCTTCAGGGGGGAGATGGCATGAAGACGAAACGCGGTGTCTTATCTCAGATCGGTCTGTTACTTATCCTGGCTACTATCCTTCTTTATCCTTTCACGTTCACTGCAACCTCCATCGCACAAGAAATGCCCGATGTCATTGGAATCCGGCTCAATGACGGGTCCGTCATCGAGGGGACTGTCATCAAGGCCAATACGGATATCATCACCATCCGGACGACAGACGGTCAGATCGTCACGCGAAAATTCAGCGAGGTTGATAACTTCATCAAGACGGGGGAAAGCCTCAAGCCCTCCCCCAAGTCCTCCCCCAAGTCTCTCCTGCCTGTCCATTCATTTGAGATTGGCCTGGAAGCCTTCTATAAAGAGTACAAGGAACCCGATGTTATGAACGAAAGAGGGATGATGTACGGGCTCGGACTCGCTTACACATACCATGACAAGGCCATGTTCAAGGCAAGCTTGCTCGTCGCATATGGTGAAGTGGATTACGAAAACTCCGGCAAACTGGACGGCATTCCAGACCAGCACTGGGAATTGCGAGGTCTTTTGGGCTATGACTTCGCCATCGACCCCACGTTCTACATCACGCCCTATTTTGGCCTCGGCTATCGATTTCTCCGAGATGACTCCTCCGGGATGATCACGTCAACCGGCGCCCGCGGCTACAATCGGGAATCCAATTACTGGTACAGTCCCGTCGGCATAGCGTTGATCAAGATCCTGCCGGAAGGGTGGACGATTTCCGCAGAGGCCGAGTTCGCTTTTCTGTGGTTCGGCAAGCAGAAATCCTATCTCAGTGACGCCAGCGCACTATTGCCCGATATCGAAAACGATCAGGACCAGGGCTATGGGTTAAGAGGTTCGATTCGGGTAGAAAAGAAATTCGTCCATACGTCCTTCTTCGTCGAACCCTTCGTCCGATACTGGCACATCAGCCGCTCGGACGATACCATCGTTGCCGGTTCAGGCTTGTTTGTATACGGCTATGAACCGAAGAACAACACAACCGAAATCGGCGCAATGGTGGGCTTTAAGTTCTAGAGGAACATCATCTGGATCATCATAAAATAGCTTTCAACTCGGGGCACTGATCATCTGGGGAAGAACCGGGGTAAAGATTGGGGTCAAATCTTTATCCTTTCATGCTTCGGTGAAATCAAAGAGGGCCTCAGCATAATTCTGAGGCCCTCTTTATTGTCCTGTGTGACCTCATTGTTTCGCTCCCGGGAACCAATGCTTGACATCCTCTTTCCGATCCATTAGAAAATACGCGTTGTCCTGTCGGTCCTATCCAACAAACCAGCCCTGACACAACGGGGAGACTCGAACTGACTATGAACCCTGCTTTCGGTTGAAGGCGGGGTTTTATTTTGTTCACATCCGAGGAGGAGAAATGAAAAAGCGATTTGGTTCAGCGGTGGTGTTATTTGTATCCGTTTTCCTTTTACTGGCCCCCGTCAATTCGAGGGCTCAAGAGACGGGTCCGTTTTACGCAGGTGTCTTTGGGGGTTATACGTTTAGCTCGGAGGCGACGTGGACTTTTGTCTTTTACGACCAATTCGACGCAGATCTCCAGGAAACCTGGGTCCTGGGGGCAAAGCTCGGCTATACGCCGCCTGCGTATAAATTCTTCGCTGTGGAGATGGAGTATTTTTACCTGAAGCACGATATCGACCGGTCGGCAGGAACTTCTGTGAGCGTTGTAAGCGGCGATGCGACGCTGAACAATTTTATGCTGAATTTCCTGGTCAGATACCCTCAGGGGCGTTTTCACCCGTACCTGGGGTTCGGTCTGGGTGTCTCCTCGGTTGACGTCTCCGGCACCAGAACGCAGCAGATCCTCGGCAGCACCGTTACGCAGTCGCTGAATGACAGCGACACATCCTTTGCGTACCAGATATTGCTCGGAGTTAATTTCGAGATCAACAAAAACTGGTCGGCAGATCTGACCTATCGATGGTTTGGGACAGATCCGGAAATCCAGGGCGGTGATGTTGATTATACAACAAACATGCTTACGGTTGGTGTGAATTATCACTTCTGAGACACGTGTCAGCATCGGTCTATGGGGGCCAGCAACGGCCCCCTTTTTTATTCACTTCAACGGCAAACCTTCATCAAGTATCATCTTGCCAGGCTAAGGACTTGCAGTTGAAGTGCGCAGTCGTGACTTATTTTGACACCGTCTGCATAGTCATGTATCGTTAGTGCAGATATACGATTGAGGAGGATGAGATGGGAAAACCGACGTTGGGTATCAGTGTCTTGCTGTCCCTGGTCATTTTGGCCGGTTGCTACGTATACCCTTATCCTCAGCCCGGACCTGTGTACTACTACGGAGCGAGCACCTACGACCGTTCCTGGAACGCTGCATTGGCTGCGATGCAAGATGTAGGTGTCAGCATTGTATCGTCTGACAGAAACGGAGGGGTCATCACGGGGATCAAGGACGGTGTTGACACCTCGATCACGATCAGCACGCAGGCAGACGGCCAAGTGAGAGTGGTGTTCAACTCGAGGGGCCCTTCGGGGCAGGACCCCGGTCTGTCCAACCGGATCTACCAGGCCTATGAGAGGAGAATGGGGCGATAAAGGAGAAAGGAGATCTGTATGCAAAGAGTTTACCCTTACGGCAGCGGGCCGGTCCGGCTCGTCTCGACGGACTGGGTGGCCGAGCGACTCCGCCAGAAGAAGCTCATGATCCTCGACTGCCAGCCCAATGTTCATGATTACATCCAGGAGCACATTCCCGGAGCGGTCTATCTGAACGAGAACCACTTCCGATACCAGGTGCAAAATCAGCCCGCCAGGTTCGTAGGCCCCGAGGCCGCGGAACCTGTGCTCAGAAGCGCGGGCCTGAAGGCAGACGTCCCCGTCGTGGTCTACACGGGGGTGGGAGCCGCCAAGGATTGGGGGGACGGGCTCGAGCAGACCATGGTTGCTTACAGCCTAGCCCGTTACGGGCATGACAATGTCTTCGTCCTCGATGGAGGGCTGGACAAATGGAAGGCCGAGGGCAAGCCCCTGACCAAGGAGTATGGGACGGGCGAACCCTCCCGATTCAGGGCGACAGTCCGGGAGGAGTATTTTATCGAATACGAGGAATTCATAAAGATCAAGGATCGCCCGGATGTGATCCTGCTCGACGCGCGTCCGCCGGAAAAGTATGAAGGACAGTCTTTCTGGATGAAGCCGGGTCACATCCCCGGAGCCATCAATTGCCCGTGGCAGGATCTGATGGACGTGAAGAACAAGGCCCTTCTGCGGCCCGAGGAAGAGGTCTCGGCCATCCTCGGAAAACACGGGGTCGATGAGAGCAAGACCATCATCTGCTCCTGCGGGACGGGGCGGGAAGCGACCAACGAGTACCTGCTCTTGAAATTCTACCTCGGCTATCCGAAGGTAAAGCTCCACGAGGGCGCCTTCACGGAGTGGGTGTCCTACCCGGAAAACCCGACGGTGACGGGAAAGAGCCCGCGCTGAGGCACCGGCGTTGCTCTGTAGATCCAGCCATGGAAGGATTGGGGTTCAGTCTTGCTTGTTGCTCCCGGCGGTTCAAGGCCCCGGTGAGGACGGCTCCCCGATCTTTTCCGGCGCGATAACTAAAGACAGCTATCCAAAAGAAGATTTTTCAGGAGGGTGCGTCGTCGATGCTTCCCGGTCAGATTATTGATTTCCATGTGCATCTGTTTCCCGATCGGTTTTTCGATGCGATCTGGCGCTATTTTGAAGAACATCTGAATGTAAAGGTCCTGTACAAGCTCTACTATCGTGAAACTGTCGCTTACTTGAGAGAGCGGGGTGTCGGGCCAATCGTCTATTCCAATTATGCTCACAGAAAAGGGGTTGCGAGAGTTCTGAACGACTGGAACGTTCGGATCCTTGACGAGATTCCGGATCTGCACTGTTTTGCCGCCTATCACCCGGACGATGATGATGCGCTCGTAACGGCAGAGAGGATTCTTGAACATCCGAAAATTCTGGGGTTCAAACTTCAATGTGTTGTGCAGCAGTTGTCCCCCTGTGACAGTCGACTTTTTCCGCTCTACGAGATGATCATTGAAAGGAAAAAGAGGGTCCTCCTGCATGTCGGTACGGGGCCCGTTCGAGGAAGTGCCTTTGTGGGCGTTACACACTTCAAAAAGATCCTTGATCGCTTTCCGGACCTGCCCGCCAACATCCCGCACATGGGGGGCCTGGAATTTGAAGCTTTTCTCGAGCTGCTGGATCGTCATCCGGGACTTTACCTGGACACGTCCTATTCTTTTGTGCCGCATGTGCCCTATAAATTTAATCTTGGTAACGATTGGCTCGAGCGATACAAAGACAGAATCCTCTACGGCTCGGATTTTCCCAATCTGATTCACCCCAGAGAGCATGAAATTGAGTATCTTCTCAATCTAGATCTCTCTGACGATTTCTATACGAAAGTATTTTGGGACAATGGCTGCAAGCTGATCCGTGCACGTTAAGGCTCAATTCGCAGAGAAAGCAATGCAGATCATCGCCATGGGTCATCGTCGATCCTGCCCGGTGTCATGTCCCATCTTCATGTGCTATAATATTATGGGATGCTCGACATCAAATCATCAACCTGGATGAAAGGGGTCTGTTCACATGAAAAAGGCATGCTGGGTGGTCGTCACCTTACTCATCATCGCATTCTTCAACAGTTGTGCCGTCATCGGACGAAGCAAAGATTTCAGGCCCTTTGATGAAAGTGTCCTGAAAAAAGTGACTCCGGGTAAAACAACCGCCCAAGAAGTTACGGAGTTATTCGGAGCACCCAGTCAGGTCGTTAAATTATCAAATGGCAACGCCTATGTGTACGAGCGCTCATTGAGCAAAGCCACTGGGCTCTGGTTGGTTATCCTCACATTTGCCAATTTCGATATCCAGCATGATCGCATTGTCTTTTTCATCAATAAAGATGATGTGGTATCCCATTATGGCAGCAGTTTTAAAACGGAGGCAGCATCGTATGAGATGCCATTATAGGGCCCCCGCGTGGATTATGATTGCCTTGCTTGCGGGGCTCGTCATTTCGGGGTGTATTTCCCTCCGCATCGAAAAAATAAATGATGGCGCAGAGATTCTTCCACCTCCGGAGGGATTCATGGCGGGAAAAACGTCTCTTCAAGAGGTACTCCTATACTATGGCGCGCCTACCGACATCATAGACCTGCAAGGGCATCTGGCTCTTCATTATCAACGAACATTTTACCGGGGGGGGCATCTTTCGATCGGTATTCCCTTGGGGGATGTCTACAATCTCAGTCCCAAAATGGACGCCAGGGGAACCCTCGCTCTTCATGATGCCATTGTCTTTATTTTCACAACGGATGGGCTTCTAAAAGATATGCGCTATGAAAAAAGCACAAGCCGGCCTCTGTGGGATACATACTGGGAATAGATGGAGTCTTTCGTTTCGAAGGATCACAGACTGTGAGATGCGGCAGAACGATTGTATTCCCCGTTCAAATGACGCAAACTAAGTTCTTATCTGTTCGAAGCCGAAGACCAGGATATTCCTGATTGTGAATCACTGCACAATGCCGTATTATACACTGTGTGAGCAAGATTCAAGGCCGATCACCCATTTGCAAAAGGAGGCACATATGAAGAAACATGGTAAGAGTATCGTCGCCGTGCTGGCGATGATCGCGCTGATTGTGGGGCTATCGGGCTGCGCGAAAGAAGGCCCCCTGGAGAAGGCCGGCAAGAAAGTCGACAAGGCAGTAGAAGACATCAAGAAATAAGAGCCCTGGCAACAAGACAGGCCAGGAACTAAGCCGCGGTGATACCGGCCTCTCCCTATGTTTCATGATGATGTGAGAGAACACATAGGTGCGTGAAGGGGGCGGATCGCCCGAGCGGGACCTCATATCGAGGAAGCGAATCCTATGAATATTTCAGAATGGCTGGACAAAAAGGAAGCGGAAGGTGTTGACGTATCGCAAATCGTCGTGCCTGACGATCTGCTTTATGACGCCGTCCCCGACGAGGTTGTTTTTTTTCAGGTTGTGAATCAATGCAGTATCCTCTGCTCAAAAAATCACCCCTTTTCGACCGTCGAGCGCTTCGGGCACTGGTACTATTGCAGGGGCCAGGACAAGAAAGCCGGCATTCACGCGACGGGGATGGAGTGGCGGTTCTTTACAAAGGATAAAGACCTCGCCATAAAAACAGCCAAATCACGCATTGAATGAACGATTGTCAGCCTCGAAGCGTAGAGCTCTCTCCGGGGCCTGTTTCGGCGCAGGGGATATGGGGCTCCCATCGGGGCATCATTTCAGGGTAATCGCCTTTGTCGGGCACAGCTCCTGGCAGCAGAAGCAGGAAATACAGGTATCCGCATCGACCCGGGGCAGATCCCCACTCATGGACAGGGCGGAAACGGCGCACGCATCGATACACGTCTCGCAACTCGTGCACAGATCCGGATCGATCTGAGGCCGAAGGAGTGTCCGCGTGTGGATCATCTGCTGCATGGCTTCGTTGCTCAGGGTCGCTTCGCCACTAAGCGGGGGAAGCTTGAAGTCGGGCAGTTTTTTCAATTCCCCGACCACGTCGATCGTACCGGGATCGTAGTCCCCCAGTCCCACATTTTTCGCCTTTTGCAGAAAGCGCAGTCGGGAGGGCTCGCACCCCATCATCGTGGCGATGACGGCATCCATGGCCACGGCGTTATCTGAGGCGAGGATCAGTCCTATGTCCCGGAGGTCAGGTGATGCGGGACCATTGCCTTCCATCCCGACGACAGCATCCACGATGAACAAGTCCGGAACACGAAGCCTGAAAACGTCAACCAGCAATTCATGGAAGCGTTCGGCGTTTCCCGCCGCCTTGTGCAGCTTCGCTTTCTGGGCACCCGGCAGAAGGCCGTAGCTGTTCTTGATGGCCCCGGTGATGACGGTCAGCCCGTGGGTCTTGAATTTCGGCAGGCTGATGATGAAATCGGCCTCCATGGCGATTTTCGACACGCTCACGGCCGGCATGAATTCGGGGTTGAAATCCAGTTTCACTGAATCGTTGCCTATGTTTTGATAGTACCCCTTGGCTGCCTCCATCAGACCCGTCTTCCGGAAGCATTCCTCGTTGTCCCCGTACCCGAAAAGACCGGGATTATCGCCAACGACGATCGTGGCGGGCCCCATGGTCTCGACCTTCTCCACGACGGCACGAAGAACGGCGGGGTGGGTCACAACGCCTTCCTTCGCTTCGGAGGCCCGGAGCACGTTGGGCTTGATCAATACTTTCCTGTTCTTCAGTGCCAGCGGAAACAGTTCGAAAGCCCGGTCGATCGCCTGCCGGACATTTTCATACGTCGCAGGGTGAATCATGACTTTTGACATTTTTATAACCCCTTTGGTATTCGACAGCCATCGTACCTTGTCAGTGCGCCGGTTTCAAGAATAATGCTGATGTCCTGTCTCTCCCTCGCCGCTTTTCGATTTTGGGTGGTCCCGTTATTCTGCTTGAATCTCGTGTTGTCGATGGTAGATTGAATTCGTGCTGCGAAAAGTTCATGACGTTACGCGCAGCATCGGTGGGAGGAAACAGGCATGACGGGAAATAATCGCTCAGATATCAAAGTCGGGGCCCGCGTAAAGGTCGTCCAAAAGCAGGATCAGCGTTCGGGAAGACTGACCGAAGGCATCGTCCGGGATATCCTCACCAAATCGGGTCTGCATCCCCACGGCATCAAGGTGCGTCTTGATAGCGGCGTCGTGGGCCGTGTCAAGGAGATCCTGGATGGGTAACCATTGCCCTGGTTGGACGGGATCCGTCGCCGGGCTAGCAGGCTATCAAGGGAGCTGAATGCGGATCTTTATTGATGCAGATGCCTTTCCGAATGTGATCAAGGATGTGTTGATCAGGGCCTCGGCGCGCTTGAACGTGCCCCTGTGTTTTGTGGCCAATAAACCGATGAGGATCGAGGGGAAGGCAAACATTTCCATCATCGAGGTCCCTGCAGGCAGCGATGTGGCCGATGATCGCATCGCCGAGCTTGTGCAGCCAGGCGACCTGGTGATTACCGCCGATATCCCGCTTGCCGACCGGGTGATTACCAAGGGAGCTTTTGCGCTCGACCCCAGGGGCAAACTTTATACGCAGGAAAATATCAAGAACAGCCTGGCCCTGCGCGGACTGTTCAAAGAGCTGCGAGACGGCGGCATGATTTCGGGCGGCCCGGCGACATTCAGCAAAATAGACCGCCAGACGTTCGCGAACCGGCTGGATCGGTTCCTGACCAGGCATGTGAAAATCGAAAACGGCAAGACGTAAACGGAGCGGGGTCCGCGGTACAGGCAAGCATCCGTTTTCTACATAAAAAAAGCTCCCCCAATGCAGGGGGAGCTCTTTAGAGGCAATTTGAACCTCAGGTCTTACAGCTTGCGAACATCCGCTGCTGCCGGACCCTTGGGGCCTGCGACAACATCAAAGCTTACCCGGTCACCCTCGGCCAAGGACTTGAAGCCCTCTGCCTGGATGGCGGAATGATGAACAAATACGTCCTTGCCACCGTCCTGCTCGATAAAGCCAAAACCCTTCGAATCATTGAACCACTTCACTTTTCCTTCAAACATCTTTACTGCTCCTTTGTGTTGGGTTCCTCTTGGGAACCATTAAATTATGCCGAATACTTCGGCTGGCAGCCTGTTTTTGCGCACAAAAAAACCGCACTTGCCGTTTCTACTGGTTTGTGCGGTCTACTTTTCTGTACTTTGTTGATTTACAAAAACGTACTGCACTTCAAGTAATGTGGATAATAGACGATCTTTTGTGGAAATGCAAGGTATTTTTTAAAAAAGAACTTATCCTTTACAAAAGCGGGCATTGCCGGTAGGCAGAGGGCGGGAATGTCTCTGGTTTCCTTGCAGGGTCGGGGCTTGACCAGGCGGCGCCCCCCGAACGGAAAGGCTTCTATACAGGCGAGATCATATGGGACTCATCTGGATCAATGAGGTTTCGGTCAGCTTCGGCGGGCCGCGGCTGCTGGACGGTGCCACGCTCCAGATCGAGGCGGGCGAAAGAATCGGGCTTTTGGGCCGGAACGGTTCGGGCAAGTCCACCCTCATGAAACTGCTGATGGGCGATATCGCCCCGGATACCGGCGAAATCATACGAAGCGGTGAGATCCGGATCGCCATGCTGCCCCAGGACGTTCCCGACGATCTGCCAGGGACGATCTATGATGTTGTGGCCTCCGGCGGCCGGGAACACCTGGAGCTGCTCCGGGAGTACCACGATCTCACCCTGCAGATGTCCCGGGCAGGCGATGACGGCCTGCTGAAAAAGCTCGAACGGGTTCAGCACCGGCTGGAGACCTCCGGCGCCTGGCTTTATCATCAACGGGTGGAAATGGTGATCGCCAGGACCGACCTGGACGAGAATGCCGAGTTCCGGATCCTGTCGGCGGGAATGAAACGCCGGGTTTTTCTGGCCAAGTCCCTGGTGAACGACCCGGATCTGCTGCTCCTGGACGAGCCTACAAACCACCTGGACATCAACGCCATCCTCTGGCTCGAGGATTTCCTCCTGAAGTTCGAAAAGACCCTCATGCTCGTGACCCATGATCGGGCGTTTCTCCAGCGACTGGCGACACGTATCGTGGAAATCGACCGGGGTCGCCTGATGTCGTTTCCCTGCGATTACGGCACGTACCTCGAACGCCGCCAGGCCCTGCTGGAGGCGCAGGAAAAGCAATGGCAGGAATTTGACAAGAAACTGGCCAGGGAGGAGACCTGGGTCCGGCAGGGAATCAAGGCCCGTCGCACCCGCAACGAGGGCCGGGTGCGGGCGCTGGTGCAGATGCGCCGGGAGCGGGCACACAGGCAGGAGCAGACGGGCAATGTCCGGCTGACGATCCAGGAAGCGGAACGCAGCGGCAGATTTGTCGTGGAAGCGGAAAAGATTCACTTCGCCTTCGGCGATCACAAGATCGTGGAAGGGTTCTCCACCGCGATCATCCGCGGCGACAAGGTGGGCATTATCGGGCCCAACGGCTCGGGCAAGACAACGCTCCTCAAGCTCCTTCTCGGTGAACTGGAACCGCAACGGGGCAGGATCCGCCTGGGGAACGGAATCCGGATCGCCTACTTTGACCAGCTCCGCGCCCAGCTCGACGAAAAAGGGACCCTGAAGGACAATATCGCCGATGGCAACGACATGGTCATCGTGGGCGGCGTCTCGCGGCATGTAGCGGGCTATCTCCAGGATTTCCTCTTTCCGCCGGAACAAATCCTGTCGCCGGTCAGCTCCCTGTCGGGCGGTGAACGCAATCGCCTCCTCCTGGCGAAACTCTTCATCGTCCCCTCCAATGTCCTGGTCCTGGATGAGCCGACCAATGACCTTGATACCGAAACGCTCGAACTCCTCGAAGACCGGCTCCTGGAATACAGCGGCACGATCCTCATGGTCAGCCATGACCGCGCGTTCCTCAATAACGTGGTGACCTCGACGATTGTCTTTGAAGGCAAGGGACGGCTGCAGGAATACGTGGGCGGCTATGACGACTGGCTCCGGCAGCGGACAGTACAGGATGAGTCGTTGAAGACGGCACCGGGAGAGCAGAAACAAAAGAAGGTCAAACCGCCGAAAGAGAAGCAGAAACTGTCCTATAAAGAGACACGGGAGCTGGCGGAGCTTCCGCTGCAGATCGAAGCCCTGGAGCAGGAAAAGGAGCGCCTGCTGGAGACCCTGAATTCTCCCGCATTCTATGCGAGCAGGGACGCGGTTGAAATAAAAACGGCCAGCGACCGGCTGAAGGCCCTGGAAGAGGAACTGGACGGGGCCTACGGGCGTTGGGATGAGTTGGAGAGCCTGGCTGCAAAGTTCAATGGCGAGCCGGGATGACGGCGGGAATCCTTAATGGAGAATGAGGGGAATAGGGGGGTCATCTCTGTCTTTTTTTGTTCCAGATTGATACAAATTCCGCCCTTATCGTGTGGTTTGCCTTTATCTGCGTAAACGTATGTGACGCAACGTAGTTCATGGAGACTCCATCAATATTCACTCGGCCAACTCTATGGCCTCTGTTTGGCCTGATGATAAATGTCTTGCTGGAACCTCTCCTGGCGGTAGTGACTCCTGCAGATGAGATTGATCCATTGGGCCCGGCCGACGCATTGATCGTGTAACTGGCAGTATCCTCCGATGCCTTTGTCGGTGATAAGATATAGTTATCGGGGCGTGGCGTATCATATCGGAGATTATCAGATATACGTCTCCTGAAAACGATGTTTCCCGGAGGTGAATTTGATCCGTTGGGCCCGGCCGACGCATTGATAGTGCAACTGGCTGCACCATTTGATGCATTCGTCGGTGACAATAAATGGCTATCGGACCTTGGCGTATCGTATCGGAGCTCACCAGACATACCGCTCTCTTCACCGGCGGGACCATATGCCGTGGCAGTAAAATAATAGGTCTTTCCCGCTTCGAGGCCCGAGATCGTGAGACTCGTCCAGTTGCCCACATCGATCATAAAGGAATAGTTGCCGCTGGCAGAGCCATAGTAAACTTTATAGCCCTTCAGATCCGCCTCCATGTTGGGATCCCAGGCTAAAGTGACATTGGCTCCATGAACGTTTTGAGCACTTGATGGACCGATAGGCAGGAAGATAGATACGAGGATTCCAATGAGAAAATAGACACACAGTGAACTTATTGATAAGCGATGCATAAAATACAGCACCTCCCATAATACGATTAGGACATCCGTAGAATAAATCTCAGAGTGAATTCAGCAGGTTATGGGAAATCCCCAGGAACTGATATCGCAGATGCAGTGATTTAATATCAGCAAATAGTGAGCCAATTTACTAAGTGCTTGATTTAAGATAAGATTTATATATTGAAGATCGAAACACGGTTAAGACATTGTAAATTAATTTTACAATAAACATGGAGCAAGAAGATCAAAATCAGATTACTATTTGGAATAATTAAACTTTTGGCCAAATGCAGATTTGTAAGTATAGCTGACACAATTGCTCTTTATTGCGGATTTCTCATGGCCGGTCTCACAATGGGCTCACTTGTGAAAAGAGCTGTCAGCCTCGAATCGAGAAAGGGGTCAGTTTAAATGAAGGGGAAGATTGGGCACGAATCAGGAGTCCGGATCGCCCGCGTTTATCAGCTTCGCGCCCAGCTCGACGGACACGGGACCCTGGAATTGGACGGGGCCTACGGGCGCTGGGACAAACTGGAGAGCCTGGCTGCAAAGTTCAATGGCGAGCCGGGGTGACGGCGGGAATCCTCAATGAGTGAATCGTGGATGACCTATCTCCTTCTCTGCGCCGACGGGAAGATCTATTGCGGCGTCACCAACGACATGGAAAAGAGGCTCGATGCCCACAACCGGGGCATTGCCTCCCGGTTCACCCGGGGGCGGCTGCCCGTGACGCTGCTGGCGACAAGCAGGGCCATGGGAAAGGCCGAGGCCTTCCGCCTGGAATACAGGATCAAGCGGCTCCCGAAGAAAAAGAAACGGGCGGCGCTGACTTCCGCACAACGCCGTCCTCGAAAAAAAGAAGAGTCCTGATCTGGCACAATCGGACGGGGGAAAGATTGCGGTCAAATCGTCAACCTTGACGGATCCTCGCAGGCAAACGACGGGGCCTGACTGAAGTATTGACATTTGCCCTGCTTCGATGTGTAACTATCGAGGCTGACCCCGGCAGACGTGAGTCAGGAAAGGAGCAAGCACATGAAGAAATTTCTTTGGATCGTACTAATGCTGTCGTTGTGCGCAGGCCCGGCGTTTGCGCAAGACGTCAGCAAGGGAAACCCTACCGTCGTTATCAAAACCAGCAAGGGTGTGATCGAGGCAGTGCTATTCAGGGACAAGGCACCCATCACGGTTGATAATTTCATGAAGTATGTCGATTCCGCATTCTACACCGGGACGATCTTTCACCGGGTGATCAGCGGCTTCATGATCCAGGGCGGCGGATTTGACCGCTATTTCACCCAGAAACCCACCCGGCCGCCGATCAAGAACGAGGCAGCCAACGGTCTGAAGAACGAGCGAGGCACGCTGGCCATGGCCCGCACGCCGGCGGTGGATTCGGCTACCGCACAGTTCTTCATCAACTTGAAAAATAACGCCATGCTCGACCACGGCTCCCGTGATTATGGCTACGCGGTCTTCGGCAAGGTCACCAAGGGCATGGAAGTGGTTGACGCCATCGCAGGCGTTCAGACCGGGGCGCAGGGTCCGTTCGATTCGGACGTCCCCCGCACCGCCGTGATCATCGAATCGATCCGAGTGCAGTAGGCGGATAAGAGGGGGGTTCCCGTGGCCAGAATCGGAATCATGACATGCTCGAATGCCGTGCAGGAGCTGGGGTGCTCCTCCGCCGTCTGCCTGGCGGACATGCGGAAACGAAAGGGCGCTTTTGCCGATTACCCTAAAGACGAACCCGTCGACCTGGTCGGCATGATCAGTTGCCCGGGATGCCCGACCCTCGTCGGCGAAGACAAGTTGCTTTCGCGAATCCGGGCACTTACCGAGTTCAGGGTGGACGTGATCCACTTCTCCAATTGCGTAACGGAGCTCTGCCCGTTCAAGAACAAGTACAAGAACGCTTTGGAGGCCGCTTACCCGAAGGTCAGAATCCGGCTCGGCACACACCAGGACGTGATTACCGAGGAGGAGTTCAGGTCGCGCGTGAAGAAGCTCTTCCAGCAGGAGCGCAAAACCATGGTCGATGTGATCCTGGGAAGGGATTAATTTACAGCACCACAGAAACCAGGAGGACGACATGGTGATCATTACGAGCAAATATGTGAAACCGCTGGACGTGATCGATTCCCTGCTGGCCGATCATCGCAAGTTCCTGAAGGAGTATTACAACCAGTCGAAGTTCATCTGCTCCGGGCCCCAGAACCCCAGGGTCGGGGGCGCGATTATCGCCAACGTCGGCATCGACGAGGCGCGCGAGATCATGAAGAAAGACCCCTTCACGATCCACGGGGCCGCGGAGTATTCCTTCGTCGAATTCACCCCCGGATCATACGACGAGCGCTTTGCGTGCTTCGTGAAATAAGGAAATCGCGAACGGAGTGACAGCGAATGATGACAAAAGAGAAAGCGAGGGAGTTCGCCTTGCTGTGGCTGCCCGCATGGACGGGCAACGATCCCGGGAAGCTGGCCGATTTCTATTCCGATGATGCGCTTTATCTCGACCCCGCCGTGCCCGGAGGGATCCAGGGAAAGGACAATCTGCTTGTCTACTTCCGAAAGCTCCTGGCTCAGAACCCGAACTGGGTCTGGACCCAGATCGAAGCGATCCCGATGGAAGGCGGGTTTCTGAACAAGTGGCTGGCGCGGATTCCCATCGGGGATAAAATCATCGAGTGCATCGGTGTTTGTTTCGTGCAGTTCGATAAACGGGGGAAGATCAGGCGCAACGAGGTCTACTTTGACCGGACCCAGATGATGCTGGAAATGTCCAGATTAAGACAGGTCAAGAAGGTTGGCTGACACGACCATCGAGTTCACGGAACCCTTCGAGCGAGCCCTCCGGCTCATGGAGGAAACCAGGCGGCACGTCTTCGTCACGGGACGTGCAGGCACCGGCAAGTCCACCCTGCTCCAATACTTCAAGGCAAACACCGCCAGGCAGGTCGCCGTCCTGGCCCCCACGGGGGTGGCGGCCCTGAACGTGGGGGGGCAGACGATCCACTCCTTTTTCGGGTTCAAACCCGACGTGACACCCGCATCGGCGCGCAAGCGGCTCCGCGGCGAGGGCGCCGAGATCTACCGCAAGCTCGACGCCATCGTGATCGACGAGGTCTCCATGGTTCGGGCGGACCTGCTGGACTGCGTGGATGCCTTCCTGCGTCTCAACGGCCCGGAGGCCGGCGCCCCCTTCGGCGGCCTGCAGATGATTTTCATCGGCGATCTCTACCAGCTTCCCCCCGTGGTGAGCTCGGCCGAGAAGATGCTCTTCAAGACCCTCTACCCGAACCCCTATTTCTTCAGCGCCCTGGCCTTCCAGGGCCTGGAGATGGAATTTGTCGAACTGGAGAAGATCTACCGCCAGCAGGACGACCGCTTCATCGACCTGCTCAACGCCATCCGCAACCGCACGGTCACCGAGGAGGACCTGGAGCTTCTCAACTCGCGCCTCAATCCGGACTTCGAGCCCCCTGCCGACGAGTACTACATCCACCTCACCAGCACCAACGACCTGGCCGATGGCTACAACGAGGAGCAGCTCAAGAAGCTCAAAGGCAGGACATGGACCTCGACGGGAATCCTGGAGGGCGATTTCGGCAGGCAGTATCTCCCGACGGCCGTGGAGCTGAAGCTCAAGAGGGGCGCCCAGGTCATGATGCTGAACAACGACCCCGGCGGCCGCTGGGTGAACGGGACCATCGGCAGGGTCACCGGGTTCGGGAAAGACCCGGAGGGCGGCCCCCTGGTCCGCGTCCGCCTGAACGACGGGCGGCTGTCGGAGGTCGGGGCCAACACCTGGGAGATCTTCCGGTTCTTCCTGAAGGACGGGCGACTGGACTCGGAGGCGGTGGGCATGTTCACCCAGTTCCCCCTGAGGCTTGCCTTCGCCTTGACGATCCACAAGAGCCAGGGCAAGACCTTCGAGCGGGTGATCCTGGATGTGGGCAGGGGGACCTTTGCCCCCGGCCAGCTCTACGTGGCCCTCTCCCGGTGCACGAGCCTCGAGGGCATCGTGCTGCGCAAGGCCCTGCGCAGACAGCACATCCTGCTGGACTGGGCGGTGGTCCGCTACCTGACGCGAAGCCAGTACGACCAGGCCTCGAAGGCCCTTTCCCGCGAAGAAAAGCTCCGGATCCTCGAGGCGGCCATCGGACGGAAAGACCCCCTGGAGATGGTCTACCTGAAAGGCTCGGACGTCAAGAGCCGCAGGACCGTGAGGCCCCTTCGCCTGGGCGAGATGGAATACGCCGGGCGGCCGTTCCTGGGACTGGAGGCGATGTGCCTGATGCGGCGGGAGAAGCGCGTATTCAACGTCGACCGGATCCTCAGCCTCAAGCCGGTTGCTGAAAAAGCTCCGTAACCTCCTTATCGTTGGTTACCAGCCTCAGCAGTTCTGGCCCGCGGGGCACTTGCAGGCGCCGCTCTTGACGGCCTCGGAGCGCTTCTTCTGGGCGTCGGTGCGATTGTCGTAGTGGCCCAGGCACTCGTCCGTGCCGCGCTGGTCCTTCATCTTCTTGTGATCGCGCGTGTCGATCTCGCACTCCCCGTTCTGGAGCTTGTAGAC
>CAWDHZ010000019.1:0-84422 GCA_963802225.1 uncultured delta proteobacterium | reverse complement strand
TGGTGGAGATGAGGGGGGTCGAACCCCTGGCCTCCGCATTGCGAACGCGGCGCTCTCCCAACTGAGCTACATCCCCACTTTTTGCCCAACTATCTAAAAGAAGTTACGTTTATACACCAGCAGGAAATACGCTGTCAAGGACTTGTTCGGCAGCTTTAGGGGCACAGAACTTGCAGAATTGCTTCTCGGTTTTGCGATTTTCCTGGAAGGGGATTAACCTATGGCAAGAATCGACGACCTGTTCGCCCTGCAGCACGACCGGGGCGCCTCCGACCTTCACCTCTTCGCCGGCTCGCCTCCGGCCCTGCGTGTGCGCGGCGACATGGAAAAGATCGCCGACGAGTCCCTCGACGACGAGGAGCTGCGGGAGATGCTCTTCGAGATTCTCACACCGGGCCAGAGAAAGGAGATCGAGGAGACGGGAGATCTGGACTTCGGCTACGAGGTCAGCGGCATCGCCCGCTACCGCTGCAATTACTTCAAGCAGAAAAACGGCATCGGCGCCGTCTTCCGCGAAATCCCCTCGACGATTCTCACAGTCGATCAGCTGGGGCTCCCCCAGGTCCTGAAACAGCTGGCCATGCTACCGCGCGGCCTCGTGCTCCTCACGGGCCCCACGGGAAGCGGCAAGTCGACGACGCTGGCGGCCATCATCGAGCACGCCAATTCGAATCGCAAGTGCCACATCATCACGATCGAGGACCCCATCGAGTTCGTGCACCACCCCAAGCAGTGCATCGTCAACCACCGCGAGGTGGAAAGCCACACGCAGTCCTTCGCCAAGGCACTCAGAGCGGCCCTGCGCGAGGACCCCGACATCATCCTCGTCGGCGAAATGCGCGACCTGGAGACGACGATGCTCGCCATCGAGGCGGCCAACACGGGTCACCTGGTCCTGTCCACCATGCACACCATGGGGGCCACGCGGACGATCGACCGCATCGTCGACATGTTCCCCGCGGACCAGCAGTCCCAGATCCGGACGTCGCTTTCGGAATCCCTCAAGGGGGTCATGTCCCAGGCCCTCTTCAAACGCGCGGACAAGCCGGGCCGGATCGCGGCCCTGGAGATTCTGCTGGTGACGCCCGCGGCGGCAAACCTCATCCGCGAACAGAAGACCTATCAGCTGATGACGGTGATCCAGACGGGAAAGCGGCTGGGGATGGTCTCGCTCGACGATGCCATCGCCGATCTGCTGCAGAGACGCCTGATCAGCCCCGAGGAGGCCTTCGAAAAGGCCTCGGAAAAGGACCGCTTCGCAAAACTCCTCAAGACCCCTCCTCCTGATTTCTAAGGGTCTCGAGGATGTTTTTTGCCTCGTCGATGCGCCCGCAGGAGTTGAGGGCATCGGCAAGGGAGAGCTTGTAAAAGGCATTGACCGGATCAGCCGCGCCCGCCCGACGGAAGGCTTCGACCGCCTCGGGGGCGCGGCTTTCTTTCATCAGCGTGTTGCCCAGCCGGTTGTAGGAGGTCCCCTCGAAAGCGGGGTTGACGCGAACGGCCTCGCCATAGGACCGGAAGGCCTCATCCACCCGCCCCAGCTTCACCAGGGCATCCCCCAGGTCACAGCGGAAGATTGGCTCCTCGCCTGATGCCTCGACGGCCCTGAGAAATGCGCTTTCGGCCCGCTCGAAGGCGCCGGCCCGCATGCAGGCGTGGCCCATCCTGTCCAGAAAGACCCCCTTCTTTCCCGGAAAGTCGTTTTCGATGGCCTGCCGGTAATGCGCCTCCGCCTCCTCGAAACGGCCGGCGGCGATGAGGGCATTCCCCATGGCGGCATGGTACTGGGAGGAGTCGGGTTCCTCGTCCAGGAGCCCCTGGAAGATCGGGCGCGCCTTCTCGAGCTGCCCCGCCCGCACGTAGGCATCGCCCAGGGTGTAGAGCAGGGCTAAATCCTTCGTCTGGACGGCCGCGGCCCGTTCGCAGACCTCCACGAGCCGGTCGTGCTGCTTCATCTCGCGAAAGAGACGCACCAGCTCGTCGTAGGCAAACCCCGTGAAGACCCTCCTCGCCAGCTCCTTCTGGAAAAGCTTCTCGAACTGGGCCACGGCCTCTTCGACCTCGCCGTTGTCCTTGAGCGCCCAGGCCAGGCACAGCACGAAGGAATCCATGTCGGGCTTCATCCGGATGAGCTGCCGGTAGACGGCGATCGCCTCCGGGTAGCGCTTCTCCCTCATGTAGAGCTGCGCCATGCTCTCATAGTGTTCGGTGTCGTTCTGGTCGGTGACGTTCTGTTCAGTCATCTCTCGCATCCTTTAACGTATCTAACGCATCCTGTGCCTTGCGGCTTCACGGACCGCCCCTCGAGGCGGTCCGGGCAACCTATAACCCGTATCCCCCGTCGATGCAATCCCGAATGTATGCCTCGGGACGGTGGGACATTTTTCCCGTTGACAGGAGCCTTTCAAATAACTATATAGCTATGTAGCAATATATAGAGGTGCTGCAGTGAAGGACTTCATCCGGGTCATGAAGGCCCTGTCGGACCCGAACCGGGTCAAGGTCGTCAAGATGCTCCAACAGAAGGAGATGTGCGTCTGCGAGATCCAGGAGGCTCTCGGCCTTGCTCAACCGACGGTATCAAAACACTTGAAAATACTGGAGGATGCAAGCCTTGTGCAGTCTAAAAAGGACGGTCTCTGGGTCTGTTACCGTTTGAGCAGTGGCGGTAGTCCCTATGCGGCAAGTCTTCTGGGCAACCTGAAGCACTGGATCGAAAGCGATCCCGAAATCAAAGCCCTGCGGGAATATATTCCCGGGCTGCAGAGAGAATTGGTCCGGAAAAAACAGGGCCTCTCGGCAGGAGGGCAAAGGAAAAACAATATGGCGGCGGAAGGCGCCACTTCGGAAAGGCGGAAACGACATGATTGAAGAACTCTTTTTTGCTGGACTTTTCGCGATTAAGGACTATGTGGCAACCCACGTACTCACATGCCTCTTGCCGGCATTCCTTCTTGCCGGCGCAATGGTCGCTTTCATCAACCAGGAGGCCATTCTCAGTCATCTGGGCGCGAAAGCCAACAAGGCGAAATCCTTTTCCCTGGCAAGTATCGCCAGCTTCTTCGTGGCCGCCTGCTCCTGCACGGTCATCCCCGTAGCGGCGGGCCTCTACTTCAGCGGTGCCGCCATCGGCGTGGCCTTCATCGTCCTCTGGGTGGCGCCGTCGGCCAATATCCTGTCTCTCATCTATACGGGAAATATCCTGGGTCCTGAAATCGTCGTTGCCCGTGTCATTGCCTCCCTTCTGATGGCCTTTGTGGTTGGTTGGGTCATGACACTCGCCTTCCGCAACGAAGTCCGGGAAGACATCGTGACATCCAGCGCTGAAACCGGCGGCGAGATCATCTCCCGAAAACAGGTGATCCTGCTTTTTCTCATTCTCGTTTCCCTCCTGGCGCCCAACTACCTCGGCCAGACAGGACCTTACTGGGAGAAAGTCATTATCTGGGGGGTCGCGACGATCGTCTTGTTCGCCTACGCGCTGAAAATGTTCACGAAAGACGAGATCAAGAGCTGGCTGCGGGAAACGTGGTGGTTCATCAAACTGATTTTCCCTCTTCTTCTTGTGGGCGTTTTTCTCGTCGGTGTGCTTGGAAAACTGCTGCCGGAGAGCTGGATTAGAAGCTGGCTGGGGGGAAACGGCGTCATGGCATCGTTTCTGGCCACCCTGATCGGGGCCGTCAGCTACTTCGCCACCATGACGGAGGCCCCCTTCGTGGACACGCTCATGAAGCTCGGCATGGGAAAGGGACCAGCGCTGGCACTGCTGCTCACGGGGCCGGGCCTGAGCTTGCCGAACTGGATCGCCATCGCAAGGGTTTTCGGCATAAAGAAATCCGTCGTCTATGTCTTCACGATCGTTATCCTCGGGACCTTCGTCGGCTGGTTCTTCGGCAATTTCATCTTATAGCACCACGGAAAAGCAGGGCGCACGCAATCGCCCCTGAGAAAGTAAAAGAGGAAAGGAGAAAAACGCCATGAAGATCATCGTCGCCGGGCCTGGTTGCGCCCGTTGTCACGCTACGGAGAAAAATGTCATTGAAGCCGCCAAAGCTCTGAACCTCAACGCGGACATCTCGCACGAATTCGATATAAAGGCCTTTCGAAATCTCGGCGTCAAGGTGACACCGGCAGTCCTCGTGGACGGCAAAATCGTTGTGTCGGGAAAAATCCCCACGGTGGACGAGTTGCAGGCGGTTCTGACCACGCTAAAGTAACCGGATGCGCTTCCCAACGCCCGGTGAGGTTACCGGACAAACATGCCCAACGGCGCCGTTACGGACCTCATGCAGATGAAGAAGAGCGGCCTCGCCTCGCTGTGCATCGGCGGCGGCCAGGGCTTCTCGATGGTACTCGAAAGCGTTTAATTCGACGTGCGTTCGATTTCGATGGGGAAGCGTCAGGTAACGCTTCCCCATCTTATTGACCCGCGGCTGGCTATGGATTATATACTTCGGCCGCGCTGCGGCATAGATGAGGAAGCGGTCACAGTAAATAAACTTCAGGAGTCATCGGAAAATGAAGCGGTTTTTGGAAAAGATCCAGGAAATGAGATTTCTGCCGGTCTTCGTCGTGCTCAGCATGGTGATCGGCATCGCCATCGGAAAGTGGTACGGCATATCGAACTTCGAGCTCACACCCCCCATCGATGCCATCAAATCCATCTTTCAGGGGACCTACCAGTTCAGTATCGCCAACAGTCTCGCGCTGGGTGTCGTGATCGGTCTTTTCCTGATGATCTATCCCGCCATGACCAACGTGAAGGTCGAGGACATGGGAAAAGCAGCACGCTCTCCCAAACAACTGATTATCGTCCTTTTTTTTAATTATCTCGTTGCGCCCTTCTTCATGCTTTTCCTGGCCAAGGTCTTCCTGGCCGGCGATCACGATCTCTACGTCGGCCTTGTCCTCTACGGGCTTGCCCCCTGCATCGCCATGGTCATCGTCTTCACCTTCCTCGCCCTGGGCAACAGTGCGCTGGCCATCATGCTGGTGGCCATCAACTCCGTCTGCCAGATGCTGCTGATCCCGGTCTATGCGAAACTGCTGCTGGGGGAAGTGACCTTCGATGTCCTCGTCGTCGGCGAAAGCGTTCTTCTGTACCTGGGGCTGCCTCTCGTAGCGGGATTTCTGACCCGCCGCATCGCGGTGAGCAGGATGGGCGAGGAGGGATTCAAGGAATTCAAGACCTACCTGGATTCGCTTTCCATCATCGGGCTTCTTTTCACGCTGATCGTCATGTTTGCCCTGAAAGGGGATCTGATCCTGGAGCGGCCCATGATCATTCTCCAGATGGCCGTCCCGATGACGATTTTCTTCTGGGTCATGTATGCTGTCGTTTACCTGACGAGCTGGAAGCTGGGCCTGAACTACAAGGACTCCGTGGCCGTCGCCTTCAACGCGACGGGAAGGGATTTCGAGATTGCCATCGCCATTGCCATCACGGCCTTCAGCCCGGCCGTGGCGCTCGCAACGGTCGTGGGCCCCCTGATCGAGGTGCCCATCATGCTGGCCCTGGTCTGGGCTTCAAGAAAATCCGAGGCGGTGCTGTTCAAAGAGATCCCCGCCGTCGTGCCCGTCGTGGAGCGGCTGCCCGTGTTCAGAAAGATCCTGTTCCCGACGGATTTCTCGCCTCACGCCCAAAAGATCATGGATCTGATCCCGGAGCTGAAACGGGCGGGCCTGCAGGAAGCCGTATTCCTGCACGTCATCAACCCCATGAAGGCGACACGATGGATCGGGGTCGACGAAAAATTCGTCGAGCGAACGAGGGACGACGCCTACAGGAGGCTCAAGGGGGTATGCGACAGCCTTGCCTCGGCTCACGGCATCGTCGTAAAATGCATGGTGCAACTCGGCGTGACGCACCAGGAGATTGTCCGCGTAGCCGACGAAGAAAAGGCGTCGCTCATCATCATGGGCTCCCACGGTCACGGCTACTTCAAGGGAGCCCTGCTCGGAAATAACACCCAGAGCGTCATGCGGCAGGCAAAGGTACCCCTCCTGATCGAGCGCTTTCGGCGTGTCTCGGGCAAGCGGAAGGAAGACCTCGCGTTTGTCTCCGGCTCTCTTTTCGGCAGGGTCCTCTACCCGACCGACTTCTCGCCCGAACTCGCAACGGGCGCTTGCAGGTGATTGAACAGTTCCAGTAAGGAAATGACGGAAGAAGTCGTGGTCGTTCACATCCAGGACACGCGGGTGCTGGTCCCTTATTTGCAGGAAAAGTTGAAAAAGTTCAACCGGATCGATACGGAACGTCTCTCCGCAATCAAGGACCGGCTCAATGCTCTCGGATACCGGGTCAAGACGATCCTGAAGACAGGGGTACCCTTCCGGGAGATCAATGCCTTGGCCGAGGCGGAAGACGTCTCCCTGATCGTGATGGGCTCCCACGGCAAGAGCAACGTCAGGGAGGCCTACACGGGCAGTGAGACGGAATTCATCACCCTGCAGCACGTCCGCCCTGTCATGGTCATCCCCAGGGATTGGGATGTGAAATGATCGTTTAGAGCGTGTCCACAGCGGCATCTGCCAAAATGCATAAAAACATCATCGTGACACCATGACCAATAAAGACATCACTCAAATTGTCGTCAATCACAACAAGATCGGCATCGTAGGGCTCATGGATGCCGTGGAATCGATGGCGCCGCAATTCTCAGGCAGGAGCGATGACGAGATCCAGGCCGAACTTCTCCGCCGCCTTTCGGAGGCCAATTACATCCCGGGAAAGCTTACGGAGGATTATGGACGCGCCTTGCTGCGGGAATACAAGAAAATGCTGGGAATGCCCGTCGAAGAGGAGGAAGAGCCCTCGAGGGGGTTGGAGATCAGGATCCTGGGGCCCGGCTGCGCGCGCTGCGATATGATGATGAAGGAGGTCATGAGCGTCCTCTCCGAGATGGGCCTGGCGGCAAACGTCGAGCACGTCACCGACGTCCGCGAGATCGTCCGATACGGGGTTATGGGATCGCCTGCCCTCGTGATCAGCGGCAGGGTCGTTTCGGTCGGCCAGGTCCCCGAACGTGGAAAGATCAAAAAGTGGATTGCGGAAGCCGAAACAAACGGAAATACATGACATGAAGGCACGCCCGTTGCACTGTAATTGGCTTTGCCAGGCGGTACTGTGAAGTTGAGAATCAGGATGAAAGAAGCCAGCTGGCGTGTGAGTTGAAGAAAATCTCAGGTGTTAACAAGGAGTAAACTCATGAGGCAGAAGGTCACCGTTGCAACAATTATTTTAACCATCCTGATTTCCGTGGCGATCGATTACCTCACGCCGGCCTGCGCGAAGGATTTCAGCCCGGGCATGAAGGTCCCGGTCAAGGGCATGGTCACGATACTCGACATCGGCGCCGCCAGCTGCATCCCCTGCAAGATGATGGCGCCTATCCTGGAGAAGCTCGAGAAGAAATATGACGGCAAGGCAGCCGTCATCTTTCTCGATGTCCGCTATCACAAGGAAACGGCCGTAAGTTTCGGCATTAACGGCATCCCGACGCAGATCTTCTATGACAAAAAAGGAAATGAAGTGTACCGGCACCTCGGCTATATGAGCGAGGACGCCATCGTGGCCCAGTTCAAGAAGATGGGTGTCGAATAGTTATAAGGTTTATTTAAAACCTTGAAGGGCTCAGCGTTTGGAGACGTTTTTCATCACCGTCAATGACTGGATGACCGGGACCATGGCTTTCGCTGTCCTGGGGAGTTTCTTGTGGGGTATGGTGAGCGTGCTCTTCAGCCCCTGCCATTTGGCGTCGATCCCCCTCATGGTGGCCTACGTGGCGGGACAGGACAAGGCCGTAAACCCCAAGCAGGCCGTCGGCTATTCGGCCGCCTTCTCCATCGGGCTCTTCATCACCATCGCCGCTGTCGGTATTGCCTGCGCGCTTCTGGGCCGGATGCTCGGCGACGTTGGCAATTACTGGCAGATCCTGGTGGGGGCGATCCTGCTCTGGGTGGCTTTGGGGATGCTGGGCGTCGAGTCGTGCAGCTTCTCGGGATCGATCCTGGCGCGTTTCAACATGAAGGGAATCTTCGGGGCTTTTGTCATTGGACTGGCCTACGGAATCCTATCGGGGTCCTGCACCTTCGGGTTCATCGCCCCGATCCTTGCCCTCATCACGGTCCAGGGGGAAGTCGCCACGGGCATGATCATGATCGTGCTTTTCGCCATCGGTCACTGCCTGCCGATCATGGTGGCAGGAAGCTCCACGGCGGTGGTGCGGAAACTGCTGGAGAGCCAAGCCTGGCAGGGCGCGGGAAGCTGGTTCCGAAAAGGCGCCGGCGTCGTCATCGGCTGCCTGGGAATCTACTTTGTCGTGAACCCTTTCCTCGGGGTCTGACCCTTCCGCAAATAAAGATCAATCGTTGGAGGTCTAAAGATGAAAAAGATACAGATCCTGGGCCCCGGATGCCCGAAGTGCAAGAGGCTGGCCGAAGAGTCGGAAAAGGCAGCCAGGGAGCTGGGGCTGGAGTTCGAGATCGGCAAGGTCACCGACGTCAAGGAGATCATGAAGTTCGGCGTCTTCTCCACGCCGGCCCTTGTCGTGGACGGCAAGGTGAAGTCAGTCGGTAAGATGCTGGACGCGCAGAAGATCAAGGAATTTCTCCAGGACAAGTAGCCGGGCTCTATGCAGGGGAGAAGAACTGCGCCGAAAAACGATCGCCGGCGTATCCATTCCGCTCCAGTGTACGTCTGATAGGGGAAGACCATCCCGGCCCGGAAGGAGGATTTTGCGATGTCGTACAAATCGATGGGGTTCATCGGCGGGGGAAGAATCACCCGAATCTTTCTCGAGGCGCTGAATCGGAAAAAGATGCTTCCCGGGACCGTCGTCGTCAGCGACGCAAGCGCGGAGGTATTGCAGAAGCTCAAGGCAAGATTTCCGAAAGTAGCGATCTCGCAGGGCGACAATGGGAAGCCGGCAGGCCAGGACGTCGTCTTCCTTGCCCTCCATCCCCCGGCAATCGGTGGAAGCCTGGTAGAGATCAAGGCGTCTCTCAAGCCCGAGGCCGTGCTAGTCTCTCTGGCGCCGAGTTTTCCGATCAAGGCCCTCTCCGAAGGTCTCGGGCGGCTTCGTCCGGATCGTCCGGATGATCCCGAATGCCCCATCCGTCGTCAATGAAGGCTATAATCCCGTCGCCTTCGGCCCGGGGATAACCAAGAAGGAAAAAGAGGACCTCTCGAGGCTATTCAAGAAGCTCGGCGACTGTCCCGAGGTGGACGAGGAAAAACTCGAGGCTTATGCGATCATCACGGCGATGGGTCCAACCTACCTGTGGTTCCAGCTCTTCGAGCTCTTCGACCTGGGCAAGTCCTTCGGCCTGACGGACAAGCAGGCCTGGAAGGGAATCAAGAAGATGCTCAAAGGCGCCCTCGAGACCATCGATGAATCGGGGCTCTCCCCCGACGAGGTGATGGACCTCATCCCCGTGAAGCCCCTGGGCGAGGACGAGGCAATGATCCGCAACGCCTACCGGACGAAGCTCACGGGGCTCTACCAGAAGCTCAAGGGATGAGCCGGGCGGCGCGCCGGCCATTCATATAAAAAAAGGTGTTCCGCTATGGAAAAGAAGAAAGTGCTTTTCGTATGCATCCACAACAGTGCACGCAGCCAGATGGCCGAGGCGTGGATGAACCGTCTCTGCGGCGATCGCTTCGAGGCGGAAAGCGCGGGCCTCGAACCAGGGACACTGAACCCCCTGGCCGTGGCCGTCATGAAGGAAGTCGGGATCGATATTTCCGCGAAAAGCGACCCGGAGCGTCTTCGACGTCCTGAAGGCCGGCACCCTGTTTTCCTACGTCATCACCGTCTGCGACGAGTCGGCGGCGGAGGCCTGCCCCATCTTCCCGGGGCCGGCAAAGCACGTTCACCTGGGTTTTACGGACCCCTCGAGGGTCGAGGGCACGCAGGAAGAAAAGCTTTCGCGGGTCCGGGTGATCCGGGATTCCATCCGCAAGGCAGTCGAGGATTTCTGCCGGCGCGAGTCGGAAGCGGGCGGATCGCCAGCCTGATCTTGCGCAGGAAAACGGCCGCGGTCCCGCCCGGCGCTTTCGCGGGTCCGGACGTCCATCGGGCCGTGGAAGCAGAAAGTCCGGAACGTGACACCCCGTCGCATTGAACGGGCAACAGCATCCGTATTAGGGGAGAAGCGATGAAAGAGACACAGGGCGCCGTGCGCATCGAGATCCTGGACCCGGGAGGCCTGCGGGGGGAACAGCTGGAACGGGACGTGCGGGAACTCCTTGACGAGATGAAGATCCAGGGTAATCTGGACCGAATAACGGATACCGGCCGGATCGAGCAGTTCGGGCTGCCGGGAGTTGCAGGGCTGGTCATTAACGGCCGGATCGTGTCCGCGGGGAGCCTGCCCGACCGCAAGCGCGTCAGACAGCTTCTCCGGGATTTGATCGCGTCCGGGGAATGCAAGGCCGGGGCGTGACGGGTGTTCCCGAACGGATTCGCCCAGGCAAGACCATCGGGTCGCGTGCTGCCGATAAAAGACGAAAAATCTGATAAATGAAACCGGCGACAGGACGGCGGGTGCGTGGCGCACCGCGCCGGAAGGGGGAAGCATCATGAACGCGCTGGTCATCATGGCAATCGGGCTTTTCATCCTTTCCGTGGTCTCGGGGATGCTCGGCCTCGGCGTGGCCTTCTCCGCCGTCCCGTTCCTGGGGCTCTTTCTCCCGGATCTGGTTCACCAGGTCCAGCCTTTGAGCCTGCTGCTCAACGGGATAACGGCCCTTTTTGCCGTCTTCGGCTTTGCCCGGAGCGGCCTCGTGGACTGGCGAAAGGCCATCACGCTGGCCGTGATCACGACCCTGACGGCGCCTGCGGGCGCTTACCTGGTCCAGTTTGTCGACCAGGTCTACGTCTGGTTTGCCTACCTGGCCTCGGTCCTCTACCTTTCCTACAGGCTCTTCCGGCCCGTGCACGAGCGGCCGGGGCAGGAGAACTTCCGCCTCGCCCTCATTCTGGCCGTACCCATTTCCGTCCTGAGCGGGTTTCTGGGCATCGGTCCGGGCTTTCTCCTGATGCCGACCCTGATCATCGTGGGGTTCAACACCAAGATGGCCGCCGGAATCAACGCCTTCGCCGTCTGCCCGCCCTCCTTTTCGTCGCTCATCCCCCACATCGGGACGGCTCAATGGGACTTCAATCTGACCGTCACGCTGCTGATCGTCGGCGCTGTAGGCTCCTTTATCGGCGCAAGGCTCACGAGTCTCTACGTCCCGAGCGGGCGCCTCAAGCAGATCTTCGGCGTCCTCATCGTTATCATGACGGCCTACAAGATCTACACGCTGTTCGGATGAGTTGAAGCATAAGTGAAGGGTGATCGATCTGGATGAACCTGGCGATTTCGATCGGATAATAACGCACGGACGAATGAGTGGAGGAAAAGCATGGACGACAGACTTGTCATCTACGGCACGAATTGGTGACCGCACTGCACGAAGGCCCGTGAGGCCTACGGGGATCGAGCGGTCTTCATCGATGTCGATGCGGACATCAAGGACCTGCAAAAAATGCTCGACTGCTCGGGCGGGAAAATGGCCGTCCCCGTCATTGTCGAAGGCGAACGGGTCACCATGGGCTTCGGGGGGGAGTCCGGGGTCGGCTTCACCTGAGCGGTCCAGTGGCCCCTCGTGGACGGGCTGAAAAAACTCTGAGATTCAAAGAGATTGAGTGGAATCCATCAGAAACGCATCCTGACATTCGCGTGTCATTACATTTCAGTCTGCCGACTTCTATCGTCAGCTCTAGTCAATTCATGAATGTCCGACCCGTTTCCTGTTTGCAAAGTATGTTTTAAGGTTATCGGGCAATTCGTCAAGAGGTGCAGGGGCAACCGGCGGCTCTTTGTCGATGTTGAGCATGGCGTCCATAACGACTTCCAGAAGCATGGGCAGCGGTGCGGAAGAGTAGACCTTTCCCCTGTAGTGCCACTCGCGGCAATCGACTACGGTATTGTTCCCGGTGAGGTCTCCGCAGGACTCGCACACCGACTCCCGGATGTCCTGGGCGATGTCGCGCCCGTTGATGCGGATCGTCGGGGAGCTGAGAAGCGCATGCAGTTTCGCCTCGTCTTCCGATTGTACGACGATGGCCCGGTACTTCAGTTCGATCCCCATTGCCTCGGCAACCGGGGTGAGAAGCCGCACGGCATTCTCCAATTGATCCCCTGTCGGAACACACCGGGCGCATACCGTGAGATCGATAACGACGAGTTCGATATTCAGAACCCTGATTTCCTCGTTCCAGCCTGCATCAGCGGGGACTGCACAGACGTTTCCGGACTGTAATGTGGGCAGGAAAATCCTGCCTCCAGCTTTTTTATTCTGACTCCTATCCATATCCGCCTCATCATTATATTTAGTCGTTAAACCGGCTCGTTCCTCATTCGGCATATCCGAAATCCGCAACTTACCGTGCTCAGTAGACCATAAGATCCACAAGATATCCCGCCGCGATGGCGACCAGAAAAACGTTCAGTACGAAAGCGATAATCAGTTTCTTCCTGAACATGGACCCGAGAATGATCATCTCCGGGATGCTGGCTCCGGCTCCGCCGATGATGAGTGCCAGAACCGTCCCGACCCCCATCCCCTTTCCGACCAGGGCGGCACTGATGGGGATCACCGTTTCGGCCCGGATGTACATGGGCACGCCAACAGCCGCCGCGATCGGAATGGACCAGGGGTTGCCCGGCCCGGCGAGGGTGACGACGAGGTCCTGCGGGAAAAAGCCGTAGATGAAGGCGCCGATGGCTGCCCCAAGCAGAAGATACCAGAACACCCCCTTGAACGTGTCGACGGCGAACGACGATGCCCTCTTCATCTTTTCCTGAATAGGTTCCCGCACCGAGTCGGACACCGCGACGGGGGCCTCGAAGTTGATCGTGCAACACATCGCTTGAGCCGGTTTCTGCGCAGCCGTCTCTGCTTCCCGGTCTCGGTTGGCTGCCGGGGATTGCAGAACGGTTAAGGGGATAAGGGGTGAGGTCTGAACGCTCCCGGGAGAGCAGCAACCGGCTGCAGCAGACTGGTTTCTCGGGGAAAGGGAAACAAGATCCGGCTTGCCGGTTTCCGCACAGCAGGCTGCCTGAACATTCATCAGGGGTTTGACCTGCCCTTCCATGCCGAGTTTCGACAGCAGGAATGCAGCCGCCATGGAACCGAGAAAGGTGACGGCGACATAAACCACTGTTACTTTGTAGCCCAGAAGCGAGAGCAACAGCGCGATAATTACGGGGTTGAGAACGGGCGAAGAAAAAAGAAATGCCATCGTCGGACCAAAAGGCACGCCACCCCGGAGCAGTCCGGCCGTGATCGGTACGGTGGAGCAGGAGCAAAACGGCGTGATGGCGCCGAGCCCCGCACCCAGGAGGTATTGCACCCAGGTAAACCGGCCGGACAGAAAATCCCTGATGCGCGACGGGGGGAGATATTCCGTCAGCAGCCCGATGAGAAAAGAAACCGCAACGAAGATGAGGATGAGTTCGCCGGCAATCTCCAGGAAAAACTCACCGGCAGTGACGAAATTATTGAATTCGAACATCTGCAATTCTCCTATCCGCTTGATTTAGAACTCTATTCCTTCGAGAAACGCATTTTCATGTCTTCCATAAAAACAAGATGATCGTTTTCGATCGCCTTATAGATGTAAGGGATCGTGGATCGCCATGCCTCGAGCGCTACCTTGAAGGCCTCAATCCCCGAGGGTGTCAGGGTATAAACGCGTCTCTTCCTCGCGCCCTTGAGCTGCTGATCCTCATGGATTTCCGCATAACCGTTCTGTGAAAGCTCCTTGAGAATGGGGTAAATCGTTCCAAAGGTGGAAACGCAGCATCCGCTGGTCATGGATTCCAATTCCTTCAACACCCCGTAGCCATGGTTGGGTCCCTTGGACAAAATCTTCAGAACAAGAACCTTTGTGAGGCCGATATTGATCAGTGATTTCCAGTAGTTCAAATCGGTAAGTCCCATAGGGCTACGACCTCCCTGATTGACCATTTCATTACATTGACTGTCTATATATTGCCTATAATCATAATAAATTTCTTTGTCAAATCCTTTGTTCACTATTTGCTTCATCCGGTCCGGACGGCTCCAGTTGATCCTGGCGCGTAGAGTGGACGCATATCAGATCGGCGAGGTCCGGCATTCAGATTTCAACAGCAGGAAATACATGGGCGGGGCGTTGAAAAGCGATTGCACGCGCATCCCAGCAGCACCTGACGTGCGCAGCACTTGCCGTGAGCCTGTCGAACGGTGCCGACCGTCGCTGAGGGGCAGGTAAGCATAATAACAGCCGAAATGAAGCCCCGCTAAAGTCCTGGCACCGTGGTGCGGGGAATCTAAACCGGGCCGATCTCAGTAGCCTGTCCCTTTCCACAACATTTGTCCTTGACAGAAACATTTTCATGACTATTATATTCACAGAAGTGAATATGTGAATATGGGGGATGACTATGAAAGAGTTTGCCGAACAGGTTAAAGCGCTGGGGGATGTAACCCGCCTGAAGATCATTCGGCTTATTTGTGAGGCGAAGGGGGATCTGTGCGTCTGCGAGATCATGGATGCCATCGAGATCAGCCACAGCAACGTCTCTCGACATCTCAAAATTCTAAAGACATCCGGGATTGTCAGAGAAAACAAGGAAGGGCGATGGGTGCATTTTTACCTGGCGGAGCCCGGCAGTCCATTTCATAAGTATCTGCTGCTGGCTGTCGGCAACATGCCTGACGATCTTTTTGCCGCCGATATCGAAAGGCTGCAGTTGAGATTGTCTCTGCGGGAAGACGGAAAGTGCGTCGATGGCCTGCAAAGCGAGAAGTGGAAGGCGGCCCTGAAACTCATCAGGGCCGGAAACATGAATCATTACAACAAAAATCAGGAACAAGACAGGAGATGAAGGTCCATGCCGCGAAATGAGTTGATTATCTACGAGGGCGCCATGTGCTGTTCAACCGGCGTATGCGGGCCCGAACCGGATCAGGAACTGATCGCCCTGAACGAAACCATCAAGAAATTGCAAGGCGAATACAACGGGCAGTTGAATATCATCCGGGCAAGCCTGGCTTTCAACAGCCTCATGTTTTTTACCAACAAGGAAGTCTTTCAGATGGTCAAGGACAACGGTCAGGAAATATTGCCCATTACAGCCATCAACGGCGAGATCGTCGCCAGGCAGAAATATCTGAAGTACGACGAAATAAAGAAACTCCTGGAGGAGAAGATTGCACATGTTTAACGAGTTGATTGAACCGAAGGGAAAAGACGTCAAATTTATTTTTTTCAGCGGCAAAGGCGGAGTGGGCAAGAGCACGATGAGCTGCGCGACGGCCCTATGGCTGGCTAAAAAGGGGTATAAGACCCTTCTCGTCACGACGGATCCCGCGCCGAATCTCTCGGATATATTCAGCCAGAAGATCGGACACCATATCACGCCGATCCACGGCATCGAGAATCTCCATGCCATCGAGATTGACCCTGACGAAGCCTCGGATGAATACCGGGAGAGGATCGTGGGCCCCCTGAGAGAGCTTCTGGATGAAAAGAACCTGCAGGTCATCAAGGAACAACTGAACAGCCCCTGCGTGGAGGAGGTGGCGGCATTCGACAAATTTATCGAATTCATGGACGACCCGCAGTATGACGTCGTGATCTTCGATACGGCCCCGACGGGACACACGATCCGGCTCCTGGAGCTCCCGAGCGGATGGAGCGAGACTCTGGCGGGCAACAGTGCGACCTGCATCGGGCCGGGCGCCTCCCTTCAGAGCGCGAAGGCAAAATACGAAAAGGCGATTTCCTATCTTCAGGACCGGGACAGAACCTCCTTCGTCTTCGTCCTGAAGCCCGAGAACTTATCCATCGTGGAGACGAAGCGGAGCTCCGAAGAGCTGTCGAAGCTGGGGATCGAGACGAGCCTCCTGATCGTCAACGGGATCCTGCCCGAGGAGGCGATCACCGACGACTTTTTCCGGCACAAGAAAGCGGAGGAGGAAAAGATCGTAGAAAGAATCAGTCGCGAACTTTCCTCGTTGCCGAAGATTTATTATCCGCTTCAAGACGAGGAGGTATCGGGCATTGATCTTTTGAACGCCGTGGGCCGGTTGATCTACGACGGCAAAGAGGAGAAGAGGAAAGCCCGGCCCCGCGAGGAAACCGCCTGGACGCCAGGACCGATCCGCCAGAGAAACGATCTGTGCGGCAGCATGTTTGTGCCGGCCAACGGGTCGCGATACCTTTTCTTCACCGGCAAGGGCGGCGTCGGCAAAAGCACGGTCGCCTCCACGACCTCCGTCTGCATGGCGCAGCGCGGGTACAAGACCCTGATCGTTACGACCGACCCGGCCTCCCATCTCCATGAGATCTTCGGGCAGCCCATCGAACATGAGCCGACCCGGATCAAGGGAATCGACAATCTTTACGCGGCCCGGATCGACCAGAAGCAGGCGCTGGAAGAGTATAAAGTGAGGATCCTGGAAGCCATCAAGGACCAGAGCGAGGAAACGAAGAAATCCGTCGAGGAGGATCTGAATTCGCCCTGCGCCGAAGAAATGGCCGCCTTCGAGCGCTTCATGAGCTACTTCAAGACAAACGGATTCGACATCACCATCTTCGATACGGCCCCGACGGGTCACACCCTGAGATTGCTGGAGCTCCCCTCCGACTGGAAGGGATTCGTCGACCTGGGTACGTTGACGAAGCAGACGTCGGAGGAGACGACCAACAAATATGCCGACGTCATCGAGAAGATGAAAAATCCGGCCAAGAGCTCCTTCGTCTTCGTCATGTACCCCGAGTATACACCCATGATCGAGGCCTGGAGGGCCGCCGAAGAGCTGCGGAAACAGGTCGGCATCGAAACGGCGGCGGTTGCCGTAAACTATATTCTGCCGGATCATTCCGGCGAGAATCCCTTCTTCCATAATCAGGAGGAAACAGCAGGAGAAGTACATCTCGCAGATTGAAGACCGATTCAACAAGCCGATGATGCTCTTTCCGCTTCTTGAACGGGAGCCGAAAGGGCTCGAGGATCTGAAAGCGCTGGGCCGGGAGGTGTGCAGTGGCGTTTGATTTTCGCATGGAACGGAGGAGAAGACCATGAATGTCGTGAGGATCTTTACTGCACCCCTGCAGTTCCCCTGCGGGCCGGGGACGACCTGCTGCTCGATCGGGCAGAGCGAGGAAACCGTAAAGGCCCTTGTTTCAGCCATGGAAGGCCTGGGAGTCTCCGTGAAAGTCCACAATGTCGAAGAGGACGGCGGCGAACTCTTCACCCGGTTCCCGTCCGCGGGGGAGATGTTGAAAGAATACGGACCGGCAATCACGCCGATCCTGAGCCTGAACGACGAAGTGGTGGCGATGGGGGTCTCGACAGAGGAAGTTGCCTTGGCGGTGATCAGCGAGAAACTGGGACAATAGCAAAGGAGATAGAGGGATGCCGACCTACGAGTACATTTGCATGGATTGCAGGGAAAAAACGGAGGTTTTTGCCTCCATTGCAGAGAAGGAGAAGGGGCTGAAATTAAAATGCCCCAAGTGCGGCGGCAAGAAGCTCATCCAGTTCTTCGGGCAAATGAATATCGGTTCCAGGGGAGCCATGGGGGGCATGCCGGGTTGCGGCCCGTCATCAGGCCCGGGTTGCTGCTGAAATGGCAGAACGATCATTCATTCCAAACGGACACCCTCAAAGGAGTAAAATATCAGGATGGAACGTATAACGAGAGATGAGGTCATGAGGGCGGCCAGGGATTTTGGCGCGGCCTTGCATGAGCGTAAGGAGCTCAAAACCTTTAAGCAGAACGAGGACGCTTTTCAGAAAGATCGGGAAGATCAATTCTGTGACTTGCTTCCTGATAGTCATAGGCGTCCCCAAATTCGTTAGCGAATCTGGCCTGCCGTTTGCAGATCAACGGCAGTCAGATCCATCGAATGGAGGACGTATCGTGGCTAGCCGCAAATCGCTGAAAATGTTGACCTTGCTTCGGTCCTTTTCCGTGTCTGTCGTTTTCTTCTGCCTGCTCGTTCTCATCTCTTCCGTCGCTCCGGCTGCCGGTGCAGAAAAGGAAACGGTTCCCTCCTTTGGCCAAGGCCCCCATGAGGTTCTCATCTTCTCGGACTACTTCTGCCCGCCCTGCCAGGCACTGGAGCCGAAGCTCGAGCCGGTTCTCGATGCACTCTACAAACAGGGCAATGTGAAAATCCGCTTCGTGGACACACCCATGCACAAGGAGACACCCCTGTTTGCCAAGTTCTACCTCTATGCCGCCAAGGCGGCCCCGGATTACAGGGCAGCCATGCGGGCCAGACAGGTTCTCTTCGCATTGGCGGGGAAGGAGAATGTCTTCTGGATGGACGAGAGGATCGAGGAGGCGTTCCGGAAGGAAAAAATCGCATATACGCCCTTCGACTTCCGCACAGTCCAGCCGGAGCTCAACCGGCTGATCCGAGAGCACCGGGTGGACTCCACGCCGACCTGCGTGATCGTCACCCCGGGCAAAAAGGCCCGGAAGTACACCGGGGCGGACAACATCCTGAATGGGCTTCGGTCTCTTCAAACCACGTCTGGGATGATATAGGGATGATGTAATGGAAGGATGGCCGAATGCCGTTGAACGGGTCCGGGCATTCCGGTTCAGCGGTCCCGGATGATGGGAAAGGGCCCCTTGCGGTCGCAGGCCAGTTCGTTGTCATCGCTCCTGTAGAAGACGCAAGCCTTCTCGAGGGCTTTCCTCAACTGCACCCGCGCACGGTGCAGGCGGATCTTTGCGTTTCTCAGGCTCAGCCCCAGGATCTCCGCGATTTCCTTGTCCTGAAATCCCTCCAGGTCACCCAGGATAATGACGGTTCGATAGTTTTCCGGCAGCCCGTTGACGACCTCGCGAATGCAGGCGTTCATCTCGTCGCGGATCACGCGCCCTTCCAGCGTCTGCCTGATCTCGTCGGTCCACACGTTGCGATCGGCCTCGACAGCGACAGCGTAATCCGCAACCGACGGATCGACCGAATCCGTCGGCCTCCCTCGTCGACGAAGTCGGTCCAGGGCCGTGTTTGTGGCGATCCGGTATACCCACGTCGACAGTTCGGCGTCTCCCCGGAAGTTCCCGAGACTGCGGCTCACCTTTGCGAAGACCTCCTGCGCCAGGTCCTCGGCCTCGGCCTCACCGGCCATCCGCGCAAGGTAACGCAGGACCCTGGGGCGCAGGGTATCGTGGACTTCCCGGAAATCCGGTCTGGGCGTGGACATGGGTTGAGGTCCTTTCAACTGGGCGAGCATGCCGATGCCTCCTCATTCTTAACGGAAGGACCGCCTTGTGTCAAACCGGGTTTTGCCCCTGCAGAGCGGCAGCAAGATCAGGTTGGCAATATCTTCGGGCAGTGCACTTTCGCTTCTCTTCGCACGCGTAAATTCTCTCTGCCCTTACTTCGCTTTCTCGACTGAACCGATGCGGACCTTCCCCTCCAGGGCGAGCCTGTGGAGAAGCGAAACGGCGACGTCTTCCGGGATCCCCAGGGCCGAAGCGATCTCCGCAGGTCCCGCGCTCCCCTTCTTGTCCAGCAGATCCAGGATTTTCTGTTCCAGGTCTTTCGACCAGCGGTCGAAGACGCCCTGAATACCTTTGTCATGCGTTGCCGCCGGCATCCTGCGGCTCATCATCTCCATGCAGGATTGCATCATGGAGCCCCGCATGCCCTTCCATTTGTGTGCAGTTTGATTTTCCATTTTCACACCTCCTGCCATTCTTTGATCCGGACCTCCGCGTCTGCGCCCGTCCAGCCCATGCACCAGCGCCGGGCCATGACGAACATCATGACCATGAAACCCAGCATGACCAGAAAGGGAATCAGGCACAGCCAGCTCCAGGTCCCGTTTCCATAAAAGCACCCCATACCGTTACCCTCCTCTCAGCAGCTGCATCCCGCGCCGGAGCAGGCGGCCTGCAGGGCTGCCCCTTTCCGGCCGGTCAGCTGCGAGGCAAGCCGGTCCATGCTGGAGGCCGCACCCTGCCCTCACGGCCTTCCCTGCATCGATTGCCTCTTCGATCAGCGCCGTTTCGATCCCCATGGATTGAGCCTGCCCGAGGTGATATTCGAGACAGGGGTGGCAGTTGCAGGCCACCGAGGCCCCGACGGCGATGAGTTTTCTTGTCCGTTCATCCAGTTTCATATCCTGAACCTCCCAATTGTTCTTTTGCACGGTTAGACGACGGGCCGCCGGAAAAGGATACGCGGACAAAAAAATCCCCCTTCGCCGGAGTGGATCGAAGGGGGTGGTGAGAAACGGTTAAGAGATGAACCCTGTCAGATTTTCATGCCTGAAGCGACAAAGATGCTGACGGCAGCCTCGCCGCAGCCGCTCTGCGATGCGGCGCAGCAGTTCTCGCCAACACAGTCGATATTCACGTCCACAAGGCCCGCTTCGGCAAACCAGCGGGCCACGTCCGGCCGGTCGAAACCCATCCAGCGGTCGCAGTGCTCCGTCCGGAGGAAGTCGAAGTCGTGGCGGTCGAGATCGGTGATGACAAGCCTGCCGCCGGGCTTCACGATGCGGGCCATCTCACGGATGGCCGCCGAAGGCGACTCGACGTGGTGCAGATACATGTTGGCAAAGACGTAATCCACCGACCCGTCTTCCAGGGGCAGGGATTCCGCCTCGCCGATGCGATACTCGACGGCAGCGCCCTCGCCGAATTTTCTTCTCATCTCCTCGAGCATGGCCTCGGAGCGGTCGACGGCGATGACGCGGAACCCGCGCCTGAGAAGCCCCTCTGTGACAAAGCCCGATCCGGCGCCGATGTCGGCGGCAATCTTTCCGGCGACCGCACCGGCCGCCTCGAAGGCCTTCTCTCGAACGGTCTCGGAAAAGAAGCCCTGCCGCAGGGTGTCCCACTTCGGGGCCACTGTTTCAAAGTACTTTCGGCTGCCGGTCATTTCCCCCGCTCGAACCCCTCCAGGAATTCACCGAGGAGACGCGCCGTTTTCCCCGTGAGTCGCTGGCAATCCAGCAGCTTCTCGCTGCGGTAGAATGCCTTGACGGCTTCCAGATCCCGCCAGTCCGCCCCGGCAATATCCCGGCAGTAGATGCTCCCCCGGCCGATTTCGCGCTCAAAGCGGTCGATGAATTTCTGGATATGCGGCCACATGCGGAGATTTTCCCGTTCCTCCTCTTTGCCGCGACTGAAGACCAGGCCGAAGACGGCGATGGCGCCGCTGACCGCCCCACAGACCTCGCCGCGCCCCAGACCGCCGCCGAATGGGCCTATGGCCCTTATGAGATCCTCGCTGTACTCCCTTCCCAGCTTTTCCTGCCCGACCGCAAGAAGGGCCTGGCTTCAGTGAAACCGTTTTTCGAAATACGCTTCCGCCTTGTCTCGCATCTCATCGGGTGTCATGATCGTTGCTCCTTTTCTCCGTCAGCACGATTCCAGTTGTTTACGCGAGTCCTCCGCCAGGTTTTTCACCTTTACCCGCCGCCTCACCTCGCGGAACTGGGCGCGGACGCGCCCGCCGGAGACGGCCATCACGATGGCCTGGACGGCGCCGATCTCCTCTTCGGTGATGCCCATTTCCCCGGCCACGCCGAGGTAATGCTCCATTCAGGGGTAACAACCCACTGCCAGTGAGGCAGCAAGATGGGTCAGCAGGGTCGTCTTCGGGTCCAGGGTGTCGTTGTACCGGGCCGAGTTGTAAAAGTCGGTGTAGGTCTGAAGCTGCTTTCCCTTGATCATCGTTTACGCACTCCTCTTGATCCCCGAGACGCGGACACTCACGACGGTCTCGGTGGCCTGCCGCGCCAGTTCTTCCATGGAGAGGTTCAGGGATTCGGCGAGCCCCGAAAGCATGGGGTCCGTCGTGACGCAGTCCACGGGAAAGGGCGCCTCGCCCTGAACCGTCACGTCATCGAAACCCGCCTGCCGCATCGCCTCCAGGTAATCCTCTTTAAGGGCAGCGCCGGCGACACAGCCGATGTAGGCTGCAACGGAGTTCTTCACGAAATCCGGCAGCGGCTTTGTCAGGACGATGTCGGAAACCATGAGCCTGCCGCCCGGTTTCAGGACCCGGAAGGCCTCGCTGAATACGCGGCCCTTGTCGGGGGCCAGGTTGATGACGCAGTTGGAGATGATGACGTCGACGCTCCCGTCCTCGACGGGCAGGTGCTCGATGTCCCCGAGCCGGAACTCGACGTTTTCAATCTTGTCCTTGCGCGCGTTTTCCCGCGCCCTTTCGATCATCTCGGGTGTCATGTCGACGCCGATGACCCTGCCCGTCTTGCCGACGCGGTCGGCGGCCAGGAAACAGTCGAAGCCCGCGCCGCTGCCCAGGTCGAGGACCGTTTCGCCCTCCTTGAGCGATGCCAGGGCAATGGGGTTGCCGCAACCCAGTCCCAGGTTGGCCCCCTCGGGGACCGCCGAGAGATCGGAATCGGCGTAGCCGATCTTCTTTCCGATCTCCGTGATAAAGGCGGGCCCGCCGCAGCACGACGCCGACGGGCAGCAGGACCCGCCCGTCAAGGCAATCTTCCCGTATTGATCCTGAACCGCTTTCTTGATGTCACGTCCTTCCACGTTTCCAGCCTCCTGTCTCTCCGGGCTATTCTTGCACAGAGGCTCGCCGGAATGGGTTTTTTCTACTTCAGAACATCTTTCATCACCGGCCCGAGAAAGTCCTTGACCAGCCCGGTGAGGTAATCGGTCTTGATGAGAGAGATGCAGCATGCATTCCCCTCTTTTTCCCAGCAGACAACGGCCAGCTTGTCGCCCGGGCGAATCCCTGCCCGGTCCCGGATCTCCTTCGGCAACACCATCTGGCCCCGCTCGTCCACGCTCACAAGCGACTCGACGCGGAAGTTGCTCGTAAGGCCGGGTGGCGCCATCGCTAACCCGCCGTTCTTTGCTTTCTTTTTTTCAGTCATGATCGGACCCCTGAAAATGAATATTCTGATTATTCAGTGAGTTCTGATTTATCAATTCAATCGCGCATTGTCAAGCACTTTTTCATATGCCGCGCCCCGGCTTTTTCAGGCGGAAAATCCTTGTTTCTCAGCCCCCCGAGGGGTTATCCTGTGAATGGAATCCACGCTTCACACCAGCCCTCCTCCTGGACATCCTTCGCCTCACAGCATCCTCTCCTCCTCCGCCGACTCATGACGAGAGGTACTCGTCAACGCCATGATCCGCCGGTACAGGGCGTACGGATCGATCGGTCACCCGACGGCGGGTCTGCGGACGCCGCAGCAACGGCTCTGCCGCAAAGGGGACCGGACCATGGAATACAGGGGTTTTCTTTTCACGAAGATCGAATTCCGTGATTTTGATATCGTTGTGCCTTTCGTGTGCACATGCTGCGGATGGTGCTGCGAGCACTACCTGCCCAGGTTCACCGAGAGCGAAGTTCTGAGGATCGCCGAGGACGCACACCTGCAGTGCGAAGACACACTCAGGCAATATCTCGAAGGATACGAGAAAAAACGGCACGGCAGGGATGTGAGCTGTATCTTCCTTCTCGCAAGCGGTCTCTGCGGGATCCACGACCACCCCCTGAGGCCCGAGGTCTGCCGCCTCTACCCCTTCTCCTTCCGTGACGGCGACGAGCGATGCCCACCCTTTCGCAACCATCGCCGGATCGTCGCGGCCCTCACAGCGAATGCCGGAGCCTTGGAGCTTTACGATTCGAGCTTCTGTCCCGAGACCGGGCTGCGGCCCGTTCCCGGCGAAATCTGGCCTGAGATCCTAAGAAGATTTCTCGCGGCCGACCCGCCTGCTGAGGTGATCGCGCCCTTTCTGGCCCTCAATGGCGTGCTGCCGCCAGAGATCGAAAAGCGGATGGCACCCGATGCGGAAATCCGGGCCTGAGGCAGAGTGTTCGGACGACAAAAAACCCGGGAAGATCGAGTCTCCCCGGGTTTTGTAGAATCTGTGCGCTTTCTCTTCAGGAGGCCTGCTTGACGGCCCGGTCAGCCTGGCGCGCGGCGATGAGCACGGGGTCCCAGGCATTCGAGTAGGGAGGGGCGTAACTGAGATCCAGGTTGATCATCTCCTGAACGGACATGCCGGCATGCAGGGCGGTGGCGCAGATGTCGATCCGCTTGGCTGCCCCTTCGATCCCTACGATCTGGGCACCCAGGAGACGTCCGGATCCCTTCTCGGCAAGGACCTTTACAGTGATGGGGCCCGCATTGGGGTAATAGCTCGCCCGGGTCACGCTCTCGATTCTGGCCATCACGTATTCCAGTCCGATGGCCCGGATCTCGTGCTCCTGCAGACCCGTCCGGGCCACCTCCCACTTGCAGATCTTGCTTGCGGCAGTTCCCACGACGCCAGGGAAGGTGGCGTAGCCGCCGCCCAGGTTGATGCCAGCCACCCGGCCCTGCTTGTTGGCGATGGTCCCCAGGGCGATGTGGACGTGCCTGCGGCTCACGAGATGGAAGGACTCGGCACAGTCGCCGGCCGCCCAAACGCCCTCGGCCCCCGTCATCATGCGGTCGTTCACCCGGATGGCCCCCCGCACGCCGAGTGGAATTTCCGCCCGGGCCGCAAGATCCGTTCGGGGTTGCACGCCGAGGCCGAGGATGACGATGTCGGCAGGAAGGTTTCTTTTGTTGGTCACGACGGCCTTGACGCGACCATCGGCCACCTCGAAGGCCTCGAGGGCCTCTTCGCGATATAGCTTGACGCCGGCCTCGACGAGGGCATCGGAAACAAGGACTCCCATATCAGGGTCCAGCGTGTTCATGACCTGGGCACCACGATCCACGAGTGAGACATCGAGGCCCCGCATGATGAGCGCCTCGGCCATCTCGAGCCCTATATAACCGCCGCCGACTACGACAGCCGTTCTCGGTTTTTCGTTGTCCACGGCGTTCCTTACGGCGATCCCGCTCTGCAGAGAGTGGATGCCGTATATTCCGTCGGCGTCCGCGCCGGGCACCGCGGGGCAGAATGGCAGTGCCCCCGTTGCGATCAGAAGCTGATCGAAGGGCTCCCACCACCCTTTCTTGCTTTCCAGGCACTTCACGAGGACACGGCGCTTCTTCAGGTCAATCTCCTCGACCTCATGGAGCACCCTGGCGTCGATGCCGTAATCGGTCTTGAATTCCTCCGGTGTCACCGCGATCAGCGTTTTGACGTCGTCGACAACCTTGCCGACGTAGTAGGGGATGCTTCAAGCCGAGTAGGAGGTGTGGGGCCCCTTCTCGAAGGCAATGACGTCCAGATCCTTGTTCAGCCGCTTTGCCTGGGCGGCGGCGCTCATCCCCGCGGCGTCCCCGCCAATCACCACGAGCCTCTCCTTCGCCATCGTTCGTGCCTCCTTTTGCGTTTGTGTGAAAATGATACCACAGAACCGGCTGCGACGTAAGCGGTTCCGAGCAGGCAGTTTGGCCGCCCCCGGGTTGCATTTGACACCGTTTTGTGATTAGTCGAAACGGGCGGCCGGAACGCGGCCTTGAAACCGACGCAGAGGTTGCCGAGACATGAACGAGGACCGGGACATCACTCTCGAGATCCTGAAAAAGCTTTTTGCCGTAACCGGCAAGGACTATTCGGAGAAGCTGATCGACTACGGGACGAACCCCGTAAACGCCAGACCCCTCGAAAAATACGACGGCTACGGAAAGTGCATATCCGATGACTGCGGGGACGTGGTGGAGGTCTGGCTGCTTGTCAGAGACGGCAGGGTCGAGGAGGCCACGTTCCAGACGACGGGCTGCCTGCCGACCTGCGCCTCCGTTGCGGCGGCCACGGCGCTGGCCAAGGGGCGCCCGATCCGCGAATGCCTCAAAATCACCCAGAGCGCAATCATCGAGGAGCTGGGTGGGATGCCCGAAAAGGATCACCACTGTGCGCTGTTTGCGGCCCGGACCTTCCAGAGGGCACTGAGAAGCTACGTGACGGGAAAGAAAAGCAAAACCGCATGAGGCTTTCAGGCGGGACGGCAGATTGTGTGTCTACAGCATAGAATGCGACTTCTGCGGGAAGTAGAGAGGAGGACCGGCCGGGACATCTTGCCCGGCCGGTTCCGTATCGGTTACTTGTAGGTGCCGCAGCACAATATCATGTCACCCACCTTGAAGACGTAGGTGGTCTTTGCTTCGATCTTCTTGGTCTCCGGGTTCGTGTACTTGTAGTCCACCCAGCCGGTGCCCTTTGTCTTGGCTACTTCGACGATATCCTTGCGGAATAGTTTTCCGTCCGGATCGGGGACATTGATGAGATCCTTGCCGATAAGCTTCGGGTTTTTGGGATGGGCGATGATTTTGCCGCTCATGTCATAGGCAAACACGTAAAGCTCGCCTTTGTCGAACTGGCCTTTGGCCTGGTTGATCTCCTTGAGCGCCGCATCCTTGCCGTTGGCCTTCACATAGGCGGCGGCCTTCTCGACGAGGGCCTTCGCTTCCTTCTGGGAAGCCATGGCGCCCGACGCAAACACGAGCCCGAACACAAAACAAACAGCAAACGCGATCATCAGAACTCTCTTCATCGATCTACCTCCCGGGGATAAATTTGCTTTGATGGCAGCGATCGTTGCAAAAATGAAATCCATCGATAATTCAGCATAATTCGTGCCACATAGTGGAACCCCTTTGTCGTGTCTTCAGATCGCGCGGGACCGGCACCCAATAAGGTTTTGCAGCCCGTCGGCAAATGGTGTATGGTTCCCCTGTCCGCGGCAGGGGCCGGCTTGCCCTGCGCTGAAAATGCACCAGGGAGAGAACCAATGACAGAAGACATCCGATGGGTGAAGACGCACTGTGCGCGCATGGATCACGGGGGCTGCACGCTCCTCGTGGGGGTGAAGGACAATCAAATCGTCAAGATCAAGGGCGATCCGACAGGCTTTCTCAGCAAGGGCTACACCTGCATCAAGGGGCTGGTTTCGGCGGACAAGCTCAACCACCCGGACAGGCTTCGTTACCCGCTGAAGCGCGTGGGCGGCCGCGGCGAAGGCAAATGGAAACGGATCCCCTGGGATGAGGCCCTGAAGACCGTGGCCGAGGGTCTGCTGAAGGTGAAGGAACAGTACGGCGCAAAAGGAGTCGCTTTCGGCGTGGGCATGCCCAAGGGGCTCGACCACTTTATCCAGATCCGCCTGGCGAATCTCTTCGGCTCGCCCAACATCATCGCCTCCCAGGATGTCTGCCATGCCCCGCGTGAGATCACGGGAATGCACACCTGCGGGTTCTACCCCGTGGCGGACCTGCATTGCCCGAGCAAACTCGTTGTCCTCTGGGGGAGCAACATCACCTCCACCAACGAGGAAGGCGAGATCTGCAGCATGCTGATGAAGCAGATCAAGGACGGCACAGAGATCATCGTCATCGACCCGCGGCGGATCGACCTGGCAAAGAAGGCCAAGCACTGGCTGCAGCTGCGGCCGGGCACGGACTCGGCGCTCGCCCTGGGGTTTCTCAACGTCATCATCGAAGAGGGCCTCTATGACAAAGAGTTCGTCGAGAAATGGACCCACGGCTTCGACGAGCTTGCCGCCCACGTGAAGAGCTACACACCGGAGAAGGTCTCCGAGATCACCTGGGTGCCGGCCGATACCATCCGCCAGGCCGCTCGGGCCTACGCTGCGGCAAAACCCGCGGCGATCCAGTGGGGAAACCCCATCGAGCACAACACGCAGACCTTCGAGACGACGCGGGCCCTGATCTGCCTCATGGCGATCACGGGCAACCTCGATATCCCCGGCGGAAACGTCGACCCCCGGGACCCCAAGATGCTGGGCCTGGCGCCCCTGGTTAGGGCCGATCTCATCCCCGACAAGCGCAAGGAGATGGTCGCCAACTTCCACGGCATCATTCCTCGCCTTATGACGAACGCGCCAGCCTACTTTCGGAAGGCGATCCTCGAGGACGTCCCCTACCCCATCCGGGGCGCCTACATGATGTGCTGCAACCCCATGCTCTCCTACGCCGACAGCCGTCTGACCTACGAGGCCTTCATGAAGCTCGACTTCCTTGCCGTTGCCGAGATCTTCATGACGCCCACGGCGGCCATGGCCGACATCGTGCTGCCGGCCGCGACCCAGTTCGAGTTCAACGACATCGGCCACATTGGCCTCGGCCACGGATACATCCTGGCCCGCCCCAAGGTGGTGGAGCCGCCCGATGAGTGCTGGCCTGACATCAAGATCATGAACGAGTTGGGCAAGCTCATGACGCCGAAGGAACTCTGGAAAGAGAATTTCGACGACTTTGCCGAGGACGTGGTGAAGCCCGCCGGCCTCACCTACGCGCAGTTCTGCGAGAAGGGCTACCTGAAAGGGCCCGAGCGGTTCAAGAAATACGAGGAGAAGGGCTTCTCAACACCTACGACCAAGGTGGAGCTTCGGCTCAGCACCGCCGAGAAGTTCAAGCTTTCGCCGCTTCCCGTCTACAAGGGCCTGCCCGAGGCTGAGGACGCGGCATACCCACTCGTTCTCACGAGCGCCAAGAGCCGCTACTTCCTTCATTCCTCGTACCGTTGGATCGAGAAGCTGCGCAAGATGAACCCCGACCCGAGGCTGGAGATCCATCCGGAGACGGCGGGCAAGTACAGCATCAAGGAAGGCGACCAAGTCCTCATCGAGACCCCCTACGGGAAGATCACCCAGGTGGCCTATTTCAGCGACGCGCTCGATCCGCGCGTTCTCTGTGCCGCCCACGGCTGGTGGTTCCCCGAGGGCAAGCCGGAGACGCAGTACGACTGGCAGTCTTCCAACTTCAACATGCTCACGTCGGTCGGCAAGCTCGGGAAGGAGTATGGGACGCCGAACCTGAAAGGGCTGCCTTGCAAAGTCAGCAAGGCGTGAAAAAGGGTACAGGGGAAGAAAAATAACGGTCAGAAAAAATCTAACTTGTCCAAGACTGTTCATGGTTTCAAAAAGAGGCCCCGTCCGGATGCGGATGGGGCCTCTTTTTTTCAAAGGACCTTTGCCGGGAAACTTCAGCGCGCCGGGCGCGCTACATCAGCCCGTATTTCTTCAGCTTCAGGTGCAGCGTGCGGCGCGTGATGCCGAGGCGGCGGGCCGCCTCGCTCTTGTTGCCGCCTGCCTCCTCGAGGGTCTTGAGAATCGTGGCCTTCTCGACGGACTCGAGGGATTTATCGCCTCCTGCATTTGCGGCAGCTTGATCGGCCGGTGCCTGCGGGGCCTCCGCCTCGAGCACGGGCGCCACGTCCTCCTCGTCGAGGACATCAGCACGGCTCAGCACGACCCCCCGCTCGACCGTGTTCATCAGCTCGCGGACGTTTCCCGGCCAGGGATAGCGCAGCAGGCGGTCCATGGCCCGGGGCGTGAAGCCCTTCAGCGGCTTGCGGTTTTTCTCGGCAAAGATCTTCAGGAAGTGCTGGGCCAGAAGCGGGATGTCTTCCCTCCGTTCTTTCAGGGCAGGCACGCGCAGGTTCACCACATTGAGACGGTAGTAAAGGTCCTCCCGGAACCGGCCCTCCGTCACGGCCCTGAGCAAGTCGCGGTTCGTGGCGGCAATGACGCGCACGTCGACCCGGATGATTTCCTCGCCCCCCACGCGGGTGAACTCCCTCTCCTGCAGGACACGCAGGAGCTTCACCTGCATGCCGAGCGACATCTCGCTCACCTCGTCGAGAAAGATCGTGCCCCTGTCGGCCTGCCGGAACTTGCCCTCCTTGCGCCGGTCGGCGCCGGTGAAGGAGCCCTTCTCGTGACCGAAGAGCTCCGATTCCAATAGCGTCTCCGTGATGGCGGCACAGTTGATGCGGATGAAGGGACCTCCCTTGTGGGGGCTGTTGGTGTGGATGGCCCCGGCGATCATCTCCTTCCCGGTGCCCGATTCTCCGGTGACCAGAACCGTCGCCTCGGAGGGGGCTACCTGCGCCACCAGGTCCAGGAGCTTCGTCATGGCTGCGCTGCGGCCGATGAGGTTTCCACGGTCGAAGCGGGCGCCCAGGCTTTCCCGGAGCATCCGGTTCTCCTCCTTCAGGTGCGTGTGCTCCAGGGCCCTTTCCAGGGCAAGCCGCAGCTCATCGAAGTCGAGGGGTTTTGTCAGGTAGTCGTAAGCCCCCTTCTTGAGCGCCTCCACGGCCGTCTCCACGGAGGCATAGGCCGTCATCAGTATCACGGGCAGGGCTGGGTTGAACCGGCGGATTTCCTCCAGCGCCTCGAGCCCTGATACCCGGACCATCCGGATGTCCATGAGGACGAGATCGAAGGGGTCGCGCCGCACGAACTCGACGGCCGCGGCGCCGTCGTCGGCCTCGCGGACCTCATAGCCCCAGCCGGTGATGAGCGTCTTGAGCATGGTTCGGTGGGCGTAGTCGTCGTCGACAACGAGAATGGTGTTTTTCGCATTCATGGCAACTATCCTGTGTTCACGTGATCAGTCAGGAACGTGATTGCTCGGTGGGCAGAAGAATCGTAAAGGTCGTGCCCTTCCCCGGCTCGCTCTCCAGGCGGATCTCGCCGCCGTGGGCCTCGACGATCCGGTGCACAATGGCGAGGCCCAGTCCTGTCCCGGAGGACTTTGTCGTGAAGTAAGGGTCAAAGACTCTCCCGAGATCTTCCTTGCGGATGCCCGTACCGGTGTCGGAAACGGAAACACGCAGACTGCGCCCGTCCTGCAAGGCGACACCCACTGACAGGACACCCCCCCTGTCGGTAGCGGCAAGCGCATTCAGGAAGAGGTTGAGAAAGACCTGGGTCATCCGGTCCGAGTCGATGAAGGCTTCCGGAAATCCGGGGGACAGGTCTGCTTTTACGGTGATCCCCTTCTCGCGCGCCTGTCCCTCGACTGTGCGCAGGACGTGCCGCGCCAGGCCCGCCAGGTCTGTTCCCTTCCTTTTCAGCTCCATGGGCCGGGAAAATTCCAACAGTTCGGTGATGACCCGGTTGAGACGGTCCACCTCCTGGATCATGATGTCGGCCACCTTCACGTCGTCGGGCACTTCGCCGTAGCGCTGGCGGAAATAAGTGGCAAAGCCCTTGAGCGAACTCAGCGGGTTTCGGATCTCGTGGGCCACACCCGCCGCGAGGCTCCCGACAGCGGCGAGCCGCTGGCTGCGCTCCACCTCCTTGCGCAGATGCTGCAGTTCAGAGAGGTCCCGAAGGAGGGCAATGCGGCCGATAAGCTCCCCTTCGTCGTCCCTCAGGACCGCCGCGATCACTTCCAGGGGGACCGTGCGACCCTCGCTGACCATGCACTCGAACTCTTTCTCCACAATCGGCCGCCCCGGCCCCAGCTCCTTCAGCATGTCCAGGCATGCGAGGGGAAGGGTCTCCGACGAGGGCTTCCCGACCGAGTCGGCCGATGAGCGGCCGAGCAACCTCTCCGCCGTATCGTTGAACACCACGATTCGCTCGCTGGAGTCGACGGCCACAAGCCCCACCGGCATGTGCTCCACGAGGCTGTCGGAGAGGGCCTTCACCCTCGAGAGAGAAGCCCGCGTTGACCGGTATCCCAAGGCAAGGAAGAGAGAGACGATACCGGCAAAGCCGATGAGCACGAGCACCGAGGCCGTGATGATCGTGTTCCACCTGTCCTGCTCATTGGCAGCCTGGACAGGTGCCATGTTCTGGCCCACGAAAATCACGTAGGACGCCCCCCGGGTCTGACCGTTGAATCCCCCATAGGGTTCCTCCCGGGGGGCAAACCGGCGATAGACCTCGAAGGTATCGGGGCCCTCGGTACCGGCGACGATTCTCCACTGTGCGGCACCCTGCCGGGAAAGAACCGCAAGATCGAGATCCGTCCCGTAAGTATCACCGACCATGCCCGGGTCGCTGTCGGTGAGGATTCTCCCCTCCGTGTCGGTGATGACGAAGTACTGCACGCCGGGCTGCTGAGCCGTCTCGATGAGCAGTTTCTGCAGTTGAAAGCTTCCCCAGGCCATCCCCTCGCCGGCCCTCGCGCCCGCCTCGAAGGAACGGATGAGGGCCTCCCCTTTTTCCAGGAGCAGGCGCGTGCTCATCTCCTTGTGGCGGTTCAAATTTTCCCACGTGGAAAAGGCGAAAAGCGGGACCAGCACCGCCACAGCCCCCAGGATGACCCAGGGCGGGACAAGCAGCCATATCTTTCTGCGGTTACCTGCACCCATTGTCACTTCCTCAGATGTCACAAGCCCGGTTCTTCATTCTTTTCCCGAATCCCGATTTCCGGATCCCACCGAAGGTGAATACTTTCTGCTCAAGTGTATACACCGGCTGGATACTTTATATCCATATTTTTCTCGAAACCGGAAAAATGGAAATCTCGCAAAATTGAAATAAATGTACGATTACAGATACTTGAAAAGTACTTCCTCTCCTGGCACGTTCGTTGCCCTATGGTCTATGCAAGAAAGCAACTCCAAAGGAGAGTGAAACCATGAAAAAGCTGATGATTGTACTGACTGCGCTTCTTCTTGTGACGGCCTTCGTGATGCCGGCCGACGCCATGCGCGGCGGCGGGAAGGGCCACGGATACGGCTTCTGCAATGGAAACGACCTTTCGGGCGTGCAGGGTCTGAACCTGACGGCCGAACAGAAGACGAAGATCGGCGATCTGCGGACCGCACACCTGAAGGACGTAAAGCCCCTCCAGGACAAAATGCACAGCAAGGCGGGTGATCTGAGGCTCCTCTGGCTGGAAAAGAGCCCCGACGAGGCGAAGATCCGGGCCACGGAAAAAGAAGTTCGCGTGCTGCGCGACCAGATGCAGGACAAGGGCAGCGATTACCGCTGGGCCGTCTACAAGTCCCTCACCCCGGAGCAGCAGGAGCTGCTGAAGCAGAACAGGGCGACGGGCCGCTGCTTCGGCGCCGGGCCCGCCGGCAAGGGCATGGGCGAAGGCCGCGGGACGGGTCACGGAATGGGCCCGGGGATGGGCCACGGCATGGGCGGAAACATGAAGTAACCACCAGGCGCGAGACCTTCTTCTTAGACACTTCCCCCTTCGGGATCACCCGGCAACCCTCCGCCGGGTGATCCTTTTTATAACTCCGAAATTTCCTGGACCCTGAACCCTTTACCCTTGGCCCTTATTAAATTCATTTGACTTTTCCCGGCAAGCAGTTCAGAAACAACGGCAATCCTCTTTTCGGCCAAAATAATCCGGCAGAGCGGAAATGACGGTAGCATGAATAAAGACGATCTCGATCAACAGCAGCTTCAATGGGACCGGGCCTACACCGCGGAGATGGATTTCTTCGGCGATGAGCCCAGCCTGCCGGCGCGAAGAGCCTCAGACCGTTTCCTGGAAGGGGGTTGCAGCCTCCTTCTGGAGCTCGGCGCGGGCCAGGGTCGCGACACCCTGTTCTTCGCCAGCCTGGGATTGCGGGTCAACGCCCTGGAGTACAGCGAAAGCGGGCTCTGCGGGATCATCGACAAGGGAATGAAGACGGAACTGGGGGAGATGATCTCTCCCGTCTTTCACGATCTTCGCAAGCCGCTGCCTTTCGGGGATGCCTCCATCGACGGCTGCTTCTCCCACATGCTTTACTGCATGGCCTTCAGCCGGGCGGAGCTGGAGGTTCTCAACGGGGAGATCCGCCGGGTCCTCAAGCCGGGCGGTCTCAACATCTATACGGTCCGCCACAAAGGGGATGCCCATCACGGGCAGGGAACCCGCCTCGGCGAAGACCTTTACGAAATGAACGGTTTTGTCGTACACTATTTCGACCGGGCCATGGTGGAGCACCTGGCCGGGGGGTTCGACCTCCTTGACATTGAGGAATTCGAGGAAGGCTCGCTCCCCAGAAAACTCTTCCAGGTCACCCTGCGAAAAAAGTAAGGTTGGTACGAATCTTGATAAATAGCATAGCCATGAAAACAGCCCTGACCGGAAAAGAAAAACTCAACATCCTACTGGCCCTGGCCGGGATCGCTCTCGTCTTCGTCTATACCTATTGCGGGGACTCCTGCTCCTACCTGAAGGGTTCGATCTTCGGAATCGACCTCAAGTACATGGGGGTTCTCTTCATGGGGACGCTCGTCGCGCTCGGCCTGTTCGGCCTCCGGGATTACCGGCTCCTGCTGCTGTCGGCCGGCGTGGGAGCCGAGGTGTTCCTCATCGGCTTCCAGGTGCAGAACGACGTCTTCTGCCCCTACTGCCTCAGCTTCGGGGCAGTCCTGCTGCTTCTTTTCGCCATCAACCTGGACTGGTCGAGGCGGAAGCTCGTCGGCCTGTTTGCCCTTGGCGGCCTGCTCTTTTTCGTGGTCTTCTTTGACGGATCGGTGACTCCCGCCTTCGCGGCGGAGCCCCTGAAGCCCTCCTTCGGAAACGGTCGGGTTCATGTGCGGATCTACAGCGACTATTTCTGCAGCCCCTGCTCCAAGCTGGACCCCGAGATCGCCAAGCCCATTGCCAATCTCGTGAAGAAAAATGTCATCACGGTGACCTTCGTCGACACCCCTGCCCATCAGCACACGGCGCTCTACGCCCGCTATTTCCTCTACGCCCTCAACGAAAAGAAGGATATCGACTACGCCAACAAGGTGCGGCATGTCCTCTTCCAGGCTGCTGCACAGAACATCTCGGATCGGGAGAAGCTGGAAGAGTATCTGAAAAAGAACGGCGTCAAGTACAAGGTCTACGACCCCACGCCAAGCTTCAGTGTCCTGACCGGCTACCTCACCGAGGACAATATCCGCTCGACGCCCACCGCCGTGATTATGGACAGCGGCAGGAAACAGGTGGTCAAGGGCTCCGCCAACATCACCAAGGCCATCGGGGAAATTCAATAGGGTATAGGGTTCAGGGAACAGGGTCCGGGGAGAGGGATGACGGAAGCTGGTCCCGCTATCGGTCGAAAGGGACGAATTGTGCCTTTTTGGCTCCACAGATCGGGCATTCATCAGGCAAAGAACCATCGGAAACGAAACCGCACACTTTGCAGACGTAATAGGCTGTATCCCTCTCCTCCATGAGATTGGCCATGGCCTGCTTGTAGAGCTTGGCATGCGTCTCTTCCACATCCCGGCTTTGACTGAAATGAAGCAGGGCGGGTTTATCCCCGGCTTGTTCGGCCCATTGCACAAAACGATCATAGGCGATTTCCGCCACGGTCTTTTCCGACTCGAAACTGGCGGCCAGATTTTCTTCCGTTGATTTGACTTCCCTGAGCACGCGCAACGCGCGCATGCCGTGAATCTCTTCGGAAAACGCGATGACGCGAAAAAGTCGTGCGATCTGTTTGTACCCTTCTGCCTCCGCTTTTTCGGCAAACATTTTGAGCCTCAGAGCCGCCTTCGCTTCACCGACGTAGGCCTGCTGCAGCGCTTCGCGAATGTTTTCGTCCATTCGTCAACTCCTTTGTAGGATCGTCAGACGATGCCTGATCCCCGGATACCCCGCAGCATCCCGCGAGGCAGTTCATCGGGCAATGTTTTTTTACTTCATTTGCAATCGTTTTACAACCTGTGACCTGCACAAGCGGTTGTCGACCCCTTGTAGTCAATAAACGGCTTCGGGCGACCTGTGCTCCAAGAGAATTCTGTCTCCGGTCCCGATGAGCATCGACATGCAGGGGATGTCGGACGCTTCAGCCCTGTCAACGGACTGCCGGCAGGTTCAGATGACGGAGGATCTCTTCAGCGAGTTTCGCGGTTATCCCCGTCACCTTTTGCAACTCGTCCGGCCCGGCCCGACGAATCGCGTCGATATCGCCGAAGTGGCGCAGGAGGGCCTTCTTCTTCGCCGCCCCCACGCCGGGGATGTCGTCGAGCAGCGAGCGTACATCCCGTTTCTCCATCCTGCGGCGGTGGTGCTTGATGGCGAAACGGTGTGCCTCGTCGCGGATGCGCTGCAGAAAGAACAGCGCAGCAGGGTACTTGATGAGATAGACGGGGTCCTTGCGCCCCGCCAGGTAGACATGATCCTGTTCCTTCATGGAGGGCCGGCGGCGCACACCTTCTGCATCGCCTCCTGGCGCCGAGCCCTTGGCAAGGCCGATCACATCGAGGTTCCCGATCCCCAGTTCACGCAGGACCGTCACGGCCATGCTGACCTGCCCCCTGCCGCCGTCGACCATGAGCAGGTCTGGCAGGTTTTCCCGATTCTCGAATCGTCGCTTCATGACCTCGTACATGCTGGCGTAGTCGTCGGCGCCCTCGACCCCTCGTACGTGGAAGAGCCTGTAGCCGGACTTGTCGGGTTTGCCGTCCACAAAGGACACCAGGGAGCCGACGGGGAGTTGCCCGCCCAGGTTGGAGATATCGACACACTCGATCCGGCGGGGCAGCTTGTGCAGGTGCAGCTTGTCCCGGAGCAGGGCCATGGCGCTCTCCTCATCCATGCGGACGGCACGCTCGGACTTGAGGATGTCTTCGGCGTTCTGCCGGGCAATCCCGGCGAGATCCCTCCTCGGCCCCCGGCGCGGGACGATGAGATCCACCTTCTTCCCCCGCTTTTCCGAGAGCCACTCGGCAAGGACGTCCCCGTCCTCGATGTCCTCGGGGATGACGACTTCCGCGGGGATGAAAAGCTCCCCGTCGTAATACTGCCGGAGCAGGGACGAGAGGACCTCGGCATCGCCGGCTGCCGTCCGGACGGGCGGGAATTTCTTCGTGCCGAGGGTCTTTCCATCGCGGATGCGCAGGGCGCAGACCTGGACCAGTTCCTCTTCGCGGTAGAGGCCGAAGACATCCTGGTCCTTGAAATCGGCCGACACCATCCGCTGCTTTTCCACCGTCGTCTCGACGGCGGCGATCTGGTCGCGAAGCCTGGCGGCCTCCTCGAACTCGAGGTTCTCCGCCGCTTCGGCCATCCTCTTTCGCAGCAGGTCGAGCAGTTTCGTCTCGCGGCCCTCCAGGAAAAGAACCGCGTCGTCGATGAATTTCCGGTATTCCTCCTTCCCGACGAGACCCACGCAGGGACCGACGCAGTTGCGGATCTCGTACTCGATGCAGGGGCGGCGCCTCGTCTTGAACTCCCGGTCCTTGCAGGTCCGGAACGGGAAGAGCTGGTGGAGAAACTTCAGCGTTTCCCTGGCGGCGAGCCCCGACGGGTAGGGTCCGAAGTAGTGGGCCCCGTCCTTCTTCATTTTTCTCACGACCTGGAAGGCGGGAAAATCCTGGCGGGTGTCAAGGCGCAGGCTGACATAGGTCTTGTCGTCCCGGAAGATCACGTTGTAGCGGGGCCGGTGCTCCTTGATGAGGGTGTTCTCCAGGAGAAAGGCCTCTTTCTCCGTGTTGGTGACGACAAAATCGAGGTCGCGGATGCGGGAGACGAGGAAGGGCACCATCAGCCGGGTGTCGGTCCCCTGGAAGTAATTGCGGATGCGGCTCCGGAGGTTTTTCGCCTTGCCGACGTAGATGACGCCCCCCTTTTCGTCTCTCATGAGGTAGACGCCGGTCGAGGCGGGCAACGCCTTGATCTTGCGATCAAGCTCCTCTGCGCTGCCGGGGCCGGTTGTTTTTGTCTGGTCTGCCTGGTCCATCTGGTCTGTCTTGTCTATCTGGTCTATCTCGTCTATCAGGTCATATAGAAGCCTACAGTCGACAGCATACAGCAGGAAGAAGAAATCTGTTGGCTGTCGGCTGTCGGCTGTCGGCTTTTATCTGCGCAACTTCTTCCTGACTGATGTGCCGGTGGCCCGCTTCTTTTTCTCCTTCGGGGACTCACCCTCATCCGCCTCGTCCCCGGTCGTTTCGCCCCCAAACCCGATCTCCAGCTCCGTGAGTTTGCGGATCCGATCGCGAAGCTCGGCTGCCTGCTCGAAATCATAATCCCGGGCCGCCGCCTTCATCTCCTCCCGCAGTTTTGCGATCAAGGCCGGAACCTCAGCAATGGATACGTACTCGACCTGCTGCTCCATGACGGGCACGCTGACGTAGTCTGCCTCGTAGATGGAGGCCAGCACATTGTCGATGGACTTGCGGATCGTCTCCGGGGTGATCCCGTTATCCTCGTTGAACTTGCGCTGGATCACCCTCCGGCGTTGAGTCTCGTCGATGCAGGCCCGCATGGAGTCGGTGATCCTGTCGGCGTACATGATGACCTGGCCCGCCACGTTTCGCGCCGCCCGGCCGCTCGTCTGGATGAGGGAGCGCTTGGAGCGCAGGAACCCCTCCTTGTCGGCATCGAGAATGGCCACCAGCGACACCTCGGGGATGTCGAGCCCCTCCCGCAGGAGGTTGACGCCGACGAGGACGTCGAACTTGCCCAGCCGCAGGTCGCGGATGATGACCACGCGCTCCAGGGTAGTGAACGTCCGAGTGCAGGTATTTCACCCGGACCCCGAGGCTCTCGTAGTACTCCGTGAGATTTTCCGCCATGCGCTTCGTAAGGGTCGTCACGAGGACCCTCTCGCCCTTCTCGACGCGCTTGCGGATCTCGCCCAGGAGATCGTCCACCTGGTAGGTCACGGGTTTCACGATGATCTCCGGGTCCATGAGCCCCGTGGGCCGCACGATCTGCTCCACCACGCGCCCCCGGGCCTTCGTGATCTCGTATTCGGCAGGTGTGGCCGAGATGTAGAGGCGCCGATGGGCGAAGCGCTCGTATTCTTCGAACATGAGCGGCCGGTTGTCCAGGGCCGAGGGAAGGCGGAAACCATACTCGACGAGGGTTGACTTTCGGGAGCGGTCGCCGCGGAACATGCCCACGATCTGCGGGACGGTGACGTGGCTCTCGTCGACGATCACGAGGGCGTTGGCCGGCAGGTATTCCATGAGGGTTGGCGGGGGCTCGCCGGGCTTGCGCCCCGTGAGGTGGCGGGAGTAGTTCTCGATCCCCTGGCAGTAGCCCATCTCCTCGAGCATCTCCATGTCGAAGCAGGTGCGCTGCTCGAGCCGCTGGGCCTCCAGGAGCTTCCCCTGCGATTGCAGAAACCGGAGCCGCTCGCCCAACTCCTCCCGGATGGTGACGAGGGCCGACTTCAGCGTGTCCCGCGTCGTGACGTAATGGCTCGCGGGGTAGATGTCCGTTTTCCAGAGCCGCCCCAGTTTCTTCCCCCGGAGGGGGTCCACGACGGAGATCGACTCGATCCCGTCGCCGAGGAACTCGACGCGGATGGCCTGCTCCTCCTCGTAGGCCGGGAAGATCTCCACCACGTCTCCCCGGACCCGGAAAGCGCCGCGGTGGAAATCGACATCATTGCGTTCGTAGTGGATATCCACGAGGTGCCGAAGCAGCGTGTCGCGGGGGATCTCCATCCCCTCTTCGAGGGAGAGCGACATGCCGAGGTAGGTCTCGGGGGCGCCGATGCCGTAGATGCAGGAGACGCTCGCCACGATAATCACGTCGCTGCGCGAGAGGACCGAGCGCGTGGCCGAGTGGCGCATCTTGTCGATCTCCTCGTTGATCGCGGAGTCCTTCTCGATAAAGGTGTCCGTCGTCGGGATGTAGGCCTCGGGCTGGTAGTAGTCGTAATAGCTCACGAAGTACTCGACGGCGTTCTCCGGGAACAGCGTTTTGAACTCCTGGTAGAGCTGTGCCGCCAGGGTCTTGTTGGGGGCGATGACCAGGGCGGGACGCTGCACGGACTGGATGACGTTGGCCACCGTGAAGGTCTTGCCCGAACCGGTGATCCCGAGGAGGACCTGGTGCGGGTGCCCCTTTTCGATTCCCCGGGCCAGCTTTTCGATGGCCTGGGGCTGGTCCCCCCGGGGCTCGAAATCGGAGACGAGTCGGAAGGGTCGCCGGTCGATGTAATCGCCTGCGGTGTTTTTTGGAATGCGATGATCTGACACGGTAATCGGATCCCTTGCCCTGGTTTTGCCCTTCGCCCCCGGCCTTTTGCTGTTTGCCGCGGACAGGCTCTTCTAACCCATCAATGTCCTTACTATAATGGACGGGGCGGCACGATGCAAGCCGCGAACGCCCGCCTAATTAAGCCTTGACAAACATTCGGAATAATGGTTAAAGATTCATCCTTTAGCATTTATTGCATTTAACTCAACAGGATCATCAGCTTATGAAAAAGACACTCAAGACCATTACGAATCTCAAGCGCAAGCGGGGCCACGGATTTCGCGCCAGGATGGCCACCAAGGGTGGGCGGCTGGTCCTGAGCAGAAGGCGTGCAAAGGGGAGAAAGAGACTGACCGTCTGAGCCGGGTAAGGGAAGAGTGGAAGGGTGAGCCCAGCCGCAGGAAAATCCCCAGCCCCCGAAGGCAGGTACGCGTTTAAGAAAAACGAGAGGCTCCGCAGACGCAGCGAGTTTTCGGCCCTTTTCAAGTCGGGCAAGCGGATTCACTCAGAGTACCTGACAGTCATTCTCAGCACGAACACCTCGGACGTGCGGCGCCTCGGGCTCGTCATCGGCAAAAAGGTGAGGAAAGAAGCCGTAAGGCGCAACCGGATGAAGCGGCTCCTGAGAGAGTTCTTCCGCTTGAACAAGCACAGGCTTTCGGCCTCGCAGGATATCCTGATTGTCGCCAGGAAAGACTTCTCGTTCATGAAATATCGGGACCTTTGCAGTGCACTGGAAGAGGTCCTCGCGGGACGAATGAAAGCCTGAACATGACGAGGCATATTTTACAGACACTGTTTATCGCTCTCATCCGAGCCTATCAGATCCTGATCTCCCCCATCCTGCCGCGCAGTTGCCGTTTCTACCCGACCTGCTCCGAGTACACCCTGACGGCGATCCGCCAGCACGGACCGGCGCGAGGGATCTATCTCGGGATTCGGCGGCTGATCCGATGTCACCCCTTTCACCCCGGCGGCTACGATCCGGTCCGGTAAGCGCGCCCCAGGAGGCATTCCATGAACATGAACATAAGGACATTTCTGGCGATTCTCCTGTCGTTCCTCGTCGTCTTCGTCTACCAGTATTTTTTCGCGAAAAACCTGGAGACGCAGAAGCAGGACGCAGACACAGGCACAGACCCAGGCCCCTTCGGGCCAGCAGCAGGCCGCCGCCCCGGCGGCCGTGCCGGGCGCTCCGGCACTGAAGGCGCCCGTGGTGAAGGCCGCTCCGGCAGCCCGGGACATCCAGGTCGAAACCCCGCTGTACACGGCGGTCTTCAGCACCCGAGGCGGTGCCCTGAAGTCCTTCAAGCTCAAGGAGTACAAGGCAACTCTCGAGGAGAACAGCCCCCTCATCGAGATGATCCAGGTCCAGGACGGGTCGGAACTGCCCCTGGCGACAGGATTTACGGACTCGAGCGTGAACCTGGGCGCCGACATCCTGTACGAGGCCGACCGGAAAGGGCTCGACCTGACAAAGGATGCCAAGCCCGGCAGGCTTGTTTTCAGCCTCGCCTACCCCGGCCAGTACCGCGTGGAGAAAGTCTACACCTTCAACCCCGAACGTTATGCCTTCGATCTCGAGGTGCGGTTCCAGAACAACACGAACATCGCCCTCAGCCAGAATCTCTTCATGAAGTGGTACGAGGAGGTGGGCAAGAAGGGCATCGACGAGGAAGGCGCCATCGCCCAGGTCAAGGACTCGACGGAGCGCGAAGCGGGACCGAAACTGGAGAAAAAGGCATACGGACCCGACATCCGCTGGGGCGGCTTCGAGAACAAGTTCTTCATCGGCGCCATGATCCCCAAGCAGCCGGCTCTCACGAGCGCCTCCTTCGCCAAGGACGCCCGGGGGCAGATCGTCGTCAACCTGGAGGGCCCGAAGAACACGATTCCCTCGGGCCAGGTGGGGGTTTTCAACTACACCCTCTACGTGGGGCCCAAGGAATACGAACGGCTGAAAGCGGAAGACACAGGGCTGGAGGCGGCCATCAACGTCGGCAGCTGGATGAAGTGGCTCGCATTTCCGTTCCTCTTCCTGATGCAGTTCCTCTACAAGTACGTGGGCAACTACGGGCTTGCGATCATCATCATCACCGTTCTCACGAAGATCATCTTCTGGCCGCTGGGCAACAAGAGCTACAAGTCGATGAAGGAAATGCAGAAGGTCCAGCCCAAGATGGCGGAGCTGAAGGAGCGCTACAAGGACGACAAGCAGAAACTCAATGCGGCCGTCATGGAGCTCTACAAGACACACAAGATCAACCCGCTGGGCGGGTGCCTCCCGGTGGTCATCCAGATCCCCGTCTTCATCGCGTTCTACCAGCTGCTCTCCTACGCCATCGAGTTGCGTCACGCGCCTTTTTTTGGGTGGATACAGGACCTCTCGGCCAAGGACCCCTACTACATCACGCCCATCATCATGGGGGCGACGATGCTGATCCAGCAGAAGATGACGCCGGCCATGGGAGACCCCATGCAGCAGAAAATGATGCTCCTCATGCCAGTCGTCTTCACGTTCCTCTTTCTCAACTTCCCCTCGGGCCTGGTCATTTACTGGCTCATCAACAACGTCCTGAGCATCGGACAGCAATACTACATCAACAAGGCTCCCACCGCGTGAGGTGCTGAAACATGAAGGTCCTCGAAATCGAAGGAAAGACCATCGACGAAGCGATCGAGAAGGCGTGCCGCGAATTTGACGTTCCCCGGGAAAAGCTGAACATCGAGATCCTCTCCGAGGGGTCCTCGGGCTTCCTCGGCCTTATTGGGACGAAAAAGGCAAAGGTCAAGGCGAGCCTTCTGAGTCTGGACATGAGCTTCGAGCTTCCCAAGGAAAAAAAGGCAATGGCGCCGGAAGCAACGGCTGCGCCAAAGCCCCAGGAGCCTAGGGAGCACAAAGAGCAACGCGAGCAGCATCCGCCCCGCGAGAATCGGGCGCCGAGAGAGCAGCGGGATCACCGCCCACCGAGGGAGCAACGGGAATCCCGCGAACCGCGTCCGCCCCGCGAGCACCGGGAGCCTCGGGAACACCGCGAACCGCGGGAGGCCCGCCCGCCGAGGGAACACCGGGAAGCACAGACGCCGCGCGAACCGCGCCCGGAGCCGGTGGCATCCTCTGCCGAAGTCCTGGCGGTCGCGAAGGAAACTCTCCTGGCGATCCTCGCCCTCATGAAAATCGAGGCCCAGGTAACGGTGGAGGACACGCCCGAGGCCATCAGCCTGACCCTGCGGGGGGCCGACGAGGGGCTTCTAATCGGCAAACGGGGGCAGACCCTCGATGCCCTGCAGTATGTCGTCAACAAGATTCTCAGCAAGCAGGGCCGGGAGAACAAGCAGGTCATCGTCGACACGGAGGACTACCGCAAGAAGCGCGAGGAGGCCCTCGTGTCCCTGGCAGAGAATGTCAGCCAGAAAGTCAGAAAGACAAAAAAACCCGTCACGCTGGACAACATGACGGCCCGCGAGAGGCGCATCATCCACCTCACCCTGCAGAACGACGACACCGTCGTCACCAAGAGCTCCGGTGAGGGCCATCATCGCAAGATCATCGTCCGGCCCAGCAGGAAAAGCGGCCCCCACGGCCCAAGACCACCCCGGTGATCCAGGCAGACACGATAGCTGCGATTGCCACACCGCCCGGCACGGGCGGCATCGGGATCATCCGGGCAAGCGGCCCCGATGCCGAACGGATCGGGCGCACCCTCTTCCGGCCCCGGAACGCGACGCAGGACTGCCAATCCCACCGGCTCTACCACGGAGAAATCATCTGCCCCGCCACGGGACGCATCCTCGACGAGGTCCTTGTCGCCCTTCTGCGGGCGCCGCATTCTTTCACCGGTGAAGAAACCCTGGAGATCCACTGCCACGGCGGCCCCCTTATCCTCGAGGAGGTGCTGCAGGCCGTCCTGCGGTCAGGGGCCCGCCCCGCCGAGCCGGGGGAGTTCACGCGCCGGGCCTTTCTCAACGGCCGGATCGATCTCTCCCAGGCCGAGGCCGTCCAGGAGATGATCTCGGCCCGCACACAACGGGGGCTCGATCTCGCCATCGGCCATCTTCATGGCGATTTGTCGCGGATGACCGGGGAGCTGCGCACATCCATTCTCGACATCCTCACCCTTCTCGAGGCGGAGATCGACTTCCAGGAGGAAGACGGCATCGAAGCGGCCCCGAGGGAGGGCTTGCTGGATCAGCTCAGGGGACTCACGGCCCGGATCGAAGAGCTGACGGCGAGCTACGGCGAGGGCAGGATCGCGCGGGACGGCGCTCGGGTGGTCATCACAGGAAAGACCAACGTGGGAAAATCGAGCCTCTTCAACCGCCTGCTGGGCGAAAAGCGAGCCATCGTGACGCCGCATGCCGGGACGACGCGGGACTTCATCGAGGAGGGGGTCAGCATCCGGGGGATTCCGGTGAGGTTCGTCGACACGGCAGGTATTCGGGAAGCGCAGGATCCCATCGAGAAGGAGGGCATCGACCTGGTCTGGCAGCAGGCTGCCGTGGCCGATGTGGTTGTCATCCTGCTCGACGGGAGCGGCCCTCTCACGCCGGAGGATCGCGGCCTCATCGAAGCAAACCGGGGCCGCAACATCGTCGTCGCGATCAACAAATCCGACCTGACGCGGGTCCTTGACAGGGACTCTCTTCCGGAGGGGCTCTCCGGCCGAGAGCCTTTGCGGATCTCCGCGAAAACGGGGGAAGGTCTCGATGCCTTTCGCGATGTCATCCACTCCGCCATCAGCCGCTCGACCGGTGAGTGTCACGCCGACACGGTTGTCACGAACCTGCGTCACAAGATCGCGCTGGAGCGTGCCTTCGCATCTTTGAGAACGGCCGAGCAGGGCCTCTCCGGCGGCCTCTCACCGGAGTTCATCGCCTTGGACCTCCGGGAAGCCCTGGGCGCCCTGGGCGAGGTGACGGGGCAGACGGTCACAGAGGAAATCCTGGAGCGGATTTTCGCCACCTTCTGCATCGGCAAGTAAGCGGCCTACCTGCCGCGAGCATCGGGATTCAGGGCATAAGGCTTCAGGCTTCAGGAAAAACCATTCCTTTCTTTCCCGAATCCAAACTCCCGAACTCCTTTATCATTCTCTTCACTTAGACACTTGAACACTGAGACACTCAGGCACTTCTTCAGACATTCCCTCCCTTGACAGTTTGAATCCGCCCTGTACATTTATTATAGAGGTCATAAAGACAGATTGTTGGATTAACCTAAATGAGCTTAAGGGAGGTGAGTCCATTCATCCTGACAAAGTTCAGTGCGACAAGTGAATAGCTTCAGTATGTCGCGAGACACATCGACATTGATCGTTTCGCGCATGTCGGTCCTTTCTCCGGAAAGGCGAATGAACGCATCGGAAGAGAGTCACCCTTCGCGATCAATGAATCGCGACCGAAATGTGACGACTATCTCTTCTCTTGCGTTTCTTTTTCCCGTTCAATCTTCCTTCATTCCTTCCAGCAGCGCCATGCAGTTGTGGCCGAGGACGCGGTGGTTGTAGCCGCCCTCGAGGATGGCGAAGAACCCCGCATTCGTTTTGCGCGCGGTCTCGCGGACCATCCGGCCGATGTCGGTGTAGTCCGACTCGGTGAGCACGCCGCCCCAGTCCTCCCGTGCATAGTCGAAGCCTGCTGAAATCGCTATCATGTCTACAGGCTCCGCGGCCAGGGCCTTCTCGACCTGCCTGAGAAAATCCGCCGGGGAGTTCGAAGAGGGGTTGACGAGAGTGACATAGCCCTTGCCCCCAAGGATGTTCACCGTCCCATCGCCGAAGTGAAGGTCGATGTCGAGCACCAGGGCCTTTTTGATCCTGCCGTCCTTTTTGAGCTTCTCCAGGGCGATGGCCATATTGTTGAAATAGCAGAACCCCCAGCAGCCGTTTGCCGAGGCGTGGTGTCCGGGAGGCCGGATGAGACCAAAGCAGGGCTCCTTCATGCCGATCTCGGCGGCCTGGATGGCGCCGCCTGCGGCAAGGGCTGCAATCTCGTAGATGCCGATCTGGCGGATGTGCTCGATGTGGTGCTTCGTGTGGCAGGCGGCGATGTCGTCCTCGCCTGCGGGCTTGGCCTCCACGAAAGTGACCTTGTCCCGGATGACGTCCATGATGGCCTCCATGCGGCCCGAGGCCGCCGCCGGATCCATCGTGTAGGACTCGATGAACTTCTCGCTCCAGACAACCTTCATCGGTTCACCTCCAAAAGAAAGGGTGTAGGGTTGAGGGTGTAGGGTGTAGGCAAAGAGGGATAAACCCTATGCCCAATTACCATTAAACCAGTTACTCTTTTATAAATTTCATCTGTTCCAGCAGTTTTCTGGTCGTCGGTGAGAGGTTCAGCGCCGCGGCTTCCTCCGGCGACACCCAGCGCGCATCGCTCACATCGTCGGCGGCCTTCGGTTCGCCGCCCAGGTAATCGGCCAGAAAATCAATGATGATGTAGTGATATTTGATTCCCCCTTCGGGATCCCGATCGATGAAGTCGAAAAGGTAAAAGGCCTCCTTCGCCCGGACCGTGATCCCTGTCTCCTCCAGAATCTCCCGCTCGGCCGCCTCGCGGACCGTCTCGCCGAGTTCGACAAGGCCCCCGGGGATGGCCCAGAAGCCCTTTCCCGGCGAGCTTGCCCGCTTGACGAGAAGGATGCGGCCCTCGTGGATGACAATGGCACCCACCCCCGCCCGCGGCAGCTCCCGGTATTCGCGTCCGGGTGTTTCTTCCTTCCCGCTCATGATCAGACATCTTTCCTTTTCAGCATGGCGAAGGCCCTGCGGGCTTCGTCAACGAAGGCCCTGACGAGGGCGGGGTCCTTCATCCCGTCGGCTCCTTCCACTCCGGTGTGGGCATCGACGCCCGCCGGTCGGACCTGCAGGATGGCGCGGCCGACGTTATCCGGCGTGAGGCCCCCGGCCAGGATGACGGGCTTCACAGCCGACTCGACGATCCGGCGGCTTGCGTCCCAGTCGTGGGTCTTTCCCGTGGCACCGCTGGCGCCCGTCTGCGCATCCCAGGTATCCGTGATGAAGGCATCGACCAGGGGCCCAATTTCCCCGGCAATGCCTGCAAGCTCATCGAGATTCCCCGGCCTCATGACAAGCGACTTGATCAGGAAGAGCGCGGGGTCAGAGTTCTTCAGGCGGCGCACCTCGTCCGCCGTGATATCGCCGTGCATCTGAACCCGGCGGCACCCGAGCGTGGCGGCAAGTCCTGCGATTTGCGTTGCATCCCGCAGGTAGGTGATCAGGACGGCCCGATCGCCCATGCCGAGGGAGGCAATGATCCCGGAGACCTCATCGGCACGCAGGTCCTCCGGGTGAAAATCCAGACGCAGGGGAAAGCCGAGCCAGTCCACGCCAGCCTCCAGAAGCATCTTCGCCTCTTTCAGGTTCCGGATGCCGGCGATCTGGACAAGCCCCTTCACGTCAGCCCTCTCCGCCTGCACCGTCCCGGGTTATGGTGAACTCGCATCGCGTCTGCTCTCCCGGCCCGGGTCTGGAGTTGAAGTTGCGCTCGATGAACGTCACCCGGTCCTCCCGATCGACCAAGAGCAAGGTAGACGACCGGGTTCCGTAAACGGGGCTCACGATGAAGCGCGCAGACAGGATCCTCTCCCAGTCGAGCCCGATGCCGGTTTCCGGCAGCAGCCTGTCCTCCACGATCGAGCGATCCGACAGGATGTCGAAAAGAGACTCTGGATCCGGGTCTCCGTCCCGGGACAGGAGCTTGCCGAATGCCGCCTTACCCCGGGCCACCTTCGGCCAGGGCGTGTCGAGAAGGTGGTTGCTCAGCCCGTAGATCCCCGGTGTCAGTGTGATGACGCCGCCCTTGCGGTTGGAGTAGTAGTCAAGCTCGCCTGTCGATCCGACGATGAGATTGAAGCCGTTGTACTGCACCCCCTTCCGGCTGACCTGTTCGAGGTAGCCGGCGGGATCGGCAGGCCCGAGAAGATAGTCCGTCAGCAGGAGTCCGCGCGACGGCGCCTCGTTGCGGTGAGACCGGGGGTCTCGATAGTTCGTAATGGCCGCGATCCGGCCCGAACGGGTGATGCCGAACCAGGTGCCGCCGCCCTGCAGGTCCTTTCCGGCCAGAAGCTCCGGCGCCTCGGGCCAGAAAGAGGCCCGCTGCGAGGGCCGGTCATAGAACTCGTCGCGGTTGGCCGCGATAATGAGCCGGTACTTCGGGTGGAACTCGAAAGCACAGAAGAAGAGGCACATGGTCCGGTCCTTCTCAGGCGGCTGTTTCGCCGGTGACACCCAGGTTGCGCTTGACCGCCTGCAGGATGAGCGGCATCACCTCTCCGGCTTTCCCGTGAATGACCACATCGGCCTGGTCATCAAAGTCCGTCACGGTGAGATTGACGATCACGACGGCCGCCCCTGCTTCCTTGGCATAGACAGGCATGTACGCCGCCGGGTAGACGACCAGCGACGAGCCTACGACGATGAGCAGATCGCACCGCTGGGAGTGATGAACGGATTGCCGGAGCGCCTCTGCGGGAAGCTGTTCGCCGAAGAAGATCACGTCGGGCTTGAGGATGCCGTCGCACTCGGGGCACAGGGGCTCCTCGTCATCCAGCTTGAGGCAACCGAGGAGATCCACCATGGGGTAGCGCTTCTGACAGCCCAGGCAGCGGGCAAAGTTCATGGTGCCGTGAAGTTCGAAGACCCTGTCGGGGGAATTGCCCGCTTTCTGGTGGAGATTGTCGATATTTTGCGTGATGACGCAGTCGAGCTTTCCGAGCTTCTCCAGCTCGGCTACGGCAAGGTGGGCCTGGTTGGGCTGCGCGTTGACGATGAGACCGCTTTCGATGAGAAGCCTCCACTGCTTCAGGCGCGTCTCGGCACTCGCGAGAAATCGGAAGATGGTGAATTCCTCGGGGTCGAAGCGGGACCAGATCCCGCCGGGACTTCGAAAATCGGGAATGCCCGATTCCGTGCTGGCCCCCGCCCCGGTGAAAACGACGATCCGCTTCGCACCGGCTATCAGCCCGGCTGTTTTCTCCACGGCCTCCAGCCGCATGTCGCCCATGACGAAGGTCTCCCCGGCGCCCGGATCACCCCGAAAACCAGCCGGGGCAGCACCTCGTCATGCATAGTACATTTCGGGGAAAAAAGAAAGTCGCAGAAGAAAGGGTACAGGGTCTCGGGGCTAGGGTATCGGGTATCGGGAAGGATGAAAATTTTTCCTTCAGCCCCTATACCCTAGACCCTATACCCGATACCCGTGACTGGCATCACGGATGATGTAAAATCTCTCGAATGCTCTTCGACAGATCCCTCAGCTTGAAGGGCTTCTGGATGAAGCCGTCGCAGCCCCGCTGAATGATCTCCGAGGCTTCGCCGTCGATGCTGTACCCGGAAAGCAGCAGGCATTTCATGCCCGGGTTCATGGTCTTGAGGCGGTCGTAGACCTCCCCGCCCCCCAGGCCCGGCATGACCATGTCCAAAAGGACGAGATCGATCCCGGGACCGTCGTTCTCGTAGAACGCAATGGCCTCCTCTCCGTCTTTCGCGGTCACCACGTGGTAGCCCATGGTTTCAAGCAGGGCCCGTCCGATTTCGAGGACCATGTCCTCGTCGTCGACGAGCAGCACCGTCTCCTGGCCCCGGGGTATTTTCTCGAAGCCCCGGTGGGTCTTGGAGACTTTCTTGGCCGACGCCGGCAGGTAAATGAAGAACGTGGCGCCCTTTCCGGGCTGGGAGTCCACGTCGATGAACCCGCCATGGCCCTTGATGATCCCGTAGGTCGATGCCAGTCCCAGGCCCGTGCCCCGGCCCATCTCCTTGGTCGTAAAAAAGGGCTCGAAGATCCGCTCCTTTGTCTTATCATCCATCCCGACGCCCGTGTCGCTCACCGACAGCAGGACGTATTTCCCCGGTTTGGGGTTGTAGAGCTTGCCCTTCATCTCCTCGTGGGTCGCGTTCCCCGTCCGGATCGTGACGGTCCCGCCGCCACGCATGGCATCGGCGGCATTGACGAGCAGGTTCATCAGGACCTGCTCGACCTGGCCGGTATCGGCTTCGATGGGAGCAAGGTGCCTGTCGAGTTGAAACTGGATCCGGATTTCCTTTTTCGTGCGGCTGAAGGTCTCGCAGGCATACTGCACGATCTGGTTGAGGTCGATGGCACGGACCTCGTAGCGGCCCTTGCGGGCATAGCCCAGAAGCTGCGACGTGAGCCGCGCGCCGCTCTCGACGAGCTTTTCGATGTTGCGCAGGCGTATGAAGTGCTCGTGGTTCTGGTTGAGGTCAAAGAGCATGAGGGAGGCATTGCCCTGGATGGCCATGAGGAGATTGTTGAAGTCGTGGGCGATGCCGCCGGCCAGCGTGCCGATCGCTTCCATTTTCTGAGCCTGGCGGAGCTGTGCCTCGAGGAGCTTTTTCTCCTCCTCGGATCGTTTGCGTTCCGTGATGTCCCGGGCGACCCCGTAGATGCCGTGGAGTTTCCCGCCGCTGCCCAGGGAGGACTCTTCCATGGCAGCGGCCCGAAGTTCCACGACGGAGCAGTCGGCACCGCTTGCCGGCTTCGTGCGGTAGCGAAGCCTCACTTCCATGCAGTCCGACAGGGGCTTGCCCCTGCGGGCTGCCTCGAAGAACGCCCGGACCTTGTCCACATCGTCCTCGTGGACGATCGTCGAAAAGTCTTTCCCCTGCAAGGACGCGCTTTCGTAGCCCAGGAGGCTCTCGACGGTGTTATTCACGAAGAGGAACTCGCTTTTCGCCCCGAGGGTGAAGATGAGGTCGGGGGAATGCTGCACGAGATAGCGATACCGTTCCTCGGAGATCTCGAATTTCTTGCGGAAGATGTCCCGTTCGGCCCTCAGCCGTTTCTGGTCGAGGGCGTTCTGCACTCGCTTGACGAGCTCGTCGTGCTCGAAGGGCTTGCCGAGATAGTCGTGGGCCCCCCGCTTCAGAGCCTCCACGGCCGATTCGATGGAGGCGTGACCCGTCATCATGATGACCGTCACGTCGGGGTAGCCTGCCTTCACGTGGTCCAGAAGCTGGTAGCCGTCCATTTCCGGCATCATGAGGTCCAGCAGCATGAGATCGCAGTGATTTTTCTCCAACCAGCTCATGGCTTCCCGGGCCGAAGGGCAGGTCTCGATCTGGCAGTTCCGGCCTCCGAGCAGGATCTTGAGGCTCTCGCACATCCGGACCTCGTCGTCCACAACGAGGATTTTGGGGGTTCCCGTCATTGTCTGCTCCGACTCATGCTGTTTTCGTGACTCCATTCAAGGGAAAGCGGATCACAAAGGTCGTCCCTATGCCTTCCGCGCTTTCGCACTGGATCGTCCCGCCGAGATCCTTGACGATGCTGTGAACGACGGAGAGGCCGAGGCCCGAGTGGCCCTCCCCTTTCGTCGTCACGTAGGGCTCGAAGAGGCGCTGCCTGACCGCATCGGGGATGCCGGGGCCGTCATCGCGCACGGAGATCTCCACGTACTGTTCCGCCTTGCCCTCCCGCTTTACGGCCATCTCCTCCAGGTCACGTGTGACGAGGCACTTCGTCCGCACGTAGAGGTTGCCGCCCTGTCTCATCGCCTCGATGGCATTCTTGAGGAGGTTGATCAGGACCTGCTTGAGGCCGTTGCGATCCGTAACGAGCCCCGGCAGAGCCGGGTCCAGATCGAGATGGAAACGGATCCGGCTCGCCGTCGAGAAGGACTTTTCGATGATCGTGGCAAGATCCCGCAACAGGCCGTTGACGTCCACCGTCTGGCGCACGCGGTCTTTCTCGGAGGTCAGATCGGTGAGCTGGCGGATGATGAGCGCCACGCGGTCGATCTCCTCGTTGACGATCCGCAGCTCGTCCTGGGCCGTGTTGTCGGCCCCGAGCTTCATCCCGAGGATTTTGAGGTAATTCTTGATGATGCTCAGCGGGTTGTTCACCTCGTGAGCCACCTTGCGGGCCAGCGCCGAAGAGGCGGCAAGACGGCCCGCCTGGTAGAGCCGGGTCTGGGCCTTTCGCATCTGGTCGAGCCGCAGGGACATGGCCACCTGGTCCGCATAGAGGGTGAGGAGCCTCGACTGGGCCGCAATCGGCGCCATGGCGGCACGCTCGGCCCCGATGACAAAAACGCCCACCGTTTCCTTCTGGCTCACCAGGGGCAGGCACAGGATCTCCTCGCTCCCCAGGATGTGGACGAGCATTTCGTCCATGATCGTGAGAGCGCCCCGATCGCGCCGCTCCGGGGTGCCGAGGATCGCGTTCTGTGTCATCGCCCTCACGGGAAGCGATTCGTTTCGCCCCATGGGGATCGTCAGCTCCTGCCCGGGCGGCAGCCTGGAGCCTGCGGTATCTTGCAAAACCAGCAGTTCGCGGTCGCGATCCAGCAGAAAGAGCAGGATGGCCGGCGTTCCGAAGAGGACCTCGATCCCCTGCCTGGCGGCCCTCTGGATGGCATCCCGGTCGGGAGCCTCCAGGAGGCCCTGCATGGCTGCCTGCAGGAGCGCCACGTCTCTGACTTCGCCGGTGAGCGCTTCCTCTTTTGTCTCGTCCCTGCCGTCGAGGGGCTGTGTGGTGCTGATCGACGGGGTCGATCTGGATATCGAGTGCTTCGGCGAGTTCCCGCACCTCCTCCTGGGCGGCCGAGAGCATGTCCGTGATATCGGTGAAGCTGATCCCGAAGAGCTCCCGGATCACCTTGTACCGGGAAAAATCCGAATCGGGCATATCGGAGAGAATGTTCGCCGCATAGATGATCTTGATGAGCGGGAAGGCGTTGTGAATCCTCTCCAGCGGCTCGTGATGGTATCGGGCCGCATCGGCCGTGAACGCGTCGAGGCCCCAGCGGCTCAGCAGCCAGGAACCCACCTCGGCGTGCGTGATGCCCATCTTGATCTCCCCCTCGAGGAGGAGCTCCGACTGGTTCCGGGCGGCCTGGAGCACTTTCCCGTACTCATCGGGGAAGTTGACCCAGAGGACCATCCGTCCCACATCGTGAAGGATTCCGGCGAGAAAAGAGAGTTCGGGGGCCTTGTAGGATGTTTTTTCGGAAAGACGCCGGGCCAGCACGGCACAGAGCAGGGCATGATGCCAGTAAAGCTTCATGTTGAAAAGGGACCGGCCGTTGACCCTGGAGAAGACCTGGTGGATGGAGGCGCTGATGGCGATGCTGCGCACAGTGTCGCGCCCCAGCTGGAAAAGGGCGTCATCCATCCGGACGATCTTCTCCGCCCGGCGGTAGAAGGGGGAATTGACGATCCCCAGGATCCTCGCCGAGAGTGCGGAATCCCCGCTGACGATCTGCGCGATGTCCCGGATGGCCATCTCCTCGTTGCGGCAGGCCTCGATGAGCTTGAGGAGCACCTGGGGGAGCGACGGGAGATTCCTCGACGCCTCGATGCGCGACAGGAAGTACGCCGCCCGGTCATTCATGGGTATTCGTTTTGTATCCATATGGCAACCCATGAACATCAAAGCAACTTTTGTGCCGGGCCGCCGCGGAAAGAGGGCGAGAGACCCGGTAGAGGAGAAATTTCGTTCCCTTCTCCACGTCCTGAAGGCCGGAACCGGGAAGGACCGGCCTTCTCGGCAGGCTGGCAGGCCGTCGCCGAGAGCGGCAAAGAGAGGCCGCAGGACAGGTGCCGGCGAGGGTCAGGGGCCGTCCATCAAGAGTGCGGCGGGTTGGCGGATATTACTGCCGTCCACCCGTCAGTGGGACAAACCGGACGGGCAACAGGCTTTTCGTCGTGATGTTTCCCTTCTGATCCTTCTCGACCAGGATAATATGCTGGATCATGGAGGGGCTGCCAACGGGGATAACCATCCGCCCTTTTGCCTTCAACTGGGAAATGAGGGGCGGCGGAATGTGCCCGGCTGCCGCCGTCACCATGATGGCGTCGAAAGGCGCCTTGTCGGGCCACCCGGCATAGCCGTCCCCCGTCCGGACCTCCACGTTGCTGAAACCGAGGTCCCGGAGACGGGCTTTCGCCGATTCGGCCAGCTCGGGGATGATCTCTATCGTATACACCTTCCGGTAGAGGGGCGAGAGGACGGCCGCCTGATAACCGGAACCGGTGCCGACCTCGAGGACCGTCCCCGAACCATCAGGCTGCAGGATCTCCGTCATGTAAGCCACGATGTAGGGCTGGGAGATCGTCTGGCCGTTACCGATCGGCAGGGGCCTGTCCTCATAGGCCGAGGACATGCGATCCTCCGGCACGAAGAGATGGCGGGGGGTGCTTCGCATGGCCTTGAGAACCGCCTCCTGGCGGACCCCGCGGGCAACGATCTGGTCGCTGACCATGGCTTCCCGAAGCGTTTCGAAATCCTTCGAGGTGGGCTGCTTGCCGAAAAACCAGCCGTCGGCCGCACCCGGCAGGAGAACCGGGGATGCCAGAAGCACCGCTGTGACAGCGGCGAAAAGCGTGACGAGGGCTTTCATGTGGTCCCTCCCCTGTGGTATCATGACGTGGAAGTTGGCAAATACATCGCAAACAGAGGGAAACGGTGTTTCCCGTCGGTTGCCCTATGTTCTACCCGATCGCCGCCGATATCGTCATCGTGTTCCACTTTATCTGGATCGCCTTCGTGATCCTGGGCTTCCCGGTCGTTCTGTGGATCAACAGCGCCCGGTGGCGCCTCATCCACCTGGCCGCCGTGATCTGGATGGTCCTGATGCAGCTCACGCGCTCCATCTGCCCCCTCACGTATCTCGAAGTCTGGCTCAAATCGGAGGGGAGGGGGGCGGAGGTCTACTCGGGAAAATTCCTCATCGAGACGATCGAGCGTCTCATCTACGTGGACAACGTCACCCTGGAAAAAATCACCTACGCCACCGGGGTCTATCTCGCGCTCATCGTCCTGTCCTTCTGGTTCCGGCCGATTGCGAGAAAGAAGAAGGTGAGAGGTTGAGAAGGCCCTCTTACCTTCTGATTTCTTATAACACAGATCCCCGGCCATGCAAGTGCGGGCGCCCGCGGCAAACCTCCCTTGCATTCACCCCTGCGATAGGTTACGTTGGCCGCCGGGAGTTCCCATGATCGAAAAGCCCGCCTTGCGAACGGACATCCAGTTGATCATGACCCTCGTCGAGGGCCGCCGGATGATCGTCTTCCAGGACCCCCACGACCTGACCGACCAGCGTATCGCCGTCGATGCGGGCGCGTTGCCGCTTCTGCAGATGCTCGACGGCCGGCATGAGCTCCTGGACATCCAGAGGGAGCTCACGAACCGCAGCGGGGGACGCCTGGTCTCTCTCTCGGACGTCGAAGACTTCCTCGGCAGCCTCGACAGGGCTTTTCTGCTGAACAGTGAATCCTTTCGGCGGGAAATGGACTCGCTCTTTACGGCCTTTTCCCGGCAGGAGCAGCGCCCGTGTGTCCATGCAGGCAAGTCCTACGACCCCGATCCGGAAAGACTGGCCCGTTTCATCGAGGAGTCGGAAAGCGAGTTGCCCCCGCTGGAATTGCACCCGCCTGAAATCCATGCCGTCGTCGCCCCCCACATCGACATCCGCGTGGCGCGGCACACGTACGTGAAGGCCTACAGGCACCTGAAAGGAAGGCAATACGATCTTGCGGTGATCCTGGGAATCAACCACAACCAGCAGGACGGTCTCTTCTGCGTTTCCCCGAAAAACTACATGACGCCTTTCGGCGAGAGCCGGACGGACCGGGGTTTTGTGGAGGCCCTGGGGAAAAGCGCGCGGCCCGGCACCCTGACGACACATGATTTCGGTCACAAGACCGAACACTCCATCGAGTTCCAGACGCTCTTCCTTCATCACTACCTGAAGGGAACACCGATTGTGCCGATCCTCTGCGGCGGGATCCACGAGCACCTCTTTGCCCGGCAGAATCCCCTGGAGGACAGTCGCTTCCTCGGGTTCGTGGAAACCATCCGGGAAGAGGTAAAAAAACGGGGGAAGGTTCTCTTCGTAGCGGGGGTGGACTTTTCGCACGTGGGGCTTAAGTTCGGCGACAGGGTGCCCGCCGAGTCGATTCTGGAGCGCGCGCAGGCCAACGACCGGCTCATCCTGGATTCCCTGCTGACCGGCGACGGACGGGCAATCTACGAAAATGCCGCCGGCACGCAGGACCAGTACAAGGTCTGCGGGCTTCCCGCCATGGTCCTGCTGGCCGAGCTCATGGAAGGGAAAAAGGGAATCCTGCTCGATTACCAGGTCTACCGGGAGTCGGCCACCTCGAGTGCCGTTACTTATGCTTCTGCGATATTCACGGACTGAAATGCAGGGTCTAGGGTAAAGGGTCAAGGGTTCAGGGGTTGAGCAAAAAACAAACGACGGGAGAGCATCCCGCCGTTCTTTCATCTTCCATTCTTTGTTGTTTCTTGCCTGTACCCTTTACCCTGAACCCTGGCCTCAGCCTCCCTCCGTCTGCGCGAAGGCCGTATTGGTGTAAAGGTATTCCATCTTTTCTTTGTGTTTCATCTCTTCGTTGGCCATCCTCAGGAGCAGCTCCTTCACCGCTCCCTTGGGGCAGAGATCCGCGAGCCCCTTGTAGAAATTGTGGGCGTTCATCTCGCGGGTGGCGGCAACGAGGAATACCTCCTCGGAGTTCATGTTCTTCTTGATGTCGGGCTGTTTCAGGTGCTCGGCAACCTTGTAGTCCACGGGCATATCGGGCCTCAGGACTACATCGCAGGACATCTGGTCCTTGCACTTCACAAGAAAGGCCTTGTGATCGGCTTCCTCGTCGGCCAGAAACTTCAGCGTGTCCTTCGCCGCCTTGTCCTCGACGTTGTTGCGCAGATTCATGTAAAAGTTGTGTGCTTCTTCCTCTTTCTCGATGGCAAGATCGATCACCGACTGCAGCGTGTCACTTCCCATGGCTCATGCCCCCTTCGTTTTCACGGCCACCGGACGGGCTCGTTATTCTTTAGTTAGAAAAATAGTATTTCCGCCCGCAAAGTGCAAGAGGAAATAGCGCCGAAGAAATCCTTTTCCATTGACTCCGGCAGTCTATCTGATAGAATTTCATGGCTTTATCGCACTTTACCCTGAAGCTCCCAGGAGGCAGCCATGGCACAGAAAATCAACGAGGATCATGTCTTTTACAGGACGCCGACCAAGTATTATCCCACCGTGGACCGCGGTGAGGGCATATACATCTACGACAAGGAAGGAAAGCAGTTCATCGACGGCTCCGGAGGCGCGGCGGTTGTGAACATCGGCCATGGCGTCAAGGAGGTCGAGGAAGCCATGCTGAAGCAGGCAAGCCGCATCGCCTTCACCCACGGCACCCAGTTCACGAGCGAGGCAGCCATCGAGCTGGCCGACCGGATCGTCAAGATATCCCCGCCAGGGCTTTCCCGTGTCTATTTCCTCTCGGGCGGCTCCGAGGCCGTGGAGACGGCCATGAAGATGGCCCGCCAGTACCAGGTCGACCGGGGTAGCCCGATGAAGTTCAAGGTCATCTCCCGGTGGGCAAGCTATCACGGCAACACCGTGGGCGCCCTTGCCCTGAGCGGCCACACGGGCAGGCGCCGCTACTACCTGCCGCTCATGCTGCACACCCCCCACATCGCACCGTGCTACTGCTACCGATGCCCCTTCAACCTTGTTCCCGAAACGTGCAGTATCGAGTGCGCCGACGAGCTCGAGAAGACGATCCTTTACGAAGGTCCCGATTCCGTGTCGGCCTTCATCGCCGAGCCCGTCGTGGGGGCCACGGCGGGGGCCCTGGTGCCGAAGGACGGTTACTTCCGGCGCATCCGCGAGATCTGCGACAAGTACGACGTGTTGTTCATCTCCGACGAGGTCATGTCCGGCGTGGGGCGAACGGGCAGAAACTGGGCCCTCGATCACTGGAACGTAGTGCCAGACATGATCGTGGCGGCCAAGGGGCTGGCGAGCGGCTACACACCGCTCTACGTCGTCGTGGCCAAAGAGGAGATCCACCGGGTCATCAAGGAAAAGAACGGCACCTTCGTCCACGGCCATACCTACAGCCAGAACCCGCTGTCCTGCTCTGTCGGCACTGCCGTGCTGGATTACCTGGAAAAGCACGACCTGGTGGCCGCATCGGCCCAAAAAGGCGTCTATCTGCTGGAAAAGCTCAAGGGACTCCTCAGGCACCCCATCGTGGGCGACGTGCGTGGGCTGGGGCTCTTTGCCGGCATCGAGTTCGTCAAGGACAAGAAGACGAAGGAACCCTTCGACCCGAAGCTCCGGGTCAATGTCCTCGTCGGCAACAGCGCCTTTGCGAAGGGCCTGATCACCTATCCCGGCGGCGGCGGCGCCGACGGCGTGAAGGGAGACCACAGCCTGCTGGCGCCCCCTTACGTCATCACGGAGGCCCAGATCGACCGGATGGTCCAGATCCTGGACGAGGCAATTACGGAAACGGAAACGAAGGTGCGAGGATAATCCATGGAAAAAGTCATCATCACCGCAGCCATCACCGGAAGCCGCATGATGCGGGACATCGCCCCCCACATCCCCATCACGCCCGAGGAGATCGCGCAGTCGGCCATCGAGGCCTGGCAGGCCGGCGCCTCGATCGTCCATATCCACGTCCGCGACCCCGAGACAGGACTGGGAAGCCAGAACCTGGAGCTCTTTCGCCAGGTCGTGGACAGGATCCGGGAGAAGACGGATCTCATTCTCAGCCTCACTACGAGCGGCATCCCCGGGCGGAATCTGCCTACCGAGGAGAGGCTCTCGCCGCTTCTGCTGAAGCCGGAGCTTGCCTCCTACGATGCCGGGTCGATCAACCTGGGAGGCAGGGCGTTCATCAACGACCCCGCCTTCCTCGACGAGGCAGCAAAGAAGATGAAAGAGGCAGGGGTGAAGCCCGAGATCGAGATCTTTGACCTGGGCATGATGGTGACGGCCCTGCGGCTGCGCGACGAGGGGAAGATCGACGACCCCATGCACTTTCAGTTCTGCCTGGGGACGCCCTGGGGCGCGCCGGCCACGGTGAAATCCTTTCTGCACCTTTACGAACACATGCCCGCAAACGCCACCTGGTCCATCTTCGGCGTGGGCCGGGGCTTTCTGCCCATGGCCATGATGGGCCTCATCATGGGGGGCCACATTCGGGTGGGCATGGAAGACAACATCTACGTGAACCCGGGAGTGCTCGCAAAGACGAACGCCGAGATCGTCGAGCGCGTCATCGGCATCTGCCGCGTCTACGGCCGCGAAGTTGCCACACCGGCGGAAGCGCGCAGGATACTGGGTTTCGCAAAAAAATAAAAGCCCAGGGTATAGGGTCCAGGGTTCAGGGGTTGAGAAAAAAGAACGGCGGGAATTGCTCCCGCCGTTTTTGCTTTGAGATTTGTCTTTTTCTTCCCTGTACCCTGTACCCTTGACCCTGAACCCTCACTGCTTCAATCCATACTTCTTCATTTTGTACCTCAGCATCCTTTCGCTGATGCCCAGAATGCCCGCCGCCTTGGTCTGGTGGTTGTCGGCCTCATCCAGGGCCTTCAGGATCATCTGCTTTTCCAGCTCCTCGATGGAGTCTTTCAGCCGGCCCTCTCCCGCCGTCTCGACCGTGCCCGCGAAACGGTCCCCGAAGGGCAGATCGGCCACCGTGATGATCGGGTCACGGACAATGACAACGGCGCGCTCGAGGATGTTGATGAGCTCACGCACGTTGCCCGGGTAGTCGTATTTGAGCAGCTGATCGCGGGCCTCCTGGCTGACGCCTTCGATTTCCTTTCCGTTCTCATCGGCAAATTTCTTCAGGAAGTGATCGATGAGCGCCGGGATGTCCTCCTTGCGCTCCCTCAGCGGCGGGATAAACATGTCCACGACGTTGAGCCGGTAGAACAGGTCTTCGCGAAAAGCTCCTTCCTTGACTCTCGCTTCGAGGTCGCGGTTGGTGGCGGTGATGATCCGGACGTCGGAATGGAGGACCTGGTTTCCGCCGACCCGCTGGAACTCGCGTTCCTGGAGGAACCGCAGGAGCTTGATCTGAACGGCCGGGGTGAGCTCCCCGATCTCGTCGAGAAAGAGCGTGCCGCCGTCGGCCTCCTCGAAGCGCCCGATGCGCCTCACCGTTGCCCCGGTGAATGAGCCCTTCTCGTGCCCGAAGAGCTCGCTCTCCAGCAGGGTTTCGGGAAGGGCGCCGCAGTTAACGGCAATGAGCGACCTTGCAGCCCGGGGGCTCAGGTTGTGGATCAGGCGGGCAAAGAGTTCCTTGCCCGTTCCGCTCTCCCCCCGGACGAGGACGGTGGCGCGGCTGGCAGCAACGCGGCCGGCCAGGTTGACAAGACCCTCCATCTGGGGGCTGCGGAAGACGATCTGATCGGCGGTGACCCCTTTCTCCTGCAGGCGCTGTCGCATCATCTCGTTCTCCCGGAGCAGGATTCGACGCTCCGAGATCCGGTTGATGTGCAGCACGAGCTCATCGAGATCGATCGGCTTCGTGACGTAGTCGACGGCCCCCGCCTTCATGGCCTCCACGGCCGTCTCGATCGTCCCGTAGGCCGTCATCATGATGACGTCGATCTCCGGGTTGATCTTCTTCACCTCCTGCAGGACCTGCAGGCCGTTCATGCCCGGCATCTTGTAGTCCATGAGAAGCAGATCGAAATAAGCCGCCCGGACTTCCGCAAGGGCCTTTTCGCCCGAGTCCGCCTCAGCCGCAGTGTGGCCCTCCTTGCGCAGGAAGTCCCGGAGCATCTCCCGCTGGATCTGCCCGTCTTCAACGATCAATATGCTGAGTTTTTTCATGCTTTCCTTAACCCCTTCCCCGTCTCATCGGGCGGCGCCTTCCCGCTGCATGGGTTTGATCGGAAGGGTGATCTCGAAGGTCGTTCCCCGGCCGACGCCACTCTGGACACGAATGGTGCCGCCGTGACCGCGGATGATCTCATGGGCGATGGGCAGCCCCAGCCCCAGCCCTTTTTCCTTGGTGGTATAGTCCGGGTCGAAGATCTTCCCGACCTCTTCCGGGACAAGGCCCGACCCCGTGTCGGAGATGCGGATCACCGCACGCTCCCCTGCCTGTTGTTCAACGACAATGTCGATGGACCCGGAGCCCACGATGGATTCCATGGCGTTCTTGATGATATTGATGAGAGCCTGTTGAAGCTTGTCCACGTCCATGGGAATCATCAGGGGGTCGGGCTCCGGCTTCACGGAAAGGGCAATGCCACGGACGCTGGCCTCCTCGCCCATCAGCCTTGCGAGCTTCTGGACGACCTCCGTCAACGAGAACTCCCGGAACGCCAGGCGCCGGCTGCGCGAAAAGGTGAGAAAATCCTCGATGATGGCGTTCAGGCGCCGGATCTCGTCACGGATGACCACCGTGAGGCGGCCGAATTCCTGGCTTTTGTCCTCCTCACAGGGAAGATATTCCCGCTGCAGGCGCTGGCTCGCCATGCTGATGGCGTTCAGAGGGTTGCGGATCTCATGGGCCACACCGGCGGCAAGCTGTCCGAGGGAGGAAAGCCGCTCCGATTGTTCGAGACGTTTGCGCATCTCCTCGATGCGCACAAGGTGTCGCTTATGATTCTGGAAGACAAACCAGAGGGAGAAGAGCCCCGCGAGAACGATGAATCCCATGGATAGAAAAAGGAAATGGCGGTTGCGCTCCAGGATCTGGTCCATGCGATCCCTCTCGAAACCGACCCGCACGATCCCGGCGGGCCTCCCCTCCAGGGTGAGCGGCGCCATGACCATGAGGTGCTCCCGCTCGCCAAGTCTCACATTCTGGTTTGTGACGGCGACCGTCCCGGCCAGGAGTTCCTTCTCCAGGGCCGTCATCTCCTGCGATGCGGGCTGCTCTCCCCTGGCGCCGAGGATGGCCCCCCAACCGTCGAGAACGGTGACGAAAACGACCCCCGGCGTCTGCCCCGCCTCGTCGACGGCCCGCTGCATCGCGATCCGCATGCCCCACCAGCGCAGGGCATCGTCATCGAGTGCGATGATGACCGTCCCTTGACCGCCGCTTCGCCGCAGGGCGACGACACCGCCCCGGGTTGCCCTCTCGGATCGGCCGAAGAGGTCGATGACGAGATCCTTCTTTTTCCGGATGGCAGGCTCCGCACGCACAAGGACCTGCCGGGGAACGGGCCGGCTCTGAAAGAGAATTCGGCCGGCGTCATCGACGATGGCAAGCAGCCAGAGGCCTTCCTTATCGATCACTCCCTTCGCTTCCTCCGGAGTGATGGTCTGGGAGGGCCACTTGCCGTCGATTGCGCGGATCACGTTGACCAGGGCCTTGATCAGGGACTCCTGGGTCAGAAAGGTCTCGTCCGTCAGTGGGATAAGTGTCTCGCCGGCAGATTCGCCCCGGAGCATCTGCATGATGCTGTTGAAGCCGACTTGGGACTCCCGTTCGATCTTCTCGGCAACATCGAGCCCCCTGACCTCCATGAAATTGACGAGGGAGCGGTCGAGCCGGTTCAGGTCCATGAGACCCATCACCAGGATCAGGATCACGAAAATCGTGCAGGAAATGATCAGGGTGAGGGGGCGAAGAAGGATCTGGCTGGCTGAAGGGATCTGATTCATCCGGCTATCCGGTGAAAGGAGGGTTTCGCCCGTCTGTTCATCTGATGGGTTTCTTCGTCGCAGGCTGCTGGTCCATCACCACATACCAGCGCTGAAGCTGCTCGGGGGTCAGGACTTTTCTCATCTCGATCTGGAAGTCGATTTTTTCACGGATCAGCTGAGCGTCGATAGCCTCGATCTCCTTTCCCTTGGCCCGGAGGGCCTCTTCCGATGCGGAAGGGTCGTGCAGAAGGTTCCGAAACTCTATACTTTTCCCGATAATTTCGCTGCGAAGCTTCAGCGTCCGGTTGGAATAGGCTGCCCCAATCCGCCTTGTCTCCTTCACCTGGGATTCTGTCAGGTTAAGCTCCTTGATGATCGACACATCCCTGCTCGACAGGGGCGATGAGTCCTGCCGGCCGTTGCGTCCGACCCCCTGAGCATGACCCTCCGAGACGAGACAGACAAGAAGGAAAAGAAAGAAGACGATTCTCGTCGGCTTCATGAAAAACTCCTTACGAACACCGGCAGGATTCCCGCGTCCGCCTTCCGCCCCCGCTGCCACCCGCGGACGGAATTTAAATTAGTGAACCCCATCAGGAAAGAAATGTCAAGTGCCCCTGGCCCTGCCTGCAGAAGATGGGTCGATTGTTTTCGACAATATTGTCGAAAACGTACTTCTAGCTGATCCTTATAACTACATGAAAATAAATGATATTTACTACCCTAGGTGCATGTGCCGACAGATCTTGCCTGCCCTGTCCGTCCTTATCGTGTGAAGAAAACATAGAGATTCAAATAAAACCATTCAAAAACAAACACTTACATCACTGACTTTCCCGTGGCACGCTACCTGCAAATTGTCTGGTCACCGATTAACTGCAAATGAGGTGCCCAACACAGCGAGGAGGGCCTTCATTAAAGCAAAGAAACCGATTAGAAGCGGAACAGTTCTACGAAAAGGTCGCTTAAGGAATCTCCTCCTTCATTAGCGATAAAAACTCCAGACGGGGAGGTCGAAAGACCTCCCCGCCCCCCTTTTCAAAACCTATCCATCCTCAAAAATAAACGTTGACTCCCCCGCAGTAAGCTACTCGGCATCCGTTGCCGTTGCGTGCTTGACTGCGCATCCCGTCCGTAGGTCGATTCCCTCTTTCGAGGGAAAGACCGGGGGTGCGTCGCGCTGGCCCATCCTTTAGGGCGGGGAGCTTCACAAATCACCCCCCAGTAATGATAAAAAAGGTGGTCACGCCGAGAAAAGGCGTCTATAATCGATGCAAATTTATGAAAAGGGGAACGGTATGAGCAGCTACCAAGGAAGCGACATTTTTCAATTCGCCATCCGCATGGAGGAAAACGGCGAGAAATTCTATAACTATGCAGCGTCCATTGCAAAGGATCCCAAGGTCTTCGGGATATTCACCAAGCTTGCCTCCGAGGAGATCAAGCACCGCAAACTCTTCGCAGATATGTTCTCCAGGATCGACACGATCATGCCGAAGGAGAGCTACCCCGGTGAATACATGACCTATCTGCAGAGCAGCATAGACGGGAAAGTCTTCTCGACGACAGCGACCAAGGAGATGGCCGAGATCAAGGACGTGATCGCGGCTCTGGACTTCGCCATCGGGCGCGAACTCGATTCCGTCCTCTATTATTCGGAAATGAAGAAGTACGTCACGGCTTCCGCCCAGGATCTTCTCGAACAGGTCATCGAGGAGGAGCGCAAGCACGTCGTGATCCTGACGAACATCAAAAAGACATTCTAGAGCGCCTCGCCACGGCTCAAGAGACAGCGGAAAAGGGACGATATTTCCAGAGGGAGCTCTTTCCCGGAATCATCGGGGATTTGTTCCCCGGCAGAGGACCCCGGTCAACGGGGAGACGAAATGAGAAAATTCAGCGGCGTCATTGCTGCAGCCGTCCGTGAAGGGGTTTCGGATATCCATATTACGGGCGCCCACCCGGTGGTGTTTCGAAAAAACGGGCAAATCCAGCAGGATCGCTCCATCAAGTGGACCCATGCAGAGGTGGACACGCTCGTCAGGAAACTGCTGACACCCCGGCAAATCCAGATCCTGCGCCGGGAGTGGTCCGTCGATCTCGCCGTTACGATCCAGCATGTTCGCCTGCGGCTCAACGTTTTTAACACGACCCGGGGACTGAGCCTGGCCATCCGCCTGCTTCCGGGCGTGATCCCCACGATCCAGCGACTGAATCTCCATCCCTCGCTTCAGCAGATCGCCGAGCTTCAGTCGGGGCTCGTCCTCATCTGCGGCGCCACGGGCACCGGCAAGTCCACCACGATTGCCGCGATCATCGACGAGATCAACCGCAGCCGTTCGGCCCACATCGTAACCCTGGAAGACCCCATCGAGTACCGCTTCACTTCAAAGCAGTCCTTCATGGAACAGCGGGAGCTGGGCACACACATACCCTCTTTCGAAAAGGGGCTCCTCGATGTCCTTCGGGAAGACCCCGATGTGATCGTGGTGGGGGAGTTGAGGGAACCGGAAGTCATGCGGCTCACCCTCAACGCGGCCGAGTCCGGCCATCTTGTGATCGCATCGCTTCATGCCACGAATGCCGAAGACGCCCTTCACCGGCTGTGCAATTCCTTCCCCATGGAGGCCCAGGAGGAAATTCGCTACCAGATCGCCTCGACGCTCGCCTGGATCGTGGTCCAGCAGCTCATTTTCCACGAGAAATTCGGCTTCAGGTTGCCTCTGCTTTCCATCCTGAGGGGCAACAACTCCGTCAAGGGAATGATCCGCGAGAACAAGCTTCCCCAGATCGAAAGCGCCATCCAGCTCGGCAAGAGCGACGGCATGTTCTCGATGGAGAGATACCTCAAGGAATACCTCTCGTCGAAGGACTCTTTCTACCCCCCGGCGGAAAACTTCAAACCGGCGGAAGAAGCATCGCGCGAAATGATCTATCACTCCCCCCTGCTCGACGGGGACCCGGAGCCTGCTGCACCGAAACAGAAAAAACCCTCTGCCGAAGAGAAATCCGTCATTTTCCTCCACCCCGAAGACGATGCCGAAAAACACTTCATGATCGACGAGAAGGCAACCGTCGACGAGTTGATCGCGCAGATACGGGATTCCGGAAAGTTCAAAGAATAAAAACTACAATATTTGATGCATTTGTTGCATCCGCATGGCGCCCTGCCGTTTTTTTGACCCCCTTTTCGATCTCCCCACCCCCAACAAAATCCATAACAGCCTGATTTGCTGTGACTATTTTTTGCTTTGCCTTCTGGCAAGTGGCATGTTTCGTGCTAAATATTCATCCGCCGGAACCATGCGCTCTTGATCCTTGTGCCGGATGCACACCTTCCAGCGGATTCTGCGCCGCTGACGCCAACCGGATCCGGAGGAATGAAAATAAATGAATAAGTTCAGCAAGGTCATTGTGACAGCCGTTCAGGAAGGCTGTTCCGATGTGCACATCACCGGGGGGCATCCGGTTGTGTACCGCAAGAACGGCCAGATCCAGTTCGACAATTCCGGTCGATGGACACACGGCGAGATTGACGGGCTCGTGAAGAAGATCCTCACGGCCAGGCAGCTGCAGATGTTGCGCAATCGCTGGTCCGTCGACATGGCCATGACCATCCGCCACATCCGGATCCGGGTCAATGTATTCAACACGACGCGCGGCCTCAGCATCGCCGTCCGTCTGCTTCCCGGCACCGTGCCGACCACCGAGAAACTCAACCTTCACTCCTCGCTGAAACAGGTGGCCGAGCTGCGTTCCGGGCTCGTGCTCATCTGCGGCGCCACCGGGTCCGGCAAGTCGACGACGATCGCGGCTCTCGTCGACGAGATCAACCGCAACCGGGCTGCCCACATCGTGACACTCGAAGATCCCGTCGAGTACCGTTATGTCTCCCGCAAATCCTTCATCGAACAGCGCGAACTGGGCGCCCACATGCCGTCTTTCGAGCAGGGGCTGGTCGACGTGCTGCGCGAGGATCCCGATGTGATCGTCGTAGGAGAGCTGAGGGAACCGGAGGTCATGCGGCTCACCCTCAACGCCGCCGAATCGGGGCACCTGGTAATCGCAACCCTTCACGCCACCCACGCGGAAGACGCCTTGTACCGGCTGTGCAATTCCTTTCCCGTGGAGGCACAGGAGGAAATCCGTCACCAGGTCGCATCGACGCTGCAGTGGCTCATTGTCCAGCAGCTCGTCCTCAAGGAAGATGCCGGGTTCCGCGTTCCCGTCCTGTCCATCCTGAAGGGCAGCCAATCGGTCAAGGGCATCCTGCGGGAAAACAAGTTGCCCCAGATCGAGAGCGCCATCCAGATGGGCAAGAACGACGGCATGTTCACGGCCGAGCGCTACATCCGGGACTACCTGAGCAAGGTCAGCTCCTTCGTATCCCCCCAGGAGATCTTCAAGCCCTCTGCGGAATTGTCCGAGGAAGAGGTCTACCACTCGCCGCTGGTCGACGGGGAGCCCGCCGGGCCGCGCCCTGTCCAATCCCGTAAGCCGGGACCGGCCAGAGGCGGCGCCGTCTACGGATCCCAGGCAAACCTGGATTTCAGCACCGGAATGGGTTACGGCCTCCAGGACACCCGCAACGGAGTCAGCACGGAGGCTGCCCGCAGGCAGACTCAGGCAGCCGAGCCGGGCAAAGGCAACGGTGAGAAAGCCGCCCCGGATGCCAGGGAGGGTGCTTTCGATCATCTCTACAGCCAGTCCATCGATGATGCCGAGAGGGGAGGATCCCCGCTGATCATCGACGAGACGGCCTCCATCGACGAGCTGATTGCGCAGATCAGCAACTTCGGACGGCCCAAGGCATAAAAGAGGGTCTATCCCGTCTATTCAGTCTGTTCCGTCTGTCCGGTCAGGCCTCTGTTCCCTGCACCTACGTCCCTGGTCCCTTCTTGCTCTTCACTCAGACACTTAGACACTCATGCACTCAGACACAAAAATGAAAACCCGGTCGGGGCCGGGTTTTCGCTCACGCATATCTCCTGTGCGCTACTGTTGAATCGGCATGAGGAAGCCCTTGCGGGTAATGCTATAGCCGGGGCCGAACTGGAGGGCGAAATCGTCGAACTCGGTAAATTGACCGTCCATTCCGTAGGTGTGGAGCCCGAACTCGGCCCGTCCCGCCGGGAACACGGTGCCGCTCTGGGGGCTGTAAAACATGCTCCCGTCGGGGCTCGCGAAGCGGAGCACATCGCCGGCAGACCCGTTATTATTCTTCGTGAAGAAGCCCGTCAGGCAATAACTTCCGGTTTGACCCACGCCATTGACCCTGCAGGACAGTGACGCATTCAAATAATCACTGAACCTCAGGAGAGTGAAGGTGTCCGTGTTGATCACCGTCTCTTCCGGGTTGTCCGCGGGCCAGAGAATCGAGTTCCGGAGAACTGGACCCCGGTAATTGTTGAAGGGGTTGGTATCGGCTGGGGCATTCCCTGACGGGTCACCCACGGAGAACATGAGCCAGTTGTCCCGCGCGCGGAATACCACGTCGCTCACGCCGATGGGGACTCCGACGGTGCCCGCATCGGTGCCGCCGGGGTGCTCGCCGACGAAGATCTTCGAGGCCGCCGTGAAGGGCGCGGTCGACGGATTCGAGAGGGTGTTGCCGCTGATCCGCTCCAGGAGGAGCACCCCCTGCTCCGTCCCGGATGCCCAGAGGCGTTGCTCCCCCGACTTCGCCGCCCGGTACAGGGGGCTGCGCATCACCCGGTAAATGGCGGTGACCGTGCCGCCCGGCGAGTTATTCGACGTCTGGTACACGGTCTCGCCGCTCAGGATCTCCCGACCTGCGGTTCCGCCGCCGTTGACGAAGGAGACGGAGGGCGCCTCCATGATCCGGGTCATGAAGGTTGCAAAGCCTTTTAAATAGTAGGATGTTATGAGGTTGTAATACTCATTGCCCGGAGTCAGCACCTGGTGGGCAAGCTTCGTGAACGTGGGGTCCTGGGCGATGATCGTCGTCGTGCCCGTGCCGTATTCCGTGATATCCACAAGCCCCGGCCAGAGGGGGTCGAAATTCAAGGCGGCCGTTTCATTAACGAACAGATAGAGATATGTATTGGAATTGTAGACCACCTTGCGGATATAGTAATCCTTTCCCGGTATGATCACCGGGGGAAGCGCTCCGCCTGTATTCGTGAACCGCACCCTTTCGCCGGTTGTCCAGAAGTACTCCGGATTGACTGAAACGATCGCATAGGTCCCTCTGCCGACGGGCGGCGGGTCGTTGATTGTAACAGGTGTGACGGAGTGAGGGCTCAGATCGACGTACAGGTCGGTCTCCTGCTTGGCATACAATTTCATCCAGAACAAGAGTATCGGCGTGTAGGCCGGGATGTTCTCCAGGAAGCCGAAGGGAATGCCGTCATTGTCGCAGCCATATTGATCGAATCCAGGAACCCCCCGGGCGTAGGTGAACCCCATGGCATTGCCCGCTTCGTCGAGACGGAAGGTGAGGCCGAGGGCGTGCCGAGCTGAGGGGTTGATGAGCGTAAAGAATGATTTCATCTCCAGGTCGTAGCCCAGGTAATTGCCGGCACGAAGCCATTCCAGCTGCACGGCGGTGTGAAGGAGTTCACCGGTCGAAAGGCGCGCAACGGACGAGTTGAGTCCGACCTGGAACTCCCTGAACTTCAGGCAGCTTCCCCCGGGGAGCGTGTTTACGGCCTGGGAGGTGCTGACCCTCATGGTCGAGCCGTAGCTCGTCCCGGCCGTAAAGGTGCCGATACGGCCGATGTGATCGCTTGCCTGCCAGTTCGTCAGGTTCGCCATCTGGTCCTTGAATTCTTTCTTCAACTCAGGTTGAAGCCCGGCGTAACCGATAGGCATGTAGTAGGTGACCTTCCGGCTGACGGCCGCCGAGCCAGTCCCGAAGGTGCCCGTGGATTCCACTTTTGCGAACTTGGTCAAGGATATGAAACGGTTGGAGTAAGGTTCCGCCGTTCCCGGGTCCTCTAACGTTTTCCCTGTTAAGGACACTCCTTCGGGATCGTGGATCCCTGTGAGCTTGTTGTTTGCCAAATCGAGTTGACGGTACCTCAGAAAACGGGGATTCGGTTCCCCAACAATTTTCACGGCGAATGTGCCGTTCTGCGTCGGAAAGATCTTTGCACCCGAATTCATAACAAAAGTCAGATCCCCGTTGTCCGCCAAGGCAAGACCGGCATTGCGGTTCGGCACGCACATCGGCGTGACCTTGGTGCCGACCGGAATCGCTGAATCCCAGTCCGCTGTGCCCGTACCTGACATGCGGGTAAACTGAACGATTGTTTTCCCATCAGTGTCTGTGATCAAGCTGGCGCCCCAGATCTTTTCGTAAGAAACCGTACCGTCGAACCTCTGGAGCTGGACCCAGCTCCCGTTCATAAAGTCTCCCGAGTTGAATAACAGGCCGCCGGAAACCGATGTGTCGAGATGTATGCCTGACGGTGCACGCTTCACGTTATAGTAATAGGGGTATATTGCGAGATCGAATTTTCCGTCACCGCCGGCGAGAGTATTAGTTTTGTTGTGCATGGCCGCCATCTGGGTTTCGCGCGCCGTATCGCCTGATGCGTTTATATATTCGCTCGCGGCATACCGGAAGCCCGATTCGGCCAGGTAATAAGCCTTCATGGAGTTGTTGCCGGCCACCTGGCTCAGGGCCGACGTACCGAACATGCCGATCATCACGGCGCCGAGTGCCGAGAAGACCACCATCACCGCAATCAGGGTCACGAGCATGGCCCCGCGCTGCCCCTGCAGGCGGTTTGTCCAGCGCAAGGATCGCCGCTCAAGCGCCCTGAGGATCAGGCGGGCAAGCCCCCAGGACAAAAGAAGGATCACGGGGATCAGGACCGGACAGGACATGGTCAGGAGGGCAAACCCTGCTAAAGGCGTCACCAGAAGCCGGGCAAGGAGACAGACGATCGGCTTGTCTTCGATGGCCGCAGCAAGCGACGGTCCCGCCTCATAGTAGTAACGGACAAGGGCCTTCCCCGCGGCCGTCGGAAGCAGGACACGGTCACGGAACTGCCTCAGCACCATGACGACGGGGTGGTCCGCATCGCCGTATGCGGCTGTTGTCACGAAGCACTGCCTTCCGCTGTACTCCGGGGGCGGGTTCGCGGCCGAGGGGAGAGCGGCGCCTCCGGAGTTATTGTTGTTCCTGGGCGAGACGGTCGTGAAGAATGAGACGGCCCCTCCCGTGTCGGGGCGGGCCAGCACGATCTGAACGCTCACCGCGTAAAGATTCCGGATCTCCTGTCCCATGCTCCAGAGGCTCACGCCGCTGGACGGGTTGTACATGATGGAAAAGCTCTGCACCCCGTTGACCAGAATGTCCCCTCCGGACGACGGACAGGTCGTCGTTGCATAATCGGAGAAAAAATGGACTGCGCTGCCTACTTTCGCAACGGCTCGTCTTCCATAAGGGCTTTCATAAACAACGCATGTGCCGTTTGCATCTTTGATCTCAGACAGCTCAATGAATTCCCTGTTGAGCCGGCCCAGGGCCAGTTGCGCCTTCTGGGTAATGGCATCGTTCTCTTTGGCAAAGAGATAGCTCCTCGTGGCCGTGATGACGGCTGTGCCGGAGATCGCCGCAATCAGTCCCACGAGGACGAGCGAAACCATGATCTCGATGAGGGTGAATCCCGACTTGTTTCTCATACTTCTCTCTCCCGCATTCCTATCGAGTAAACAGTGCCGTGACCACCTGGTCGCCGCCGCGGATCGTCACCTTGAGAATCCTCTGGTTGGCCGGATCTGTCTCCGGCTGTTCCGCCCCCGATACGAACTTGATGTAATCGTTATAGACGATCTGGTAGGAGCCGTAGTAGGGATAGCCCTCGTAGCCCGTCGGTTTCGTCGTCATATAGCCGTAGCCAACATAGTCCTTTAAGATGGAAAGGAAGTTCGACTGGGTGGCGGCAAGCCTCTTGTAATCCGCCGTCATGTACTCCATGATGTGGGTGGTGCGGGAGAGGTTCTGCACACGAAGTACGGGGTCGGCGCTGTGGATGACACTCGTCCCGACGAACTGGACGAAGAAAACCCCCATGATGGCCGCAATCACGATCGTGACAATGACCTCCAGGAGGGTGAAACCGCCCTGGGGTCGTGTTGTCCGCCATCCGACCCGTCGTCGGGCCGGTCTATGCATTGTCTTCATCATTGTGCCCCCTGTGGCGGATCACGGTATGAAGCCGGTGTTTTTTGTGACCGTAATGTCGCCCCCTGTCGTTACGACGGTAATCGTTAAATTACCGGGACTACCGTATTCCAGGCTCTTGAACCGGACCGTCCTTGAAGGAACTGCGTTGATCACGTTTGTAACGGTAATTGAACGGAGCGTCATCTTGCCGTCAGCCGACTCGTCGCCGGGAAGGCGAACGGGCACGCCGGGCGCATCCCCGCGGAAGAGAAAATATCTATTGGCGCTCTCGAAGAGGATTCCCCAGTCGAGTTCTGTGTTCATGGTTCGCGCCTGCGCATACCTAAGATGGTTCTTAACCAGATCCACCTCGGAGACTTGAGAGATACCATCCTCGGTAAAGAGTCGCGTGGTCGCAAAATAGGAAATGACCCCCAGGATCAAGAGCACCATGACAACCTCGAGCAGGGTGAACCCGCACTGTCCTCCGAATCGCTTTCTGCCTCTTCGAATCATTCTAGGCATATCGTTTCCCGCAGTTCTGAATGGTCCGGATCAGGAAAAAGCCCGTCGGCAGCCCGATGAGCGCTGAGAGCAGTGACACAAAAGCCGAAACGGGGATATCCCGCTCCAGGGATACGAAGACCCCGTTGAGAAGGGCAAAACCAAGGTAGACGAGGGCCCCGACCCGGGCCATGCGAAGAGCCAGTTTCCCGTCCTTCAGCAGATAGAGGCCGATGGCCACCATGCACCCGGCCGTGACGATCGCGATCTGCGGCTGCCAGCGGACCCAGCCCGGCGTGACCAGGGACGCACCCAGCTTGTGCAGGCCGACCATCAGAATAACGCCGAGGATGGCATAGAAAACGCCTACCATGATGAAGTAAAAAGAACACTCCTGCCCCGAAACAGGGGAGCGAAGTGCATTCAGCGGATGGAAGCTGACCTCGTGGGGCCTCAGAAGAGCCTCACCGAGAACCTTCCACAGAGATGGCCGATGGGCCCGGATGCGGAACATGACTCGCTCCGCAAGGCCTGCCGGCGGTTCGGGTGCAGGCTCTTCGCACATCATCCGGGCGAATGCGTCGAGTTCCCTCCAGCGGGATTCCGGTTCAGCGGCCTCCGGAGAAGGTCCCTGCCCATCAATCTCCCCGATTATTTTTTCTATATTTTGATCAGAGTCCAAGTTTCTTACCCTCTTACCCTCACACCTTCTCACCTTCTCGCTTCGTCGTCGACAAAGCCGTCCGCTTCCATCATCGCCCGGATCTTCTCGAGGCCCCGGTATACCTTCATCTTGGCACTGCTCAGTTGATCCCCCGTCACAGAGGCGATGTCCTCGAAACTCAGCCCCTCGTAAAAACGGAGCACCAAGGCCTCCCGAACCGGCACGGGCATCCTCAGCAGGTAACCTTGGAGCCGCCGGCCCCGCTCCCGGCCGATGGCTGCATCGGCCGCGTCGCCGCTGGGGTCTGTCGCATCCGGCATGCCCTTTTCGGTTGCCTCCTCAGGCAGGGCCTTCACCTTGCGGAGATGATTCCGGATCACGTTCAGACTCACCGTGTACAGCCAGGGGAAGAATCGCTCCCCTGCCCTGAAGCGTCCCAGGGACTGAAAGGCCCGCAGGAAACTCTCCTGGGTCAGGTCGTCGGCATCCTGGGTGCTTCCCGTCATGCGGAAGGCCAGACTGAAGACCGGCCCCTTATGGGCATCGACCAGAACAGCAAAGGCCTCTCGGTCTCCCCCGAGGACACGGCCGATGATCTCTTCTTCGTCGATCTGTTTCATATACAAATCGGACCGGCAAAAAGTCACATCATCTTTATGCATCTTTTATGACAAAAACGGGCACACCTCGTCCTTATTAGACGATAATCGCCGGAGAGGAAAGCTTTTTATAAACGGGAATAGATTGATTCTTTTCGACTTTTATTACCTTAAGCCTTATGCCTTATGCCTTTAGCCTTGCTTTATGGCATATTAGTTGAATAATGAACAAGATCGGCCGTCAGCAAACGCAGGATATCGAACAACCTGTCGGCACTTTTCCCAAGGATGGAACCCGAACCGGTGTCAGCAGCTTCAGAATCCCCCATCGAAATCAGCATCATTCTGCCCGCCTTCCAGGAGGAGCAGGGGATCCCGCCCCTGCTGATGCAGATAGGGGCCGTCATGGCAAAGCTGAGGCGGCCCTACGAGATCCTCGTTGTCGACGACGGCTCCATCGACGGGACGGCCGCAAGGGCCCGCGAGGCCGGGGCCCGGGTCATCTCGCATCCCTACAACATCGGAAACGGGGCCGCCGTGAAAACGGGCATCCGCGAGGCCCAAGGCCGGGTGATCGTGATGATGGACGCCGACGGCCAGCACGAACCGGCCGACATCCCACGGCTCATCGAGCATCTCGGATCCCACGATATGGTCGTGGGGGCCCGCACGAGGGAATCCGAGACCAGTCTCCACCGCGATCTGGCCAACAAGGTGTACAACTGGTTTGCCTCCTACATCTGCAACCGAAAAATTGAAGACCTGACGTCCGGCTTCCGGGCGATCAAGGCCGATGCGGCCCGGGCTTTTCTCTACCTGCTGCCGAACACGTACTCCTACCCGACGACGCTCACCCTGGCCATTGTCCGCTCCGGCCGGAGCCTGAAGTACATTCCCGTGAGAACGGTGCGTCGGGTCGGCCGAAGCAAGATCCGGCTTTTCCGGGACGGCACCCGGTTTTTCTTCATCATCCTGAAAATCGCCACCCTCTTTTCGCCCATGAAGGTCTTTCTGCCGGTGAGCGCGCTCATGTTCCTGACGGGCGTGGGGTACGGCATGATCCGGATCTTCTATCTGGACACCCGGTATGGCCCCACGTCGGCCATGCTGATGACGATGGCCGTGCTGGTGTTCATGGTGGGCCTGGTTTCCGAGCAGGTCGCTCAGATGCGGTTCGACCGGAGTGAATTCCTTCGGGGCCCGAAGGGTGGAAAGGAGGGGCCCTGAGAGGCCCGGTGTTCGCCAGATGATCCATATCTTCATCGGAACGAAGGCCCAGTTCATCAAGATGGCTCCCGTGATGATGGAGATGAATCGTCGCGGGATGCCTTACCATCTCATCGAGACGGGGCAGCACGCCGCACTCACCGCCGACCTGATCGATGAGTTTGGTCTCCGGGGATCCGACACGCGCCTGAGGACCGAATCGACCAACATCACAACAATCGGCCAGGCTGCCCTCTGGACGTCGAAGACATTCCTTCACCTTTTATCGTCACCGGAAGTCATAACGGGGGAGATTTTCTGCGGTGAGAGCAAGGGGATTTGCCTGATCCACGGCGATACCCTGACCACACTCTTCTCGCTTCTCTATGCCAGGCGCTGCGCAATCCCCGTTGCCCACATCGAAGCGGGCCTCAGAAGCTTTCACATTCTCGATCCCTTCCCGGAGGAGCTGATCCGGCTGGCGGTCATGCGGTACAGCAACATCCTTTTCGCGCCCTCGGACTGGGCGATGGGAAATCTCTCCCGGATGGGTTATGGGAACAAATCGATCACTGTCCGCGGCAATACCGTGGTGGACACGATCCGCTTCGCGCGTGCCCGTTACAGCGGGAAGGACAGGCCGGGCGCGCCTTACGTCGTCGTCACGATCCACCGCGTGGAAACCCTCTATTCGTCAACCCGCATGAATACGATCATCACGTTCCTCGAGGAGATCGCGAGGCAGCGCCGGGTGCTCTTCGTCCTCCACGAGCCGACGCGCAAACAGCTCGAGCGGCGCAACCTTCTCGGCCGCCTGCAGCGAAACAGCCGCGTCGAAATGATGCCTTTGCAGCCCTACCTGAAATTCCTGGATCTCCTGGCGGGCGCCGAATTCGCGGTTACCGATGGCGGCAGCATCCAGGAGGAATGTTACAGCCTTAATATCCCCTGTCTCATCATGCGGGCCAAGACGGAACGTATGGAGGGGCTGGGTGAAAACGCGATGCTTGCCGGTTTTTCCCGGGAACGATTTGAGGATTTCCTGAAAGCCCTGCCGGGTCTCAAGCGGCGGGGAGCGGACGACAAGGGCGTATCCCCCTCGAGCATCATCGTGGATCACCTGGAGAAATATCTGGAGCGTCATGGCTGAGCCTCTTACCCATTTCTCCGTGATCGTACCCGTGTACAACGGCGCGGAGACCCTCGACGCCTGCCTGACGGCGCTCATGGAGCAGAATTACCCGAGAGAGCGCTTCGAGGTCATCGTGGTGGACGACGGGTCGACGGATGATACGGCACAGATCGCGATAACGTTCGGCGTGCGATTGATCAGTCTGGGATCCAACCAGGGGAGAATTGTGGCGCGCAACACCGGGGCTCAAGCGGCACGATTCGAGACCCTCGTATTCAACGATGCGGGGGTTACGCCCGGGCCGCAACTGCTCGCCCGGGTGAATCAAAGAAACTATCAGCCTCTCATGCCGGAAACGGACGCCTACGATGGAAGCCAGTGGGGTTATGTGCGCCTTTTTTTCCTCTTCCGCGCCAGGTTGTATGCGCCTTACTATCCCGCACCGGAGGATGCCGAAGAGTACATGATCACGCCGGGCATTTTCGATGCGGTTCCCAAGGGGACCGGTTGTCTCGTTTGCGACCGCTCTCTATGGCTTCAGAGCCAGCCCGCCGTTCAGGACAGATTCACGAGCGATGACACCCGCATCTTGAGGAAGATCGTGGAACACCGCCCTATACTCCGCACCCATGCCATCAGGGTGCGTTACCGCCAGAGGGCAGGCATAGGAAGTGTCCTCCGTCATGTTTATCAACGGGGGCCTTTGTTCGCGGATTTTTACCTGAGGGTTGGGGGAAGATACCGGTCCATGTATCTGATGGTATGGACGGTCCTGGGTTCCTTCCTCATTGGCATGCTGTATCACCCCGGACTGTTTTTTCTGTTCGTCGGGGTACTATTCATGGGCCTTACAACGGTAGCCGTTTACATGGGAAGGCGCTGGACGGATATCCCCCTGGTCTTTTTATATTTGCCTCCCCTGGCTCTGTCCTTTGGATGCGGTATCCTGAAATGGCAGATCGCTGAATGGCGAAAATGATCGAACGACCGACAATGTCCCATCCCTATGACGAGAAATATTTCGAAGGGCTGAACAAGCACAGCTTCTGGGGAAACAATCGATATCGTGAGGCCCAGCGCATGCGCACCCTCGGGGTGCTTTGCCAGCCCCGGAAAGACGACGATATTCTGGAGCTCGGCTGCGGCACAGGCCGTTATACTAAGTATCTTGCGCACCGTGTCCGGCGCATCGTCGGGGTCGATTTTTCCAAAGCGGCGATTCTCAAGGCCAGATCGGGGAAAAACGCAGAAAACATCCAATACGTCACGGCAGATATCCAGCATCTCGACCAATTTCCCCAAGAGACGTTTCAGAAAATTGTCGCGGTAGACGTTCTGGAGCATCTCACCGACGACCAGCTTGCCGGTGTCCTGAGCGAGGTGGATCGCCTGCTCACTCGGCAGGGTCTTTTCATTTTGTTTACACCTTGCCGGACCCACTGGATTGAATGGTTCAAGAGCCGAAACTTCCTGGTCAAACAGACGGCAGGTCACATCGGCGTGCGCTCCGAACAGGAAATTGGAAATTTTATAGGGCGCTCGGGACTTCAGATCAAGGAGGTCATCCGCTTTGAAACCTGCATTCCCGTGCTGAGAATGCTGGAGCGGCATTTAAAAAAACTCCCGGTAATTGGAAACCTCTTCGTGTCCCGTCTGGGAATGTCCGCTTCTAAAACCGCAACGGGGGTGGAAGGATGAATCGTTCGACGACCGCCGTTGCCCTGCCGGCCAGAAGACTAAACCCGTCTTGGGCGCCGCCGTTATGTAGGACGGGCCTGTCGAAGGAAGATTCATCACACGGGAGCCATGAACGAATTGAACGATAAGCCGACATGGAGTAGATGGCAAAAGCGATTCCTGCCCTGGGTTGTTTTCGTCCTGATGCTCGCCCTGTTGGGTCTATTCATCGTCCGGGAGAAAGAGCTTGCCTCCGCGTTTCTCCGCGTACGCCCGATTTCTATTGCCCTGCTGTTCCTGATCCAATGCATTTTCAACGCTGTTTCGGGCCTGGTACTGAGGGAGCTATCTCTTTTTTTCGGTGTGAGGCTGAACGGCACAGAATGGTATGGGCTTCCTGCCGTAACGACAATGGGCAATTACCTGACACCCGCTTCCGGCGGGCTCGTGGCCAGAGCCCTTTACCTGAAGCAGCGCTACGGGCTCTCCTATCCCCGATTCCTGTCGCTTCTTTCGTCAGGGTACCTTATCAACTTCCTGGTCATTTCGGCGGCGGGTTTTTTCATCGTAATCGGCGTGCACAGCCATGATACGCTGGTCCTCCCTCTGGCCTTTTTCTTTCTGGCCGTTTGCACGGTCATCCTTTTTCTGCTCCATCGACCCGTGCTTTTGCCCGATGGCGAGGGCCGAATAAGGCGGATCCTCCGTGACGTGGTGAGCAGCTGGCCCCTGATGAAAAGCAATCCTGTTTTGCTCGGAAAGCTGATCGTGTTGAGCGTGGTCAACATCCTGCTCGGCGGGAGCTCCCTGTGGCTTGCCTTCGACGCCCTCGGGTATCCCATTCCCGGTTTGGATGCCATACTGGTAAACCTCCTCCAGGCCTTTTCGCTTTTAATCAGCATCACGCCGGGCAACCTCGGGGTTCAGGAAATAGTCGTCAGCCTGTCGTCAGGCCTGTTGGGCTATGGCTTGGGTGCCGGGCTCCTGGCGGCGCTGCTCATCCGGGTTGTCACCGTGCTTTTTATCCTTACCCACGGCCCGCTATTCAGCTATCTCCTGTCGAAGGAGTTGGTTGCTCCCCGGAGCATGAATCAGATTGGCGGTGAGGGCAGGAAGTCGAAGAAGAAAAATAATCCTTGAGCTGCCAATCACGGCGGGGATAATAAGCACACATAATGAGTCATGCCCGTAAACGCGGAGACGCCATGCTGACCAAAGAAAACGGGTTCACGTTACCCTGGAGATTTGAGATCTCCTTCGATCGCGGGGCGGCGTTCGCGTTTGTCGCTCTTTTTGCAACCCTGCTGCTCATCTATTCGAACAGTTTCAAAGGCGAGTGGCATTTCGATGACTTCGTCAACATCGTCGAGAACCGATGTGTCCATCTGGAACGTCTCAGCCCGAATGACTTTTCGCGGTCCCTCTACGGTATCACCTGCGAAGCGGCGGAACGACGGATTTCCCGCCCTGTTGCCTACGGAAGTTTTGCCCTGAATTATCTCTTCGGCGGAACGGACGTCATCGGTTACCATGTCGTTAATTTCGTCATTCATTTTGCCGCAGCCTTTTTCCTGTTTCTCCTGATCAGGGTGACACTTACACTGCCGACCATGACGGAGCGGTATGGCAGCATCGCCTACCCCGTCGCCCTGCTCTCTGCGTTTCTCTGGGCAACAAGCCCGCTGCAGGTCCACGCCGTCACAATCATCGTCCAGCGGATGGCGAGTCTGGCCGGACTGGCTTACGTCATGTCTCTCTACTTCTATGCCCGGGCCCGGACAGCCAAAACCATCCGGCTGAGGCTGACCTTTTCCTTCCTCTGCGGCATTGGCGCCCTGGCGGCCTTCGGAACGAAGGAAAACACGGCCGTGCTGCCGGTTGTCATTCTGCTCTATGACTTCTTTTTCATCCAGGGGATATCGCCTGAGTCTTCAAGGAGGACAATAAAATGGGCGGTCCTGCCCATTGCAGTCGTAGTCGTGCTCGGGTTGATCTATACGGATTTCTCCGTCGTCCGGGGAACCTACGAGGCAGGGGTGAGACCCTTCTCGCCTCTGGAGCGGCTCCTCACGCAAGGAAGGGTTCTCTTTTTCTACGTGTCCCTGCTTCTGTACCCCATCCCTTCGAGATTGACGCTTCTTCACGATATCGACATCTCGCGTACGATCTTCGATCCCTTGACAACTTTTGCCGCAATCGTTGGGATCGTTCTCTGCCTTCTTTTTACCGTCCTGAAGGCAAAAAAGTATCCCCTGCTATCTTTCGCCATCCTCTTCTTTATCCTGAATCACCTCGTAGAGGGGACCGTGATCCCCTTGGAGCTTATCTTCGAGCACCGCAACTACATTCCCTCGATGTTCTTCTTCGTGCCGGTGGCTTTCGCGATGGTTTGCTGCCTGGACTATTTCTCCTATCACAAAGGTTTTCTGTTTTTCATGGCCGCAGGCTTCGCTCTGCTGCTGGCGTTCCAGGGACACACGACCTTCGAGCGAAACGCAATTGTCAGTTCTGACCTTTATCTCTGGCTCGACAACGTTCGGAAGGCACCCGACTTGAGCCGCCCCCGCATCAATCTGGCGAAGCACTACTATGAAGCGGGAATGTACGAGGAGGCCGTGCGCGAGCTGAAAACCGCCGAAAAGCTGAACCGGGACACCAATCTCAGGCAGATAGGCCTCGCATCTTACAATTTGGGGGTCTACTACCTCTACCAGGCAAAGGATATCGACCGTGCCGAGCAACAGTTTATCAAGGCCCTGGAGAGATTTCCGGGGCATCCGTCGGCGATCGTGGGTCTGGCGACCGTTCACCTGAAAAGGGGGGAGATAGAGAAGGCTTGGATACTGATGCAGGAAAACGGGCCCAGGCACCGCAACGACGTTGAGATGATCAACTGCTACGGTCTGGTCCTGCTGAAAAAGGGAAACCCGCAAGGTGCTCTGAAGGCGGCGGCATTGTCCATGAGCCTCAAGTGGAACGAACCGCAACCCTGGGAGATATCGGGAGAAGCATGGCGGCGGATGGGACAATGGCAAAAGGCCGCCCAGTGCTGGGAGGAAGTACTGCGCATCAACCCGGCAAACCCGAGGGCGCAGCTGGCCCTTTTGGAACTCTACGACCGGTTGAAGGAGGGGCCGGCCCTTTCCCGCATGGCGGCGCGATGCATGGCGCTGAAGGGTACAATGCCCCTGGAAGAATGGCTCGCTGAACTCGCCGGTAATCCCGGGGTGTCGGCCTACGAGGTGAATCCTGGAATGCTCGGCCGGATCATCCGGAGGGAAATCGGCAGGGAGTTGACACGGAGGAGATGATTGAGGGTAGTGCTTTTTTTGATGTCGTCCTATTTCGGCAACAGCCACACGCTGCTGTTTACGCCAAGCACTCCACTTTTGCCTGAGGCATTAATTTTGATGTCCGACGACGCCGCAAGGGTTGAAAAAATCAAGGTGTAGTCGCCCACACTCGTCGTGGCGCCGACGGCATCGACGAGACTGGTGGCGCCCGGCGGCGTTCCGTTTTCCAGGAAGAGCCTGGCGTAATTTATGGAGAGACGGGCCTTGCCCTCCGTCACGGCCTGAAGGGCCGCTTTGTTCTGTGATTCCCGGGTGATATCGTAGTATTTGGGAACGGCAATAGAGGAGAGAACCCCGAGGATGACGAGAATAGCAATAAGCTCGATCAGGGTAAACCCCCTCTGAGAACGGCGCAAAGACATAGACGCGTTACAGCCTCATTCCTGTATTTTACAACCGGAAGAAACCCGCAATCGCCGTCTCTGCACCACGGAAGCGGTCACTGCTGACCGTTTCGCCCCCGGAAGGTAGATCGACACGACGAAAGGCCGCGAAGGGGCAGCCTCCGTCCGTCGATCATTTTGGAAAAGACACGCACGAAGCGGTTATTGCGGCATCGTCCAGTTACCTGAATTCGTTCCTTTTACGCCGCGGGCGGTTACACCGTCGGCCTTCACTTTGATTTCGCTAGCTGAATTTGTGCCGGGTAAGTAGGTCAAGGTATAGTCCCCCGCGTCAGAAAGAGATGCTGTCGCCTTGTTCCTGAGAAGGAGGGGGGTGTTTGAATCCCCTTTCAGCAGATTCCTCGCAAACTGATTGGACAGCCTCGATTTCCCTTCGGCGACGGCTTGCATGGCGGCTTTGTCCGATGCGACAGTCGTCAGGTCCATGAACCTGGGAATAGCGACGGCCGCCAGAATGCCCAGGATCACCAGCACGGCAATGATTTCGATCAACGTAAAACCTTTCTGATTACACACTTTCGATCGCCTCCTTGACATGGTCAAAAGCCCTCCTTCACATTGTAGATTTCTCTCTCTTCAGACTCCAAGAACCCCATTTTTCGCACGTTTGTGCGGCGACCGGGTGGCACCCCCGATTCCCCAACCAGGTGTGCCTGTCCGAAAGGTGGCGCATTCTAAACTATTTCATCCCGTTTTTCCACAGTTTTTCAGCCTCCAGGGCCCCTGGAGAACATCCCCGCACTGCCTGCCGGCCAGCTGAAACATGCAGGGTTAAAACCCCTGGTCAACGGGTGATCCATCACCACCGACGGATGCCGGTCCTTCAAAATGACCTGCACAACGTGGGAGCATCAACCGTGCCACGGGGAAAGGCAGTCAACCCGTAAAATAAAAAGGCCGCGGGTTTTCAGCACCTTGAATATGCTTTTTCCGTGCCGGGAGGACTCATCGGACCCGTTTCCGGCAGGGAAAACTGACATAAATTGTTGTAATGTCTACATATTATGTAGATTTCCTGATCGTTGTGACATCGATGTCGTACTTTTTCACCCGGTGCCAGAGGCTTCGCTCCTTGATCCCCAGGATCTGGGCGGCCTTGACCTGGACCCCGTCGGCCCGGGTGAGGGCATCGATGATAAACCGCTTCTCGATCTCCGCAAGCCGGTCATCGATGCTGGCCTGCTCGGAAACCTCCTGTATGGCCTGACCCACCAGCCCCCCGGAGACCTGTACCGGAAGATGCTGGGGCTCGATAATACCATTTTCCGTCATGACGGCTGCCCGTTCGATGACGTTCTTGAGTTCCCGGACGTTGCCGGGCCAGTGAAACCCCATGAGGGTCTGCAGGGCCTTCGGCGAGATCTCCGCCGTTTTCGGCGCCGTTTCAACGAATCCCTGGGCGAGAGAAGGAATATCCTCCCGACGCTCTCTCAGGGGGGGAAGGTGGAGGGAAAAGACATTGAGACGGTAGAAAAGATCTTCCCTGAATTTCCCTTCCTGGACAATTTTCATGAGGTTCTTGTTCGTCGATGCGATGAAGCGGACGTCGACCCGGATCGTCTTTGTCCCGCCCACCCGCTCGAACTCCTTTTCCTGCAGGACCCGAAGCAGCTTGGCCTGGGTCGTGAGCGGCATATCGCCTATCTCGTCCAGAAGAATGGTGCCCCCGTGGGCCAGTTCGAACTTGCCCCGTTTCTGAGTCGTGGCGCCCGTGAAGGACCCCTTTTCGTGGCCGAAAAGCTCGCTCTCCAGAAGGCCCTCGGGAATGGCGACACAGTTGAGCTTGATGAAGGGGCCCTCCTTTCGGAGACTGTGCTGATAAATGCCCTGGGCGACGAGTTCTTTTCCCGTGCCGCTCTCCCCCGTGATGAGAACCGTGGCGTCCGTCGGTGCCACCTTGAGGATCTGGCTGAAGATCCCCCGTATGACCTTGCTCTGGCCGATGATCTCGGGAAAGAGCTCCCGGGCCTCCACCTTGGAGAGCATGCTCGTGACCTGCTCGAAGATGAGGTTGAACTGGCTGATGTCGTCGGCCTTCTGATCCACGGCGCTCTGGAGCTGGGATTTCGGAAAGGCGGGCAGGTTCTCCGCGTCCCGGATGAACTTCTTGATGGGTCTCAGGATCAGCCAGGTCACGAGCAGCGCGCACAGAAAGGTGAACAACGCGATGCCGATCCCCCAGGACTTCAGAAGCCAAGGCGTCTCAACGTTGTACTTCGCGTAGAAATCGACGATCTGATAGGTGACGATCACGGCAAAGATCGTGATGCCGCTGAAGATGATGGGGATCAGGACATAGAGACTGATCTGGAACCGTGATTTCTGCATACCGGCCTTAAAATCCCTTGGTGGCGACCTTGGTCAGGTCCCACATGGGCAGGAAGACGGCGAGGGCAAAAAACCCGACGACAAAGGCAAGCCCCACGACGAGGATCGGCCCGATGGCATCGGAGAGGCGTTTTACCGCGAAGGCCACCTCGTCATCGTAGTGGACGGAAACGGCCTGGAGCATCTCGTCGAGCTGGCCCGACTCCTCCCCGATCGCAACCATCTGGATGACCATGGGGGGGAAGTACCGGGCCGTGCTGAGAGGCCCCGAGATTCCCCGTCCCTCCTCCACCCGGTCCCTCACCTTGTCGAACTCGCGGGAAATGGCCGTGTTCCCGATCGTTCCCGACAGGATCTGCAGGGAATTCATGACAGGGACACCGCTTGCCTGGAGAATGGAGAAGATGCTGGCAAAACGGGACATGGCCCCCTTCATGAAGAGAGGCCCCAGCAGGGGGATCCGCAGCAGGAACGCGTCCCTCACGAAGCGCCCCTGGTCCGTCTTGAAATAATAACTTGCGCCCGCAATCAGGGCAATGAGCAGGACAAGGGTGAAGATCCAGTAATCCGTCATGAGATGGTGAAGAAAGAGGCTCACCTTCGTCGGCCAGGGCAGGTCAAGACCCGCCTTGGCGAAGATGCCCACGAAACGGGGGATGACATAGTTGAGAAGCACAAAGAAGGCGATCCCCAGGGCCGCGACGACGATGATCGGGTACTGGAGAGCCGATTTCACATCGGACTTGATCTTGTGCTCGTGCTCGAGGATGTAGATCAGCCGCTGCAGCACCTCCGGGATGGTGCCGCTGGCCTCGCCGGCCTTGATCATGCTGCGATAGAGGGTGTTGAACGTCGTCGGGTGCTTCGCCATGGAGTCGGAAAGAGGGGAGCCTTCCCGGACATCCTGGGTGATTTCCGTCACGATCTGCTTGAGTTTCGGATTGATCACCTGAACCTCGAGGACTTCCAGGAGCCGCATGATCGGAACGCCGGCAAGAAACATGGTGCGGAACTGCTTCGTGAACAGGATGATCTCCTGCATCGAGACCCCGGAGAATCTCTGCTGCAGGCTCTCCCACGAGAAACCGAAGAGGGCGCCTCGCTCCGACGCGACGGCAACGCGGGACGGGATGTAGCCCCGGCCGAGCAGAAGCGTCCGGGCCGCATCGAGCGATTCCGCATCGATGACGCCTTCGACGGTCGCGCCGGTCTCATTAATGACCTCGTAGGAGTATTTCGGCATCTTGATTACAGTGACCAGTTGATTGGTTAATTAGTTAATTGGTTGATTAGGTAACATTCCTTGCTGTCGGCTGTTGGCTGTAGACTGCTGCTGCCGGAGGCCTGCAGGCCGCGCGGC
>CAWDHZ010000018.1:0-18459 GCA_963802225.1 uncultured delta proteobacterium | reverse complement strand
CCTTACTTCGATTCCGCCGCCTTCCGCTTGTACTCCTCCCAGCGATCGTCCACCCAGTCCTGGAGCTGGCTGAGCTGCTCGATGCTCATCTTCTTGAACCGTCCCTGCTTCTCCACGTAGTGCACCACGGGGAGCTTGTTGCCCTTCTCGGCGAGCGTCTTGCTGCGGCCGGTGAAGCGGAACTTTCCGTTCTCCATCTCGAAGAGCACGCACAGACCCGTGTCGACGGCAAGCCGGCCGATGCGGACCGTGTCCTTCGTGGGGTACTGCCACCCCGGGGGGCAGGGCGTGTGGATATGGATGAATCGCGTCCCCTTGATACGCTTGGCCCGCACGAACTTGTCGTAGAGATCGAGCGGGTAGGACGGCGTCGTCGTGGCGATATAGGCGATCTGATGGGCCTCCATGATCTTGAGGAAGTCCTTCTTGTGCTGCTGCTTCGTGAGGACGGGGGTCGTCGTCGTGAGGGCCCCCATGGGGGTTGCGCTCGAGCGCTGGGTGCCCGTATTCATGTAGCCCTCGTTGTCGTAGGCCACGTAGATGAAGTCCGTCCCGCGCTCCGCAGCGCCCGAGAGGGCCTGGATGCCCATGTCGAAGGTGCCCCCGTCGCCGGCGAAGGCCACGACGGTCGTGTCCGTCCGGTTCAGGGCGGCAAGCCCCGCCACGAGCCCCGAGGCCGAGGCGGCCGTGCTCGCGAAGGTGCAGTTCACGCTGGGCACCATGACCGGCGTCAGGGGGTAGAGCCCGTGAAGGACGCACAGGCAGCAGGCAGGCAGCGTCACGATCGTGTTTTCCCTCAGCGCCTTCAGGGCGAAGCGGTAGGCGATGGAGAGCCCGCAGCCCTGGCAGGCGCGCGTGCCGGGAAGGATGTATTCTTTCTCGTGGATCTTGAAAAGATTTTGCGGCATAGCTCTACTCCGTCTGGCAGTTCAGCCAAGTGGTTACCAGCTCCCGTTCGCCGGCCTGGATCCGGGCAAGCGACGACTTGACGGCCTCGACGAGCTCCCTTGCCTTCACGTCACGGCCGCCGAGGCCCGCCACGTGATCGTGGATGGCAGCATGGATGCCGCTTCCGTAGAAGGCGGCCTTTAGATCCGAGCACAGCCCCCCTTCGTAGCCGTAGCTGATGCTCTTCTCGAAGAGGATGATGGCCTTGGCGTTGCGGTAGGCCTCGATGACGTCCTTTTTCGGGAAGGGCCTAAAGACGCGGATCCCTACTACACCGGCCTTGATCCCCTCCTCGCGCAGGGCATCAGCGGCCACCGTCGCCTCGGCGGCCAGCGACCCCATGCTCGTGAGGATGACATCGGCATCTTCCGTCCGGTACTTCCAGAGCATCCCGCCGTGGTCGCGCCCGAAGGCCTCCGCATACTGGCGGCTCACCTCGCGGATCGTCTCCGGGGTCCTGTCGAGGGCACTCTGCAGCTTGCAGCGCATCTCCATATAGCCGTCGCAGAGCACCCCTTCGCTGTTGGGACGCCTGTTGGGAAGCAGCACCGAGTTGATGGTCATCGGGTTTTCCGAATCGAGGATCGTGTGGGGTTTGTAGGGCGGGAGAAATTTCCTCACCGCCGCAGGAGTTGGGGAGACAACGGGCATCATCGTGTGGGAGAGCACGAAGCCGTCGTAACAGACCATGACGGGCGCGTAGACCGTCTCGGCGATCTTGTAGGCCTGGATCACCGTGTCGAGGATTTCCTGGTTGTCGCGGCAATAGATCTGGATCCAGCCCGTGTCGCGCTGGGCGAGCGAGTCCTGCTGGTCGTTGAAGATGGACCAGGGGGCTCCCACGCCGCGGTTGACGCAGCACATGACGATGGGGAGCCTCGATCCCGCCGCCCAGTGCAGCTGCTCGTGCATGTAGAGAAGCCCGTTTGCGCTGGTGGCCGTGAAGACCCGGGCGCCCACGGTAGAGGCCGAGATGCAGACCGTCATGGCGGAGTGCTCGCTTTCGACCCGCACGTACTCGGCGCGCAGTTGACCGCTTTCCACGTACAGGGAGAGCATCTCGGCAAGCTGCGACTGGGGGGTGATCGGGTAGGCGGCGATGACCTGGACGTCGCAGAGCCTTGCCGCCAGCGCCGCAGCCTGGTTTCCGGTGATGATGCGCGCGTCAGTCATTGCACTTGTCCTCCCTCACCATGCTGATGGCTCTGGACGGGCACTCCTCGGCACAGATCCCGCAGCCCTTGCAGTAATCGAGGTCGATCTCGACGGGAATCCCCGCCTTGACAATCCCCTCGGGACAGTAGAGCCAGCACAGGTAGCAGGCGGCCTTTTTCTTGACGAAGGGCGTGCACTTGCTGTTGTCGATAATGGGCCGAAGGTCCCGCCAGTCGCCGGTCCTTCCCGCCTCGCCGACGGCGGGCTTGCACATGGCCGATATGTTCTCGTCTTTTTTCTTCATAACGTCAGCCTCTACCCCCTGGTGATCGACTTCAAATGTATGGCTAAGGGCGAAGGGCTAAAGGCAAAGGGTTAGGAAGCAGGTGAAAACCTGCTCTCGCTCTTGCCTTTCGCCATTAGCCTTTTGCCTTTAGCCTCTATGTCCGCCTTTAGCCTTTTACCTTACCTTGCTGAGCGTTGTTCCCTCGTAGGCCGCGCGCACCGTCTCGAAGTTCTGCGATGCCACCGCCGCGGGGAGCTTGCTGCGGAGGGCCATCTCGATGTTCTCCAGGGAGACGATCCCCGTGGCCTTTGCGAAGGCGCCCAGCAGCGGTGTGTTGATCACGGGGGCGCCTTCCTTCGTGAGACGAAGCTTCAGGGCGATCCCCGTGGCATCGACGGTGGCCACATCGAAATCGCCGCTGATGCCCGCTTCCTCGGGCTTGCAGGCGGTATTGATGATGATCGTCCCGCCCTTTCGGACCCGCCCCTTCACGTCGACGACGCCGAAGAGCGTGTCGTCCAGGACGATGGCGATATCGGCCATCTCGACTTGGGAAAACATCCGGATGGGATCCTTCGAAATTCGCGTCGATGCCGTGACGGGCGCCCCGCGCCTCTCAGGGCCGAAGGTCGGCGCCGAGGTGACGCCCTTGAAGCCCTCCAGGTATGCCGACTCCGCCAGGATCTGGGCTGCAACCACCGCGCCCTGACCGCCACGACCGAACCAGATGACTTCTTTCATCGTTCCTCCCGTTACGCCTGTTGCCAGAAGGCACAAAAAAAGGCCATGAGCTTTTTGCCCATGGCCTTTAGAATTTCGTCTTCGAGTCCCTAAATTCTAAAAACGACGGGCGATCGGTATGCCAGTAGAAGCAGGAGCAGAGCGAGTCGCAACAACCCGTTCAGGTTCAAAAGCTCTCTTCTTGCACCGATCGTCGTCATTCTCGGGGTTTACCTCACAAAGTAGAACTTAAATATCGGAAAGGATTCGGCTTGTCAATAAGAAAAACAGGCTAAAGGCTTATGGCTAAGGGCGAAAGAAAAGAAAATCATGCAGTATCCCTTTTTGCCTTTCGCCTTACGCCATTAGCCATTATCCTTACGCCCCAGGTTTTTGACGATCATCCCCGCATAGCGCTCTGCGGCGCCGCGGCTCGCCAGGACGCGCTTCTGGCCTTCCATTCCGCGGCGTCTGAGCTCTGCGGGATCGCAGAGCATCGCTTTCATGCCCGCAAGGAGTTCCTCGGCGTTTCGGACCGGGATACCCGCGCCGGCCTCTTCCAGGAGGGCCTTCTCGTCGAGGAAGTCCTCCATGGATGGCCCGTAAAAGACGACCTTCCCCCAGGCGGCCGGTTCCAGGATATTCTGCCCTCCCTTCGCAACAAGGCTTCCCCCGCAATAGACGACAGTGGCCAGGCTGTACAGACCGAAAAGCTCACCGATCACATCCACGACGACGACGCCGCGATCGGGTTGCCCCCCTGCAAGTATCTCGCTTAGCAGGACGGGGGTAAACCCCTGGCCCGTCACCAGGTCGCGCACCGCCTTTGCCCTCTCGGGGTGACGGGGCACGACGATGAGCCGCAACCCGGGCCATTCCTGCAGCAGTTCCCGGTACACCTCGAGGACAATGGCCTCCTCCCCTTCGTGTGTGCTGCCTGCCACGAGCACCCGGGTGTCCGGCGTCATCTTCATCTGGGCGGCTTTCCGGGACCAGACCTCGCCGCTCACCCTCGAGGCGAGGCTGTCGTACTTGGCGTTTCCCATGACCTTCACGTTCGCCGCGGGAGCGCCAATGGCCAGGATGCGTTCCCTGTCCACCGCGGAGATCACCCCGATTTCGAGGAATGACGCCAGGACTTTTTTCCAGAAGAACGCCGTCCGTGAGTAACGACGGAACGACCGGGGTGAAATCCGGCCGTTCACCATGACGGCGGGGATGCGGCGCTTCATGCAGTGCCTGAGGAAATTGGGCCAGAGCTCCGTTTCCGTGAGGACGACGATATTGGGGGCGATCCGGTCGATCACTTTTTTCACGACAGGGAAGAGGTCGAGGGGAAAATACATAAATGCCGTGGCCTGGGGGATCAACTTGCGCGCCATGGCCTGGCCCGTCTCCGTGCCGGTGGAAAGGACGATACTGGCTTGGGGGAGCTTCCCCCTCAGGGCGGCAACGATGGGGGCCGCCGCCGTGACCTCACCCACGGAGACGGCATGGACCCAGATCCGCGGATGGCCCTTGAGAGCGGAAATCATTTCGTCGGGTATGTCCCCCAGCTTCTGCCGGATGCTCTGACGGTACTTTCCCGCTACAAGGATCTTGAATGCGTAATACGGCGCCAGGAGCAGGAAGCCCAAGAGAGCGGTGATGTTGTAAAGGATGTGAAGCACCGCCCGACGATAGTGCGGTTTCAATACACTGTCAAGTTTGCATTATCAATTTTTCAAGCCAGGCGAGTCAACGGACGCATCGGATCATGCGTTTCCTCTACGGCAAAAGGCGAATGGCTAAAAGCTAAGGGTAAAGAGGATTGAAACTCTCTTTAGCCTTTTGCCATTAGCCTTTAGCCCTAAGCCTTCTGTAATTGACATCGCCCCGGTAATATTGTAGGTTGGGTTCGCTCCCCAAAGAGCCTGAAATCACGAAAGAATAACCATTGAAATGAACGGAGAGAGCCTCTCATGACCGCCAGGAAAACGATTCTGATATCGATCGCCGTGTTGCTTGCCTTCGTGCTGCTGGCCTCGTGCGCCCGCTACCAGCGTCAGGTCGTCCCCTTCAAAATGCCCCAGGCATATCCCAATTCAACGACGGTGGGTGGCGCGATCGTCGCCTCCAAGTCTTGGGATGACCAGAAAGAGGCAGAGGCGGCTTTTGGCTTTGACATCCGGCCGGCGATTCTTCCCGTCCAGGTCATCTTCGATAACAAGGGAAGCCACCCGCTCGAGATCGTATCCGAGCAGACGTTTCTCATCGACGTCGATAACAACGCGTGGCCGGTCATGGATGCAAGAATGGCCTATGATCGCATTGCCAAAAAGACCGAACTGGGCGAAGTGGCGCCGAATGCGGCCAAGTATGGTGCCCTGGGCGCCGTCGCAGGCGGCATTATCGGCGCGGCCATTGGCATAGTCGGAGGCTCCGGCGTGGGCGACGCGGCCATGAAAGGCGCCGCCGCCGGCGCTGCGACAGGAGCCGTGATGGGGGGTTCTCAAGGGATGTCGGATACCGATGTCCAGAGACAGATCCGCGAAGATCTCCGGAACCGATCCCTGGAGCGAAGAGCCGTCGCGCCCCAGGAGATAGCCTACGGGTTCATCTTCTTCCCGGGGGAGGCGAAAAAGCCTCAAGAGCTGAGGCTCCGCCTGCGCGAGGCCGACACGGGACGCGCCTATCCTCCTCTCAGCCTGCGCTACTAACAGATGGGCGTATGGCTTTAGGCAAAGGGCTTAAGGCAAAAAGAAGAAAAACAGGGTGAAGCCCACGGGCATAAGGTCATGATTTTTCTTTCCCGCCATTAGCCATTAGCCTTGAGCCGTTTTTTTATATAAGGAAACCATGATGAAAAAACAGATTGCACCCTCCATCCTGTCCGCCGATTTCAGCCGGCTGGGGGAGGAAATCAAGGCGGTGGAGAAGGCCGGTGCGGACCTGATCCACGTGGATGTCATGGACGGCCACTACGTACCGAACATCACGATCGGCCCCGGTGTCGTCTCTTCCCTGAGAAAGACGACAAGCCTGCCCTTCGACGTGCATCTCATGATCGAAGACCCGGATCGCTACATCGATGCCTTTGTCGATGCGGGAAGCAACATCATCACGGTCCACGCCGAGGCGGTCATCCACCTGCACCGAACGGTAAACTACATCAAGGGCAAAGGGATCAAGGCCGGGGTGTCCCTGAACCCCTCGACGCCGCTTGCCTGCGTCGAGGAGATCCTGCCCGACATCGACCTGCTGCTGATCATGACGGTAAACCCGGGCTTCGGCGGACAGAAGTTCATCTCCGGCATGCTCCCCAAGATCCGGAAAGCCAGGGAGCTCGCACAGACACGCGGCCTCAAGCTGGCCATCGAAGTCGACGGGGGCGTCACGGCCGAAAACATCGGCACCCTAGCCGAGGCCGGGGCGGACATCTTCGTGGCCGGGGCCGCCATCTTCGGCAGCCCGTCTTACGGCGATACGATTGCACGGATGAAAGCGATTCTCGGCGGGATGCGATAGTGGCAGACAGGCGCGGGCGAAGTTAGGAAGATCGGAAGTCAGGAAGCGCAGACAAGAAGAATTTTCTTTTCCGCTCTTCCGCTCTTCTTAACTCCCTACCTTCTTTTCCTCAACGGGTGTCTCGCCCGCCTCCGGATTTATGGGGCCGGCCGCTTCCTGGCTGAACGACAGCAGGTTCTGCGCCTTGATTTCCTTTCGTTTGAGCGCCTTCAGGAACCTCGACACCAGGATGTCCGTCAGCTCCTGGTGGGAGTGGCGGGGATTCTCGTTCGAGGGGGTCTTCCCGCCGGCCATCATCTCGTGTCCGCCGCCCGTCCCCAGGCCTGCCACCATCTTCTGGGCAATCCGGTCCGCCGACCCCCGCCTCTTCTTCGTGCGCAGCGAAAAGTAGACATCCCCGACAAACTCACCCAGCGACAGGACCCACTTGACACCCTCCGTGCGGACCATCAGATCAGCCATCTCGGCGATGATTTCCAGATGTTCCACATGGCCCAGATTCAGGGTGACAACGTCCTTGTAGATGCGGGCACTGCGGATGGCCTTCTCGAGGACGCTCAGGTAGTCCCGCGGGACCTCCGGGTGTTCGATCTGCGAGAGGAGGCGAAAGAGTACCCTCTGGTAAAAGTACATGCAGGCATCGACATCTTTCGCACTCACCCCGCGGCCCAGATCACGCGTATCGGACCGGACTCCGTAGAGGAGCGCCGTGGCCACCTTGCGGTCCACCTCCTCGATCCCTGCATCCCGCAGGTACTCGGCGAGTATCGTCGAGGTGCTCCCGTAATCGGTCCGGATGTCGTAATACTGGGCGAGGCGGGTCTTTGCCCGGATGGGTACGTGGTGGTCGATGACGATGTCGGGGATTATGGATTTTGGAAGGGAGTTGTTCCCGGCGCCCGGTTGAGTGTCCACCAGGGCTATCCTGCTGAAATTCTTGAGATTGAGCTCGGAGAGAGGCCTCAGATCGATCTTCAATCGACGGATCATGGCCCTGTTTTCGGCCCGCCCTATGACACCGCTGGATGCGATGATGCTGCCGACTTTCCACTTCGACTGGAACAGGTATTTGAGGGCAAAAGCTGCGGCAAGCGCATCGGGATCGGGGTGATTGTGGGTGACAATCAGGACTTTCCGCTTTCCCCGGGTGAGTTCCTGGAGCTTTTCAAGGCGAGTCTGGTTGTTCGTGCCGTTCTGAGCCATGATCTCAGGGTGCCGTCAAGATATTGAAGCACCGCCTGGTGAATCCTGTTTCCCCGATCCCGCAGGGAACGGCCCGAGGAGTTCATGCTTCCCCCCGGTCCACGTCCTTCGGGCCTCGAACCTGCGGCCTCGGCCGCCAAAGCGTAGGGGCGATTATAGGACTTCGGGTAGGAATGTCCACAACTATTTTATCGCCGCCAAAACGGGTAAACTCTACATTTCAATCGCCTTGTAGCCACCGCTCAAGTGGGGTATGATGGGAATAGGCATAAGGCGAAGGGCATAGGGCTAAAGGTAAGAAAGGAATATTCCTGCCCTTTGCCTTTTGCCTTTAGCCTTTAGCCCTAAGCCCTAAGCCCTAAGCCGGTTTTTATATGCACATCATCATCGACGGCTATAACCTCATCCGGCAGTCGGATGTGCTACGCCTGCATGAACGCCAGGGCCTGGAAGCCGGGCGCAAGGCCTTGGTTCACCTGCTGGCCGGCTACCGGAGGGACAGGGGACACCGTATCACCGTCGTATTCGACGGGTGGCTAGGCGGCTCTCCGCAGGAGGAGCGCGACCGGGAAGCGGGCATCGACATCATCTATTCACGGCGGGGGGAGAAAGCCGATGAGGTCATCAAGCGGCTTGCCCGCCAGCACGCCGATGAGACGCTCGTCGTCACATCGGACCGTCCCGTCATGGACGCAGCCATCCGCGCGGGGGTCACGGCAGTCCCTTCCGGGGAATTCGAGGCCCGGATCCGTCAAAGCCGGAGCGCCCCCGCACAGGGCCCTGCCACTCTCGACAAGGACAATGACGACGACAACCCTTGCTCCCGCGGGACAAAGAAAAAAGGCCCCTCCCGGAAATCCTCCAAGAGAGACCGCATGAAGCATCGGAGCATGGAGAAGCTTTGACCTGCAGTAGCAGGTCAAGATGGTAGAGATGTGGCTAGTGGTTTGTGGCTAGTGAAAAACAAGAAGGGGCTTATGTATAATTCAGCGATTTCTTTTTCATTACTGGTCACTGGTCACTAGACACCGGTCACTGCCGCGAAGCGGCTGTTACCTGTTACGCGTCATCCGTTACTTGTTACCCCCTCGCGTCCGCAAAGCTCAATAAGCAGCCGCTCGAGCAGCAGCCGCGGGTCCTGCCCCGTCGATTTCATGGCGGTATCGACGGCGAGCACCCGTTCCAGATGCCCCATCAATTCCCCGTAGGAAAAGCGCGTCGAGTTACGAAGCGCATTGAAGACCACATAGGGGTGTTGGCTTGCGAGGGATTTCCCTTTCCCCAGCTCGGCCTCGAGCCCCTTGACCGCAGGGTAGACGGCCCGCTGGAACGGGCCGAAGTCCATGTCGGCGCGAAAGCCGGCGATTCTGCCCGCATCGAGAAACAGCTTTCCGTGGAAGAGGAAACGGACCTCCCGGGTGATCATGGCGAGAATGACAAGGTGATGGACGCCCTGGTACAGCAGATCGCCGAGGCTCGCCAAGGCCTTGCGGAGGTCTTTTCCCACGAGCGCTTCCGTGAGGTCGAAAACGGTGTCGTCACGGGTACGGCCGATGACCGTCTCCACGTCGGCAGGTTCGATCGCCGTCCGGTCCCCCGTGTAGGTGATCAGCTGATCGAGGGCTTCGGCGGAATCCCGCAGGCGAAATCCCGTTTTTCTTCCCAGGACGACCCAGGCTTCGGGGCTGAGCGTCTTGCCTCTCCGGGAGAGCTTCTCGCGGAGATTTTCCATCATGAGGCTGCGCTGCCTTGCCTCGCCCCGGGTTCGGATGAAGGACAGAACGACGCCCTGCTCGGTCGCCACCTTGAAGAGCTTCTTTCTCCGATCGACGGAATCGGCCGTCATGACCAGGCATTGCCCCTCGGGAAGCCCCGATGCGAGGAGCTCCTCCAGGACTTCCGTTCCGCCGGCACGGTGCCTTCCGGCCATCATCGCCTGCCCTGCACAGTACTCCAGCACCCGGGGGAGCCACTTCTCCCGACCCTCGCCCCCCTCGCCCCCTGCGGCGTCGTGCCACTGCTCGTCGGTGACTCTTCTCCACCCGTCGTCGCGGAGCTCATCGAGGGACCAGCCCGCCAGATCCAGAAAGATCATGAAGGCCCGGGCCGCCGCCGGGAGGTCCGACTCGGCGCTGTCGGCGATTTTTCTGACCAGCTCGGGCAGGGAGGTCTTCGAATAGAAAAGGCGGGTCTTGGGCAGGAGCACAACCTTGGGGCCCGGAATGAGAGGCGGCGTCAGAAGGGCCTCGCAGACGTGATCGACTCCTCCCGACTCGTTGTCCATGATAAAGAGGTTCAGGTCCCTGTCCTGTGCCGGGATCAGGGCGTCGACAAGCTTCCCCAGGGCCTCTTCCACAAGGAAGTCCTCATCCCCGTACAGGAGGTAACAGGGCGCTCTTCGGCCCTTCGAGATGTCCTTCAGGACACTCTCCAGGCTCTTTTCTGCGCTCGGTTCTTTCTGGCTCATCTCGTTTCGGATGCCGGCCGGGACGGCCGGCCTACGTATAAAAATTTCGCCGCCTGTCTTGAAGGGTCCGGTCGGTCGTGACTGATATACATCAATTTTTTGAAAAACGGGAGGGGTTTATGATCAGGAAGTGAGGAAGAGCGAAAGAGCGGAGGATCAGAAAAGAGCGTGGGAGAATCACCAGCCTGCATGATTTATCGGCTGTTCAAAAATGGCCAGATGCAAGGCCCCCGAAAGCCCGAGGACTGAGGCGTACGTGGCGTACGCCGCAGGGACGAGGGGTGAGGGAAACGCAGCAGATGGCCGTTTTTCAACAGCCGATCAGGTGATGACGAATTTGCGGATGTAACTGACCACCTCTTCGGGCTCGTCCATGACGCGGATCAAATCCATGTCCTCCCGGGTGATCATCCCCTGGGCGAGCATGGTGGCCTTCAGCCAGTCGAGAAGCCCCTGCCAGTATTCGCTTCCCATCAGAATGACGGGGAAACTCTTAATCCGTTTGGTCTGGATCAGGGTGAGCGCTTCAAAGAGTTCATCCAGGGTCCCGAACCCCCCGGGCATGATGACATACGCCATGGCGAACTTGACGAACATGACCTTCCGGATGAAGAAATACTTGTGGTCGAGCTTGACGTTGGCAAACCCGTTGGGGGTCTGTTCAAAGGGCAGGCGGATGTTCATGCCGACCGACGTGCCGCCCGCTTCGGCGGCGCCCTTGTTGGCTGCCTCCATGATGCCGGGCCCACCGCCCGTGATGACGGCGAATCCCTGCTGGGCCAGCAGCCGCGACAGGTGCTCTGCCTTCTGGTAGTATTTGTGAGCGGGGGTGGTTCTGGCGGAGCCGAAGACGGTAACGGCTCGCCCGAGATCGGAGAGTTCTTCTATGGCATCGACGAACTCCGCCATGATGCGGAACATTCGCCACGATTCGTTAACGGAAAGGGCATCGACGAGATATTGTTTTTCTTCCATCAGACACAGTACAGGGATCGGGGCAGAAACCCTTTGGTGAGATTCCTGCCCCTGTCCCCGGTGAAGGTTGTCTGTGAAAATGCGTCCATCCGGCCGATTACGTGTGACGCCGTCTCTGGATCTTGGCAAGCCGCCGTCTCGCCTCGAGCGCTTTTCTCTTGCGCTTGACGGAAGGCTTTTCGTAGGCACGACGCAGCTTGAGTTCCTTGAACAGGCCGTTCTTCGACAGCTTGTTCTTCAGAACCTTCAATGCCTTGTCGACATCGTTGTCGAAAACCTTGACTTCCAAAAATGATCGCTCCCTTCCTTTTAAATTCGTGTGTCCGGATCAGGGAAAAGCAAACATAACCGCAGCGGAATCAAAGACGATTTCATAGGATGCGCGAGCACTTGAAATGATCGATGAATCCGATTTTCCCCGCGAAACTGTTGAATATTATTGGAAAACAATATTATTGTCAATCAAAACTTTGCGTTAGATGACGATTTCAGGCATCACGACGGCTCCCCTTGCCCGCCGTGGGTGCTTTTCCCCTCCAGATTCCACCGGTCCGTGCCGTACTTCCCGGCCAGCAGCCGCTCTTTCAAGGCCTCTTCCGCAGCCGTCAGGCCCTCCTCGGCCAGGGTGATGCCGAGCGTGTCCTCGAAGGCCCCCCGGAGGACCCGGGCGAGTTCGTCGGCCCCGATGACCCTGCCGAGCTGCTCCCGCAGGGTCGTCGTGGAACTCGAGATCCCGGCTGCGGGGACCCGCATGACCGCCGCAGCACGGGCGGGATCGACGTCGATCAGCAGCGACCCATGCTGGAGGAAGGCGCCGCCTGCCCTCACCTGGGCGCTGCCGCAGATCTTGCGTCCCCCCACGAGCAGCTCGTATTTTGACGGGGCGGCAAAACAGTATGCCTCCAGGGGCGTTCCCGCGGCCGAGCGTCCCTCGGACACCATCTCCGGCATGAGGCCAAGCCGCTTGAGGGCTTCCACGATACAGGCACTGATAACCCGGTAGGTCTCGAGGATATCGCCGGTGAACAGGGGGTGATCCACGGCCGCCACGAGCGAGTAGGTCAGCTCGTGTTCGTGCAGGACGGCTTTGCCCCCCGTGGGCCGGCGCACGATGTCGATCCCCTCGCGCCGGCAGGTTTCGACATCGATCTCCCGGGAGGTTTTCTGGAAGTAACCGAGCGACACGGCGGGGGGCTGCCAGCCGAAGAACCGCAGCGTTGGGGGCAGGGCCTCACGGCGGTTCAGACGGAAGACGGCCTCGTCGACGGCCATGTTCTCGGCGGCGCGCAATACCCGGAAGGGCAGCAGGCGCCAGGAAGTTTTCATTCTTCGGTCCCGGCTTCCTCGCCGACATACTCCCTGTATTCCTCTGCATCGAGGAGGTTGTTGAGCTCATCGAGATCGCGCAACTCCACCATGATCAGCCAGCCGGCCCCATAGGGATCGCTGTTGATCACGCCGATGTCGTCCTCGATGTCCTCGTTGACACTGATGACCTCGCCGCTGACCGGCGAGATGAGCTCCGCAACCGACTTGGACGACTCGATGACGCCAAAGGGTTCATCCTGCTCGACTTCCGCATCCGTCCCGGGCAGCTCGATGGAATAAAGCTCCCCGAGTTTCTCCTGGGCATAGTCGGAGACCCCGACGGTGGCCATGTTCCCATCCACCCTCACCCAGGTGTGTTCGCGGCTGTAGAATAGATCCTCCTGGAAAACGGACATGACTCCCTCACCCAATAACCTGCAACTCCTTTGAAAATTCCGTGAGCACCCTGGCCCCACCCTTCTCGACGAGAACCGTGTCCTCGATACGCACCCCGCCGAAGCCGGGCAGATAGATCCCCGGTTCGATGGTGATCACCATCCCCTGCTCAAGAACGGCATCGGAGAGGGTCGAGAGCCTGGGGGCCTCGTGGACGTCGAGTCCCACACCGTGCCCCGTCCCATGGGAAAAGAGAGGACCGTATCCGGCCTTCTCGATGACGCCACGGGCGGCGGCATCCACGTCGCGGCAGGCAACGCCGGGCCTCACCGCCTCCAGAGCCCTGTCGTGGGCTTCTTTGACAACGCCGTATATTTTCTCGTGCCGCCTTCCCGCCCCGCCGACGGCAAAGGTGCAGGTCTCGTCCGAGTGGTACCCGCGCCAGACGGCCCCGTAATCGATGACCACGAAGTCCCCCGGCCGGATCTTCCGTCTTCCCGGCCGGGCATGGGGAAGGGCGCCGTTGGCTCCTGATGCAATGATCGTGTCAAAGGAGGGGGCTTCGGCGCCCATGCTGCGCATGGCATATTCGAGCTCGATGGCAATGTCGCGCTCGCACACCCCGGGCCGGATGCGTTCCAGGGTTGACTTCAAAGCACCTGCGGCGATGCGGATCGCCCTGCGGATCAGCTTGATTTCTCCGGCATCCTTTACGGCACGAATGGCGCCGAGCTCCCTCTGAAGAGGCTTCCAGCGCACCTTTTTCGACTTGAGGCGCAGGGAGCTCAGCAACTCCACCGTCGCGACGGCAGGCTCGAAGCCGACTTGTTCAACCCCCCCTGCGGAAAGCGCCTCGGCGACCCCGGAGACTTTGTCGCGGTAAAGAACCACCCGGGCCCCCGGGGCCTGCTCCACGGCCTGGGTCACGTAGCGGCCGTCCACGAGGAGGGCCGGTTTGCCTGCGCCCACGACGAGGGCCCCGTCACTGCCGGTAAAGCCTGTGAGGTAGCGGATGTTCTTGAGATCGAGGATGAGAAAAGCCTCCAGGCCCGAGCGCCGCAGGAGCGCCCGCAGCCGGGACATCCTCGGGGCGGTGGCAGGCCGTTCAGGCATTCCCTTGCATCCTGTCGATAGAGACAAGCCACCGGTTCAGCTCTCCGATGACCCGTTCGTGGTGATCCGGGATATCAGGATCATGCAGGGCTGCGGCGGCTGCATCAGGCGCCGGTTCATCGGGCTCGGGCAGTTCCGTCCCGATGGTGCGGCCAAACAGGCTATGGAAGGGCGGCGCCACCGGCTCCCCGAAAAAGAGATCCTTGCGTTCCCCGTCCGGAGTCCCCTCGCCGGAAACGGTTGGTTTCTCATCCTCCCGGGCCTTCGGCCGGAGTTTCCGAAGTCTCTCCAGGGCATCCTGGTTCTGGGGATCCGTGGCGAGGATTTCCTTGAGGAGAGCCTCGGCCAGTTCCCGGTATCCCTGCCGCGCATAGAGATCGGCCAGCGTCAGTGTTTTGAAATCGGCGGCCCGGGGCAATCCGACATCCTCGTCGGGCTTCTCCGCCCCCGCCTCCGGGTAAGTCCGGCTCTCCCTGCGCAGCCTCTCCTCCAGGTCCGCAATGGCCTCCGGGGATTCGGGATTCATGGACATGTAGATGCGGGAGGCCCGTTCGGCCTCCTCATCGAGCCCTTGGTCCCGGCAGAGTTCGGAAAGAATGCTGAAAACCGGCGACCAGCGGATCACATCGTCGGAGAGTCCTCTCAGCACATCGAGGGCAGGCTCCCTTTCCCCTTTCCGATACCAGCCGATGCCGAGAATGATCTTGGCTTCCGTGTCATCGGGGTAGATCCGCAGACGCTCGAGCGCCAGATCGACGGCGAGGGCCGGGTCCTGTTCGAGGCATGCCTCGGCCCGGGCGATGAACTCCTTGCGTTCCACAACCTCGCTGAGACTCACCATCTCGTAGCCGCCTTTTTTATCATGCTTTTCCATCGGCCTGCTGTCCCGTCCCTTTCCTGCCCGAACATCCTCACTTCTGATCTTCCGCTCTTCACGGTTTGTAATTCGGGGGACTAACACAGCCCTCTTTGTGTGTCAAGATTGAAAAAGACCCCGCCGCGTCGCCGCGGCGGGGTCTCTGATATTGCCTTTCGCCTTTACCCTTTAGCCTTTTGCCTTTCTCCCGGGATCAGTTGCCCTTGCTGTCCGGCACAACTCTCGGCGTGATGAAGATGAGGATTTCACGCTTGGTCCTCTGTTCTTCCTCCGCCTTGAAGAGCCAGCCGAGCACGGGAACCTTGTAGACGCCGGGCACGCCGCTGGTCCCCTTCAGGTCATTGGACTTGTAAATGCCGCCGATGACGATCGTGTCGCCGTCATGGACCACGACGGTGGAGTCGACCTCGTTTTTGATGATGGGCGGGTTGCCCTGGATCGACCGTGTATAGTCGGGATAGTCGTTGGTGGCCTTGATCTCCATGGAGATCTTTCCCTCGGGGGTGATGGTCGGCTTCACGTCGAGCTTGAGCACCGCTTCCTTGAACATCACGGTCCGGGTGACGACGCCGCCCGAGGTGGATTCGGTCACATAGGGGACTTCCTCGCCCTGCTTGATCACCGCCTTGACGTTGTCGAGCGTCGTGACCTTCGGGGAGGAGATGATCTTGCCCTCATTCGAGGTCTCCAGCGCATTGATCTGGGCGCTGAGAACGAAGTTGGCCCCGCCGATCAGGATGCCCAGACCCGGCGTCCCCGCCCAGGAAAAGGGAAAGTTCACCGCCTGGTTGCTGCCGGTAAAGCCGACGCCGTTCGGGAAGGCCTGCGGGATCGTCGTGGCGCCCGTAGAGCCTGTCGTCAGGCCCGAGGCGTACCCTGCCGAGCCAGCCAATCCGCCGATCGTTGTGTTGCCGGCGTTGGTCAGGAGCCCGCCGCCCCACTGGACACCAAGCCTCCTGACAAAGGTATCAACGGCCTCGACGATCTGGGCCTCGATTGAGATCTGCTTCAGCTTGCCGCGGGAGACGTCCTCCTTGAGACGCTGTTCCTCGGCCTTCTTGAGCTTGTCCGCGGGCATGACGACGATCACGTTGCCCTGCACCTTCGTCCCCAGCTGCTGGATGTCCATAATCGTCTCGAGTGCCTGGTCCCAGGGAACCTCCGTGAGCTTCATCGTGACGAGCCCCTTCACGTCCTCGCCGGCCACGATATTGAGGCCGCTCACCTCGGCGATGAGGCGGAAGACGCTCCGGATGTTGGCATCCTGGAAATCGGCCGTGATCTTCTGGCCCTTGTACTCCTTGCCTTCCTTCTTCTCGATCTTGATCTCCCTGGCTTTCGGCTCCGGCTGCGTCGCCCGGATCCGATCCACTTCCTTCGTCATGCTGGGGCTCTGGGGCATGTTGGCAATGTCCACATCGACGATGAGCTGGTTGCCCTCCTCGCGCACCAGGTGGGGCACGGCGTCCTTCAGGACGATCTTGATGGCTGTCACGGGACGCTCACCCGATTTTGTCTGGCTCGAGTAGACGCCCTCGATGACCTTGAAGCTGCCCTCGGGGATCTTCGTTTTCAGATCATCGGGCACATACATCTTGTCGAAGGTGATCACGAGCGTCCGGGCCGAATCCCGGGAAGTCGTGTATCCCATGAGCTTGGAGGCGGAGACGATCACCCTCTCCTTGTCCGCCGTCTTGTCGAAGGCGATCTTCTCGACGTAGCCGACGTTGGCCAACGCAGGACTTTTTGCGGCCGCGGCCGCATCGGCCGGTGCCGTCGCCGGGTCGGATGACGCGGGCCCGGCGTTCATCGTTGCGCAGCCGGCAACCAGCAACCCACAGAATGAAATCGTCAGTGCCCACATGCTCAGCTTCTTCATGGTCTTCCCTCGCCTTCTTCTTTATGGAGCTTCAGCGCCACGCGATGCGATTTTTCCTTGCCCTTGCTCTCTCCGAGTTTCTCTTCCACGATGACCCGGTCGGGAAGGATCTGGATCACCTTGCCGCCGTTCTCCCCGATGAGAGTCCCCACATAAACGAGATACCCTTTGCCCCCGCCGCCGCCGTCTTCGACCATGGCGACGCGCTTCGACGATGACCCGGCGATGCCCGTCACCCGGACCTTGTCCAGGGCAACCCGCTGCAGCGGCGTGAGATGGCCCGTGAGTTTCTTCTTCTCCGGCCCCTTTTTCGAGGGGGTGGGCAGCTCGAGCCTCACGAAGGGCTTGAAGGGGTCGATTTTCCCCTTCGGATCGTAACGATAGTCCGGCATTTCAAGAGGGGGCGCCTCCAGTTCTGTCACCGGATTCAACGCCACGGGTTTTGTTGCAGGCGGGGTGGCCGCCGGGGCAGCCGTCACGAAACCCGCTAGCAGGAAGACGAGGGCCAGGCTTCTCGCCAGGAGATTATTTCTTTTGAGCCGCTTTCTTGTCCGTTCCATCAGCCTTCTTGCTCCCTTCAACGGGCTTTTCGACAAACATGTAGGTCTTGATCAGGAAACTCGTTGCCAGGACGGGGCCCTTGAGGCCGTTTGTGTCCTTGGTGCCTTCCCGCCTTTCCATGGAGATATCCGACACGTTGACGATGCGGGGCAGCTTCGCCACTTTCTCGAAGAAGATGGCCGTGTCGTGGTAGACCCCGGTGAGCGAGATCTTCACGGGCAGCTCGGCGTAGAACTCCTTCTCCACGGGAGCCAGGGGCTCAAAGAGCTGGAACTCGACTCCGCCCAGTCCCTCGGCCTCCGACATGGAGATCAGCAGCCCCGGGATCTCCTTCTGTTCGGGCAGCTTCGCCATGGCCACCTTCAGCTGCTCCTGCAGCTGGGCGATCTCCTTCTCGAACCGGAGCTTCTCCTCCATCAGCTTCTGCTTCTGGGCGAGCTCCATCTGGACGGCCGAGAGGTCCTGCTGGAGTTTCTCCTCCCGTTGCATGGCATCCTGGTAGTAGATCGAGTAGTAGGAGAATCCCAGCAGGATGAAGAGCACGACCAGCGCCAGGACCTTCTGCCGCACGGGCATTCTTTTGATATCGTCAACGCTCAGTGCCATGCTCAGATCCCCTTCTTGAGACCGCAGGACAGGGTGAACTGCTTCAGCTTGTTGCCCGCGATTTCCGTTTGTTTCGAAGAGACCAGGTCGACGGAGATGAGTTGCTTGGATTTTTCCAGGTTCCTCATGAATTTCGCGATGGCGATGTTGTCCTTCGCGAAGCCGTCGATCTTCACGTCCGTTTCGGATTCTTTCATCGATTTGATCCAGACCTGGCTGGCCGGGACCATGGAGGTCAGCTCATCCAGAAAGGAGACCTTGGCGAACCGGTTCTTCTCGAGGTAGCTGATGACGTTGAGCCGTTTTTCCAGAATCTCTTTCGCTTTCTTGTACTGGTTGATGTCGCCGATGCTCGACTTGAGCTGTTCGAGCCTCTGCTTCGCGCCCTGGACGTCATTCTCGAGGTCGTTGAGTTTCATCACGGTGAAGATGTGGAACCCGAGCAGCAGGACCGCGAA
>CAWDHZ010000017.1:0-38972 GCA_963802225.1 uncultured delta proteobacterium | reverse complement strand
CCTCGGCGTCATCTGCTGCGGGCTCGTTGCGCACTTCAGCAGCGGTCTGCTGTTCTGGGGCGGCGATGCGAAATCCTGGCTGCGCGGGCTTGCGCGCTGGTTCCTCTACATCCCCAGCCTGATGTGGGAGATCATCCTGGCCAACATCCACGTCATCCGCGTGGTTCTCCACCCCCGCATGCTGGAGATCATCGACCCGCAGATCATCCGTTTCCGGACGGTCCTCAAGCGGCCGATCTCCAAGGTCACCCTGGCCCAGTCCATCACCCTGACCCCCGGCACGATCACCGTAGACATCCGCGATGACGAGTTCGTCGTTCACGCGCTGGACCGCACCGTTGCGGAGGGTTGCCCGGGCGCGATGGAGGAGCGCATCCGCAGGGTCTTCGAGGAGGATCGCTGATGCAGACGGTGATGCTCGCAGGGACCGTGGCCATCATCCTGCTCATCTTCCCGACGCTGTACCGCATGATTGCCGGGCCGTCGGTCTTCGACCGGATCATCGGCGGCAACATGATCGGTACCAAGGCGACCATCCTGCTGCTGTTCATCGGCGTGCTCTTCGAGAACGTGAGCATGTTCGTGGACATCGCGCTCGCCTACGCCCTGCTGAACTTCATCGGGACCCTGGCCGCGGCGAAGTACTTCCAGCACAGGCCGACGGGGGACCCTCCCGGCGGGGACACGACGAACGAGGAGGCCCGTTCATGATCAACATCCTGACGACCGTTCTGTTGGTCCTGGGGATTCTCGTCCTGGCCTTCGGCGTCATCGGCATCCTTCGCCTCCCCGATTTCTACACGCGGATACAGGCGGCCGGGAAGACCGATTCGCTCGGGGCGGTGCTGGTGGTGCTGGGATTTGCCCTGTACAACGGCCAGAGCCTCGTCCTGGCCGACCTTCTGGTCAGCCTGAAGATCCTGTTTATCGCCGTGTTCATCTTCGTCGCGAGCCCGACTGCGACGCACGCCATCATGCAGACGGCCGTTGCCCTGGGCGTCGAGCCCTGGCGCAGGAAGGAGGAGGTGAAATGATCTGGCAGGCCGACTTGCTGCTTCTGACCCTGGTGGTCATCTGCGGGGTCACGACCATCGTCCTGAAAGACCTGCTTGCCGCCACGCTGGTCTTCAGCGTGTACAGCTTGCTCATGTGCCTGCTCTGGGCGGAGATGGGGGCCGTGGACGTGGCGTTCACGGAGGCCACCGTCGGCGCCGGGGTCAGCACGATGCTGTTCATCGCCACGATCCTGCGAACCACAAGGAGGAGCAAGGATTGAAACGGATCGCCCTCGTCACCACGCTGCTGGCCGGCGCCCTGCTGATCTGGGGCACCCGCGACTTCCCGCCCTGGGGGGACCCCAACGCCCCGGCGTCCCGCCACGTCTCGCCGACGTACATCGAGGGGACGGTGAAGAGATACGGGCATCCCCAATGCCGTCACCTCCGTGCTGGGGGATTACCGGGGCTACGACACGATGTTCGAGACCGTCGTCATTTTCTGCGCCGGCATCGTGGTCATCAGCGTCCTGAGGAGGCCCGACGCATGAAAAAGGATTACTCCCTGCCGCAGGACCGCCCGATCGGACCGAGCCTCATCATCGAGATGGGGGTGCGGGTCATGATTCCCTTCATCCAGCTCTTCGGCCTGTACGTGATCGCCCACGGGCACGTAAGCCCCGGGGGAGGGTTCCAGGGCGGGGTGATCCTCGGGGCGTCGTTCATCCTGATGGCCATCGCTTTCGATTTGAAGACCTCTCTGCGCTTCTTCAGCCTCCGGGCCAATGCCGTCATGGCGGCCTCCGGCGTGTTCATCTACACCGGCACGGGCGTGCTGTGCGCCCTGCTCGGGGGGCTCTTCCTCGACTACAGCGCCATGGACGTCCTGCTGGCGCTCGGGCCCGTCGAGTGGCGCTCCATGGGGGTGTTCATCGTCGAGCTCGGCGTGGGCCTGGCGGTCACAAGCATCATGGCGTCGCTGTTCTGGGATCTTTCCTCGGGCGGGGACATGGACAAGGGGCTCTGAGATGGAAGCGATCCTGTCGGAAATCATCGCCAAGTACAACTACTGGATCTACGTCGTGCTGATGATGATCGGCTTCTACGCGATGATCGGCAAGAACAACCTCGTGAAGAAACTGCTCGGGATGAACATCTTCCAGACCGCCATCATCCTCATGTTCATCTCCTCGGGCGTGAAAAAAGGCGGCCTGATCCCGATCATCGACAAGCAGGCCGCCCTGGAGCACGGCGTCAACTCGGCGCTGATCAACAACCCGGTGCCCCACGTCCTGATGCTGACGGCCATCGTGGTCTCCGTCAGCGTCACGGGGGTCGCCCTGGCGCTCATGCAGCGTATCTATCGGCGCTACGGCACGCTGGAAGAGGACGAAATCCTGGAGAAGATGGACCGGTGAGCACCACCAACCTGCACATGTACGCCCTTGCGGCCCCCCTGATCGGAGCCTTCGCGGTCATGGTCGTGGGGCGGTATTCCAGGCGGGCCGTGGCCCCCCTGGTTCTGGGGGTGCTGTCCTTCTCGTTTGCGGCGGCCCTCACAGTCTTTCTGCAGGTGCTGAGCGGCGGCGGGTTCCGCTACGTCGTCGGCAACTGGCTCGCCCCCTACGGGATCGAGCTGTCCGTCGATCACCTGGGTTCCCTCATGCAGGTGCTGGTTTCCGGGGTGGCCCTGACGGCCAGCATCTCCGCGGTGAAGAGCGTTGCGAAGGATCTGGAAGACCGCCAGCACCTGTTCTTCACCCTGTACCTGATCCTCATCGCGGGCCTGCACGGTCTCGTGCTGACGGCCGACGCCTTCAACGTCTATGTGCTGCTGGAGATCGCCTCGATCACGGCCTACGGGCTCATCGCCCTGGGCCGGGGCCGCGCGATCGTCTCGAGCTTCAACTACGTCATCATGGGCTCCACAGGGGCCTGCTTCTACCTGCTGGGCATCGGCTACCTCTACATCCTCACGGGCACGCTGAACATGGCCGACCTGGCGCGGATCATCCCGACCCTCGAGAGCGGGCCGGCCCTGGCCACGGCCTTCTCGTTCTGCATCGTCGGCCTGTGGATCAAGATGGCCTTCTTCCCGCTGCACGTCTGGCTGCCCAACGCGTACTCCGACATGCCCGACGGCGCCGCGGTGCTCGTCGCGCCGCTCATGACCAAGGTCACGATCTACCTGATGATCCGGTTCATGTTCTCGATCTTTTCCCCTGCCTACGAATTCATCCAGCACGCGGGGGTGCAGCAGATTGTCGTGGGGGTGGCGGCAGTGGGCATCGTCTGCGCCTCGGCCATGGCCCTCGGCCAGAAGAACCTGCGGCGGATGCTGACTTACCTCATCGTCGCCGAGGTCGGCTACATGGTCGGCGGCGTATGGCTGGCCAATGCGCAGGGCATGACCGGGGCGATCCTCCACATCGTCAACGACGCGCTGATGACCCTCTGTTTGTTCCTGGCCGTCTCGGCGATTGCCTATCGCACCGGAGGGCTTGATTTTGAACAATTGGGGGGGCTGTACCGGCGTATGCCCGTAACCATGGCGGCCTTCACCGTCGGGGCATTGTCCATGATCGGCGTGCCGCCGACCTGCGGGTTCTTCAGCAAGTGGTACCTGATCCTGGGCGGTATCGAGGCCGGGCAGTGGCTCTACGTCGGGGCGCTGATCTTCAGCAGCCTGGTGAATGCCGTCCTGTTCTTCAGGATCATCGAGATCGCCTATTTCCGGACGCCGCAAGCGGGGCATGCCGGTCATGGCCACGAGGTGGACACGCTCCGGGAGGCGCCGGCGGCGATGCTGCAGCCGCTCGTGCTGGCCGCCGCGTCGCTGATCGGCGTCGGTCTGGCGACCGGGCCGCTCGTGCAGCATGTGATCCGAATCGCTTTGCCCGGCGGATTCTGATGGAAGGGGCGTTCGGGTTTGATAGGCGAACCTCCGGAAAAGTCGAATTGAAATGACGATGGTACATAGCTCATACTGGCCGCTTGCGGCGGTCCTGATCTCCCTGCTTGGGACGGTGCCGATCCTGCTGTCGGATCGACGGCCGAATCTGCGGGAAGCCTGGACGTTGCTGATCTCCCTGGGCAAGTTCGCCATCGTCGCCGCCATGCTGCCGGCCGTGCTCGAGGGCGGCGGCTACCGGTTCACCCTGGCGGAAGTCCTCCCGGGGGTGGCGATCGCCCTGCGGGTGGATGCCATGGGGATGTATTTTGCCCTGGTCGCGTCCTTTCTCTGGATCCTGACCTCGATCTACTCGATCGGGTACATGCGCGCCCTGAACGAGCACGACCAGACGCGCTACTATGCCTCGTTCGCGGTCGCCATGTCGGCAACCGTTGGTGTTGCCTTTTCCGCCAACCTGTTCACGCTGTATCTCTTCTACGAGATGCTGTCGCTATCGACCTACCCGCTGGTGACGCACAAGCAGGACGCCGAGGCCCGCTCGGCCGGCCGCAAGTACCTGACGTACCTTCTCGGCACATCCGTCGCCTTTGCCCTGCCGGCCATGATCCTCACCTACACCCTGACGGGCACGCTCGACTTCACCGCAGGCGGGATCCTGGCGGGCAAGGCCGACGCATCGACCGTGTCGCTTCTGCTGGTGCTTCTCGTGTTCGGTTTCGCCAAGGCGGCCGTCATGCCCCTGCACGGATGGCTGCCGGCGGCGATGGTGGCCCCCACGCCGGTGAGCAGCTTTCTTCACGGGGTGGCCGTTGTCAAGGTCGGGGTCTTTTCGATCTTGCGGGTGGTGTTCTTCATCTTCGGCACGGGCCTGCTCGCCGATCTGAATCTGGGCGTGGTCCTGACCACCCTGGCATCCATCACGATCATCGTGGCCTCGCTGGTGGCCCTCACCCAGGATAATCTCAAGCGCAGGCTGGCCTACTCGACGATCGGACAGCTCTCCTACATGATCCTCGGGGCCGGGATGCTTACGGCGGCCGGGATGACCGGCGGGCTTCTGCACCTGTCCATGCACGCCTTCGGAAAGATCACCCTGTTCCTCTGCGCCGGCGCGATTTACGTTGCTGCCCACAAGAGCAACATCAGCGAGATGGACGGCCTCGGCCGCCGGATGCCGGTTACCTACGGGGCCTTCTTCTTGGCGTCGCTGTCGATCATCGGCATGCCGCCCCTGGGCGGGTTTCTGAGCAAGTGGAGCATGGTGATCGGGGCTATCGACGGCGGCCAGCTTATTCTGGTTGCGGTGATCCTGATCAGCTCCCTGCTGAATGCCGCCTACTTCTTTCCCATCGTCTACCGGGGGTTCTTTGCCCAGCCCGCGGAGGGGAACGGGCCCGACGAGGTCCGGGAAGCGCCGGTTCTTTGCCTGATCCCGCTGGGCGTCACGGCGCTGTTCTGCCTGGTGCTGTTTCTCTGGCCGTCGCTGGCCCTGCAGCTGATTCAACGGGTTGTGTCACCCTGAGGGATGCAACGGATGGAACGCGACGAACGAAGTCCGCAGGAAGAGTTGAGGATCCTGACCCACGAGCCGGTCGAGGGCTGGCGCCCCGTGTTTTTCGTGCTGGTCGCCCTGGGCGCCCTGTACCTGGCAGTCGTCCTGGCCAGGACCCTGTGAAGGAGTGTGTGCCGTGAACAAGAATGCTGCCAATCCGGCCCCCGGGAAGGAGCCCCTGATCCGCCCGGGGACCCTCAAGGCGATGATGGCGGTCCTCTTCGCCGTCCTGGGCGCCCTGCTGATCGCCGAGGGATGGGCCCACCGGCATGTAATCTTCCCCTGGGAGGAGTGGTATGGGTTCTACGCGGCATTCGGCTTTGTCGCCTACGTCGTCCTGGTGTTCGTTGCCCAGTACGTGCTGCGGCCGGTCGTGATGCGCGACGAGGGGTATTATGACCGTTAACGCCATTCCCCCCGGACTGATCCTGATCCTTGCCGCCCTGCCGGCGGTGCTGCTGCGCGGGCGCCTGCGCCAGGCCTGGATGCTGCTCGTGCCGGCGCTGAGCCTCTACAACATGCTGGCGCTGCCGGAGGGGAGTCACTTCCTCCTGCCGTTTTTCCGCCAGGAGCTGGTGCTCGCCCGCATCGACCGGCTGAGCGTCGTCTTCGGAATCATCTTTCACATCATCGCCTTCATCGCGAATCTCTACGCCCTGAAGGTGGAGGACCGGTTCCAGAACGCCGCCGGCCTCGTGTATGCCGGGGCCGCCATCGGGGCGGTCTTCGCAGGCGATCTGTTCACGCTGTTCATCTTCTGGGAGATGATGACGCTCAGCGCCACGTTCCTGATCATGGCACGGCGAACCGAGAAGTCGATGGCCGCGGGGTTCCGCTATTTCATGGTGCACATCGTGTCGGGCCTGTGCCTGCTGGGCGGCATCCTGCTGCAGGTCCAAAGCACGGGCACGGTCGCCTTCAACTACATCGGGCTGGGGACCCTCTCGTCGTGGCTCATCTTCATCGGCTTCGGAGTCAACAGCGCCTGGCCGCTTCTGCATTTCTGGCTGCCCGACGCCTACCCCGAGGCCACCGTCACCGGCGCCGTGTTCCTCTCGGCGTTCACCACCAAGACGGCCGTCTACGTCCTGGCGCGGGCCTACCCCGGCACCGAGGCCCTGATCTGGATCGGCGCCGCCATGACGGTCTTCCCGATTTTCTTCGCGGTGATCGAGAACAACCTGCGCCGGGTGCTGTCCTACAGCCTCATCAACCAGGTCGGGTTCATGATGGTCGGCATCGGGATCGGCACCCAGCTGTCCCTGAACGGCACCGTGTCCCACGCGTTCAGCCACATCCTGTACAAGGCGCTGCTGTTCATGTCCATGGGAGCCGTCCTGCACCAGACCGGGAAGATCAACGCGACGGATGTGGGCGGGCTGTACCGGTCGATGCCCTGGACCTGCACCTTCTGCATCGTCGGGGCGGCCTCCATCTCGGCCTTCCCGCTGTTCAGCGGGTTCGTCAGCAAATCGATGGTCATGGAGGCGGCCGCTCTCGGCGACATGCGCTGGGTCTGGTTCCTGATGCTCTTTGCCTCGGCCGGGGTGCTGCACCACGCCGGGATCAAGATCCCGTTCAGCGCGTTCTTCTCCCACGACTCGGGGATCCGCTGCAAGGAGGCCCCGCTGCCCATGCTGCTGGCGATGGGCCTGGCCGCGGCGTTCTGCATCGGGATCGGCGTCTACCCTCAGCCCCTGTACAGCCTGCTTCCTTATCCGACCGATTTTCAGCCCTACACCGCCGGCCACGTTATCTCGCAGGCCCAGTTGCTTCTCTTCGCGGCGCTCGCGTTCGCGTTGATGCTGCTGTCGGGCACACACCCGGCCGAGATTCGCGCAATCAATCTCGACGTCGACGTGCTGACCCGCAAGGGCGGCCGCGCCTTCTATCGCCTCGCGGACCGTTCGCTGAACGCCCTGAACGAATGGGCCGACGAGGTCGTCTCGCATCGCCTGACCCGGCGGACTGGCCCTGTTCTTCCGGATGCCGGCCTGCAACCTGCAGCGTCTGGGTTTCCGCGCACTGGCCCTGCTCGTCGGCAATCACGAGTGGATGAAGTCCAAGCTGTCCGTTTCAGAGTTACGCTGCGAGCACGGCGCGCATCCCGTCGGAGAGGGTGTCCTGCGGGCGGTGCTGCTGCTGACGATCCTGACGATCCTGGTGCTCGTCTGGTAGTCGGACAGGGATGTGCGAAAAAAAGAGAGGGCGTGCCGTCACGCCCTCTCTTTTTGCGTCATGAGGAAGGATTTCGCTATGCGTCCGCCTGTTCTTCTCGACAGCGATGTCCACGATCTCGACCTCCCGGACGCCTCCCGGCGTCTTGACGCGGACGATGTCGCCGACATTCTTGCCGATGAGGGCCTTGCCGATGGGGGACGTGACGGAAATGCGATTGTTCGATACGTCGGATTCGTAAGGGCCGACGAGCTGATAGCGGGTCGTATCGCCCGTGCCGATATCGGCGATGGAAACGGTCGTGCCGAAGACGACACGGTCGCCGGTGAGGCCGTTCAATTCCACAATCTGCGAAGTGGCGAGGCTGTTCTCGACTTCCTGCATGCGCCCGTGGAGAAAGGACTGACGCTCCTTGGCGCACTGGAACTCGGCGTTTTCCGAGATATCGCCATGCCCCCGCGCCTCCTCGATGGCCTTGATGTTCTCGGGGATCAACACCCTCTTCAGCTGATCCAGTTCCTTCTTCAGCTTCTCGAACCCCGCTTTCGTGATGGGCATTTTCTCCATCGAAACTCCTCCCGGACGATTCCTCGGGCAAAAAAATAAATATCCGCCAGTGCCTCGGGGCAATAACGGATATTTGCCTTCCTTCTACACACAAATGACGGGGCTGTCAAGAGATTTTGGGGAAGTTTATCCCCTGTTTCCTTTCTTGCGTCGCGAGCCACCCTATGCTAGAAGTGACACAGCGGGGCCGACTGAGGTGGCCCCGCTTGGTTCGCCATGCTCGATAAATTCAAAAGAGAAATCAATTACCTTCGGGTTTCCATCACCGACCGCTGCAATCTGCGCTGCGTCTACTGCATGCCGAAGGAGGGCGTGTCGCTGATCGGACACGAGGATATCCTGAGTTATGAGGAGATGCTCCGCATCATCCGCATCGCCAGAAAGCTCGGGATCGTGAAGGTCCGTGTCACGGGCGGCGAGCCGCTTGTCAGAAGGGGCGTCACCGAGTTTCTTGCCGCGCTCGGAAAACTAGGCCTCGAAGACATCAGCCTCACCACGAACGGCATCCTCCTGGAATCCCTTGCCGAACCGATCCGCAAAGCCGGCGTCGGCCGGATCAACGTGAGTCTCGATTCGCTCGATCCGGAGAAATACACCCGGATCACCCGGGGCGGGGACCTTGCCGCCGTTCTGAGGGGACTGGAGCTGGCCGATCGGGCCGGTTTTTCCCCGATCAAGATCAACGTCGTCACCGTGAAGGGCTTCAATGACGACGAGGCAATCCAATTCGCCCGGCTCACCATGGGAAAACCCTATGAAATCCGCTTCATCGAGCTCATGCCGATCGGCGGCAAGAACGACAACGCCGACAAGTACGTCTCCAACGATGAGCTGATGGAGCGCATCGCAGGCGTGGGCAGGCTCCTGCCCGTCGAGGGCGGCAAGCAGGGGAAGAGCCTCGACGGGCCGGCCCGGCGTTTCCGGCTCGAGGGCGCCCGGGGGGTTATCGGCTTCATCAGCCCCATCAGCCACAATTTCTGCCACGCCTGCAACCGGTTGCGGCTCACGGCGGACGGCGGTCTTCGCGCCTGCCTGATGGTCGACGGGGAAATAGACCTCAAGACGCCTCTGAGGAAAGGGTGCAAAGACGAGGAGCTCGAACAGCTCATCCGCCAGGCCATCATGGGCAAACCCCGGGGCCAGCACACCGATGGCTCCGGCGAGGATTGCAGCCGCAGGAAATGTGCGAGGGAGATGTCGACGATTGGAGGGTGAGAATCACCCGCCGTGTTATGTTTTAAGTGTTACGTGTTAAGTGGAAAGATCAACCAACCTCGATTCAGATAAGATCCCCCTTCTCCAATACCTTCCCTCATCCTGCAGCAAAGGCTGGGAAAGAGGGGGATTTGCCGTTTGAGCTTGTTTGAGAGGCTGCCATGATCAAGGAGGCGATGCTGTACGAGAAGCTCGACGGGGGCAGCGTCCGCTGTGCTCTCTGCAGTCATCGCTGCAAGATTGCCCCTTCAAAGCGGGGCGTCTGCGGGGTGAGGGAAAACCGGGAAGGGACTCTCTACACGCTGGTCTACGGACCCGTCATTGCCGCAAGCGTCGACCCCATCGAGAAGAAACCCATCTATCACCTCTATCCCGGCTCTGAATCCTACTCGATTGCCGCGGTGGGCTGCAACTTCAGCTGCACCTTCTGCCAGAACCACGAGATCTCCCAGATGCCGCGGGAGAGCGGGCGGATCGCCGGCCGCGAGATGACTCCCCGCGAGGTCGTCAAGGAGGCCATCGACAGCTCGTCAAAATCGATTTCCTACACCTACACGGAACCCACGATCTTTTTCGAGTTCGCTCAGGACACCGGGCGCATTGCACGCGAGGAAGGCCTGAAGAACATCTTCGTCACGAACGGGTTTATGACGGAAGAGGCCCTGGAGGCGGCTTCCGCATGGCTGGACGCGGCGAATGTGGATCTCAAATCCTTCCGCGATGATTTCTACAAGCGTCACTGCGGGGCGCGCCTCGAGCCCGTCCTGCAGACCCTGAGGGGGATGAAAAAGCAGGGGATCTGGGTCGAGGTAACGACGCTCGTCATCCCGACCCTGAATGACGACGAGGGCGAACTGAGGGAGATCGCCGCATTTATTCGGTCACTCGGCGAGGACGTCCCCTGGCACGTCAGCCGTTTTTTTCCCGCGATACAACGCGCAGAGCCTTCCCCCGACGCCGGCAAAGACCATCGACCGGGCCCTGGAGATCGGCCGTAAGGCCGGCCTCAAGCACGTGTACAGCGGAAACGTCCCGGGAAGCGAAAGCGACAACACCTATTGTTCCTCTTGCAAGAATTTACTCATCGGCCGGCAGGGATATGCCATCCGGGATTACAATCTGGCCGGATCGAAATGCAATCGCTGCGGCACCGTGCTGGCAGGCATTTTCATGACCAGTGATTAGTGGCTTGTGGCTGGTAAAGAAGAATTCAAATTCCTTCACTAGTCACTAACCACAAAACACAAGTCCCTGCTGCTTGGTGCTTCATCTGCGGGATGCGCGTTTTACCATTTCCACAATTGTGCCCGGTCCCCGGGCACATCCTGCCTTTCAGGCGATAACCTTCCCCTCCGAGAAAACACACTTCTCCGTCACAGGACCATCCGGTGTCTCGATCTCGAAGCGATAACCGTTGATTTGGCCCGCCTGCCTGGAGCTTTCTGCAGGCATCTTCCACAATGTTTTTTGCGTCCTCGGCCCGCGCAACGTTCAAGTCAACTTGAATGACGGCCTTCATTGGAATCCTCTTCTCTTTCACTGAACACTAGCCACTGATCACTGGCCACTGTCTTTCCAGTCCATGTCCTCTTCGCGGTACTGAACTTCGAGGACGCGCAGGGCGTGCCCCGCCCATTGTTCCGGCACGAGGATCCGCACCTCGCCCAGCCCGTCGACGGTAATGGCATAGATTTCCCCGATCGGCTCATACTGCAGCCGTACCGGAATCCCCTCCGCCTCGAGCCTTCCCTCGATGATTCGGGCTTTGATGACCCCTGATGTGGTGCTGATGACCTGCCAGTTTTCCTCTTCCATCGCTCAGCCCTCCACCGAGATTTTCAGGTAGATGTCGCCGGACCTGTCGCCTTCCTTTCTGCCAAGCCCCGCCATCCGGATCCTCGTGCCGCTTTCCGTCTCAGGGGGAATCGTGACCATGAAGGTCCGCCGGGCCGCATCGCCGGGGACGCTGATCATCTTCCGGGTGCCGTTTCGGGCTTCCTTCGAGGTGATCACGACCGATCCCTGGAGATCCAGGTCGTCGGTGTCCGCTGCCGTGGCGATTCGCTGAAGTCGTGGCGAGGAGTGGCGTGCAAAGGTCTCGCTGAGCTTTTCGTCGATACGGCTGCCGGAAAGATGCGAGAACAGCTTGACGGCGATCATCCCGAACACAAACCCCCCGATGTGGGCCCACCAGGCGATGCCGCCTCCGCCCTCGGGCCCCGACAGGGATGCGTAAAAGAACTGGAACAAAAACCAGATTCCCAGAAAGACGACAGCGCGGATCTCGATGAAATAGGGGATGAAGAAGATGGGAATCAGCGTGATGATCCGAGCCTTCGGGAAGAGGATGAGATAGGCCCCCATGACCCCTGCGATGGCTCCGCTGGCGCCGATCGTCGGCATCGGCGAAGTCCAGTTGGCCCAGAGGTGGGCAAACCCCGAAGCCCAGCCGCACAGGAGGTAGAACAGAAGGAACCGGATCGGGCCCATGCGGTCTTCCACGTTGTCGCCGAAGATGTGGAGGAACCACATGTTTCCGAGGATGTGCAGGAACCCGCCGTGAAGGAACATGAAGGAGAACAGGGCGAAGACCTGCTCCCCGGAGGAAAAGTGCGCTGCCACCTCCGGCACGGAGTAGCGCGCAGGGACGAGGCCGTACAGGTAGATAAAGCGCTCGACGTTTTCCCCCTGCATCATTTGATACAAAAAAACGAGGATGTTCACGCCGATGATGCCTCGTGTGACAACGGGGTAGCTCTTGTACGGGATCTGGTCGCGGATCGGGATCATGGAATCACAAAAGCTGAAGGCTACAGGTTACAGGCAACAGGCTGAAGACGCCACCACTGCCTTATTTTCGATAAGTCACAGGCTCTGTGCACTACGCCGTTTATCTTCTCATAAAGCGGGAATTTCAACAAACGGTTTTCCGACACGCGGCACGGCCCCATAAGAAAGGGCGGGCCTTTCGGCCCGCCCCATTAACCGTCTCAGCGGTTATGATCTCATCATTACTTCACAAAGGGCGCCGGAAGCGGGTAGATCACGCGCCCGAAGACCGTGTTGCAGACAATGGCGCCGGCCATGTAGATGCCGATCCAGCCGGACACCATCAGGAGCCAGCCCACGATGGGCTTGCCGATTGCGGGATCCATCTTGCCCAGATCCAGACCGACGATGCACCACAGGACGATGTCGATCAGGACGACGAGCAGGAAGATGAGCTTATTGCCCTTCAGGTAAGCAGGGGTCACGATGGTGAGGAAGCCAGCCCCGGCCATCCAGGTCCATCCCTCGACGTAGACGGCGGGAGCCATGCCGAACTTGATCATGAGGAACTTTGCAAGAACGCTCAGCGAGGCGCCGAACATGAAGAAAGCCGAAAAGAACAGAAAGACGTTACCGCCGGTGATGTTATGATCTTTTAATTCCATAACGGCCACCGTGTACTGAACAACGCCGCCACCAACAAGCCATGCAAAAAGGATGGGGAGGCCTTCGAGCTTTACCCAGCCAAGAAATACTGCGCCGAAACCAAAGCACGCCACTGCGAGGGCAGCCAGACCGGCGGGTGCCGGAGTTGCAAAGCTGTGTTCCTGTGCCATGAAAAAATCCTCCTTTTTTCTATTAAGAAAATGAAATGTGAGAAAAAGAATAAATTAATAAAAAATCACACCTTACCAAAAAACCCCTCTGTCACCTCCCTTCCTTTAGATTTTTCAGGCCCGACTCACCTCAACGGGCCGTTGACTGAGCGTTGCTTTAGGCGCTCCGGCAAATAAAAAATCCCCCTTGAATCTGGTAAGATGATCCAAAATTCTGGCACACGGTTTTAAAGAACTTTTTCCATACATCCCTAGCAAACAAGAAACAGGATTGTCAAGCGGAAAAACAGGAGGCGTCCATAATGGCATGCCGGCGTGCAGTGAAGGAGATTTCCGGAGGGGGGATGTGCCTGATCGGCTCAATGAAGTGTGGCCCCTGCTTGCCCCGCCGGAAATAGGCTGCTGGAACGGTGAGGCCTGGCAGGGGGAATGGCGCTTACTGTGCCCGGTAGGCGAAGAGGATGATGAACAGGCCCAGGAGCCAGAAGAGGTAGGCCAGGATCCGGTGTCTCTGTTTGGAGTCGATCTTCGAGAACATCGTGATGGAACTTTCTTTTTCCTCCCGGGCGGGCGGAGGTTGGGTTTGTGTCTTTTTGGCCGTCTTTTTTGACATAAACTGCATCCCCGGTGTCGTGCTTGGCTGCTATGCCCCTTCATAATGGAATCGGCCCTGACTGTCAAGACAAAGACGGACCGCCTGCGGCCGGATAAAAAGAGCCCGGGCCGAAGCCCGGGCTCTTCTGCAAAGGGTTGAACGAATGAATTACTTTGCGTTCTGGTAGGGATCCCAATCGAATCCCGAGGCCTCGCCGTGCAGCGGAAGCTTGTAGTTTCTTCTCTCATCGTAGGAGGGGTACCTTCTCGACTTGCCCTCCACTGCCATCATGTTGACGCCGAACTTCGGGGCGAGCAGGCCGTTTTCCTTGGCTTCCTTCGTCAGCCACTCCCTGTCGTCGGGGTGGGCGATGGAGATGAGCGCCGTTGCCCTCTCGTAGCCGTTGAGGCCGCGAAGGTTGACGATGCCGTACTCGGTGCAAACGTAATTGCTGAGCTGAGCGGGGACATCCACCGATGAGCCTTCGGGCAGGAAGGGCACGATGCGGGAGGTCCCGTGCTTGCTCCGGGACGTCATGGAGGCAACGCCCCTGCCGCCCTTGCTCTGGGCGCAGAAGGACACGAAGTGGAAGTATCCGCCGGAGCTCGAGATCGGCCGTTTCTCATAGAACCCTGAGCACTGCTGTCCCAGGAGATCCACGGCGACGCAGTTGTCGATGGCGATCATGTTGTCAAGCCTGGTCAGGTTGTGCAGGTTGTTGGTGTAGCTGATGTCGTAGACGGCCAGGTTCGGATTGCGGTGGATCGTGTCATAGTACCACTTCACATCCACGGGGAAGGCGAAGGTGTAGACGCTCTTGCCGCGGTCGGCGGGAAGGCTCTTGTACTTGTTGGTGACCTGGCCCGATTCGATCAGCTTGATGAGACCGGCATTGAGCATCTCCGTGTGGATGCCGAGATCCTTGAACCCGGCGTTGGCCATCGCGCCGACGCAGGCGGAGGGGAGCGAGCCGATGCCGAGCTGAACGATGTCCCTGTCCCTCATGATGGTCATGACGTGATTGGCGATGGCTTCCTCTTCGGGTTTGGCCTTGATGGCCTTTTCGTTGATCTGGGGCCATTTGTACTTCTCGCAGTCCACCTCGACCCAGTAGTCGATGTCGTCGATGTTGATCGTGTTGAAGCGGCCGCCCTCTGCCCAGGGATAGTCGGCGCGAACCTCGATGACCGACTTCTTGGCGCACTGGGAGAAGATATTGGCGTTGTTCGTGCCGTAGGAGAAGTTCGCGAACCCGTGCTCGTCCCAGGGGCTCGCCGCGTTGATCCACCAGTCGAGACCGCGGTTTGCCTTCACGGCGTTGACGAAGCGGTAATGGCAGAACCACATGCCCATGGCCCATCCCCAATGTGCCCAGCTGGTCACGCCATTGGTGTCACGGGCCTTGCGGTTCCAGGGGAAGAAGAAGTACTCGTGGAAGCAGTGGTATTCCTGCTTGGGGTCTGCAGCCTGGAATTCAGGGTGGGGGAAGAAATTCGCGTAGTTCCAGATTTCGATGTCCTTGAGCTGGCCGGGCCCCGGGCCGATGCGCTTCGCGAGTTCCTTCATGCATTCCGTGGAGTCGCCTCCGACGGAGCCGGGCTGGATCCACTCGCCGGACTTGACCATGTCGAGGATCTGCTGCGGGGTTTTCTTCTTGTCGCGTATTTTCTGCTGTACGGGTGTCGTCATTCTGCTCCCTCCTTGAGAATGATAAGTCTTTTACCTACTTACGAGTCCTATTGTTGTCTTAATAAGCCGGTAGGAAAAAAGATACGACCCTTATTTGGTTTTCCTCCCCCCTTTCATGTTGTGGATTTTTATGACAGACCCATGCAATTCTAACAGATTTTACTACCTGCTCATAATATGTTGCCCCTTGTTTTGTCAAGGAAAATAAGCCTCCGCAGCCACACGGAAACGATTACCGAAGGCAAACCTTTCTTCGAAAATAGCCGCCGTTTCGCCCGGAAGGGACTCTTCTGGAACGAAAATTGAATACAACATGTAGGGGTCAAGGGGCGAAAGGCTACATTTAGTAGTAGTTTTTAGCCCTTTACAACGTTCGGGTGCTTTGATAAAGTGACAAAAATCTGGATGAAGTGTCATCAGACCGACGGAAGCATGGGGATGGAATGAAACTCAAGCGGCTCGAGATCATCGGATTCAAGTCCTTCCGGGACAGAACCGTCATCGATTTCTCTACGGGCATCAGCGGCATCGTGGGGCCCAACGGGTGCGGAAAGAGCAACATCGTCGACGCCATCCGCTGGGTCATGGGCGAACAGCGGGTGTCGCTGCTGCGCGGGAAAAAGATGGATGACGTCATTTTCAACGGCAGCGAAGAGGCGCAGCCGGTGAGCATGGCCGAGGTGACGCTCGTCATGGAGGCCGCCGGGTATTCTTTCCCGGCCCCCTACGGCGACTGCTCAGAGGTGATGATCACGCGCAGGGTCTTCCGCGACGAAGAGGGCGAGTACTCCATCAACAAAGTGCGCTGCCGCCTGCTCGATGTGAAAGAGTTCTTCATGGACACGGGCGTGGGCGCACGGACGTACTCGCTGGTGGAGCAGGGCAGCATCGCGAACCTCATGGAGGCCAAACCCGAGGAGAGGCGCCAGTACCTCGAAGAGGCCGCTGGGATCACCAAGTACAAGAGCCGTAAAGAAGCAGCCGTGAGGAAGATGGAGTCGACGAAGCAGAACATGCTTCGTCTCAACGACATCCTGCGCGAGGTCAAAAGCCAACTCAATTCCGTTTCCAGGCAGGCCAAGCGGGCCGAGCGCTACAAGCTTTTGAAGAAAGACCTCCGGGAGATCGAACTGGCCCTGGCCGTGCAGGCATTCACGGAGATGCTCGAGAAGAAGACGAGTCTGCAGCGGCGTTTTGACGAATCCTCGGCCTCCACCGAGGACATCCGTTCACAGCTCTCGGTGCTGGAGGCCCGCGTCGAGGAGTTCCGGGCCGAGATCGCCGAGAACGATCAGAACGTCAAGCAACTCCAGGAGCGACTCTATACGGCAAAAAATGAAATCAGCATCCAGGAACAGGGAATCGAGCATGCCCAGGGCCGGCTCGACGATCTGGCCACTCTCAAGGAACGGAGCGCGATCGAGCTGGAGTCGCTTCGCACCCGCAAGGGGGAAGCGGAGAGGGAGCTGGATACGCTGCGGTTGCAGTCGTCCGAGTCGGACGGCCGGATCCTTTCCGGCAGGGAATCCCTTGCCCTGCGGCAGAGCGTCGTCGACGAGTTGAAGAAGAGCGAACAGACACTCCGGGATGATCTGGAGAAGGACAAAACGGCCTACTTCAACTCCCTTACGGAACAGTCCCGGCTGCAGAACGCCATGGCCGCCTACGGGAAGAGTCTGGAGGACCTGAAGCGCAGGACCGAGCGGGAGGTGAAGGAGCTCGAGGAGCACGAAGCACGGCTGAATCTGGCCCAGGAGAATCTCGCGTCCACCCGGGAGGGCCTGGAAGGCGGCCAGGAACAGCTGGACGGACTGCGCAGGGAAGCGGCGGAGCTTCAGCAGCTCATCCAGCGATCGCGCAACGAGCTGGAAGAGGCCGACGGGAAGGTGTTCCGCCTCAAGGAAGAGCTGGGGAAGAAGAGCTCCCGGCTCGCGTCGCTGCGCGAGTTCCAGAACCGATATGAGTGGTGCGACGCAGGCACCCGCTCCATCATCCGGGCCCGTGACGAGGCCGGCCTTGCCCTCGACAGCATCTACGGGCTGGTGGCCGACCACATCGAGGTCCCCCGCGAATACGAGATCGCCGTCGAGGCGGCCCTGGGCGAGAGGCTCCAGTATGTCGTCGTGAAGAGCCAGGAGGAGGGCATCCGGGCCATCGACTACCTGAAAACAAGCGCCGCCGGGCGCAGCAGCTTTGTTCCGCTCCGGGTCCGGAGCAACGCCGTCGACATGGCATCGAAGGATTACCTGCAGGGCACGACAAGGCTCCTCGACGTCGTGCGCGTGAAAGACGAGTATCGCAACGTTGCCGAGTATCTCCTGGGCGACACCATCCTCGTGCCCGACCTCAACTCCGGGATTGCCCTCTGGCAGCGAAACGGCTTCCGGGGGACCCTGGTCACCCCGGACGGCGATATGATCAGCCCTCACGGGGTTCTGACGGGAGGCAGCCGGACCGTCACGGAAGAGAGCAGCCTCCTGCGTCGCAAGCGGGAAATCGCCGACCTGGAGAAGGACGCAAGCCGTCTCGAAGGACAGATCCGGGACGAGTCGCAGAGCCGCGGCGCGCTGGCCGACCGGATCGCGACGATGGAAGAGGACTGGGAGGCAAGCCGAGACGCGAGCCGCGAGACGGAGCTGGCGCTCCAGGGCAGGAAGAAGGACGTCGAGCGTTACGAAAATGAGCTGAAGTGGATTGAGCAGCGCGTGAACGTGATCCGCTTCAACCGGGAGACGCTGCGGACCGAGGAGCAGGAAACCGCCGGGAGGCTCGCCGCGACGGAGCGTGAAATCGAGACGGCGGACGTCCGTTGCCTCGAGATCAACGGGCGGCTCTCTGAGATCCAGGAGCGCTGGCAGGCCCTGAAGGCGGATCTCGAAGGCAAGGAGGCCCTGTTCACCGAGGAGCGGGTCGTCCTGGCCGCCCTGGAAGAGAAGCGCAATGCGGATCTGAAGACCCTCGAGCGCCTGCAGGAATCCGCCCGCAGCCTCGCGGCCGAGGTGGAAACGAGGCTGAGGGATCTGGGAGAGGCGGAGCGCAGCCGCGGGGAGCTCACGGCAAAGATCGAGCATAACCGCCAGTCCCTGGAGACGCTCTTCGGGGGCTACGGGGAAATCGAAAAGGAGCTGGCCTCCGCCCGCGAGGGGCAGGCTTGGCGCGAGGGCAAGATGAGCGGGCTCGAAGGCGAGGCCCGGGAGGCCCGCAAGCAGATCGAGCAGATGCTTCGCGAGACGGGGGAGCTCGACATCGAGATCCGCGAGCTCGGCTTCCAGGTCGATGCGCTGCAGAACGGGATGCAGGAGAAGTACCAGGCCGAGCTCGGCGCGCTCGTCCAGGGATTCGAGAAGCTCGAGGAAGCCCTCATCGGGGAGCTGCGGGAGGATCTGGACAAGAAGAAAAAAGCCGTCGAGGAGTTCGGCGAGGTGAACCTGCTGGCCATCAGCGAGCACGAGGAGCTCCAGACGCGGCACGATTTCCTGACCGGCCAGATCAACGACCTCAACGCCTCTCTCGAATCTCTCCAGAAGACGATCGCGCGGATCAACCAGGTTTCGAAGAAGCGCTTCGCCGAGACCTTCGAGGCCGTCAACGCCTGCTTCCAGTCCGTTTTCCCAAAGCTCTTCCGCGGCGGGAAGGCGTCGCTCCTTCTCACCGACGGCGAGGATGTGCTGGAAGCCGGTGTCGATATCGAGATCCAGCTACCCGGCAAGCGGACCCAGAGCATCAACCTGCTGTCCGGCGGCGAGAAATCGCTTTCCGCCGTGGCGCTCATCTTCTCGATCCTGCTGCACAAGCCGACCCCCTTCCTGATCCTCGACGAGGTCGACGCGGCGCTGGACGACGCGAACATCTCGCTGTTCAACCAGTTCGTCAAGGACATCTCCGAGCGCTCCCAGATCGTCCTGGTGACGCATAACAAGAGGACCATGGAGGTGTCCGACAACCTGTTCGGGGTGTCGATGGAGAAGAAGGGGATCTCGGCGCTGGTATCGGTCAACCTGAATCAATTTGAGGCCTGAGCAGGGTCTAGGGAAAAGGGTAAAAACCGCCATCAGGCTTGCTGAATGGCGGATTTTTCTTTGACGGAAGGGACTATGTTCGGAAACGGAGAAAAGAAGGGCTCCTTCTTCGAGAGGCTGAAGGAAGGGCTCAGCAAGACCAAGCAGAGCCTCGTGCGCAATGTCGATGAGATGCTCTTCGGCGAGAAGCAAATCGACCGCGACCTCTTCGAGGAACTGGAGGAAATGCTCATCACGGCCGACGTGGGGCCGGCCTTCGCCTCGGAGCTCATCGACGAGATGAAAGTGATCGCGAAGCGATCCGATCTCAGCAGTCCCGACGTCCTGCGGAAGATCATGCGGGACAACATCCACTTCATCCTCAAGCAGCGCGAGTCGCCCCTGGATATCCCGAAGAACGGCCTCTACACGGTCATGGTCGTCGGCGTGAACGGCACCGGGAAGACCACGACGATCGGGAAGATCGCAAGCGAGTTCAAGGGCAGGGGCTGCAGCGTGATGCTTGCCGCCGCAGACACCTTCCGGGCCGCCGCCATCGAGCAGCTCGAGGTGTGGGGCGAGCGGGTGGGCATCCCCGTCATCAAGCAGAAGATGGGGGCCGATCCCTCGGCCGTTGTCTTCGACGCCGTGCAGGCCGCGAAGGCCAGGGGAATCGACGTCCTGATCATCGACACGGCAGGAAGGCTCCACACGCAGGTCAACCTCATGGAGGAGCTCAAAAAGGTCAAGAGGATCATGGGAAGGGAGTTCCCGGGGTCGCCCCATGAGGTCCTTCTCGTGCTCGATGCCACGACGGGCCAGAACGCCGTCAACCAGGCGAAGATGTTCAACGAGGCCATCGGTGTCACGGGCCTTGTCCTCACGAAGCTCGACGGGACAGCGAAGGGCGGCATCATCATCCGCCTCGCCAGGGAGTTCGACATTCCCATACGCTACATCGGCATCGGCGAAAAAATGGACGATCTCAGGGTCTTTAACAGCACCGAGTTCGTCGACGCGCTGATGGAATGAAACAGAAGGTTCGAGGTCCGAGGAACGAGGACCAAGGACAAAAGAAAATCCTCGAACCTCGTGCCTCGATCCTCGGTCCCTGCTGAGCGAAGCGATGCAGAAATACTTTGCCATCGGCGACATCCACGGCTGCCTGGACAAGCTCCTGGCGCTGATGGATCTTCTTGACGTCGACTGGACGCAGGACACCGTTGTCTTCATGGGCGATTACATCGACCGGGGACCCGATTCGAGGCAGGTCGTCGAAACCGTTCTCGATCTCCGCAGGAAGCACGAACGCGTCGTCTGCCTGGCGGGAAACCACGAGAAGATGTTCCTCAACTGGCTCGACGGCAGGGAAGAGGATTTTTTTCTCTCCAACGGAGGCCGCAGCACGTTGCGATCCTACAGAATCTCTCCCGATGCGCCGGACCGCATGGCGAAAATCCCGCCGGAGCACCTTGAATTTTTCCGATCCCTGCTGCCTTATCACGAGACCGAAACGCATCTTTTCGTCCACGCCGGTGTGCGGCCCGGGATCCCGATGGATTTGCAAGATCCGTTCGACCTGATCTGGATCCGCCATGAGTTCTTCATGTCTGGCCACGGGCTGAAAAAGACCGTCGTTTTCGGGCACACCCCCTTCAGAGGCGAACCCTTCGTCGGGGAAAAAATGATCGGCATCGACACGGGCGCCTTCTACGGGGGGCCGCTGACGTGTCTGGAGTTGCCGGCCATGAAATTCCACCAGGTCTGACAGGACATGTACCCTACAGGTTCCCTCTGCCTTGAGGGGAGAGGGCCAGGGTGAGGGTGAATGAAGATTCTCGAGTGTGTCCCGAATTTCAGTGAGGGACAGGACCGAAAAAAAATCGATGCGATTGCCGAGGCCCTGCAGAGAGTCGGCGGGGTGAGGCTTCTGGACATCTGCACCGACAGCGACCACAACCGGACGGTCTTCACCTTCATCGGCTCGCCCGAAGACATCGAGAGGGGCGCGGCGGCTGCCTGCGACAAGGCGCTGGAGGTGATCGACATGCGGGAGCAGCAGGGCGTGCACCCGCGGATCGGCGCCGTCGATGTCGTCCCGTTCATCCCGCTCAAAAATGCCGTCATGGCCGATGCCGTGGAGACTGCCCGTCGTTTCGGCCGGGTCTTTGCCGAACGAAACGGGCTTCCCGTCTATTTCTACGGTGAAGCGGCCCTCGTCGAGGAGCGGCGGGAGCTGCCCCACATCCGCAAGGGGGGCTACGAGGCGCTCCGGAAACGCATGGAGGAAGCGCGGTGGGTTCCCGATGCCGGTCCCCATGTTCTCAACGAGCGAAGCGGGGCCACTGCGGTGGGGGCCCGCGATTTCCTGATTGCCTTCAACATCAATCTCGCCTCGCCGGACCTGGAGGCGGCCCGGAAGATCGCCGAGACGATACGGTATTCCAGCGGCGGCATGAAACATGTGAAGGCCATCGGGGTGCCCCTGAAGAGCCGGCAGATCGTCCAGGTGTCCATGAACCTCACGAACTTCCGGGAAACACCGGTGAAGGCCGTCTTTGACCGCGTGAAGGTCGAGGCGTCCCGCTACGGCGTGCAGGTCCTCGAGTCGGAGCTCATCGGCCTCATTCCCGAGGAGGCCCTGATGTGCGTCACCCCGCAGTATCTCATGCTGAGGGATTTCAGCGAGGACCGGATCATCGAGAGGCATCTTTAGGCGCTGCGCGCCAGGCTTCAGGCCCCAGGTTTCGGCATCGGGAAAAACGGGACGCAGGGTGGTGTGCTTTCCTTGTAAAGGCTCTTTCCTGAGATGCTTGACTCTCTCTTTCGATCGTGTTAGTTTCCTCGTTCATTTCATCAGGATAAAGTGCCCCCTTAGCTCAGGTGGATAGAGCAACGGATTCCTAATCCGTGTGCCCCGTGTTCGAGTCACGGAGGGGGCACCAAATGAAATCATGGGGTCAGCCGTTCAGGCTGGCCCTCTTTTTTTTCCGCTCGGGGCCCGCCTTCGACAGGCCCATCTGGACTCCATCCGCCCTGTCGCGACCGTTCCTTCGAAAGAAGCATGAAACCCTACGACTTTTTTCGTAGGAAAAATTCATCCTTTCGGCCGATTGACCGCAACCCCTCGCTTTCAATAGACTGACCCGCGCCTTGAGCTTTCTTAAAGGCCGGGCCCCCGTACAGGGGAACAGGCATCCCCTCGAGCGCGGAGTGCACGGCGTCGTCCTGAATCGCATACAACAAGGAGAACTCGCATGTCGCCAGCCAAGTCCTTTACGCTTCTGATCCTCGTTGCCCTCATGACCCTGCTTGCTCCGGCTCCACACGCTGAAGCTCAACTGAGAGGGACCTACACCTTCAACCTTTTGGAGAGCGGCACCACGAGCAACATGACCTGCTTTTCCCACGAGGACGACGGCAGCGTGGCAGTCACCTGCGAGTCGGCCGCGACGGCCGGGACTTGCGGGATGAACGTCACGACCCTGAGAGGGGAGGTAAAAAAAGGCGGAAAGACAATTTCCCTGACCGGCACCACCCCCGTCAGGAACGACGACTGCTCTGTCGAGGGCATCGAGTGCATGAAAATGACCCTGACCATGAACGGATCCGCCGCGGCCACAGGCTACGGGTTCCGGCGGTTCTGCACGGCGGGCACAGATTCGAGATTCACGGTCGAGGCAAGCATGACCAGCTTCATTTCCGTGGACAGGGATCAGGATTGGGACCGCAACGGCACGCCGGAGCTCCTGTGGCAGGATGTGTTCCTCGGGAGATTCTACTCATGGTACATGGACGGAAAGAACGTGCTGAGAAAAGAGTATCTATACCGCACATACCAGGGGAGGTTTGTGGGCGCCGCCGACTTCAACTCCGACGGCAAGCTGGATCTTCTCCTGCAGGACAGCAGCCGGGACGAAGTCATCATCGTGATGCAGAAGAACGGCGCCTTCAGGAGTGAGAACAGGGTGACCGCGATGCATCTCGAAGGGTCCAGGACGGTCGTGGGCATCGGTGATTTCAACGGCGACGGCTTTCCCGATATCATTGCTCAAAACAGGTACGACGGCAGAATTCTCGTCGCCTACTGGGACGGGTCGCACTTCGTCAACGGCAGCTGGATCGGCTTTGTCGACGACACGGCGTGGAAGGCCGTTGGCGTAGGCGACTTCGACTTCGACAACCGGCCCGACATCCTGTTGCATAACGAGGTGACGGGCGCCGTCGCGGTGTGGCACATGAACGACACGGACGTCATCGGAGTCTCGTCCCTCGGTAGCGCCGATCCCGTTTGGCATGCCCACGGCGTCTATGACATGAACGCCGACGGGCACTCTGACATTATCTGGAGAAACAATTCCACCGGGGAGGTCGCGGTCTGGTACATGAACAGGACCCACCACGTGATCAGCGAGACCCTCTCGACCGTCGGCGATCACAACTTGCAACTGGCCGGCGGCCTTGCCTATACCGGCAGCGGTGGCGGCGCCCCATACAGCAGGATCCTGTGGCGCAACCAGGTCACGGGCGATGTTGCGGTCTGGCTGATGGCGGGGACGACTTTCCGTTCTGCAAGCTATATTCCGGATTCCCAGGCCATCCCCTCGTTGAATGATCCGGACTGGAGGCTTGCCGCCACGGGAGACCTGAACGGCGACAACCGCGATGACATCCTGTGGCAGAACCGGGTGACGGGCAGGACGGCCGTCTGGTTCATGAATGTCGATGCCGTCCTGGGTAGCCAGGAAATGGCGCAGGTCACGGACACGAACTGGCAGATTGTCGGCACCGGTGATTTCGACGGCGACGGCCATCCGGACATCCTCCTGCACAAGGAGGCCACGGGCGGATTGCGCCTCTGGCTCATGAACGGAACCTCGATCGTCCGGCAGGTCAGCCTCGGCGGCGTCGCGAAGGGCTGGCGGGTCGGCGGAGCCGGGTCCTTTTACCCGGGCAAGATGGACATCTTCTTTCAGGAAATCGCCACGGGGCGAATCGCCGTGTGGCACATGAACGGGACGAACCGCGTCAGCTCAAAGCCGGTCTCAACCCCGGGCGATAAATACTGGGTGCTGGCCGGCGTGTGGGGATACGGCGGGGACGTTACCCGGGACCTCCTCGTGCAAAACCAGGTGACGGGCGAGGCGGCCATCTGGATCATGACGAAGTCCGACACGGTCTGGGCCGTGCGGAGCATCGGCACCGCGGCGGATAGAAACTGGAAAATCGCAGGGGTTGGTTTCTAGGGCTTCAAAAGTGTCCAGACTTCGGGAATCGGGGCCAGGTTTCGAATGATCGTTTTCGGGTCCGCCCATGAGGGCCGGAAAAGATAACGTTCAACTCAGGGCCCGGCCCCGATTCCCCGTGTTCGAGTCACGGAGGGGGCACCATTTTTTCTCTCCCGATCATTTGTGCCTTGAGGCTTCGGGCGGGAGATGACATTACCACCATCATCAAAGGCGGCAGAAGGTTTTTCCTCTGCCGCCTTTTCATTCATTCCCCTACCCACCTTTTCCCTTGACCGGCGATTTCAGAATCCATAAACTCATCAAACGTCTCGGTAAAAGGGAAGCGGATTTAGGCAATACTGTCATGCAAAAGATCAGCGCGGGATTGCTTCTTTACCGTATCCGCGGAGGGGCTCTCGAGGTCTTCCTCGCTCACCCCGGCGGTCCTTTCTGGGCGAAGAAGGATCTCGGCGTCTGGTCCATCCCCAAGGGGGAAATAGACGAAGGCGAGCAGCCGCTCGGGGCTGCGCGCAGGGAGTTCGAAGAGGAGACGGGGTTCAGTCCCGAGGGGACTTTCCGTGAGTTGACACCCGTTCGGCAAAGAAGTGGAAAAATTGTTCATGCCTGGGCCGTCGAGGGGGATTGCGACCCGACAGCCCTCCGGAGCAACACCTTCACCCTGGAGTGGCCGCCGCGATCGGGCAGGATGCAGGAGATTCCCGAGGTGGACCGGGGCGGGTGGTTTGCCGTCGATCTCGCGAAGGAGAAGATTCTCGAAGGTCAGCGGGGGCTCCTCGACGAGCTGAGGCGCCTCATCGGGTAAGGCTCAGAAGGAGTGCGGCGAGGGGATTGAAAAACGCAGAGAGGAGGGAATGTATGCAATTTCTGATGATAGCCTACGACGGAACCGATGACAAGGCCCCGGAGCGCCGCATGGCCGCGAGGGAGGCGCACTTGGCGGGGGTCGTGAAGATGAAAGAAGAGGGGAAGGCGATCTATGGAGTTGCCATCCTCAATGAGCGCGAACAGATGATCGGCTCCGCCATGGTGGTGGATTTCCCGACCCGGGCCGACGTGGACGCCTGGCTCAAGAGCGAGCCCTACGTCGTGGGGGATGTGTGGCGCAAAATCGAGGTGTTGCCGGCCAGGGTGCCGCCGATGTTTGTGAAGTGAAAACAGGGTATCAGGGTATCGGGTACAGGGGAAATGACTAAATCCCCCTTCCTCCCCCTTTATGAAAGGGGGATAAGAGGGGGATTTTTTTCAGGCCGTGCTTTGCATGTGGGCTCAACGGAGAAGTTGCTCAAGGTCCTTGCGCAGGGCCTCCGCGTCGGTGAATAGAATACCCTGGAGACCCAGATCCTTCGCGGCGGTTATGTTTGCCGCCACGTCGTCAATGAGAAGGATCTCCGACGGGTCCATGGACAGGGTTTCGATCAAAACCTCGAAGATCCTTCCCTGCGGCTTGGACGACCCCACTTCCCAGGAAAGCACGATGGGGTCGAAAATGCGGTAGGAATCCCTCTCCATGATAGGCCGGGCAGGCTTTTCCGTGTTGGAAAGGATGCCCGTCCGACAGCCCCTGGCGTGAAGCGCATGGGCCACGGCGAAGACGTCTTTCTTTTCCACGTAGGAGTATTCAAAAGCCTCGAGCCACAGCGAAGCGGGCATTCCCCCTTTCGCCCCCGTCCGTCTGCGCACCCCCTTCCAGAACTCCTCCTCAGAGATCTTCCCTTCCTGAAAATAGGGTATCAGCTTGCGGTAGGCCGCCAGCATGCACCCGGTCCCGATGCCGAGAACCGTACGGCAATGTCGGAGGATCCCTTCCGTCGGGTTCTCGATCAATACGCCCCCCCAGTCGAAGATCACCGCCTTGATTGTGCTCAACAAATCCTCCCCGCCGTCCGATAGGATTAAGCTGCGTTCCGATTCCGTCGGCCCTCCCTCGTTACACGGAAATTGCATAATCCCAACGGGGGAAATACTCAAGGAAAATCGAACGGATCGATGGCAGGCACGGAACAGACGAAGGCACAGTTGATCGAGGAGAACGAGCGGCTTCAGAGAGAACTGAACGCGCTCCGCCGTCCGGGAACCGAACCGGGGGCCCCCCGCGACATCCTCCGCGAGGAGCGCTACCGCGCAATCCTGAACGACATCGAGGATGGCTATTACGAGGTGGACCTGGCGGGCAGTTTCACCTTCTGCAACGAGGCCATGTGCCGGATGCTCGGTTATACATCCAGTAAAATGATGGGGATGAACTACCGGGCTTATATGGACGGCGGGGGCGGGAAAAAGGTTTACGAGGTCTTCTCCCGGGTTTTCCGGACCGGAGAGCCGGAAAAGGATGTTGATTACGAGCTTATCCGCAAAGACGGTTCCCGCGTGCCCATCGAGGTGTCGGTCTCGCTGATCCGCGACAGGAATGGACGGCCGGCGGGCTTCCGGGGGCTTGCCCGCGACATCACCGCGCGAAAGCGCTCCGAGGAGGCCCTGAAGCAGAACGAAAAAAAATTCCGCCAGATTGTCGAAAACATCCGCGACATCTACTTCCGGTGCGACCTCAAAGGAAAGCTCGTCATGGTGAGCCGGTCCGCCCTGACCAAGATGGGATATGAATCCCTCGACGAACTCATAGGCCGCACCGTTTTGTCATTATACATGGACCCCTCAAGACGGGATGAGTACCTGCAAGCACTTCAAACCCAAGGCTACGTGGATGACTACGGGGTCCAGCTCAAGAAAAAGGACGGGACCCCTCTCGACGTTTCGGTCAGCAGTTCCTTCTGTTTCGACGACCAAGGGAGCCCCGTCGGCATCGAAGGGATCATCCGCGACATCTCGGAGCGCAAGCGCATGGAGGAGGAACTGCGCTGCAACGAGGCGCGCTACCGGCTCATGGCCGACAATATCCGTGACCTCATCTGGACCATGGACCTGAAGATGAACCTGACTTATGTCAGCCCTTCCATGCAGACGATGTACGGGTATTCACCGGAAGAGGCCCGAGGGAGCCGCTTCGAGAAATTGCTGACCCCCGATTCAGCCCGAAAGGTCCTTGAGCTCTACAAGATCATCAGGGATCTCATGAAGCAGAAAACCCTGTCCGGCAGAGGGTTTTCCGAGACGCTGGTGCTGGAGCACATCCGGAAGGACGGCAGCACGTTCTGGGGTGAAACGCGGGTGAGCATCACCGTCGACGGCGGCGGGCTGATCGTTGGCATCCAGGCAGTGACTAGGGACATCACGGAGCGCAAGCGGGCGGAGGCCCTGATCAAGGACAAAGAGGCCGCTGAGGTCGCCAGCCGCGCCAAGAGCGAGTTCCTTGCCAGGATGAGTCACGAGATCCGCACCCCTCTGAACGGGATCATCGGGATGACGGAGCTTTGCCTGGGGCAGAATCCCGATGAAAACTTCAAGGGGCTGCTGCAGACGATCTACGGCGAAGCCCGTAATCTCTCCGGCCTCATCAACGACATTCTCGATCTGGCCAAGATCGAGGCGGGAAAGATGGTGCTGGAGGAGGCCCCCTTTGACCTCGCGGACCTCGTTCGCTCCGTCACGGACGGTTTTGCCCTGCGGGCCAAACAGCAGGGGCTAGGTTTCGTGACCTTTCTGGGGCCCGACATCCCGATGGGATTGTTCGGCGATGCCGTGCGGCTGCGCCAGGTGCTGGTTAACCTCGTCGGCAACGCTCTCAAATTCACCCCGAAGGGGGAGGTGTCGGTCTCGGGCGAGCTCGTATGCGACGTGGGCGACGGGGTGGTGATTCAATTCTCCGTCAGCGACACGGGGATCGGCATCCCCCTGAAGCGGCAGCAGAGCATTTTCGAACCCTTCGAACAGGCCGATGGCTCGACGACCCGGCAATACGGCGGAACGGGCCTTGGCGTCGCCATCGCGAGGGAGATCGTCAAGATGATGGGCGGCGAGATCGGGGTGGTGAGCGAGCCCGGCGAGGGGAGCACGTTCTGGTTCACCGCGAAGATGAAGAAGAGCCTGGAGAGGGTTGCGGCAAAAGGAAAAGAGGACGATGCCCGCAGTCCCGCAGCCGGGCTGCACGGGCGGGAATCCCGGCAAGGCCGCCGGATCCTCCTGGTCGATGATTATGCCATCAACCTGGAAGTCGCCCGGAGGCATCTCGAGGCGGGAGGTCACAGCGTCTCGCTGGCAGGCAACGGACAGGAGGCGATCGACGCCTTCAAGAGCGGGAATCACGAACTCATTTTCATGGACATCCAGATGCCGGTCATGGACGGCATCGAGGCCGCGAAGCGCATCCGCGACATCGAGAAGGGCAGCGGGAGCGCGAGCCGCATCCCCATCATTGCCTTGACGGCGCACGCCGTCAGAGAGTACATCGTTGCGTGCCTTGAGGCGGGCATGGATGACTACCTGATCAAACCCGTGTTCCGGAAGGATCTGCTCGGCAAGGTGGATCACTGGGTCGACAGCGGGCACGCGTATGTCCGGCGGCGCGCTGCCGCCTTCCGAGGCGTCGGCGCTTCACCAGGCTCCCTGCAGAGCCCATGGATTTCGCAAGGGCCCTGGAGGAGTTCGAAGGAAACCGGGAGTTCCTGACGGGGCTTCTGGAGAAGTTCCTCGAGAATGTGCGGGCCCAGCTCGGCACCATTCGCGAAGCGTTGGATCGGGCCGATGCGGAGATCCTCAGGCGCGAGGCTCATGCCATCAAGGGCGGTGCAGCGAACCTGGCGGCTGCGGAGTTGTCGTCGGCTGCGGCCGAGCTTGAGATAACGGCCAAATCGGGCTCGCTCGGCGCGGCCCCCGAAGGGCTGGTGAAACTGGAGCGGGCATACAGGCGCCTGGATGAGTTTGTTCACAAACCCTGAAACTGTGCGTCGAGACAGAGGAGTGAAGAATGAAAATCCTGGTTGTGGACGATGAAATGGTCAGCAGGGAAAAGATGAAGATGATCATGGGCCATTTCGGCGAGTGCGAGGCCGTCGAAAACGGGGCCGATGCCGTGGAGAAGTTTGTGAGCGCCTGGAACAGTTGGACCCCCTATGACCTGATCTCCCTGGATGTTCAGATGCCGGAGATGGACGGCGTAGAGGTCCTGAACCGGATCCGGGGGATGGAGCGAGAAAAAAACGTTCCCGAGAGCAAGAGGGTGAAGGTCGTCATGGTGACGGCCCGAACCGACAAGGACACCTTGATGACGAGCATCCAGGCGGGCTGCAACGACTACGTCGTCAAGCCCTTTGACAAGGCAATCGTTGCGAAGAAACTTGCCAAGCTTGGATTCCAGGTACATCTGTTCTGACGTAACGGCCAGGGCGACCGGATCATAAAAAGACGCCGCAAGCGAAGGTCTGCGGCGCTTTTCGTTCTTGTTCACTGACCACCTGGCTCAGACGCTTACGCTGTTCGTCTGCAATATTCTTTTTCCTTCCCTGGACCCTATACCCTGAACCCTGGCCCCTATCTCTTACTTCGTCGGCGGAAAGCTTTTCAGGATCCCCTGGACCGCGCTCTTCAGGTCGTTCGAAGCCGCATCGGCATTGATGGCGCCCGTTGCGGTTCCCCGCCAGATCAGCTGCTTGTCGTCCGCCTTTTGAATGCCGAGCGTGAGCATCCGGAGCTGGTAACCGTACTGGTTGATGCCGATCTCGTTTTCGTAGTTGACCGAGACCAGCATGTCCGGGTTCTCGGCGGTCTTCCGGAAACCCTTTTTCTCGAGGACCTGATCGGCCTGATACTGGACGTTTTTCACGACCAGGTCGCTGGTCTGCCCCATGGTCCCCGTCGTTACCCAGTTGTAACTCTTCAGTCCCGTGTAGCCAGCTGCGGGGTCGAAGGAATAGTTGAACCCCGTGGCGCAGCCCGCGAGGATGACCCCTGCTGCAAGCAGGACTGTGAAAATGGAACCCAACCGTGCTGTTGTCTTCAAACCGCTCATGTCTCCTCCTTAATCCTTAATAGGTGTATCATCGGCCGTCGTAACCGCACTCGGAACGGTTGCGTCCCTGTTTATTTTTGCATGATCTTCCGGACCTGCTGGACGTACTCGTCCTCCGTGATGACCCCGTCGCTGTTTGCATCCCAGTACCTGCAGTTTTTCTCGGCCGTATTCTTGTCCTTCCAGACAGCCAGGCACTCGCTCATGCTCAGCTTCCCGTCGCGGTTCTTGTCGGCCTCCGCAAGAACTTGCCGATAAGCCCCTTTGATCCTGTCATCGGATGGGCCCCTCTGCTGTGCCGGCGAAACGCCGGGTGCGAGAACATAAATCGCGATAATCAGGCCGCTCAGGGCCGTTAAGGTAAACCGTTTCATTTTCGCCTCCCGTGATGGCTGTTGCTTCCGGTTTGTTGAAAACGATTGCACGCGCATTCCCCGCAGCTTGCTGAGGGGTAAGCGAGCATAATAAAAGATAAACCCATTCCTTAAGTTTCTAAATTCCTGGCACCTTGGTGCGAGGAATTTTAATTGCCATGACTTATATTTTATAGCGCGGGAGAGTTGCGGAGAGGGGTTGCAACCTGAAAATTCATTCGCCCGGCACCGGGAATCTGTGGTAAATCTCTACAGCAATAAAACGGGATGAGGGTTGAGCCATGGGCAGAAGAATCTTGGGACGGTTGAAACGACCCTGGGCGGGGGCGCTTGTTGTCCTGGTGTTTCTTGTCCTTGCTTGCGGATCCCCTCAGGCCCCTCCGGCAGAAGTCCAGAAAGGGAAGGCTGCCCTTGAGGGGAGCGCTGCCCCTTCGCACGTCAAGCGCCCCGACATCGGTTTTGCCAGCCGGCAAAAGCTTGTCGATCACTACAAGAAGCACGGCCGTGAGTTCGGCGCGGTCACGATGGAGCAGTACCTGAGAAAAGCCCAGGAGCTTCGCGACCGGCCGGCAGGAGGAGCGATTATGGAAACCACCCGGCCCGACGGAGTGGTGAACCGGTACGATCGCGAGACAGGGGATTTCCTCGCCTTCAACCGCGACGGCATCATCCGCACGTATTTCAGGCCGACGGACGGGGAGGCGTACTTCAAAAGACAGGTTGGACGGAGACATTGATGAACGGGGTGTAGGGACTCGGGTGTAGGGTGTAGGCGAAAGAGGGAAAACCTGCCAACGGACTCTAATGCTCTTCTCGAAAGGTTTGACATGAAAGAAAAAGACCCGGTGGGGGAGTTTCTGCGCAAGCGCGGCTGTCCGGAGCATGTGGTCAGGGGGGGGCTGCGGGGGCTTACGGAGAGCTGGGAAGAGGTCGTCCGGTCCGTCGAGGAGGGCTACAGCCTGGGGCTTGACGACTATCTGAACGACATGGACGGCCGGCAGCTGATTGAGGAAGTCCTTCACCTCGCGCCTGCGGGAGAAAAAAATATATTTCTAAAGCGAATCCGGCAGGCCGATGCAAAGATGCAGTGGCTCGTCAAACCGGCAGGCAGGTGCCTCTGGGGCGATGAGACGGCCCGGCAGGAAGGCTGGACGGCCAAAAAGAACTGGTGGTATTTTTCAAAACCGACTCGCCCAGGCGAGGAGCTTCTTGCCGAAATCGATGAGCTGTGATGGACGGCGATCGCTTTCCTGCGGCTATTTCTGTGCGAGATAGGGCCTGAAACCGGCAACGCTGTGACGCAGGTGCCAGCGCTCCCTGGACTTCACATCCTCGGGCAGGGACTCAAAGCACGCAAGAGCCGGGTCTTTTCCGAGCAGTTCCGCAATGACCTTCTCTTCGAAGACCCCCTCTTTTTCCACCGCATGTTTCGACGCAACGGAGATCCACAGGTCGAGCTGACCGAAGGCAAGGTCGAAGACCCTGCGCACATCCCTCGAGTAGCCGTAATGGGAAAAACAGAGCACCGAGGCAGTTGAGGTCCGCAGCCGTTCGAGGGACCGGCGGTATGCCGGGTAATCGAAGCCGCCCGGGGGGCAGCCGACCCGGAGATAGAACGTGTCGGCGAGGGGGAAAAAGATGCCTGCCGCCTCCCCTGTAAAAAGCGCTCCGTCCATCCGGAAGGCAAGCTGATGAGGCGCATGCCCCGGCGTCTCGATGCTCTCGATGATCAGACCGCCGATCCGGATCGTCTCCTCGAAGCCGATGCGGTCTGCCGAGGCAGGGTCGGGCTTTCCGTACATTTCGGCAATCTCGCCGAGGTTCCGCAGGGAGACGCTCCAGACCTTTGAGGGGTCGATCAGGTGGGGCGCTCCCCTGGGATGGCAGATGACCCTCGCCCCCGGATAGCGGCGGAGCAGGTGTCCCACGCCGCCGCTGTGGTCCAGATGGATGTGAGTCAGGAGAACGAGGTCGAGAGTTTTTACACCCCGTTGTTCCAGGGCGGAGAGGAGGGCGGGGATCGCCGATGCAGGGCCGGGGTCCACGATCACCGTCGCATCATGATCGGAATAAAGCCAGCTGGTGACAAAATGCCGAAAGCCGGTCATCGGCAATGGGAGATCCACCATGTGGAGACGGGAAGACGGGGGTGCCTGAATGATTTCGTCCATATCCGTATTCGACAGCAATTCGCTTTGCTTGAACGTGAAGACAGCTTAGAGCATGCGGATGCTTCCGTCAATACAGGAAGCCGCAATCCAGGGTAGCTTTCTTTCCTTTTCCTGGGTCGCACAATCCCGTTGACTCCGCCCGCCGGCGCGAGTATCTTTTAACCTAAGCAAGGCCGCGCGGGCCTGTTTTTTTGCTGGGGGCGTCAAACCCCGGCAACCCTGACTCGCCTGGAGGCATTCATGAAAGCGGTCCTGATGGAAGGGTTCGGAGGAGTCGATGTACTGAAGGTGGGGGAGGTACCGAAGCCACAACCGGCAGCGGGCCAGGTGCTCATCCGGGTCATGGCCACCTCCATCAACCGGCCCGACCTGGTCCAGCGCGGCGGCAAATACCCGCCGCCCTTGGGGGAATCCGACATCCTGGGGCTCGAAGTGGCGGGTGTTATCGAGGATATCGGTCCCGATGCGGTCGGTTGGAAAAAGGGTGAGCGCGTTATGTCCCTCGTGGGTGGAGGCGGGTATTCCGAGTACGCCGTGGCCTATGCGAACCACCCCATGCGCATCCCCGACAGCATGAGTTTCGAGGAGGCTGCCTGCGTCTGTGAGTCCTATATCACGGCATTTTTGAACGTCTTCATCCTCGGGGAGCTGGCCGACGGTCAGATCGCGCTCCTTCACGGCGGGGGCGGCGGGGTCAACACGGCGGCAGTGCAGCTGTGCAAGGCCCTTGTGCCCAACACGAAACTCATCGTCACGGCGTCCCCCGAAAAGCTGGACAGGGTGAAAGCGCTCGGCGTTGACCTGGTCATCAACTACAAGGAGACGCCCGATTTCTCCGAGGCCGTGAAGAATTTCACCGGAAAGAAAGGCGCCGATGTCATCCTGGATCACATCGGGGCGAAATACCTGGAGCCGAACATGAACTCGCTGGCCTATGCGGGCAGGCTCGTCCTCATCGGGGTGACGAGTGGGATCAAGGCAGAGTTGAATCTGGCTCTCATGATGGTGAAGCGACAGCGTATCATCGGCTCGGTGCTTCGCTCCCGGCCCGTCTCGGAAAAAGGGGAGATCGTGGCCGAATTCACGCGGCGCGCCTTGCCGAAATTTGCCGACCGGACCATCGTCCCTCTCATCGAGAAGGTGTTCCCCCTCGAGGAGGTGCAGGCGGCCCACCGCATGATGGAGGAAGACAGGCATTTCGGAAAAATCGTGCTGCGAGTGGGCGGGTAACAGGCCGCAGGCTACAGGCAACGGAAAACTGCCGTTTGCGAATTCCTTTTTTCACCGGTCACCGGTCACTGGTCACCGGTCACTTCATGGATGGAGGGCATGATGAAGGTCATGACGCGCAGGGGATGGTCGCCCTATATTGCCGGGGGACTTGTCGGCGTGCTGCTGGTGGCATCCGTTTTTCTGACGGGCAAGTATTTTGGCGCCTCGACGACCTTCGTCCGCACGGCGGGCATGATCGAGCAGGCCGTTGCGCCGGAGCACGCAGCAGGGCAGGAGTACTACAAGAAGGAAAAAATAATAATAGAGTGGCAGTGGATGTTCGTGGCCGGGATCTTCTTCGGGGCCCTCGCGGCTGCCGCGTTCACGAGGGATTTCAAGTCCACTCCCGTGCCGCCCATGTGGGAATCCCGCTTCGGATCCTCCAAGGCCAAGCGCTGGATTGCGGCCTTTCTCGGGGGCATTGTGCTGATGTTCGGGGCCCGCATGGCCGACGGGTGACCGAGCGGTCACGGTTTGAGCGGTCTGGCTCAAATAGCAGTAAGCGGTTACATTGCGCTGGCCTGTTTCTTCGGCGCCGGCATCATCGTGGCGCGAATCCTTTATGGAGGTAACAGAAGATGAACGAGCTATACTCCGGCCTCATCACCGGCATGATCTTCGGCTTCCTCCTCCAGAAGGGGCAGGTGCTCCGGTATGACAAGCAACTCGGCGCGATGCGACTTTCTCGACATGACGATCATGAAATTCATGCTGTCGTCGATCCTTGTCTCCATGATCGGGCTCTATGGCCTCTACGAGTTCGGTCTCATCAAGTTCAGCATCAAGGAAACGATTATCGGGGCCAATGTCATCGGCGGGCTTCTTTTCGGCATCGGCTGGGGCATCGTGGGCTACTGCCCGGGGACGGCCGTGGGGGCCGTTGCCGAAGGGCGGTGGGACGCGCTGTTCGGCCTGGCGGGGATGCTCGTGGGGGCGGCTTTCTTTGCGGAGGCCTACCCGCTGGTGAAGGCGACAATCCTGACCTGGGGCAATTACGGGAAGATCACCATCCCCGCGGCCCTGGGCGTGGGGCCCTGGCCCGTCATCGCAGTCATCACGGCAGGATTCCTGGGGCTCTTCTGGTTCTTCGAGAAACAGGGGCTGTAAGTGACGAGCCGCTGCGCGGCAGTGAAAGAAGTGCCTGAGTGTCTAAGTGTCTGAGTGAAGAGAAGAAAAAAAGAAAGGATTGCCCAAAGATCAAGACCGGTATGCGAAAGCAAATTCTTTGTCTTCACTCAATCACTTAAACACTCAGACACTCAGGCACTTTTTTATGGCTCTACCTTGGTCGGGGACGGCGGCCAGATCTCGACGCTGTCGATGCCCGTTCTCTTGATCACCGCCTGGATCCCCACTGCGGAATACCACTCGCCGATGCGCTCGCCGCGCTGGTCGACCATCTCGAAGCCGCGGAGGTTCCGATTCAACTGCAGGGCCCTTGACTGCATGGCCGTGATCAGCTTCTTCATTGGTTTCTCCCCCTCGTTTAACCTCATCCAGTGATCAGCCGAGTCGAAACGGAACCTTCTCTCCACCGCGATGATTGCGATGGGCTGCGATTCCGGTCCGCTGAACCAGTAATCGAGATCGGCCGCCGGGAGGTGCGACTCGAAGGCTGCCGTGACGGCTTCACTGGGCTTGAGCATGCCGTAGTTCTCCCCCGACCGGCTGATGAAAAAGACCATAAAGCCGATGAAAAGGGCCACAACAACGATGATAACGGTTTTTTCGTCCATACCTGTCGTCCCCACGTATAGCGGACCCGCCGGAGCCGGTCAACGGGATTTTAGGGTACGGAGCCGTTACCCGGGCTGCACGAAAGGGGTGCGAAAAAAGCTTGTCGCAGCGCCAATGACATGATATGAGCCGAGATTCCGCAAATGGAGCCAACTGCCTGAAGACAGGATCCGACATGGGTAAAGCACCGGTTACGAAAACGAAACCCGATTCCAAGGAGACGGGCGGCGCGGGCGATGCCCGGAAGCCCGAAAAGCCGAAGAAGAGCTATCGGCCCTTCATTATCCAGGCCTGGTGCAAGAAATGCGGGATCTGCGTGGCCTTCTGCCCGAAGCAGGTCTATCGCTGCGACGACAAGGGCGTTCACGTGGACAAGCCCGAGGAGTGCATCGGGTGCCGGTTCTGCGAGATGCACTGCCCGGATCTGGCCGTCTCGGTGCAGGAACGGGATGCCGCACCGGGGAGGAAATCGTCATGAAAGCACGGAAGAACGACAGAAAGGTGCTGCTTCTCCAGGGAAACGAGGCCCTTGCCGAAGGGGCGCTCGCCGCGGGATGCCGCTTTTTTGCCGGCTACCCGATAACCCCTGCCTCTGAGATTGCCGAGCACATGGCCCTGAAACTCCCGGCCCTGGGCGGCAGCTTCATCCAGATGGAGGACGAGATCGCCAGCATGGGCGCCGTCATCGGGGCATCGCTGGCCGGCGTGAAGGCCATGACGGCCACCAGCGGTCCCGGCTTTTCCCTGGTGCAGGAGAACCTCGGCTATGCCTGCATGGCCGAGACCCCCTGCGTCGTCGTGAACGTGATGCGGGGCGGACCCAGCACGGGGCTTCCCACCCTGGCCTCCCAGGGCGATGTCATGCAGGCCCGCTGGGGGACCCACGGCGATCACCCCATCATCGTGCTGGCCGTCTCGTCGGTGCGCGACTGCTTTGAGATCACCGTGTTCGCCTTCAACCTCTCCGAGAAATATCGCGTGCCCGTCATCATCCTCTCCGACGAGATCGTTGCCCACACCCGGGAGACATTCGTCCTGCCGTCGCCCGACGAGATCGAGGTCTTCGACCGCGTAACACCGACGGTTCCGCCCGAATGGTATCTTCCCTACGAGGACACGGGGACGGGGGTGCCCCCCATGGCCGCCTTCGGAGACGGCTACCGCCACCACGTGACGGGACTGACGCACGACGAAAGAGGGTTCCCGACGCAGCGCTCCGACGAGATCAACGTGCTGATGCGCAGGCTCTTCCGGAAGATCACCCAGGGCTTCCACGAGATCCAGCGGGTGGAGACCTTCATGATGGAGGACGCCGAGATTGCCGTGATCGCCTACGGTTCCGTGGCCCGCTCGTCCCGACGGGCCGTCATCGAGGCCCGTGAGCACGGAGTGAAGGCGGGTCTTCTGCAGCTCGTCACCCTTTTCCCCTTTCCCAGGCGTTACGTGGAGAAGGTCCTTCACCAGTGCCGGGCCGTCCTCGTCCCGGAGATGAACATGGGGCAGATCAGCCGGGAGGTGAAGCGCGTGCACCTGAACAGCTCCCGCGTCGAAACCCTGAACCGTGTCGACGGTCGCCTGATCACCCCGCGTGAGATCAGCGACTGTCTCATCAAGATGTACTACTGAGAGGAAGCAATCTATGGCAGAGGGCATGACCGGGCTCGTACACAAGTACCTCCGGCACGACAAGAAGTTTCCCCACATCTGGTGTCCCGGCTGCGGCAACGGCATCGTCCTGGGCTCGCTCATCCGTGCCATCGACCGTCTCGGCCTCGACAAGGACAAAGTGGCCCTCGTCTCCGGCATCGGCTGCGCGGGGAGAATGACGACCTACGCCGACTTCAACACGCTTCACACACCCCATGGCCGGGCTCTCACCTTCGCCACAGGGCTCAAGCTCTCCCGCGAGGACCTCACGGTCATCGTCATCATGGGTGATGGCGACGCCACGGCCATCGGCGGCAACCACTACATCCACTCCGCCCGCCGCAACGTGGATATGACGGCCATCATCGTGAACAACCAGATCTACGGCATGACGGGCGGCCAGTATTCCCCCACGACGCCTTATGGTTCGAAGACGACGACGACGCCCTACGGGATGGTGGAGCACGCCTTCGACATCTCGGCCCTTGCCGTTGCGGCGGAGGCCTCCTACGTCGCCCGGGGCACCGTGTACCACGCGGCACTCCTCGACCAGCTGATCGAGAGCGCCATACGCAAGAAAGGCTTCAGCTCCGTGGAGGTGCTCTCCAACTGCCACACCCAGTTCGGCCGCAGGAACAAGATGTCGAGCCCCGTGAAGATGCTCGAGTGGTTCAAGGAAAACGCCGTGCGGATGCACGCTACCTCGAAGATGAAACCCGAGGAGCTGCAGGGGAAATTCATCATCGGGGTCCTGGCCGATTCCGAAAGAACCTCGTACAACGAAGAATACGAAAAGGTCCGCGAGCGGGCAAGGGGGATCAGTTCCGAGCCGAAACCGCCTGCGCGGTGCGAAGGATGACGCAGATGCCGGAGAAGCTTGTGGAAAAGGCAGTGCGCCACGAGATTCGCCTGGCAGGTTCCGGGGGGCAGGGGATCATCATGGCGGCCATCGTGCTCGCCGAGGCGGCCGGTGTCCATGAAGGCAAGCAGGTGAGCCAGACCCAGAGCTACGGGCCCGAGGCGAGGGGAGGGACCTGCAAGGCCGAGGTCGTCATCAGCGATGCACCCATCGACTACCCCAAGGTATCGAGGCCGGATTTCCTTCTGGCCATGAACCAGGCCTCCGTCAATACCTATTTCGGCGATCTCAAGCCGACGGGGCTTCTCATCGTGGACAGCACGCTGGTGAGCAAGGTGCCCACGGCAAAGACCGTCTCGATCCCCTTCACGCAGATCGCGAGGGATGAATTCGGTACGGACCTGGTGGCCAACATGGTGGCCCTGGGCGCCCTGGGCTTTCTCAGCAAAGACG
>CAWDHZ010000016.1:0-26246 GCA_963802225.1 uncultured delta proteobacterium | reverse complement strand
GTGATAACCAGCGGGAAGAGCAGCTTCGTCGTCTTGGAGACGGGCTTGGCCGTGAACTTCATGGCCGTCTTCTTCTCTTTCTCGGTGGTGAGCGCCTTCATGATCGGCGGCTGGATGACCGGTACCAGGGCCATGTAGGAGTAGGCCGCCACGGCGACCGCCCCCAACAGATGCGGGGCGTATTTGGAGGTCACGTAGATCGCCGTCGGGCCGTCGCAGGCCCCGATGATGCCGATCGAGACGGCATCGAGCTTCGGGAAGCCCAGGAAAAGGGCCAGAAGCAGCGTCAGGAAGATCCCGAACTGCCCCGCCGCCCCCAGCAGAAACGTGTAGGGCTGCGCCAGCACCGGGCCGAAGTCCGTCATGGCCCCGATGCCGATGAAGATCAAAAGCGGAAAAAGCTCCGTGTCGATGCCGGCGTCATAGATCGTCCGGATGAAGCCGTCCTTCAGCATGACATCCGACATGGGGATGTTGACCAGGATGCAGCCGAACCCGATCGGAACGAGCAGCAACGGCTCGCAGTCCTTCTTGATGCCCAGCCACAGCAGCCCGCCGCCGACAAACAGCATGATCAGGCTCTGCCAGTTGACAAAGAGCAGTTTAAAGCCGATGACCAGTCCGCCCAGTCCGGCAATGATTGCTTCCATCATGGCTTTAGCCCTCCTTCCCTTTTTCTTCCTTGTACGGGAAGAGCTTGCCCAGGCCCATCATCATCAGGCTCAGAAGCCCCAGGGTGACCAGCGTGCCACCCATCCCGGCCACGAGCATCGTGACGCCGAATGTGACATTGTCCATCTCCATAATAAAAACCTCCTTCGTACGATTGGTTCAATAATAAATCATTCTCTTCAGAGGACGTGACGGACCGTAGCCGGCATCGCTTCTAGAGAGGAATGTTGCCGTGTTTCTTCCAGGGACGGTCTTCCTTCTTGTTCTCGAGCATCTTGAGGGCCCTGATGATCATGGGCCGTGTCTCCTTCGGCTCGATGACCTGCTCGATGAGGCCGTGGCGCGCCGCCTGGTAGGGGGTTGCGAAGTTCTCGATGTATTCCTGCGTCTTCTTCTTGAGATTCTCGGGGTCCTCCTTGCGGAAGATGATCTTGGCCGCCCCCTCGGCGCCCATGACGGCGATCTCGGCCGAGGGCCAGGCCATGACCACGTCGGCTCCCGTCTGGCCGGAGCACATGCCGAGGTAGGATCCGCCGTAGGCCTTGCGCACGACGATCGTGATCTTCGGCACCGTCGCCTCGGGGTAGACGTAGAGCATCTTCGCGCCGTGGCGGATGATCCCGCCGAACTCCTGCACCGTCCCCGGGAGATAGCCCGGGACGTCGACGAAGGTGAGGATCGGGAGGTTGAAGCAGTCGCAGAAGCGGATGAAGCGCGATGCCTTGTCGGAGGAGTTGATGTCGAGACATCCCGCGAGCACGGCGGGCTGGTTGGCGATGATCCCGACAGGCTGGCCGTTCATCCGGGCAAAGCAGGTGATCATGTTCATGGCGTAGAGGGCCTGGCTCTCGTAGATCTCGCCGCTGTCGACGACGAGCTTGATGACCTTCTTGATGTCGTAGGGGCGGTTGCTCTGCTCGGGGACGAGCGTGTTGAGCTTTTCCTCCATCCGGTCCACCGGGTCGGTGCAGGGTGCGACGGGGGCCTTCTCGCGGTTGTTCAGCGGGAGGTAGCCAAGCAGTTTTTTAATCTGGTCGATGCAGTCCTCGTCGCTTGCCGCCACGAAGTGGGCGACCCCGCTTTTCGTGTTGTGGGTCATGGCGCCGCCCAGCTCCATGGCGGTCACTTCCTCGCCCATGACGGCCTTCACCACCTGGGGGCCCGTGATGAACATCTGGGCGTATTCCTTGTCCACCATGTAGATGAAGTCCATGAGCGCGGGCGAGTAGACGGCGCCGCCGGCCGAGGGGCCCATGATGGCGCTGATCTGGGGAATGATGCCCGAGGCCATGGTGTTCTTGTAGAAGATCCGCCCGTAGCCGGCGAGCGAGTCGACGGCCTCCTGGATCCTCGCGCCGCCCGAGTCGTTGAGGCCCACGATAGGGGCGCATGCCGACATGGCGCGGTCCTGGCACTTGACGATCTTGGCGGCGTGCATCTCGCCAAGCGACCCCCCCATGGTGCTGAAGTCCTGCGCAAAGGCGAATACGGTACGGCCGTTCACCATGCCATAGCCCGTCACGACACCCTCGCCGGGAACTTCCGTCTGGTCCATGCCGAAGTTTACGCAGCGATGCTCCACGAACTTGTCCATCTCCACGAAGGTGCCTTCGTCGAAAAGGCGTCCGAGCCTCTCGCGGGCCGTCAGTCGCCCCGTGGCTTTCACCTTTTCGAGGGCCTTTTGACCGCCGCCGAGCTCGATCTTCTTTTCGCGGGCCCTCATGAGTTCGATTTTTTCTTTATTCGTCACGGCTTGTCTCCTCTTTCTTTTGCTTTTGGCTTTTGCTTTTGGGCTTTGGGGGTTCGGTTCTTGCGGGGCTCAGTCCCTCTCGCTCAGCTCGAGGAGCACGCCGCCGGTGGAGCGGGGATGCACGAAGGCGATCTTCGCGCCGCCCGCGCCATAGCGGGGTTTCTCGTCGATGAGGCGGACCCCCTGGGCCTTGAGTTCCGCCAGCGCCGCCTCGAGGTTGTCCACGCGCAGCGCCAGGTGCTGAATGCCCTCGCCGTTCTTCTCGATGTACTTGGCCACGGGACCGTCGGGTGAAGTGGACTCGAGCAGCTCGATCTCGGCCTCGCCGAGGGGAAGAAAGGCGACTCGCACTTTCTGCTCGGCCACCTCTTCGACGCCTACGGATTTGAGTCCCAGCGCCTCATAGACCTTCAGGGATTCGACGATGCTTTTCACTGCGATTCCGATGTGATCTACACGCGTAATCTTCATGTTGATAGACCTCCTGACTCGTCTGGTTCCTTCACGTAATGGTTAAGCTGTAATTCTCGAGGAAAGAGAGGATCCGGGCCGCCCCCGATGTGGCCGTGATCTTGCCGTTTACCACTTCTTTCTCGATGAGAGGCAAGAGGTTGACGACCTGGGCATTCTTGTAAAACCACTCTTCCATGCCTTCCTTGACCAGGGCCCACATCCACAGGCGTGACTGCTCGTGCCGCTTCCTCTCCAGCTCTCCCTTTTCCTCCATGATTTTCCGATGTTTCAGGACCATGTCCCAGATCTCCGCAAGACCGGTTCCGTTCAGGGAACTGCACATCAGTGACCGACGTGCTCCAGTCGGGAGAGGGCGGCGAGAGCAGGTGCATGGCCGTCTCGTACTGCTGCCGGGCCAACTTTGCCCGATCGATGTTGTCACCGTCTGCCTTGTTGACCGTGATGGCGTCTGCCAGTTCCAGGACGCCCTTCTTGATCCCCTGGAGCTCGTCGCCGGCCCCGGCGATCATGAGCACCAGGAAGAAGTCCACCATGGAGGCCACGGCGACTTCCGACTGACCCACGCCCACCGTCTCCACCATGATGACGTCATAGCCCGCGGCTTCACAGATCATCATGGTCTCCCGGGTCTTGCGGGCCACCCCGCCGAGGGTTCCGCTGGAAGGGGAGGGCCGGATAAATGCACTCTCGCTGACGGAGAGCTTCTCCATCCGGGTCTTGTCGGCCAGGATGCTCCCGCCCGTCCGGGGACTGCTCGGGTCCACGGCCAGCACGGCCACCCGGAGCCCCTTCTGCGTGAGCATCATGCCGAAGCTCTCGATGAAGGTGCTCTTGCCTGCGCCGGGCACTCCCGTGATCCCCAGGCGCACGGCCTTGCCGGTATGAGGCAGCAGCGCGTCCATGACGGCCCGGGCCGTTTCCTGGTGGGCCGGCAGGGTGCTCTCGATCAGCGTGATCGTTTTCGCCATGACCAGCCGGTTCTGGCTGGTCACGCCTTGGACGTAGTAGTCGAGTTCCTTCTGAGTCATCACCCTGTCCCGGATCCGGTCAGATCGTTCACTGCGGCATTACCGGGGGGGAGAGCCCCCCGGCAATGGTTTGTCGCTACTTCTTCAGGTACTTCTGCTCCAACAGGGTGAGCACCTTGTCCGCCGAGTCGGGAATCGAGGTCCCCGGCCCGAAGATCCCGACGACGCCGGCCTTGTAGAGGAAGTCGTAGTCTGTCGGGGGGATGACGCCGCCCGCGATGACCAGGATCTCCCCCGCGCCCGATGCCCGGAGCTTCTTGATCAGCTCGGGGACGAGCGTCTTGTGGCCTGCCGTGAGGCTCGAGGCGCCCACGATGTGGACGTCGTTTTCGAGGGCCATCTTGGCCGCTTCGTCGGGTGTCTGGAACATGGGGCTGATGTCGATGTCGAAGCCGAGGTCGGCGAAGGCCGTGGCGACGACCTTGAAGCCGCGGTCGTGGCCGTCCTGACCCATCTTCGTCACGAGCATCCTCGGGCGGCGGCCTGTCTCCTTCAGGAAGGTCGCGGTCCTCTTCTGCAGGCCCTTGATCACGTCGCTGTCTCCGTACTCGGAGGAGTAGACACCGGAGATCATCCGGGACGTCGCCACGTAGCGGCCGAAGACCTTCTCCATGGCGTCGCTCACCTCGCCGACCGTGGCGCGAAGCCGCATGGCCTGGACGGTGGCTTCGAGGAGGTTTCCGCCCTTTTCAGCCACCTTCGTGATATTCTCCAGGGCCTTTTTGACAGCGGCGCCGTCGCGCTTGCTCTTGATGTCCTTAAGCTTTGCGATCTGCTCGTCGCGCACTGTGCTGGGGATTTCCAGGACTTCCCCCGGCGCCTCGTCCTTCACGCGGTACTTGTTCACTCCGACGATGACGTCCTTGCCCTGGTCGATCCGGGCCTGGCGGCGCGCCGCCGACTCCTCGATGCGCAGCTTCGGCATTCCCGTCTCGATGGCCTTGGCCATGCCGCCGAGGGCCTCGATCTCGTCCATGATCTTGCCGGCCTCGCGGATGATGGCGCCCGTGAGGGCCTCGATGAAGTAGGAGCCTCCCAGGGGGTCCACCACGTGGCAGACCTGGGACTCTTCCTGGATGATGATCTGCGTGTTGCGGGCAATCCTGGCCGAGAAGTCCGTCGGGAGGTTGGTGGCCTCGTCCAGGGCGTTCGTGTGCAGCGACTGGGTGCCGCCCAGGGCCGCCGCGAGCGCCTCGAGGGTCGTGCGGATCACGTTGTTGTAGGGGTCCTGTTCCGTGAGGCTCCAGCCGGATGTCTGGCAGTGGGTCCGCAGGATGGTGGAGCGGGGGTTTTTCGGGTTGAACTCGCTGACCGTCTTGTTCCAGAGGTAGCGGGCCGCCCTCAGCATGGCGATCTCCATGAAGAAGTTCATGCCGATGCCGAAGAAGAAAGAGAGCCGGGGGGCGAAATCGTCGATCGAGAGGCCGCCGTCGATGGCCGCCCGGATATACTGCTTGCCGTCGGCGAGCGTGAAGGCCGTCTGCAGCACCGAGTTGGCGCCCGCTTCCATGATGTGGTAGCCGCTGATCGAGATCGTGTTGTAGCGCGGCATGTTCTTGGAGCAGTAGGCGATGATGTCCGAGACGATCCGCATTGAGGGCAGGGGCGGGTAGATGTAGGTGTTGCGGGTGAGAAACTCCTTCAGGATGTCGTTCTGGATCGTGCCCGCGAGCTGTTCCTGTTTTACGCCCTGCTCCTCGGCGGCCACGATGTAACCCGCGAGGATGGGGAGCACGGCGCCGTTCATGGTCATGGATACCGTCACCTTGTCCAGCGGGATGCCGTCGAAGAGGACCTTCATGTCCTCGACGGAGTCGATGGCCACGCCGGCCTTGCCGACGTCACCGGTCACCCGGGGATGGTCGGAGTCGTAACCGCGATGCGTGGCCAGGTCGAAGGCGACCGAGAGGCCCTGATTGCCGGCGGCGAGGGATCTCCTGTAAAACGCGTTCGATTCCGTGGCCGTGGCGAATCCTGCGTACTGGCGGATCGTCCAGGGGTGGTTTGTATACATGGTGCCCACGGGGCCCCTGACGTAGGGGGCCATGCCGGAAAGCGTGTTGACGAAATCCAGACCCTCGATGTCTTCCGCCGTGTAAACGGGCTTGACGGTGATCCCTTCGGGGCTCTCCCAGTTTAGAGTCTCCACAGGCTTTCCCTTGAGCTCCTTTGCCGCCTGTTCCTTCCATTTCTTCATCTGGGGGTGTTCAGCCATTGTCTTCCTCCTTGCTTAACCTATGCGTGAAACGGTTGTGATTGCTGAGTGGATGCCGGGTGTGTTGAATCGCATGTCCGTGCCTGTTCAGGGGCTGTGTTGCCCGGGCCTCAGGGCCGCAGAAGTTCTGATTCTGCGGTGACCCTCTGGTCCAGGAGGTTGCGGATGAGCTTGACGAGGTTCTCGCTGCGGTGGTTGAACCGCCACTCGATCTCCTTGAGGTAGAGCGGGAAGTACATCCGGGGCACGCCGCGGTAGTGTTTGAGCCACTGCCGGGTGAAGGCCCAGAAGCCTTCGATGTCCTCGGGGATCTCGTGACCCCTCCGTGTCCACTTTTCGCCGTTGACGACGACACTGTCTCCGTGGATGTTCAGGAACGTGCAGGCCAGGGTCTCGTCACAGAAGTGGAGCTGCCCGGCCCCGGCGATATTTCTGGCGGTCTCGTCGCCTGCCGGCAGACTGCACTGGGCAGCGTGAAAACCCGCCCGTTTCCCTTGTAGATTCCCAGGGCCATTCGCCCGGCCGACACCGAGAAGTCCTGCCGGAGCCGGACCCTCCCTGCGGCCAATGCCGACCCGGCGCCGGCCTTGGCGAGAAGGGCCTTCATCTCTTTCATCTCGTGCCGGTAGATGGCGATCCTCAGGATCCGGAACCATCGCTGGACGGTCTTGAGATCCAGCGGAACCTGGAACCGGAGCCGGTAGGCCGGCACCCCCAGGCAGAAATACTCGAGGAGACGGCCCTTCCAGTAGGGGGACATCTTGGTGGAGTTCCAGTAGGTCTTGTCGAACTTTCGCGTCAGACCGCACTGACCGCAGCGGCGCTGTCCCGTGGCCAGCCGCCAGAAAATTTTTCCGTCGCATCGAGGACAAATCAACATGACCGACTCTGCTTGTGATTGCGCGCCCTGTCGGCAAAACAGGTGCAACGAACGTGGGGAATTGTTTCGCCGCGTATCTAGCATCGGGGCAGGGTGAAAACTATCGGGAGCCGTCTGATTCTGATGTAGGACTCGCCGAGGAGCGCCTGTCGGGCTTTGTCTGACAGCGGCCGCAAATCCTTCTGCTGCATGAGTTAGCGGGGAGTGCCGCGGCCTTCCGCAGGCTCTTCGAGCGCACGGCGCGATCGTTGGGACTCAAATATTATCTTGAAATGCAGTGAGGAAATTGTGTAGACGGGTGCAAAACGAAAAGGGGGGTGCCCCTTGATGCTCACGCCGATGCTCTATGGGGTCTGTAGGGAGGCCGCGATCGTCAAGAAATCCCGCGAGATGACACGGGTCCTCATGAAGGAGGGCATCATCGCCCCCGCCCACGGCTGAATAACGATCAGGAACAAGAAGATAACCAAGAAGATAGCAAAGAGAAAATCGGGAGGGAAGACAAACATGCCTAGATCGCTGGAAGGAATCCGTGTCATCGACCTGAGCCACGTGCTTGCGGCCCCTACGACGACCATGATCCTCGCCGACCTCGGGGCCGAGGTCATCCACATCGAGCCGCCCCACGGCGACGACGCCCGGGAGTTCGGGCCCTTCGCCGGTGAGGTGGACAAGAATCTCAGCGGCTACTTCATCAGTTTGAACCGCAACAAGAAGGGGATCGTCCTGAACCTCAAGCACCAGAAGGCCAAGGATATCCTCATCGAGATGATCAAGAAATCCGATGTCGTCATCGAGAATTTCCGGCCCACGACGATGAAGAAGCTGGGCCTTCACTTCGAGGACCTCAAGAAGATCCATCCGGGGATCATATACTGCTCCATCTGCGGCTTCGGCCACGACTCGCTCCCGGAGTATGCCGAGCGACCCTCCTACGACATGGTGGCCCAGGCATACAGCGGGCTCATGAGCATCACCGGCCCCGAGGGCGGGCCCCCCTGCCGGGTGGGCTCCTCCGTGGGGGATATCATCTCGGGCATGCAGGCCACCATCGGCATCCTGGCGGCCATCCGTTACCGGGAGAAGACCGGCAGGGGCCAGCACGTTGACATCTCCATGATCGACAGCCTCTTTTCCACCCTGGAGAACGCCGTTGTTCGCTACACGCTCAAGGGAGAGATCCCGGGCCCCCTGGGCGGGATCCACCCCTCCATCACCCCCTTCCAGGGCTACAAGACGAAGGACGGCTCCCACATCATCGCGGCGATCGGGACGGATGCCCTGTTTGTCCGGTACGCGAAGGTGATCGGCAAGCCCGAGCTCCTCGAAGACGAGCGCTTCAAGACCAACCCGGCCCGAACCAAGAACCGCAATGCCCTCAACGCAATCCTCGACCCGATCATGGCCACGAAGACGACGGAGGAGTGGGAGGTGATCTTCGAGAAGGAGGGGCTTCCCTATTCGCCGATCAACAATCTCAAAGAGATCTGCGAGGACCCGCACATCGCCTACCGCAAGATGCTCGTCGAAATCGACCAGCCCCGCGTGGGGAAGATGCGGATCTCCAACTCGCCCATCCGGATGTCCGAAACCCCCGGCGAGGTCTACGCGCCGGCGCCGCTTCTGGGGCAGCACACCGACGAGGTCCTGAAGGCGCTTCTGGGCTACAGCGACGAGATGATCGCGCAGCTCAAGAAGGAAGGCATCATCAATAACAGCTACTAGCGTAAAGGGCGCGGCCCCGCGGGGCCGCGCTGATCTCATTATTTCATGACCTGTCGGAGGATGTGCAACCGTCGACGTGGGGAGTTGCGGTTTCAATCCAAGACGAGGAGGCATTACCAAGATGGGAATCGAGAGCCGTGTATTCAACAAGGAACTGTTATCCAGGATCACGACGGCCGAGGAGGCCGCCAAACACCTCAAAGACGGCATGATCGTCGGCACGAGCGGGTTCACACCCTGCGGGTACCCCAAGGCCGTGCCCCTGGCCGTGGCCGAGAGGATCAAGAAGGGCGAGAAGATGCGCTTTTCCCTTTTGACCGGCGCCTCCGTCGGCGTCGAGCTCGACGAGGCCTGGGCGGAGGTGAACGCCATCGCCAAGCGCTTTCCCTACCAGACGGGAAAGACCATCAACAAGCGGATCAACGCAGGCGACACGATGTTCTTCGACATCCACCTGAGCCAGATGGCGCAGCAGCTCCGCTACGGCTTCCTGGGCAAGATGGACGTGGCCATCGTGGAGGCCGTCTGTATCCTGGAAAACGGCGGGATCGTCCCCTCCACCTCGGTGGGGAACTCGCCCACCTTCCTGCAGCAGGCCGAGAAGATCATCATCGAGGTAAACACGAGCCAGCCCATGGAGCTCGTCGGGATGAGCGACATCTTCATTCCCGCCGACCCGCCGGCGCGGCACCCGATTCCGATAACGGACGTGAACCAGCGCATCGGCACGATCTACATGCCCTGCGACCCGAGGAAGATCGTGGCCATCGTGCCCTGCGACATCGGCGACAAGACGAGGCCCCTGGCCCCCATTGATGAGCAGTCCAAGGCCATGGCCCGGCACCTCATCAAATTTCTCGAGAAACACGTCGGCGAGGTGCTCCCGCCGCTGCAGTCCGGGGTGGGCAACGTGGCCAACGCCGTCATGGCGGGCCTCGTCGAGAGCGACTACAAGAACCTGAAGGTCTGGTCGGAGGTCATCCAGGACGCCATGTTCGACCTCATCGACGCGGGCAAGCTCGTCGCCGTCTCCGGCACATCGCTCTCCCCCTCTCCCGAGGGCCTGCAGCGTTTCTACAAAAACATCATGAAGTATCGCGACAAGATCATCCTGCGGCCCCAAGAGATCAGCAACAACGCGGAGATCGCACGGCGGATGGGGCTCATCGCCATGAACACGGCCCTCGAGGTGGACATCTACGGCAACGTCAACTCCACCCACACCTTCGGCACGACGATGGTGAACGGAATCGGCGGATCGGGTGACTTCTCCCGCAACTCGGGCCTCGTCGTTTTCCTGACGCCGTCGGCGGCCAAGAAGGGCGCCATCTCCCGTGTCGTGCCCCACGTGACCCACACGGACCACACGGAGCACGAGGTCCACATGATCGTCACGGACCAGGGGGTAGCGGACCTGCGCGGCCTCGACCCGAAGGAGAAGGTGCCCCTCATCATCGAAAACTGCGCGGCCCCCGAGTACCGGCCCATGCTGTGGGACTACTTCAACCGCGCCAAGAAGAAGGTGGGCGGTCACACCCCCATGCTGCTCGACGAGGCCTTCAGCTGGCACGTGCGCTTCAACGAGACGGGCACGATGAAGCCCTGAGGTGCGGCATAAGAGCCACGACAGGCGAAACGAAAAGAGCGGGGCCGATGAAGCCTCGCTCTTTTTCATAAAAAAACGGCATGGACCGGATGGCCCATGCCGCCTTGTTTTTGGTGCCGAAGCCGGGACTTGAATGCATGGAAATGACGATATCATAACGTGTCGTATTCTCAGGCGATTCCTTTCATTTCAATGAGTTAGAGCCGATAGCAGTAATTCAAAAAGTCGATAAAAGACCCCGAAACCCTGGGTCGGATTCAAGTTAAGACAACCCAAAAACGTCCCAAGCCGGATTTGTGAATCCGCTCAATTCGAGGTGATCGGGGGCCTTCCGCCCCCGGCCCCCTGACCAGGGGAAACCGTTTCCCCTGGACCCGCGACTTGCTATTTCTCCCTCCTTTCTTGCCCGGATGCCGCTTTCCGAGCGGACGTTTATAGCGGCGCCTGCTTCCGGACGGCGCCGGAACGGATGAACGTCTCCGACCGAACCGCATTGCCGATCCTGCAAGCCATCTGTCGCTCCAGGCCACGACGGGCCAAGCACTGGCAGTCGAACCCTTCGTGTTCTCCTGTTCTCTGTCCTCAAACGGCGGACGCCTCATTTTCGCCTGCGCTGCATGTAGCAACGTTGAACATCGATCAAGGCGGCGGGGCTGCTTACGGACGCCCCGCCGCCACAAGCCGAGATTCTGCGCAGCCGTAAAATGCGTCCTTCCGTCCGATTGATGAATACGAAACAGATCCTGAAAGCCTTGCCCTGCGGGCATTTCACTGCAAATCCAGACACGAAAGGATGACGCGCCAAAATATAGACGATGTAACTAATTGATATCATTGACAATAATAACCCCTTTACGATATCCGCAGGATGCCGATCTATACAGTGACCCATAAGACTGCGCCCGGGCGGACCCGCACGATTGCCGGGATTACGGAGGCGGGAAACAAGCGATGGGACTGGATCTCCACGATGATCGTGGCAATCTCCCATCCCCTGAAGGCAGCCATGTGCTGCGGAATATCGTCGCAGAGGACCTTGCCGGTCTGATTGCGGCCAATGGGAAGTTGCGGCATCGACGCCGACGAGCGCCTGTGGCCTCGTTACGGCCGAGATGCCCGGTGATGTAGGAAGCCAGCGGGCTTCCGGAATATGAAATGCGCGACGCGCAACCACTATTAGGAATATGGTTAAGACCTGATGCGCCGCAACGCGGCAACCGATGATTCCTTTTGAACATGCCATGCCGGCATGTCGCATAGAAGAGCTTCCGTCGCCTCACCAGCGGGACGGCGGAAGGAACCCATCCTGAAAGAAAATTCCACGCCAAGAAGAGTTGAGAGAAGGAAAGGCTGACCACACCGGCATGCCGGCCGGTGGAGGGAGGTGCCATGTCGTCAATACCCGGTCGCCAACCGGGCAAAGAGACATGGCGGGGCTCGCCGGATGCGCGGAGACGTGCTCGTCCGGTGGGAACGGGGGCTCCGGGGTAACGCCCGGTTCTATCCGCTTCTTTCTTATCAGAAGAAGAATATGGGCGACCTGGACAAACTCCGATTTTTCGGAGCCGCGTGTTGTGAAGTTGGTGAGAATCCACTCGGCGGGGCAGGTGAGAGCCTGCAACGTTCGACGCAGCGGGGGAGCGTAGCTGGAGATTCCGGCGAACCATCAGAAATGAAGGACGTAAATAGCTCAACCCGTAAAGGCCCGGAATGGAACATTCCGGCCAAAGCACCCGAAGCCGATAATAGGAGGGTGCGACTGCGTAAGGGAACCGGGAGCCGCAAGGCCAAGCCGCTATATGACCTCGTGTACTGAAATCCGTAACCACGGAAAGTAAGGGGCAGCTTCTATATTCTGGCCCTTGTCGAAAGACAAACAAGCGTACGTCATTTGAAGCAGCGGGAACCGGTTCCTCGACACAACACGATAACAGGGCAAGGCCCGAACGGCAGACGAAAACGTCTGTGCGAGGGCTGATGAGCGAGACTGATCAGGCTGACGGATTCGTCACCGTATCCCTGCAGGGCAGTGGGGATACGGCGGGCGCGGGGGTGGCACCCCGCAGTGAAGCCTGGCTCAAAGGTCTCCCCTTTCTTCCTTCTCTCTTCTCGAACCGGGGGCTGGCACCCCCCTTGATTCCCCGATCAGGCATCGGGGGATGAACGAGGGTGCCGACTCACACAGGCCCGGGAGGGCCGACCGTCATCGATTCCATAATACAAATTGCCGGGAGGTGATTCTTATGGTGACCATCGCAGGCACTTGGCAGGGGTATCTACAGCAGATCGTACAGTACGTCGGCCATGGCAATTACTGGTATTGCCAGGTCGAGTATCCGGAAAAAAAACGGCCGGTCTTCACGAAGATCGATGAAAAGCTCATCCGGAAATACGCGGCGGACATGAGCAAGTTCCAGCGAGCCCGGAGGAAGAGGGCAAGGCAGGCGAGCTTCTGCTTCCTCCGATGGGAGCGATGCGCCCTTATTGTACGAAACCAGGGTGAATTACCGGGGGATCTATGTGCGGACGATCCAGATGTATTTTTTGATATCCGGGGGACTCCGCTCAGGATCAGAGTGTCGGAGGACATCGTACTCGTTCTCAATCATCACGGCAAAGTCCGCGTGCGCATGGCGACTGAAACTTATCAGGGTTTCAAGGCTTGCATTGCCAATGCCGCGGCCGCCCGGAATGGCCGTCTCATGGCCTGGGAGTACAACCGTGCAAACGGCCTGCCGGCCTACGAGGGGATCATCGAACAGCGCCGTCGACTTCGGACATTCACTATTGAAATTGCCCGACGGCATCAGATCCCCATGGACGAGAGGAAACTTCGCCTTGCGACCAGGCTGAAAAAGGTTAAGGTCAACGCTCCGTAAGGAAACTTATGTCAAACGCCCGAAGGGTGCCCGCTGTGTGGGTTTCCTGCCGGGCTTTTTTCGTGTCTTCGCAACACCGTTGCTTAATCGTGCTGGCTGCCGCCGCCCGCTTCCGTCTCAGACGGCGGGGCGAAAAGTGGCAGTACAAGAAAGGGATGATGTCCCCGTGAGCCCTTCCCCTGCCGGGGGAGGGGCCTTCGAACGAGAGGTGGAGATTAGATACTGAACATTCGGGGAGAAGAGATCACGGGCGTCTGGTTATCGAGTTTACCAACTCATGAAAAAAGAATTCCAAGCGAATCATCGATTACCAACCGAAATCAGTATTCCTTTCCTGGCAAGATTGCCCTATTTCTCACTCTTCAGCCGTCGCGAGCCCTCGATAAGCGGGTGCCACCCGAAGACGAGCGTGACCATGAAACTGTCCATGCGAAGGTCCCCGGGAGCGCTGTCGTTAACGGTCGACTTGTAGCCGATGGTGAGGTTCAGGTTGTCGTTGATGGTGTACCCGAGAGTGAGTCCGAAGCCGAGGTTGTTGAGCTCCTTCCCCGCAACACCGTTGATGCTCGATTTGCCGCCGTAGTACCAGGCGCCATCGATCGCCCCCCAGAAGTGCTCGGTCAAGTCGCGCGTCAGGTGCGCGTCCAGCTGGAACAATGGATCGGTCTTCAACGTCTGCCCGACATAGTTGTCGTTGTCTCCGAAGAGCCACACGGCGGGCAGGAATTCCAGGGTCGTGCGTCGGCCCGGCACCCACGGGCCGAGCTGCCAGATGATGGGCATGCCCAGGCGCCCATACCAGCGGTTCTGCCCGATATTCAGGGGCTGGTCGCTGTCGTACTGGCCGATCGGCAACGCCAGGTCGGCGAGCAGGTCGACGGAGAACCCCGGCTCATAGCGCAGGACGTCGGGGATGTTCTTTTGCGCAGGCGGGCCGAGTACATTGATGTTGAACTCGATCATCGGGTCGCCGAACCCGTTTGCCGATTGGTTGAACGTCCTGCCGGCCACTGTGACATCGCCCGAGATACGCCCCATGGGCAGGAGGACCGCAGCCATGGCCGCTCGATCGAACAGGGAAAAGGTGCGCGCATAACCCGCCAGGGCCACTGTAGCGTCGAAGTTCGCTCCTGGCGTCACGGTATGAGCAGGGTCGAACGGATTCGTATTGCCGCTCACCGAGTTGACGATGACCGGCACCGCATTCGCATCCGACAGAGTCTTCCAGTAGAAGCGCCCCGGGACCTGGGCCAGAGTCTGAGGCGGGCAGAGCGCGCCCATGGCGAGCATCGTTGCGACGACCAACCACATCCGGGCAATCGGTTTCATCGGACCTCCGTTCTTATTCAAGAGATTTCCGTCCTTTCTGATTTATTCTCGGATCGGCAACGCTCAAGGCTTGGGATCAGCCATCATGTCCTTGGGCGGCACAAACTGTCGCTTGTAAATGAGCGGCGGGAAGCCCGGGTCATCCGGGACGCGCTTCGGAAGCTGGTCGTCCAGTGTCTCGTACGGGGAGCGACTCGGCAGCACCACGTTGTTCGCCCTGACATAGCTGTCCCAGAGCGCGACCAGCGCCCGCACCTTGTCGGGGCGCTCCGCGGCGAGATCCTTGCGCTCGGCGGGATCAGCCGCGAGGTTGAATAGCTCCCAGTCGCCCTTGCCGAGCGGCTTGTATTGCCAACGGAGCTTCCAATCCCCCTGCCGCACCGCGCGGTTGCCGAAGATTTCCCAGCCGATGTAGTCCTGCTCCGACCGTGGCGACTCCGCCTGGCCCGCCAGCACCCGGCCCCAGGATTTGCCCATGAGTGCGGGCAGCTCGCGTCCCTCCCGGGTCTTCGGATAGCTGGCACCGGCGATTTCGAGCAGCGTCGGCATGATGTCGGCCACGTGCATGAGCCCGTGATTGACGCTTCCCCTGGGTCGCTTGACGGCCGGACCGCTGACGATGAGCGCATTCCGGATGCCGCCTTCCGCGAGCCAGCCCTTGTACTGGCTGAAGGGCGTCATCGACACCTGCGCCCACATCGGGCCGTAGCCGACGTACGAGCCCGGATCGCCCCACGCGTTGGGATGGGTCTGCGACCAATGGATCGCCGCGAAGAGGTAGTCACGCGTGCCCGGCGTGCCCGCGATCATCTTGAAGAGATCGGTTCCCTCGGCGCCGTTGTCGCCGAACACGATGAAGACCGTATTCTCGTACTCGCCGATTTTCTTGAGGTGGTCAATCAGGCGGCCGACATGGAAGTCGAGGTTTTCCACCATCCCTGCATAGAGCTCCATCTTCTTGCCGAGGATGGCCCTGGTCGCCGGAGCCAGCACGATGGGATCGGGCACAAACCACATTCGCTCGGAGAGCTGCGTGCCCGCGGGCATGATGCCGAGCTCGATCTGCCGCTTCAGCCGCGCCTGCCGCACCGCGTCCCAACCCTTGTCGTACTCGCCGACGTGGCGGGAGCGCCATTCCCGCGGCAGGTGGAACGGATCGTGTGGCGCCTGGTGGGCGACGTAGGCGAAGAAGGGCTTGCCGTCGCCGCGGTTGGCATCGATGAATCCGATCAGCTTGTCCGTGTAGGTCTTCGTTGCGTAGTAATCCTCGGGGAGCCCCGTCAGATAGCGCCCGTCCTCGGTGAAAACCGACCGCGGGGAAGCAGCCGTGAAATTCGTCATGTCCCAGTAGCTGCCCGCCCCTTCGAGCAGCGAGAAGTCGCGCTCGAATCCGCGCGCGGCCGGGATCTGTGCAGGCGCCTTGCCCAGGTGCCACTTGCCGACCATGTAGGTGTGATAACCGGCATCCTTGAGCAGCTGCGGCAGCGTGACCACCCGGTTGTTGAGATAACCTTCGTAGCCGTCCACGCCCCACTGGTTGGGCGCAGTCCACTCGTCCATGTTGCCCAGCCCGTTCAGGTGGGTATCGACGCCGCTCAGCAGTATGGATCGCGTGGGCGAGCAACTCGCGTGCGTGTAGAAATTGGCGAAGCGCACGCCCTCGTTCGCCAGCGCGTCGAAGTTCGGCGTCTTGATCTCGCTGCCGAACGAGCCCATGTCGGCGAATCCCAGGTCGTCGCCGAGAATGATGACGATGTTCGGTTTCTTTTCGACTGCTGCGCCTGCACCGAAGGCGCCACGGCGAACAGCGCCGCGAGGAGACCAGCGACCATAGCGATGGATATTCTTTTCATAGGTTCTCCCGTCATACTGCTCACACGTGGTATTTCTGCATCGGCGGCCGGACTGGCCAGCGGCTCGGTAGCAGCTTGCCCGTCGGCTCGGCGAACCGGCAGCGGAGCGTCCCGAGTCGCTCGAACGTGATCTGAATCTCGGCACCCGGGTCGATGAAGTCGTCGTGGTCAAGGCCGGTACAGTCGGGGATGGTGCCGAAGCCCATCACGGTGCCGGGCTTGAGGGGAGCCATGAACCCCAACCACGCGAACACGTCTTCGGCCTTGTGGCTGATCTCCGATGTTGACCCCTGGTACTTGACGTGCCCATTCACCACAACCGTCACCTTGAGGTTGTACGGATCGCCAGCATCATCGGGCGTGACCAGGTGCGGCCCGAGTTGGTTGCCCTTCGCCATGTCCTTCGTCAGGCAGAATCCGCCGACGAACTCCGTGGCTTGAACGTCGCGGGCCGAGATGTCGTTGAAGATGCAGAAGCCCGCCACCGGCTGCTTTTCGTTTCCATAGACGACGGCCAGTTCAGGCTCGACGTCCAGCCGCGACGTGTACGCCGGCCAAGGGACGGTTTCCCCGTCGCCAACGATGGCGTTCATGTTGCCCTTGTAATAGGGCAGTGGCTCGGGCCAACCGGTGACGGGTTTGGGTTTCGGGGCCAGGACAGCTTTGGCGAACGCCTGCAACAGCGGCGCGGTCTGCGGGTTGTCCTTCTCGTACTTCATCATGGTTTCGGCGGAGTTCTTGAGATGCCGCGGCGTCAGGCCGAAGTCGAACAGGGCGGCGACCTCCACCGGTTCCAGCAGGCGGATGGCGTCGAGCGAGAAACGCTCGCCCTTGCCGAGTTCTCCGAGGTGCTGCTCGCCCCAGGCGTACACCTCCTTTGCCGCCCGCTCGCTGTCGGGAAGATTGGCAAGGTAGGACCGGCTGTCGGCCAAGTGGGGAAAGGACTTCCCCGCTTTGCTTTGCAGCACGGCGAACGGGACCGCTTGATCTCGGACGACGACGCCGAAACAAGGGTTGGGCGAGTCGGTCGTGGTGAAGCGGATCAGTTTCATGAAGGTGTTCCTTTCGTGAGTGTGGACCGGATCAGTACTCGATTTCGATCCCCTTTGCCTTCGCCACCTTGTAGATGGCGTCGAAGGTGGCCGGCGTGTTCCAGGGCGCGTCAGGGGGCTCGTTGCGGAACTCACGATACGCCCGTTCGACGTTCATGTACAGCCGCGCCGGGGCACGCCACTCACCGAAGGGGCCGAACTCGATCCGCTTGGCGGCATCCAGCGAAGGGAGGCCGGCGTCGAAGCTCTTCTTCGACGCTTCACGGACGTACTGGAGGTACGCTTTCATCTCGGTTACCCCTTCGATCCCGCAGAGCGGGCCGTGCCCAGGAACGATGACTTCCGGGTTGAGCTGAACGATCAGGTCGAGGCACCGGAACCACTTTTCGTATGTTCCTACCCAGCCCATCGGCGTACACTGCCTGAAAAGCACGTCGCCGGCGAACACCACGCGTTCTTTGGGCACATGGATGATCGTGTCCCCGACCTGATGGCACGGCCCGACGTAGATCAAGTGGACCTCCGTGCCGTCGAGGTCCAGCTCGTAGCGTGTGTCGAACAAGGTCGTCGGCATAACGAGCTCGACGCCGTCCAGGTTATAGTCCTCCAGCAATTGCTGTCCCGCGGCCGCGACGCCGGGGTGGAGCGCCTTGAGTACCAGGCGCGTGAGGAAACGGTCGACACCGTGGAGCAGTTTCTGAGTCTCCTCCGGATTGGCGATGTGCTTCATCCGCTCGGGCACCGACCGGTGGGCGATGATTTCCGCGCCATCGAAGAGTTGATTGCCCCAGACGTGGTCCCCGTCTTCGTGCGTGTTGATGACGCGTTTCGGCATGGCGGGCCATACCTTGCCGAACAGTTCAATCATCTGACGCGCGTGGGACAGGTCCGACTGCGTGTCGATGACCACTCCGCCCCCCCGATTGATGAGTCCCGAGTTCGCATCGCACACGCGGTTCTTCTCGTTCAGGACGGCAAAGCAGTTTTCGCTCACTTGCTGCAGTTTCATGTTGTCAGTCTCCTTAAGGCAAAGGGCACGCCTTCCGCTATCACGGGCAGTCCGGGTTGCACAGGGCGCCGTTGGTTTTTACAGATCACCATGGTATAATAATAAGGGGGATGATATGGGTCGTCTATCGAATTTCCGCAAAGCAAAAATGAGCATCCCACGACAGCGCTTCGAAAATACGCAGCGTGTATCCCAGCCCGGCGTCACGGCGGTTGAGATCAGGGATCCCACCGTCGCCGACGAGGGTATCGGGGTCCTCACGCGGGATTTAATGCAGCTCGAGGCAAAACCGTTGCGGGGCAGACAAATTATCGTTCGCCTCGCGGACAGCATGGTCCTGTTCCAAGCGACCAACCTTCGGGTTCGGGCGCACACGGAGTTGCACAGCGGACTGCTGGCGTACGTCGTCTTCGGTCCACGGGCCAAGGGTACGCTGAACGGGCTGCCCGTACGGCCCAACCTGATGCTGGCAGCCGAGTCGGGCATCCGGGTTGAATTCGTCGCCGAGGCCGGATACGAGAGCGTCAGCGTCCTGCTCTCGCCGGCTGTGCTCGTGTCACATTTGACCGGTCGGCAACGCAGGGATAACCTTCGCGCGCCGCACGGTATCGAAGTTTTCCATACGAAAGAGGTTCATGCGCGCGCCTTGTTCGATTGGGGAAAGCGCCTGGCAAACACCGCCTCGCGCCATCCCGAGCTTTTCAACGACCGGAAGGAAACGATTCTCGCGGCGCAGAGCGAACTCTTGGAGATACTTCTTGCAGCCCTCGACGCAACGACGGTTCCCCAGCATACTCTCCGAGACCGTACACGACAGAATTACAGCCGCATCATCAAGCTGGCCGAAGACTATGCCTTAGCGCACGTCGGAGATCGTCTTTATGATGTGACGGACCTTTGCGTCGCCTCGGGGGTGAGCGAGCGCACCTTGGAGCACGCCTTCCAGAAAGTCATGGGCATGAGTCCGGTAGCCTATCTGACCCGGCTGAGGCTGCATCGGGTGCGCAAGGCACTGCGGATGGCGACTTACGGATCGACCACGGTTTCGGCCCAGGCGCTCAACTGGGGCTTTTGGCATTTCGGTGATTTTTCGCGCGCATACAAAAATTGTTTCGGTGAGCTGCCGTCGGAAACACTGCGACAAAAATCAGCTGAGACAAGCAGCAATCCGAAGGTCAAATAACCTTTCCAGGAAGCAAAAAGGGTCAGGCCTGATTATTGACCTTTGATTGGATTTTTCCCCGCCTTTCGCCATTCGTAAAACCCATCAGCCGCAACAATAATAATCTCCCGTTGCAAGGGAGGGGGAAAGGCAGAGTCGAATGGCTCTGCCTTCCCTGTTTTTAGCGATTGCCGTTTGTAATCTATTATTCATAGCCAGATCCATTCAGTGAGCATTTCAGTGAGGAGGCAGGAAGTTCTAGTGACATGAATATGAAATTCGAAAATTGTTCGTGGTCAGTAAACGTTCAGTAAGAAAAATAATAATTATTAATATCAGATAGTTAGATGTCGAAACGGCAGGTTCAAATCCGTGGCCGGTTTTTTGGTTTTCCATATCAAGTAGTATCATCCTCGCCCTCCTTCAATTTTTTTCGATGCCATGTAACTTTACCCCTGAACGATTCCGTCGGATCTTCCGATCACGGCTCTGGTCGGTAACTCGGCCTAAATCCAAGCTTCAGGAATCGTGGTCGTGGAAGATCGGAATATCGCACAGAACCTGCCAGTCTTGATGGATGCGCCGGAAAGAATCGGGGGAGAAGCCTCGATGCCGTCACCGGCCGCTTCGAATATCATCCTCCTGAAAAAGAACGATGATGGGATAGCGCCCATTGCAGGAGCCGGCGGAAGCAAAAAAAACTCCAGCCGTCAAAAGGCTGTAGCTTCCGGGGAAAGAAATTTTTTGACCCAGGCGGAGGTTGCTGATAGATTCCGGGTCAGCGTTGCCACGGTCATCACCTGGCGCAAAAAGGGGATCATAGGCTATTTCCAGGCCCCGGGATCGACCAAGATCCTGTACCCCGTTGCCGCCGTCGAGACCTTCGAGCAACGCTTCTATCGCAAGACAAAAGCAGAGGAGGTGGTGCAGAAGAAAAAGGAATCGCCTGAGGTACCGACCAGACCGAAGCAGGTATGGAGGATCTGATCATGGCGAAGAATAAAGACAATCACCATCTGGTCAACCGGAATGGTGTCTGGCACCTCAGGAAGGACACAGGCGGCGGGATCATCAAAAGGACCCTGTCGCCGGATTTGGAAACGGCGCGGATCCTCAGGGATGAGAAGCTCGAGGAGATCCGCGTGCACGGCTCTTTGATAAGCGAGAAACCGGAGCCCGTTCCGGACAAGACCGGCAAGCTGTTCGGCGAGCTTGCCGTGGAATGGGCAAAGATCGTCAGGAAGGATCTCAAGAAGTCGACGCGCCGGGATTATAGGTACTCGATGAACCGCTACGTGCTTCCGGTGTTCGGCAACCGCCCCGTTCGGGAGATCGACTATATGGAGGTCCGGACGTTCATTAGCGAGCTTGAGTGCTCGCCGAAGCGCATCAGCAACGTCCTGGCTCCGATGCGCTCGGTGTTCGAGATGGCGTTCCTGTCGGGGATCATTGACACGAACCCAATGGACCGGGTCAAGAACCCCAAGGCGGGCAAGCCGGACATCTACCCGCTCAGCATGGAGGAAGTGGTGGCTTTTCTGGCCGTGGTGGCCCGGCGCTACGTCAGCTTCTTCATTGTGGCGTTCCTTGCGGGAATGCGATTCGGGGAGATGGCCGCCTTGAAATGGCGAAACGTCGACTTCAAACGGAAGATCATTAGGGTCCGCGAGACCCGGGTCCTGGGGGAGGAAGGACGTCCCAAGACGAAGAAGTCCAGCCGGGATATCCGGATGCTCCCTCCCGTCGAAAAGGCGTTGAAGGATCAGATGGCGCAGACCCATGGGAAATCGGACTACGTCTTTCTGAACCAGTACGGGAAGCCCGTGGAGCCCATGCCGATGAACTTCCACGTGTGGAAGCAGGCCCTGAAGGCGGCCAAATTGCACGCCCGCAGCCTATACCAGACGCGCCATACTTATGCGACGCTCATGCTGGATGCCGGAGAGCACCCCGGCTGGGTGCAAAAGCAGATGGGCCACGAGACGCTTCAGATGATTTTCGATAGGTATTACTCGTATATCAAGATCTACAACGGCACCGAGGGCGATGCGTTCATGAACGGGGTCTACTCAACTGTCGTGACGACGGAACCCCCACGAGTGGGAGACCAGGAGCAGGAGATGACCCAAACGACGACCCACGCAAAAAAAGGGGAGTCAGAGACAATCTCTAACTCCCCGATTTCAGTGGCTTTACCCACCTTATGATCATGGTGCCGAAGCCGGGACTTGAACCCGGACGGGTCTCCCCACTACCCCCTCAAGATAGCGTGTCTACCAAATTCCACCACTTCGGCATTTGTGTGTAAATTGATTAGCCTGTTCAGGCGTTTTTGTCAATACCGGAACGCTATTTCTTCTCCGGTGCCGGTGCCGGAGGTGCAACCGGAGCGGGCACAGTCTGCTCGATCGGTGCCGGGGCCGCTCCCTGCATGACGGAGCTTCCCTTGTGGACGGCAAAGTACGCAAGCCACAGGGACGTGAGCATGAACACGACGGCAACGGCCGTTGTCATCTTCCCGAGCAGGGTGCCGGGACCGGAGCTGCCGAAGAGCGTCTGGCTCGAACCGCCGAAGGCCGCCCCCATGCTGGCCCCTTTGCCCCGCTGGAGCAGCACGATGATGATCAGAAAGATGCAAACCAAAACGTGGATGATGCTGATAAAGATATGCAACGTTCAAACCCCTTCATTTCAATAATGGATAATTTTACGGAAGGACCCCGCATCGAGGCTCGCGCCTCCCACCAACAACCCGTCGATGTCCTTCTGCGCCATGAGCGATCCCGCGTTTTCGGGATTGACGCTTCCCCCGTAGAGGATGCGGATTTCGGCCGCGAGCTCCTTCCCGCAGATCCGTTCAAGAAACTGACGGATGAAGTCGTGGACCTCTTCCGCCTGTTCGGGTGTAGCCGTCTTTCCCGTCCCGATGGCCCACACGGGCTCGTAGGCGACAATGGCCCGCCTTATATCATCGGCGGAAATATTATTCAATCCCTCTTTTAACTGGCGCCGGATGACGCTGAAGGTCTGGTCCGCCTCACGCTCGTCCAGGGTCTCCCCCACGCAGACAACGGGGGCAAGGCCGGTCCTGAGTGCCGCCTTCGCCTTTCGATTCACGTCGTCGTTGGACTCCCCGAACCATCTGCGGCGCTCCGAGTGCCCGATGAGCACGTAGCGGCAGCCCGCATCGAGAAGCATCGGCGCCGACACCTCGCCGGTGAAGGCCCCCTCCTGCTCCCAGTGCACGTCCTGGGCGCACAGGGCGATCGGCGTGTCCTTCAGAATCGCCGACAGCGCCTGCAGGGCCGTAAAGGGCGGGGCGATCGCAACGTCGCGGTCGGCCCTGGCCGTAAAGCCCCCGGCTAACTCCCGGGCAAACCCGACGGCCTGAGCCACGGTCTTGTGCATCTTCCAGTTGCCGATAATGAGAGCCCTGCGCACGATCCCCTCCAAATAAAACCCGAAACCCGATAACCGAGACCCGAAGCCCGCGATTCTAGGCCGCAGGCCTAGAATCGTTTGGCCATGTATCGTGCCAGGTCGAGCATCCGGTAGGCGAAGCCGCTTTCGTTGTCGTACCAGGCGAAGACCTTCACCAGATTGCCGTCGAGGACGTTGGTGAGCGGCGCATCGAAGATGGCCGAGTAGGGGCTGCTCACGAAGTCCACCGAGACGAGCTCCTCCTCGCAGTACTGGAGGATGCCCTTCATCCGGCCCGCGGCGGCGGCCTTGACGGCGTCATTGATTTCGCTGACGGTGACGTTGCGGCCCACTTCGGCGACGAGGTCCACGCAGCTGACATTGGGCGTGGGAACCCGCAAGGCGACCCCGTCCATCTTTCCCTTCAGGGCGGGGATGACCTCGCCGACGGTCTTTGCGGCCCCCGTTGTCGTGGGGACGATGGACATGCCGGCAGCCCTTGCGCGCCGCAAATCTTTGTGGGACCCGTCGAGGAGCCTCTGGTCCATCGTGTAGGCGTGGCAGGTCGTCATGAAGCCCCTCTTGATCCCGAAGGCGTCGTGAAGCACCTTGACCACGGGTGCCAGGCAGTTCGTCGTGCACGAGGCGTTGGAGACGATGTGGTGTTTTGTCGCATCGTAGCTCTCCTCGTTGACCCCCATGACAAAGGTGCCGTCGATGCCCTTTCCGGGGGCGGCGATGATGACCTTCTTTGCGCCGGCGTCGATGTGCGGGGACACTTCGTCTTTTTTTCTGAATTCGCCCGTCGACTCCAATACGATGTCGATACCGAGCTCCTTCCAGGGCAGCAACGCACACTGGTCGGTGATGTTGGTGATCCGGATCTCCCTGCCGTTGACGAGAAGCGCCTTGTCGGTGCAGGTGACGTCGCCCGGGAATTTCCCGTGGACGGAGTCGTACTTGAGAAGATGGGCAAGGATGGAGGCTTTTGCCCTCGAATTGACGGCAACGATCTCGATGTCATCGTACCCGAGGGCGGCCCTGACGAGATACCTTCCGACGCGGCCGAAACCATTGACTGCACACCGAACCCCCATGTTTCTACCTCCTGGTCGAATTGAAGCTCCCGCCTGAAGGGCGGGGCTTCCCGGTAAGGATGGTTCGACAGGCTCACCATGACGAAACAGGAAACGCCTGCCAGTCTTTATTGAAGGGTGCCTGTCCTGAGCTTGTCGAAGGACGCTCCCTAACCCCGCCTGACAAGGCGGGGCCTGCGGGACGCGCCGCCAGTCGTGCTTCCAGAGCCGTTATGGCTTCGGGAAGACGTGATTTTATGCTTTTCCGCCTCGCCGGGATCCCCCAGGGGAAAACCGGCCCGGATCAAAACTTTTAAAACCGTTTACTTTTAAACAGCCCCGGTTTCTTAGTCAATCTTTTTTTGCCCCGGTCCCATTCGAGTGGCAGCGGGCCCCTTTTCCCCCTTGACAGGACGTCGGTTGTTTCTATAAAGATTATCTATAAATGCGGGCTTGGAAGATCGCACAATGCCCCGCCGGGCGCCCACCCCCGGCCCTAACCATAATAGTTCCAGCAAACCAACCCGGTAAATCCGCAAGACCGTTAACCGGCCTGACCGCAAAGGAATGGTTCATGGACAGGGACATCCGGAAATCCGTCATCGCGGGCACGTGGTACCCCGGAGATCCGTCAACCCTCACCGGCGATATCCGCAGTTATCTCCAGAAGGTTCCCGAGCAGGCCGTCGGGGGGCCTGTCGTGGGACTCGTGTCGCCCCATGCCGGCTATGTGTACTCGGGGCAGATCGCCGCTCACGGCTACCGGCTCGTTGAAGGGCGGCGTTATGACGCCGTGGTCGTCATCGGGCCGAGCCACCGGGTTCTTTTTCGCGGCGCCTCGGTCTGGCCCTCGGGGGGATATGAAACTCCGCTTGGCGTCGTCCCCATCGACAGCGAGCTGGCAGGCGCGATCCTCGGGGCAAACCCCGTCCTGAATTCCGACCGAAAGCCCCACGCGGCCGAACACTCCGTCGAGATCCAGCTGCCTTTCCTGCAGGTGGTGCTCGGGACGTTTGCCTTTGTCCCCATCGTGATGGGGACTCAGGATTACCAGACCTGCGAGGCCGTTGCCGATGCCATCCTCGGGGCCGCAAAGGGAAAGAACGTACTCGTCGTGGGAAGCTCCGACCTCTCCCACTTCCACACCTATGAGCAGGCGAAGCGCCTCGACCAGGCGCTCGTCGACCTCGTGCAGAAGCGGGATCACCGGGGGCTTTCCCGCGAGCTCGAGGACGGGACCTGCGAGGCCTGCGGAGGGGGCCCTGTGGTGACGGCCATGCTCTATGCCGAGAAGGCGGGGGCCCGGGGCGTGAAGGTGCTCCAGTACGCAAACTCCGGGGACGTGACGGGGGAGCGGCGCCAGGTGGTAGGGTATCTCTCGGCGGCTTTTTTCAGGGAAACCCAAGGGAAAAAGCGATGACAAAGAAGAAGACCGGCATCGACATGGGGCTTACCGACGACGAGAAGCAGGCGCTTCTCCGGATCGCCCGCGCATCCATCCAGGCCGAGCTGGGGGGAAAAAACCGCCGGCAGCGAAAGGGCAGGGAACCTTGGAAGAAAAGAGGGGGGCCTTTGTTTCTCTCAAGAGACGGGGGCGACTGCGGGGATGCATCGGCTTCATCGAGGCGAAGAAGCCCCTGGCGCAAACCGTCGAGGAGATGGCCGTCGCCGCGGCGCTTCAGGACCCCCGGTTTGAGCCGCTGCGGGAAGAAGAGCTGAAGGAGATCCGCCTTGAAATCTCCGTCCTCTCTCCGTTGCGCAAGATCGCCGACGTGGGCGCAATCGAGGTTGGCACCCACGGGCTCTATGTGCGCAAAGGGAGTCGCGCGGGCCTGCTCCTTCCCCAGGTGGCGACGGAATACGGCTGGGAGCGCGACACGTTCCTGAAGGAGACCTGCCGAAAGGCCGGGCTGGCCCCCGACGCCTGGCGCGACCCCGAAACGGAGATCTATCTCTTTTCGGCCGATGTGTTTGGTGAAGAATAGGCAAATGGCGCAGGGCTAAGGGCTAAGGGCTAAGGGTGAAAACAAGGAAGAAGTTGACTGTTTTTTGCCTTTAGCCCTTCGCCTTTTGCCTTAATCCTGTTGTAAAAAAACCCTTGACAAAAACCCCTTTT
>CAWDHZ010000015.1:2500-74974 GCA_963802225.1 uncultured delta proteobacterium | reverse complement strand
CTCACCTTCGTCGGCCAGGGCAGGTCAAGACCCGCCTTGGCGAAGATGCCCACGAAACGGGGGATGACATAGTTGAGAAGCACAAAGAAGGCGATCCCCAGGGCCGCGACGACGATGATCGGGTACTGGAGAGCCGATTTCACATCGGACTTGATCTTGTGCTCGTGCTCGAGGATGTAGATCAGCCGCTGCAGCACCTCCGGGATGGTGCCGCTGGCCTCGCCGGCCTTGATCATGCTGCGATAGAGGGTGTTGAACGTCGTCGGGTGCTTCGCCATGGAGTCGGAAAGAGGGGAGCCTTCCCGGACATCCTGGGTGATTTCCGTCACGATCTGCTTGAGTTTCGGATTGATCACCTGAACCTCGAGGACTTCCAGGAGCCGCATGATCGGAACGCCGGCAAGAAACATGGTGCGGAACTGCTTCGTGAACAGGATGATCTCCTGCATCGAGACCCCGGAGAATCTCTGCTGCAGGCTCTCCCACGAGAAACCGAAGAGGGCGCCTCGCTCCGACGCGACGGCAACGCGGGACGGGATGTAGCCCCGGCCGAGCAGAAGCGTCCGGGCCGCATCGAGCGATTCCGCATCGATGACGCCTTCGACGGTCGCGCCGGTCTCATTAATGACCTCGTAGGAGTATTTCGGCATCTTGATTACAGTGACCAGTTGATTGGTTAATTAGTTAATTGGTTGATTAGGTAACATTCCTTGCTGTCGGCTGTTGGCTGTAGACTGCTGCTGCCGGAGGCCTGCAGGCCGCGCGGCTACACCATAACCGCCGCCGAGGCTTCCTCGATGGTGGTCACGCCGGATAGCACCTTGCTCATGGCGTCGTCTTTGAGCGTCCGCAGCTTTCCCTGCTGTTTGAGAGCCCGGGTGATCTCCTGGGCGGGGATTCCCCGCAGAATCATGTCCTGAACCTCCTCATCGTTGAGGACGATCTCGAAGATCCCCGTTCGCCCGCGATAACCCGTTCCCATGCAGGCCGGGCAGCCCCTGCCCCGCTGGAAATTTGCGCCGTCGACCTTGAGGCCCCAGCCGGTGACGATCTTCTCGTTGGGCCGGTAACGCTCTATGCAGTAGGGGCAGATGGTCCGGATAAGCCTCTGGGCAAAGGTGGCAAGCAGCACCGAGGAAACGAGGAAGCGCTCGATCCCCATATCGATGAGGCGGGTGATGGCTCCCGCGGCGTCGTTGGTGTGCACCGTGCTCAGGACACGGTGGCCCGTGAGCGCCGCCTGCACGGAGATGCCCGCCGTCTCGCCGTCACGGATCTCGCCGACCATGATGACGTCGGGGTCCTGGCGCAGGATGGAACGCAGACCGCTTGCGAAGGTCATTCCGGCCTTGCGGTTGAGCTGGACCTGGCGCACCTTCTCGACGCGGTACTCGACGGGGTCCTCCAGGGTGATGATGTGGATGTCGGGCCGGTTGATCTCCCGGATGATGGCATAGAGGCTCGTGCTCTTGCCGCTTCCCGTCGGGCCCGAGCTGAGGATCATCCCGTAGGGCTTGTTGATGATGGATTCGATCTTGTCGCGGTCTTCCTTGACCATCCCGAGCCTGTCGAGCGAATAGACACCGGAGCCCATGTCGAGCAGTCGCAGAACGAGGTTCTCCCCGTAGATCGTCGGGATGGAGGAGACGCGGACGTTGATCTCCTTGTTCTCCATCTTCACGGTGAAACGCCCGTCCTGGGGGATGCGTGAGGTGGCAATGTCCATGTTGGCCAGAATCTTGATCCTGGAGATGATGGGCAGGAACATCTGCTTGGGCGGCGCGGGGACCTCGTGGAGCCTGCCGTCGATACGGAACCGCACCTGGACGTTCTTCATCTGGGGGCTGAGGTGGATGTCGCTCGCCCCCTCCCGGACGGCCTGGGAGATGATGGAGTTGACCAGGCGCACGATGGGCGCCTCCTCGGCCATCCCTGCCATCGAGCTGGCGCTCACCTGGAGATCGTCGGTGTACTCGGCGACGGCTTCGGTGTCGACGCCGGAGTCGAACTGCAACTCCTCGAGGCTCTCCATCACCCCGCCGAGACCCGACTGCATGCCGTAGATCTGCCCGATGAGCTGGTTGAGTTCACGCTCCGTGCAGACAACCGTCTCCACTTCATCGTTTGTGAGCGACTCGATGTAATCGAGCGCGTTGATGTCGACGGGGTCCGTCATGGCGATGGTCAGCAGCCGCCCCTTCTTCTTCAGCGGCGCCACCTGGTTCTTCTGGGCGATATCGGCGGCAAACACCTGGGCGAGGTTCAGGTCGACGGGATACTTGTCGGGGTGGTACTTCTCGATCTTGAGCTGCTGGCTCAGGACATCCACCATCTGGTTCTCCGACAGGATGCCCTGCTGGATCAGGAGCTTTCCGAGCTTCATCCCCGTCTTCTTCTGCTCGTCGAGAAAATGCCTGAGCTGGTCATCGTTGAGGACCTCGGCATCGATGAGCATTTCCCCCAGCTTCTTGCGGACTCTCAAGGTCTTGCCCTTTTTTTCCTTCAAGGTTTGACTCCCTACATGCCTTGTTGATGCCGAAAAATCAACCCCGTATCCCGCAGGCCCGACAGTGCGCGAGCGCAGGAAACGAGGATTCAATCGCCGGCCTGCTCCTTCGGAATGTTCTTCCGGAAGAGGGAAGGTCCGGCCGGCTCCGCTGCGCCGGCAAGAGGCCGGATGGCTGCCGCTGCAGGCTTGCGGACAACGGCCCTCACGGGATCCAGCGAATAGACGGTTTTGTCCGATACCCGGGCCTGGTAGGCCGCCACCGCCCTGTCGCCCGGTTCGCCCGCCACATCCCGCTTGCCCGCAATCCCCGTCAGGACGGCCAGGGCAGCCACGCCCAGCGCGGCGGCCATCCCCCAGCCGATCGATCGCCGCCTGCGGCGGCGGGAGGCGCGGCTGCGGAGGCAGGACTGCACGAGAAACCAGCCTGCCCGGGAGCGGTTCCTGACGATCATCGACAGGATGACCTGGTGGCAGAGCATGACGACCTTGCGGGGCACACCCCCCGTGGCCAGGTAGATGGCGGCAAGGGCCGGTGTGGTGAACTCAACCGGTTCCTGGCCGGCCTGGCTGGCCTGGGCGATGCGGTGCTCGATCATCCGGCGCATCTGGGTGAAATCGAGCGGCTTGAGACGCAGGCAGACGTTCATCCGGTCAGCGAAGTTTTCCCTGCGCTCCAGGATGGCGTTGAACTCGGACTGCGCAAAGATGACGATCTGCAGGAGCTTGAAACGGTTCGTTTCGTAATTGAGAAACTCCCGCAGGATCTCGATACAGAACCCGGGAAGCTTCTGCCCTTCGTCGATGATGAGTACGACGACCTTGTCCTCGTCGATTCCCCGCCGGAAGAGGTACTGCTTGATGGACTCTTTGAGCTGCCACTCCGTGAGTCCCGGGGCGGAATCCACGGCGCCCATCATCCGGGCGATGCCCGCCAGAAACTGGATGGGCCCGCTGAAATCGGGGTCCATGAGCAGGTGGAACTCCACGGCGTCGTCCCCGTGGAGCTTCCGGATCAGCATGCGCGACAGGGTTGTCTTCCCCGTGCCCACATCCCCGATGACCACGTTGAGCCCCCGGCGCAGACGGATGGAAATCTCCAGCTGCTGCAGGCAGTTGACATGCTGGGGGGCCTCGAAGAAGAACTCCGGCTCCGGTGAGTTGGAGAAGGGCTCCCTGTCGAGGTTGAGGCTCGTGAAGTAATTCATTTCTATTTCCCAGGGCTCGTCCCGGGGGGCTCCTTCTTTGGGGGTGCCGGCGCCTCGCCGGGCACTGCGGGTGCGGCCTGCGCCGGTGCCGTGGCGGCCGGTGCCGCCCGGATTGCGGCCGGCGCCGGCAGGATGTGCGGCGTGATGAAGATGAGCACCTCCTGCATCGTCTCGACCCGATTGTCGGTCTTGAACAGGTATCCGAATCCCGGGATGTCCTTCAGGCCGGGAAAACCCGAATCGGACATCAGGTTCCGCTGCTTTGTCAGGCCCGAGATCACGACGGTTTCGGCATCCTGGACGATCAGGGTGGTCTCCGTCTGCTTCTTGATGATGTAGGGGTTGCCCTGGACCGTCCGGGTCGTGTCCACCTCGTCCTTCTTGACCTTGATCTTCATCTTGAGGTTCTTGCCGTCGATGACGTGGGGCGTGATCTCGAGGCGCAGCACGACGTCCTCGAACTTCACCTCCTGGGTGACGATACCGCTCGAAGTACTCGTCGCCACGTAGGGGACCTTCTCGCCGTTTTCCGTGTACGCCATCTGGTTGTCCAGCGTCGTGATGGAGGGGCTCGAGAGGATGTTGAGCTTGCCGTCCTGCTGGAGGGCCTGGAGCTGCACTTCCAGGATGCTTTGCCCGATCGTGCCGAAGATGAGGCCCAGCGACCCCGCAGCCCCCGCAGCGCCAATCGCCGCGGCACTGGCCGGGAAGTTGCCGGCGAAGCCCTGGCCCGCGATGCCCGTCGATCCGTAAGCGGGAGTGTAGCCGCCTGCCGTCGGGGATGCCGTCGTCGAGCCGCCCGAGCCGCCCGGCGTCACGTAGTAGTTCTGGCCGCCAGCCCGGTTGGTGTAGATGCCGCCCCATTGAACACCCAGGGTGCGCGCCGTGTCTTTCGAGGCCTCGACGATGTTGGCCTTGATGACGATCTGCGCCGTCGGCTTGTCAAGCCTTTCGATCATGGGAATCATCCGCCTGAGGTCGTCCCGCGTGGCCTGGACGATCATGGAATTCGTGTGCTGGTCCACCAGGATGGAGCCGCGGACCTTTCCGTCTTTGTCCTTCGTGAGAAGCTCTTTCAGGCTGTCCCGGAGCTTGGTGGCGTCGGCATAGTCCACGGTGACGACCATGGTGAGGAGCTTCTGGCCGCGCATGCGCTCCCGGGCGGACTCCAGTCTGAAATCCCGCTCCATGTCCTCCGCGGTCAGGATGCGGATGATGTCGCCCTCCCAGGCGTAGGCCAGCCCGTTGGTTTTCAGGATCCCCTGAAAGGTCTGATCCCAGGGTTTGTTTTCGACGTTGATGGAAGTCTCCCCTTTGACGCCGGAGCGCAGCATGATGTTCACGTTCGCTGCCTGGGCCAGGGCCCGGAGGATGACGTTGATGTCCACGTTGTGCATCCGGAGCGATACGCGCCGAGTGGGGAGCGGCTTTTCCTTCCTGGCCGCCTCGTCGGTGATCAGCTCGTCCTCCTCGAGGGGCGGCATGTCCATGATCCGTGCCCGCCCCGTCGGCGAGTGACCCTTTGACGTGTCCGCCATGGTGCTCCATTTTTCAAAGAAGGGGTCCTTCACCTGCGCGAGGTCTTTCGCACAGCCTGCCAGCGAAAGACCGATCACAGGAATGAAAAACCAGCACATCCATCGGTAAAGGGCTCTGCGTTTCAAGGCCTGTCTCCTCTAGAATGATTCGTCTTTCAGTTTGATGACGATATTTCTCTGGTTCTGCCGGTCGGCAATCACCGCCCGGGATGGCTCCACGCTCATGAGATAGAAGGCGCCGCCGAAGTCGAGCTTCTCGCCGACCTGGTACGTGTTCCCGTTGATGATGGCGAGCTTCTTCTCGCCCATGTCGACAAATCCCGAGTAGACGATGTCCTGGGCGCCCGCGCCCCCGGGTCCAGACTTCGCCGCAACCGGCATGACCTTCTTGTAGAAGGGGTCTTTCGCCCAGGCCGCTTCCGCCCTGGCAATCACATAATTTTCGTTGGGCGATGAGGCCACCTTCTTGAGTTCCGCGGCGATTTCCTGGATGATCTTTTCCGACCCCGTATACGGCTCAGCCGGCTTCGCCCCCTGCCACGTGATGGCGGGCGACAGGAAGTAGACGAGGGCAAACAGGATCGAAAAGACCATGACGCCGACGATGATTTTTTCACGCTTGTTCATTCAGTCATTCCTCTTGTTGAGCGGGCCCGTGCCTGCATCGGCCGTTCAGCCGACGACGAGCCACACCTTGAGCCGGAACTCCTTGGTCCCGGGCACCTGCTGGATCTCGATCTCCTCGACCTTTTCGACAAAGGGCCGGTCGCCCAGCTCGATCAGGAAATTCCGGAAGTTGTAATAATCCCCTTTCAGGGTTGCGTGGACCAGCATGGCGGCGGAGCCACCGACCAGCGAGTTGATGTCGGGGCTCACGGACACGAGCTCCATTTTCGCTTTCTGGGCCATGTCCTTGAAGATGTAGGAGATCTGGTCCTTCTGCTCCCCGGAGAGTTTCGTCTTCGCAGGCAACGGGAGGTTTCGCTGCGCCTTGACCTTCATCCGCTCGAAGAGCTGCTTGGTCATGGGCGCGTAGCTCTGGTGGGTGTTGATCTTCGTGTTGAGTTCGTTGATTTCCGTGTCCAGCCTGGCGATGTTCCGGTAGTTGTAAAATCCGATGTACACAAGAATCAGGATGAGGCCCACCCCGATGACCAGGAGCGTCAGGCTTCGCGTTGCAAAGGGAAATTGTTTCTTCCGTTCCATGATTGATCCTACTGGAGCTTTAAATTCAGGACGAAGTGAAGGACTTCGCCCTCGGCCTTGTTCTGCTGCAGCGCCTCGATGACGCTTTTCTGGACCGTCGCTTCCTTGACCAGGGGCGACCCTTTCAGCTTGAGCACGTAACTCGAGAGATACCCGTCGAGCATGCTCCGCTCTCCCATGACGACCCCGTCGATCTCCAGGGTCTTCACTCCGGCCTCGGCAGGCTTCGCCGCCGGGGTCCCCTTTTCAGCTGCCTTGGCTCCCGCCGCGGCCTTTTGTTCCGGCCGGCCGAGGGTACTCTTCAGCTTCAGGAAGCGCACGTTTTCGGGTGTAAGGGCGGAGAGCTCGCTGATGAGGGCCATCCCGAAATACCTCTCGCCGTAATCCTTCTTCAGTCGCCGCTCCTCACGGTCCTTGGCCGCCATCTGCAAGATCAGCTTCGTGTCGACCATCAGGTTGAGCGACGAGAGCTGCTGGTTGAGATCGGAGACGGTTGCTTTTTTCGTCGAGGCGATGCGCTCCTGCCAGGCAAAGGCCGTAAGCCCCGTGATGATGATGCCGGCCAGAGAGAACAGGATGACCCGGTTCACCCGGCTCACCATGGCCATCTTCTCCTTTGCCTTGTAGGTGAACAGCAGGTTGGGGGTCCTCGTGTTGTCCGAAAGGGCAAGGCCCACCGCGGCGGCCAGCGAGGCCTTCTCGGAGGCCGTGGCAGACGCCGTGAATCCCGAGATGAAGGGAATGGAAGGATCCAGCGGGTCCATGACCCCGCATTCGATGCCGAGCTGCTCCCCGATGTATTCGATCAGGGGCCGGTAGGCGTTTACGACTCCCGAGAGGTAGACCCGGAGCACCTTCTCCCCGCCCAGATTGGCAAAGGTGCGCTCCACCTGACGCACGAGGCGGTCCAGGGCGGGGCGGACCATGTCGAAGATGTCCTCTTCCGAAAGATCGTGCCCGGCGTCGTCGGGGCCCAGCGCCGGCGCGTCGGGGTCGAGGCTCATGATGAGTTTGTGGGCCTGCGTGGGTGTGATGGTGAAATCCACCGGCGCCGCACCGCTCCAGCGCATGTCTTTCGTCGAGGGGCGCTTTCGGTCGATGTAGCTCTCCACGAGGGATTCCACCATACTGTTCATGCCCGTCTTGATGTCCCGGGTCAGGATGAGGCTTCCCCTGGAGTAGATGTCGATGCGGGCCCCTTCGCGGCCGAGGTAGAGGCTCGCCAGGGTCTCGCCGTAGGCCGGCATCCACTTGGTCCGGAAGAGGTTCTGGATGGCAAAGGGGGCGATGGCGAGGCCGCTCAGCTGATAGCCGGCGTCGGCAAAGAGCTCGACGACGGACTCCACCTCGCGGCGCGGAGCCGTGTAGACCATGACGGAGGTCTTCTTGACCCCCTGCTCCACCAGATCGGACTGGACCTCAAAATCGAGGATCGTGTCCATGTCCTCGAAGGAAAGCTCCCGCTTGGCCGTCCAGTAGACGGCGTTCTCGAGCTGCTTCCGGGGAACCTTGGGGATCTTGATGAAACGGACGTCCACATTGGACGAGGACATGAGGTTCCAGATCTGAATCCCCTTGGCCGTCCCGCAGAATTTTCCCATCTCGGATTTCAGGAAGTTGGTGAACTCATGGCTCCCCCGGGCTGTCGTGGCCGGAATGGGTACCAGGCGGAAGTCGACGAGGTTCCACTGATCGGCGGCCACTTCCTCCACTTTCGCCATTTGAAGGGCCTGGTGACCGATGTCCACGCCGACCGTCAACGGCCGCTGGAAGGCGGGGGTGAGGGACGAAAAGGGCTTTGCCTTTTTCTTCGGCACGACAGGCTTGTAGGAGGGCTCTTCATCGGAAGCCGTCTTCGCCTTGCCCCGGATGACGTTGAGAAGCTTTTCCGTGGAAGAAATCTCTCGATTGGAGGCCATGCTCACCTTCTTGTACAAAAAAGTCCCGGCTGTCCGGAATCGGGCATCCCGTCCGGCATTCTCCGGCATTCTGTTGTCACGGAAACAGAATGCCGTGAAACCCAGCCCGGGAGCGGGTTTCCGAAAAATTCCCGAAAATCGCGAATAATAATATACAGTTACGCAAGAAAAGAAAACCCCTTGAAACCATTATCTATTTCAGCAGGTTTGTCAAGCTTTTTTAGGCGGCAGTAACCAACGCAACGTTTGCACAATATGTGCCACAAAACAAATACTTACCCCGCGAACGGAGCCCTCGCAATGCGTACCCCGATCCCCTGTCCGTAACGATGGCCTGTCTGACCCGACGGGTACGGTTATCGGGAAAGGGAATGGGGCAGAGAGTGGGGAAAAAGGCCTTGTTACATACACTTCCGGCGAATTAGCATGACAGGCATCCGGCAAATCTGCTATGGAGAAAAGGACCCGGCGGGGACCCGGCGGATGAGTCGCCGGGGTTGGATGGCCGGGCAACGGATTGATGAAACCGGGAGGGGCGGCAATGAGACAATTTTCCGTCAAGACACAGGCGAGCAGCCAGATGATCGACATCACCGCCCAGGTCCGGTCGATCCTCAAGGAAAGCAGGGTCGAAAGCGGCACCTGCTTTGTCTTTGTCCCCCACACGACGGCCGCCGTGACGATTAACGAAAACGCCGACCCCGACGTGCCCAGGGACATCCTGGCACAACTCGACAAGACGATCCCCATGCGCGGGGACTACCTGCACAGCGAAGGCAACTCGGCGGCCCACATCAAGGCATCACTTTTCGGAGCTTCGGAAACGGTGCTCGTGGACGGGGGCAGCCTCGTCCTCGGGACCTGGCAGTCGATCTTCTTCTGCGAATTCGACGGGCCCAGGACCAGGCAGGTCTGCGTAAAAATCATTCCAGTATAAAGTCCACAGGCTACAGGCAGCAGGCTACAGAAAACAAGCAGCCAACAGCGAGTAGCCAACAGCCCACAGTCGACAGCCGACAGCCGATAGCAAAGAGAATTGACAGAAAGGCTCACAATGAGTGAATCGGTTACCGTCACGATACTGGGCTCCGGCACCATCGTGCCGTCGCTGAGGCGAAGTACCAGCTCCTTCCTTCTCGAGGCGGCGGGACAGAAGCTCCTCTTCGACATCGGCCCCGGTACAATGCGCAGGCTTCTCGAGGCGGGGACAACGATCGGCGAGATCGATGTGCTCCTTATCTCCCATCTTCACCCCGATCACTCGGGCGAGCTCGTGTCATTTCTTTTCGCCACCAAGTACCCTGAAACATATCGCAGGCGACGCCCCTTCACCCTGGCCGGCGCCAGGGGCCTGCGGAAGTTCTTCGACGGGCTCACCGGTGTTTACGGCGACTGGATCGTTCTTCCCGAGGACCTCTTCTCCCTGAGGGAGCTGGACAACCGGAAGCCGGATGCCTTTGCGGCCGGGCAAATGGTCCTTCGGTCACGGCCGGTGGTGCACACCGAAAGCAGTATCGGGTACCGCGTCGAGGTGCCGGGCGGCATCACGGTAGCCTATTCGGGAGACACGGATCTCTGCGACGGCCTGGTGAAGCTGGCCAGGGATGTGGATCTCTTTATCTGCGAGTGCTCGGTGCCGGACGGGATGAAGGTGCCCGGGCACCTGACCCCTTCCGAGGCGGGAGAGGCGGCGGCAAAGGCGGGCGTGAAACGCCTCGTTCTCACCCACTTCTACCCGGAGTGCGACGGCGTCGACATCGAGGCCCAGTGCCGCAAAACCTGGCAGGGCCCGCTCACCCTGGCCGAAGATCTGATGAAAATCGAGATTTCGCCTGCCCGGTGAAATTCCCGGCCACAAGCGGCAAGGCTTACCTAATTCGAAATTCCGGAATCCCGAATCTGGATGCTCGATCCCCCAATACCCAATTTCCCTATTACTCAATTACTGTTGAACGGCCGCACGGCGGCGCTAAAGCAGGAGAGCCCCCCGATAGAAAAAGTACAGACCGACAAGCTGGATGACATGGTAGATGTCGTTGTGGTTGAAGTGTCTCGCCAGTTTGAAGCCGCTTCGCTGGACAGCGGCGGCACCGAAGCTGATGAGAATCCCGACGGCAATGAGCTTAGCCCCCGGAGATCCCATCGAGACGTAGCTCAACGCCATGGCCCCGAGGACGAAAGCCATGCAGATGGAGTAGAAGACGACGACGTTGCGGAAGCGATAGTCGCGCCAGATCCAGGCGGCATAGATGATCGAGAGGCCCAGGACGGTCCACCGGAGCAGGTCGGCATAGTCGGCAGGGAGGAGGTGGTAAAAGGTCGCGGCCAGCATGGCCGTCACGGAGGTTCCCACGGCGATTCCCGTGATGCGCCACAGAAGCGGCACCCAGGACACGAGAGGGGTATGCCGTATGGAATGGATCGTCGCCCCCGCCAGCGCACCCAGGGCGATCAGGAAGAATGACAACGCAAAGTAGAAGTGAACCGGGGCGGCCGAGACGCCATAAATCCTCACGCCGAAGAAGATGGCCACTGCCGCCAGGAGAACATCCGTCAGGACCGTCATCGGTTCGGGTCCCAGAATGCCGTGTGTCGGGTTATTCCGGCTCATGCGGTCTTCTCCACTTTTCGGATCACGAATCGCTCATCCTCGTCCTCGCCAAAGGTGCTGACAGGGTTGGGGATATCGGCGTGGATCCGCCGGAGATCCCCGGTGCCGACCCGGAAGCTCTTTGTGGGTATGGCGGGGTTGAACATGAAGTGCTCTTCCGCCAGAATGCTCTCGTCCACGTAGAACGGAAGCGACGGGTCCCTGTGGCCGAAGGGGGGCACCGAGCCGGGGTCGCAGCCGGTAACTTCCATCAGCTCCTCCCGGGTGGCAAAGCGGATGTCCTTCGTGCCGAACTCCTTCTTGAAGAGCCGCGCCTTGATCTCTTTTGCGGCCGTCGTGACGAGCAGGTAGTATTTCCCCTTGGCTTTGAGAAGGATGCACTTGCTGCTCGCGCCGCTCCAGCCCGCCTGCCCGCGGAAGGCGAGTGACTCCTCGCAGGAGCCCACGGGCGCGTGCTCGATCTCGTCGTATGGAATCCCCATTCGCTGGAGAATGTCCTTTATGGCCTGATAGACTTCCTGTGACATGATTCGCTCCTATTGAAAACCCTTTTCCTTGATCTTCCTCTCCCTTGAGGGGAGAGGATCGAGGTGAGGGTGAATGATCCTCTTCCTTCTGCGACCTGCCTTTTCTTAGCAGAATTCGCTCTTCCTGATAAGCCGAAATCTGTGATATTCTCGGAACCGCTCACCCGCCAAGGAGGGGAACATGAAGACCTTCAAGATCGCCACGTACAACGTCAACTCGGTGCGCAGCCGTATGCATATTGTGCTGCCCTGGCTCGAGAAGAACCGGCCCGCAGTTCTCTGCCTCCAGGAAACCAAGACCGAGGACGCAACGTTTCCGGTAAAGCAATTCGAGGATGCCGGGTGGCACGTGGCCTACCGCGGGGGCAAAAGCTACAACGGGGTGGCCATCGTCTCCTTGGAGAAGCCCGACAAGGTGGCCTTCGGCCTCGACGATGGAGGCCCTGCCGACGAGGACCGACTGATCCGGGCTGTCTTGTCGGGGATCACCGTCGTGAACACCTACGTCCCCCAGGGGTCAGAGCGGGAAAGCCCGAAGTTTGTCTACAAGCTCGAGTGGTTCAGGCGTCTCAAGACGTTCTTCGCCAGGCACTACAAACCGGACCAGCCGCTTTTGTGGTGCGGGGATATCAACGTGGCCCGCGAGGAGATCGACGTGCACAACCCCAAGAGGCTCCTGGGGCATGTGGACTTCACGCCCGAAGTCTGGAAGGCCTTCGACGAGGTGACGGCCTGGGGATTCGTAGACGTGTTCCGCAGGCATCACCCCAATGAGCCCAACCAGTATTCCTTCTTCGATTACCGGGTGCCCAAGTCGCTGGAGAGGGGGCTGGGCTGGCGTGTGGATCACATCCTTGCCACAGCGCCGCTGACGCAAAAATCCGTCGATTGCTACATCGACTTGGAGCCGAGGAAGGCGGAAAAACCGTCGGACCACACGCCGATCGTGGCGGAATTTAAAATCTAGATGCCGACTCTTGCAACGACAACGGACAAAGCCTCCATCCTGAAAGACGGCATCCGCGCCGCGTGGCCCATCTGCCTGGGCTACATTCCCATCGGCCTGGCCTTCGGCGTCCTCGCCCAGAAGGCAGGGCTGTCGCCGCTGGCGATCGGGCTCATGTCGGTGCTGGTCTTCGCGGGAAGCTCCCAGTTCATCGCCGTGGCCATGCTGGGCACAGGTGCGGGAATCGCGGCCATCGTCGTCACGGCCTTCACCGTCAACCTTCGCCACCTGCTCATGAGCTCCGCCATTTCCGTCTACCTGAAAGGGATCCACAAGCGCTGGCTGACTCTTTTCGCTTACGGGATCACCGACGAGAGCTTCGCCCTGAACCTGATGCGGTTCCGCGAGGGAAACTGGGACTGGAAGCGGGCGCTGACCGTCAACCACGTCACCAACGCCTTCTGGGTGGCAAGCACCGTCATCGGCGGCCTCGGCGGCGCCTTCATCCCGGCCCACGCCTTCGGAATCGACTATGCGCTCATGGGCATGTTCCTGTGCCTGCTGGTCTACCAGCTTCGCGGGAGGCTTTATGTCCTGACGGGCCTCATCGCCGGGGCGGCCGCCGTTGTGATGTCTGTTCTCATCCCGGGCAACAGCTACGTCGTTGTCGCCTCGGTGATTGCGGCAACGGCGGGGCTGTACATACGGAGGCGTTACCCTCAGATCACGCGGCAGAGAGGCTCCCAATGATCACGATGGATTATATAATTCTTTGTCTCGGGATGGGCCTCGTGACTTACGTTCCCCGCTGGGCGCCGCTCTTTGCGCTTTCGCAGCGAACGCTTCCCCGCTGGCTCGAGGAGTGGCTCGACCTCATCCCCGCGGCGATCCTGAGTGCCTTGATCCTTCCCTCTCTGGTAACGGCAGGGGAGCCGCGGCAATTGTCTCTCTGGAACAATGACCTGCTCGTAGCGGTACCCGTCTTTCTGTTCGCCTTGCGTACGCGGTCCCTGGGAGGAACCGTGGTCCTGGGGATGGCCCTCTACTGGCTTGCGGGGAAATTTCTCGGATGATCTATCTCAAGCTCTTCCTCACGGCCGTCTTCTGGGGTGGGACCTTCATCGCGGGGCGCATCCTTGCCCAGGAGGTGCAACCCTGGTCGGGGTCCTTCCTGCGGTTTCTCGTGGCCTCGGTGTGCATGATCCCCCTGGTGTGGCACTTCGAGGGCAGGCTGCAACCTCTGCGGAAAAAGCAGCTTCTCCTCGTCTTCCTCTCGGGGATGACGGGCGTTTTCCTCTACAACATCTTCTTCCTGACAGGCCTGCAGACCGTAATGGCCAGCCGCGCTTCCGTCATCGTGGCATCGAATCCCGTGTTCATCTCCCTCTTTGCGGCGCTTCTGTTCCGGGGGGAGCGACTGACCCTGGTCAAGATCATCGGAATCGTGCTCTCCGTCAGCGGCGCAGTCTACGTGATCTCGCGAGGAAATCCTGCCGACATTCTGCAGGGCGGGCTCGGCCGTGGAGAGATGCTCATCTTCGGCTGTGTGTTGAGCTGGGTGTCCTACTCGCTGATCGGCAAGGTCGTCATGAAGGACGTGCTGCCCGTCTCGGCGGTGACCTATGCCTGCCTCTTCGGCGCCGCGGCCCTGCTGCCTCCGGCATTGTTCGAGGGCATGGCAGGCAGCCTCGGAAATTACTCGATGCCCGCCTGGCTCTCAATTGCCTACCTGGGCTTTTTCGGCACCTGCCTCGGGTTTGTCTGGTACTACGAGGGGATCAGGCAGATCGGCCCGTCGAAGTCGGCCGTGTTCATCAACTTCGTGCCCATCAGCGCCGTCATCATGTCCTTCTTCATGCTCGGGGAGACCATCGACGCATCCCTTCTCATCGGCGCGGCGCTGGTGCTCTCGGGGATTTATCTGACAAACCGGCCTTCGACAAGCGCTTGAATCCGAAAACGATCCCTTGTTTCCTCCCGGCAAGGATAGGTTATGGCTCGTCATGCCCGGGAATTCACTTGACTTCATCCTGAGCAATGCTATGCTTTTTTCGGAAATTTACATCTAAGAAATCTCCTTCCCTTGTACGGTTCTCTTCGCGAACTCTCTTCTGCTTTCTGCGCTGTAGTGAAGGTTGTCACCTCACCCCTAACCTCCTGAACTGCCTCTTGGACGCCGTATGCACGGATGTCAGCTCAAGCTGCCCATATGAATGGCTCCCCTGGAATCCAGAATTCCATCGGGGCCAGTTCTGTCTGTGGATGACATTCGAGGGGCCATCCTGCTTCCTGCGGCATTGCTCCCGTCGCGTCCAATCGGGATCGTCGTCCTCCCGTTTGTTTTACATGATCTCATAGACATGGGCCGGAAAGGAGAAGGTCATGGACAAGGAATTGACAAGAAGAGAGTTTCTGAATGCGACGGCCGTCACGGGCACGGTTCTTCTCGCGGGTAATTTATTTCCAGGAATCTCCCTGGCGCAAGGGGTGGTCAAGATCCCTGAAGCCGACAGCATCATCGTCACGGTCCTCGCCGACAATTACGTTGACGCCACACGATCAGATGAAAAGATAGCCAAACGACTCAAGCGAGTTGTATCTCCGCTGGACGTCGCACCGCACGGCGAGCACGGTCTGGCCTACCAGATTGAAACCGTCGTCGACGGGAAATCACACTGCTGCCTTTTCGATTTTGGCTCGGATCCCCAAGGGATCATGAAAAACATGAAGCTCCTGAAGGTCGATCCGGCGAAAGTCGAAGCCCTTGGGATCAGCCACGACCATTGGGATCATCAGCAGGCGTTTCTTGAGATCATGAAAGCAAACAAGGATGCGTTCCGAAAAGGCACACCTCTTTATGTCGGAGACCCATTCTTTGTGGGTACGTATCAGAGATTGCCTAACGGGAATGTCATCAGTCTGCTGGGTCTGAAAAAAGAGGATGTCGAAGGGCTCGGTTTCATTAAGATTGTCGAGATGAAAGGCCCTGCCCCGTTCATCCCCGGGGCCTATTTCACAGGCAAGGTCGAGCAGGTTACGGACTATGAAAAAGTTCCGCCCAGATTTGTGGACAAGAAAGGCAACGACTATGTGCCGACAACCTTCCCCGGCGAGCAGGCCGTGATCCTGAATGCAAAGGGAAAGGGGCTGGTTGTGCTTTCCGCATGCGCCCACAGGGGCATTGTGAATACCGTCAAACACGCCCAGCAGATGACCGGGATCGAAAAAGTGTACCTTGTGATGGGCGGGTTTCACCTGACCGGTGCAAAACCGGAGGTGATTCAAAAAACGGTTGCCGACATAAAAGCGATCAATCCGCAATACATTGTGCCGACCCATTGCACCGGATTCGAGGCGGTTGAAGCGTTCAGCAAGGAGATGCCCAATCAGTTCATCATCAACACCGTCGGTACAAAATACGTCATCACGGTATAGGAGCTTGATTGGGGCCGTCCTTATTTGTGATCAAAGAAAAAGCAGGGCCGGAGTTGGCCCTGCTTTTCTGTATATGTCATCCGGGGTGGTTCAAAACCCCGCATTGCTGGCTGGCATCTGCCGTGCGAATACGGCTGTCGATGCGTCCCGTTATCGGTAGTACCGACCGTCATGCCGATAATAAACGGGATGACCGTAGTGAGATCGCTGCCAGTGCTTCGCATGGCCGGGGGGCACGTGCACGTAGACCGGCTGATAAACGACGCGGGCGGGCGCGGGCCGGACCACGACCGGGTGCGCGTAAACGACCGGCGGAGGGAAATTGCCGATGTTCAAGTAAAAGCCCGGCTGGCCGATGCTGACGGACACGCCCACATCGGATGCGTTTGCTGCGGTTGCAGCGACAAGGATGATCATCATGGCGATTAGAATGCGTTTCATGTTCGGTTCCTTTCCCTGGTGTTGAATCCTTTCGATTGTCCTTAACCAACCACTGACCTTGAATCGTTCCGTACTCTTGAGTGGTAAAACGAATGGCGCGGCATTTGGTTTACAGGAGATACAACTCAACACCCGAAGGCTCTCGTATCGCCTTGCAAGTACTTGCACTCTTTGAGGATTTCAGAAAATACGCCAACAGTAAAAAACAGAATGGCTTGTGAACAGGGGTGGGTATTTGGAGGGGCGGCAGGGATTTTTATCGATCTGGCGGGCAGCCGGTGATTTTCAGGCTCAATTTCTGAAGGTGCTATTAAAATTCCTCGCACCAAGGTGCTAGGAATTTAGAAACTTAAGGAAATGGGTTAGTTGTTATTATGCTCGCTTACCCCGCAGCAAGCTGCGGGGAATGCGCGTGCAATCGTTTTCAACATTACGGGTATCTGAACTTGTGAACAGGTATCCGGGAAAAACAGCTCCTCGACCATCCATCACGCCGCTTCGCTGACCGAGAGCCAGAGGTTCTCCCAGACATCCGGAGTGAGGTGGTTCACGCCGGCGTCGTCTTTCTTGCGTGAATGGACCTTATGCTCGATTTCGTAATAGCTGGTTTCCTGTGCCGGGCAGGAAACGTTTGAGGAAAGGTGCGGCGCGTCGTAGATATAATCATCTTCTTCGCACGCGCCTTCCTTGCACGTGCCTGCCTTTCTGGCCGCATTGAAATAGCTCATCGGACAACCTCCTTGTCCGCGAACCCGCAGGGAAATTCCTGCGCAATTCGTGATCATGGTCTGGTCTCTTCAAAGAACGTTTATTTCCCGAACTCCTCGCGCTGCCGGGAGCCGTAGGATCGATAATCCCGGCTGGCTATTGCCTACTCTCATTTTCGCATTCGCGCTATCAGACCCAGTCTGAATAGCCCATAGGACATTGTCTGATGCCAAAAGCCCCTGCTTGCCGTGTATGACGTGGTCAGTTTTCAACAATGAAAATGGCAGAGCCCTGACTCAAAATGTGGTATCATTTTCATAAAATCGCCTGAAGCTCCGTAATCCCAGGTAATCATGAAACCCTTATCCTTAACACGTTTTGCCTGGCTATCCATTGCTGCAGCCATCCTTACAATCGGGCTCAAAACCGCTGCGTATCTCATAACGGGTTCCGTTGGGCTGCTTTCAGATGCCTTGGAGTCCGTCGTCAATCTTGTTGGCGCACTGATGGCGCTGGCAATGTTAACCATTGCCGCACGGCCGGCCGATGAGGATCACGCGTATGGCCATTACAAAGCGGAATACTTTTCCAGCGGTGTCGAAGGAACTCTGATCCTCATCGCCGCAGTAAGTATCGGCGTTGCGGCTGTTGAACGACTCGTGAATCCAAAATCACTGGAGCAGATCGGGCTGGGATTGGGTGTTGCGGTTGCCGCATCTCTTGTAAACTTGGGGGCTGCGCTTATATTACGTCGTGCCGCAAAGCGATACCACTCAATCACCCTGGAAGCGAATGCCTATCATTTGATGACGGATGTGTGGACGTCGGTGGGTGTCGTGGTAGGGGTCCTTGCTGTAGGTTTCACCGGCTGGAATCGTTTGGATCCGGCTATTGCTCTTGTTGTCGCTGCGAACATCGTCTGGACTGGAGTCCGGATTATACGGAAGTCCGTTTTGGGCCTTATGGACACGGCTTTGCCGATCGATGAGCAAACCCTGATCCGCAATGTCCTGGAGCCGCACAAGCAGGATGGGGTTGAGTACCACGCACTTCGCACACGTCAATCAGGTTCTCACCGGTTTGTATCCCTTCATGTCCTGGTTCCCGGGATGTGGAACGTCCAAAGGGGACATCACTTAGTGGAGCGCATCGAGGAGGACATTCGCCGCGCACTGCCCAATGTCATCGTCTTTACCCACCTGGAATCGTTGAGCGACCCCGCTTCCTGGGATGACGGCGTCCTGGATCGCGACGAAACGCCCCGTGTCGATGCATCGGAAGTGCAGCCTCAGTCGTCGCCAAACGGGAAAACGGCTCACCGACAAGATGAATCGTGATGGCCATTGACGAGCGATTAAATAAGCCGGGTGAAAATATTCTTGCATCCATCGTATTTATTTGATTGGGGTAGGCTATGGATAGATCAAACCGCGGATATCGGAAGAGCGCAGGGTTTCTTATTTTGATCGAGGAGGACGGAGCATGAAAACGAGCAGAAATGGACAGAACGGCAAGAGACTCATCATCTGCCTGGTCACAGCGGCCTTTGTGGCCGGGATGGCGGGCATCGCGGTAGCTGCCTCGCAGGACAAGTACGGCCTGCCGGAGCCCTACCTGGCCTGGGAGAAAGCATACCTCAAGGAATTCCCGGAGCTTCAGGGTCTGATGGACATCATGATCGACACGACGGTCAAGCAGCTCAAGGACCCCGAGGCCGACATCCTCCACAACCGGGTCTGCTCCGCACTGGCCTACGAGATGGCGAAAAAGCTCTCCAACGCGGAGCGGAAGCTCGCCGTGGTCACGGATATCTTCCACAACATCAGCAAGGAGGACAAGGCGGCCGTCCTGACGAACCCCGAGATGCTGGCGAAGGCCACCGCAATGGTCTCGAAGCTGAAGAAGGCGGGATACTTCAAGAACTCGCCCGGGTTCTGGGGCGACGAGGCCGTGCTGAAAAACCCGAAGGTCGGGGGGAACCTCGGGTTGATCCACCACATCACGGGCGCTCTGACGGCTGGTGAGATCGCGGCCAAAGAGAAGTTCTCCGCGAAGGACATCGACATGATCCAGGTGGCCGTCCTGGAGCACTCCACCGGGTACTGGTATTTCCGGGATTCCGTTGACGCTGCGGCGGGCCGGAAGGGCGCCTGGCAGGTCATCTATCCGGAGCCGGAAAACGAGATTGCGAAGATTGCCCATGACGCCGACCTGATCTCCCAGTTCGTCTACGAGTCGGTGGTGCCCGAGGGCAGCAAGTGGCGGGTGCTCGCGCAGAAGCGCTGGAAGGCGAAAGACACAAAGGAGGAGGCCCAGATTGTCTACTACGTCTTCTTCCGCCTCTTCGAGGAGGCCAAAACGGAGAAAGGCAAGGAACTGGCGAAGGAGCAGTGGGAGAAGATCCGGCCTGAGCTGGTAAAGCTGATGGGTCTGAAGCCCGGCGAGGATCCCATCAAGGTCCTCGGGGTGCCGAAGATCTTCCAGTAAGAGGACAGGCAGAAGGGCAACAAGAACATGGATGCCCCGGTGGCTGAAGCCACCGGGGCTTTCTATTCCGGTTCCTGCTAGTCCCTCTTTGTCAGCTTCTTCCCGACCAGGGAGGCAATGACCACCAGTGCCGTGGAGATGAAGATCATCAGGATCCCGAGGGCCGAGAGCCTTCCCCACAGCCCGTCTTCGGCAAACCGGAGGATCTGGACGGCCAGGACCTCGGTGCCGGGCCGGGAGAGGACTACGGAGAGGCTCAGCTCCCGGACGAACATGGTCGCCATCAGGATCCACCCTGAGACGATCCCCGGGACCAGCAGGGGAAGGACGATCCTGCGCATGGTGTAGAGCGGCCCGCCGCCGCAGACCCGCGAGGATTCCTCCAGGTTGCTGTGGATCTGGACGAAGGCGCTGGTGAGCGGCCTGAGGCCGTAGGGCAGGTAGGTGGCGATGTAGCCGATCAGCAACGCCCAGATCGTGGAGTAGAGCGGCGTCTGGACGAAGAACCACATGAAGCCGATCCCGACGACGATCCCCGGGAAAGAGAAAGAGAGAAAGCTCAGGGACTCGAGAAAGCCCGAGGCCTTCGTCCGGACCTTGACGATGACATAGGCGACGAAGAACGAGAGGATCATCCCCAGCGTCGCACCGCCGATGCCCAGGTAGAGGCTGTTCTTCAGGGCAAGCAGGGATACGGGGTCCTTGAGGACCGCGAGCCAGTGCCTCCAGCTCATCATCGCGAAGGCCTTCGCGCTCGGCGTCATCACGTAGGGTACGAGCGACGTGTAGAACAAAACGATGACCGGCAGGACGATCAGTACGAAGGAGATCAGGCCGACGATCCCGAAGAGCGGGTATCTGGCCCCCTTGAGGTCGATCACGCTCGGCCGGTAGCCCCTGCTGGAGACGGTCACGTACTTCTCGCCTTCCCGGGTGAGGCGCCGGTAAAGGACGATGAGCGTAATGGAGGCGGCCAGGGCGCTCATCCCCACCGCCGCCGCCATCCCGTAGTCCGTGGCGTAGCCCGTGGCGATGATGCGGTAGATGTGCGTGGCAAGCACGTAGATCTGTCCCGGCATGCCGATAACCGATGGAACGGCGAAGGAGGCCAGGCTCCGGACGATCACGAGCGTCATCGCGGCAAGGATGGCAGGCCGCAGGACCGGCAGGGTCACGCGGAAGAGGGTTCGCCAGTTCGACGCCCCGCAGACCCGGGAGGATTCCTCGAGGGAGACGTCAAAGGCCGCCATGGCCGGGGCGATGACCAGGTAGGCGATGGGCAAGTCGAGCAGCCCCTCTACGAGGATCATCCCCTTGAGCGTGTAGATGTTGAGCGCCGCCCCTTCCCAGCCGAAGACCTGCCGCAGGAAGAGGTTGATCATCCCGTTGGACGGGTTGAGCAGGAGAACCCAGCTGACGGCAAACAGGATGTGCGGCACCATCATCGGGATTAGGGAGATGATCCCGAACATGAATTTGAAGGGGATATTGGTCCGGGTGTTCAGGTAGGCCAGAAACAGGGCGAGCCCCGTCGCAACGAGGGCCGATCCCAGGGTGAAGATCACCGTACTGATGAGGATCTCGGCAAAGGCCGGGTCGGTGTAGGCCTGGACGTATTTGTCCAGGGTGAATGTGCCGAAGGTCCCCAGCCCCTCGCTGAAGCTCCCCAGGATGAGCATGACGACGGGGCAGACCGTGAGAAATCCGACAATCGCGATCAGGCCCGGCGTCAGCGCCGTTCTCGTCTTTTGCATCGCACGTCAGCCGTTCAGTTCATGAGGATTGAGCAGTGAAGCGGGTCGAAATGGAGGGCGATCTCCTCGCCCTCCCGGACGGCGGTCGTCGGCTCGATCCGGAAGATCAGCAGGGTATCGCCGACGCGGATTTCCCCCTCGTAGGCGTCCCCGACGAAAACCAGCGATTCGACCTTCCCCCGAAAGATGTTTTCCCCGTCCCTGCGGCTTTCCTTCAGCACGCGGATGAACTCTGGACGGATGCACACGGTGACCGCCGTTCCCGGCGCCACCCCGATCTTCTTTGCGCAGGCGATGGGGCCGATGGCGGAATCGATGCTCGTACCGGACTCCCCGACCGCCGCGACCTTGCCGGGGATGAAGTTCGCATGCCCGATGAAATCCGCCACGAACTGCCGGTCGGAATCGAAATAGATCTCCCGCGGCGTTCCCATCTCGACGATCCGGCCGTTGCGCATGACCGCGATGGTGTCGGAGAGTGCCAGGGCTTCGATCTGATCGTGGGTCACGTAGACGGCGGTGATCTTGAGCTCCGTGAGAAAACGCCGCAACTCCTTGCGCGTCTCTTCCCGGAGCTTGGCGTCGAGGTTACTCAGGGGCTCGTCGAAGAGGATCACCTTCGGCTCGGCCACCAGGGCCCGGGCCAGGGCGACGCGCTGCTGCTGACCGCCGCTGAGCTTTGTCGCCGGGCGCTTTTCGAAGCCGTCGAGCTGTACAAAATGGAGCGCCTTTGCAACCTTGCGGGCGGTCTCTTCCCTGGATTCGTTACGGGCCTGGAGGGGATAGGCCACGTTGTCGAACACGTTCATGTGGGGCCAGATGGCGTAGGTCTGGAACACCATGCCCAGCCCCCGCTTGTCCGGCGGGACGAAGATGTTGCGCTCGGCCGAGAATACGACCTCGTCGCCGATGGCGATCTCGCCCGTGTCCGGAGACTCCAGGCCGACGATGCATCGCAGCAGCGTGGTCTTGCCGCAACCGCTGGGCCCCAGGAGGGTGAAGATCCGGTTGGACGGGATGGTGAGATCGACGTCGGCCAGCGCCTCGATCTTCTTGCCATCCGAATAGTAGTTCTTGCTGACGTTCCTGACGCGGATTTCCATGAGCGCACTTTCGTCATTCTTCCCTGCTTCCCCCTTTGGAAAAGGGGGAAAGAGGGGGATTTTCTTTCTGCTGTCAGCTCTGCCTAATCAACCAGTCACCCAATCAACCAATTACTGCAGCGAAGCTGCTATTGCTTCGCGAAGATCTTCTTGAACTCGGCGCCCCACTTCTTGATCTCCTCATCGGAGAGCTCCCGGATCGGGATGACCTTGGCCTTGTCGATCCCGGCGATCGGGGGGTAGACGCCCGGGGCAAGGACGTATTCACCCACCTGGTCGGCCATGATCTTCATGGCCTCCTGGGAGAGCCAGTAATCCACGAACAGCCTCGCGGCGTTGGGATGGGGTGCCTTGGCGGCAATGCCGATCCCGCGGGGAGTCCCCATCATGGGCTGCGAAACCCTTGCCCAATCCAGCGGCGCGGGGGCCTTGGTGACAATGTACTTCGGCATGGAGATTCCGATCAGCTTCTCGCCCGTCTCGATCGGGGCCGGCGTGGGGCCGAAGGAGGCCACGAACATGGGGCTGTTGGCGGCCAGGCCCTTGAGAAACGCCCTCCACTCCGCGTCGGACTTGATCACGTTCTCCTTTAGCCCGACGAGCCAGGAGATGGTCGTGGGATGGGAGGCCGGGTCGGCCATGACGATCTTGCCCTTCCATTTCGGGTTCGTCAGTTCCTGGTAGGTCTTGGGCAGATCGGCGGGCTTGACGAGATCCTTGTTGTAGATCAGGGCGACGTACTCGATGCCGAAGCTCTGGATCTTGCCGTCCTTGTTGGCCCACTTCGGGTAGCCGGCCGAGGCGGGGGATACGTAAGAGGCCAGGACGCCCTTTTTCATGAGCAGCTCCAGGACCGGGATGGGAGCCTGCAGCACATCGGCCGTGAGCTTGCCAGCCGCGTGCTCCGTCAGGATCGTCGCGATGAACTTGCTCGTCGAGAGCCGCGTGTATTCCGCCTTGATGCCGTATTTCGTCTGGAAGGCCTCCATGACGGGCTCTACCGATGTCATGTTGGCATAGAACGCCACCTTCCCCTCGGCCTTTGCCTTTTCCGCCAGGGCCTGCGCAAATGCACAGGGCGCCACTACCAGCATCATCAAAGCAACCAGGACAGCGATCTTCTTCATGGCTAAATCCTCCTTCCCCGGATGCCTTCGCTGCATTGCGCGGCATCCTCGTCCAGACCTTGTTTCTTATATACGCCTATTGCTCTTTTCGCTCTGCACTCTCCCGCCTTCCCCAAGCCTCCCGCTCTCCTTTGGAGGTACATTACCTTTTAGGCTTCCTCTCCCTTGAGGGCAGAGGATCGAGGTGAGGGTGAATACCCCTTTCCTCCAGTTCCAGAGGGCAAGGGTGAGGGTGAACAACCCCGTTCCTCAAATCATGGTCCCTGGATGCGTCGGACAGCAAAGAGGGGGCAGTCATCGATGCACGCTATATAGCAGGAACGGGCGAGTTTTTCAAAAGAATCCCTCGCCGGGATTGACGCGCAACTATGCTGAATGGAAGAATATTTCTTGCATCCATGGAATTTATTTGTTTAATGACTTTCGGGATCCGGAAAGGATGCCCGCGACCCCATTTCGATGGAAGGAGAAGGCGTATGCCACAGTCCAATGTTGTCAGCGGCAGCGATGCAACCATTTCCCTGTTCGTGGATGCAGGGGTCGAAGGGGACGCCGCAAAAAGAATCATCGACGAATATTCGCTGACGCCCGTCGGCCGCGCAATGAATGTGGAAATCCAGGTCAGCTCGGAGCTCAAGCCCCTCCACGAACAGGGCCAGCAATATCCCACCGAAATCCGGTCGGGGAACGTCACCGTCAGCGGAACGATCGGGCGGGCCTACATCAACGGCGCCCTGCTGAAGCTGATGCTCGGGGATGCCGCGACGAGCCGGCCCGCCGGCGTCTGGGTGCAGCCCTCCTTCAACATCACCATGCGTCTTGCAAACCCGGCAGTTCCCGGGAAAGCAAAGATGCTCACCCTCCACGGCGTGAAATTCAAGAACTGGTCCCTTGTCATCCCTGAGGACAACTTCGTGATGGAGAAAGCCGAGTTTGTCGCCCTCTGGATCAGCGTCGACGACGGGAAGTGAGGCGGGCCGACAAGATTTCCTTGCATCCAAAGAATTTATTTGGTTAATGATTCCTCAACGGCAGTCACAACCAACGGCATCGGGTTAACCCAACCACCCAACCCCCAAAGGGGCATGCCATGAAAAGATGATACCCCGCTTCTCAAAAGAGAGCGGGGTTTTTATATCTTGCTTGGAGGATAGAAGTTCCCGCTCGCTTTTCATCTAACGAAAATATTATCGACATGAATTATGGTTATGGTCATTATTGTAATGTTTTAGGTAATACATATACTTCTGCGCCGAAGAGTATACAGCAGGGATAATTGCCAGGAGGGACTCGCCTTGATTTTTATCAAAAGTATTGAGATCGACCGATTTAGATCATGCAGGCGGACGAGATTAATTGATATGTCGAGCTATTCTATTATGTGTGGGAAAAACAATTCAGGAAAATCTAACATATTAAGGGCACTTTCCTTATTTTTCAAAAATGAGGTCGAACCCGGAATTCCGTTGAGTCTGAGTTCTGATTGCAGTGCCGCAGCAAAGGAAAAAAAACGAATATCGATCACTGTCGAATTTGACATACCAGCACAAATAAATATCCAAAAAACAATGAAGAATGTTTTAGATAAAGTTCCTCGTACGGCCAAAATAAAAAAAATATTCGAACTCTATCCTTCCTCCCCAACTGGTTATGCCATCAATTACTCCGTGAACGACATTGCTATAGAATTGGAAGATCGTATCTACGTTGAACAGTTCTTAAATCTTTTCAACTTCCGGTACATAACTGCAAATAGAACACCAAGCACTGTTCTCGCGGAAAACTTAAGTGAGTTACGATCTGAACTCAGCTTCAGACTTAACCATAGGTACCGAACTAAAGTTCAGAAAAAAAAGCTTAAAAAACTTCAAGCTACTGCGTTAGAATCTGTAAACAACCTCGCAGACGAACTCTTTGTGCCTGTCAGGAATGAGATTACAAAAGCAGATGAAGATATAGATGATGTCAGTATTTCCACACCGAATGATGTCACTCAATTACTAAATACAGCTGTCTATCAAATAAAAACAAAATCAGGGACAGTTCTTGATGAAAAATTTCAAGGACACGGCATTCAGAATGTCCTTTTATTCACAGTATTATATTTGATAGATAGAAATTTTCATCGAAAGTTCGGTTGGAAGATAGCAACCATCTGGGCTGTTGAAGAGCCAGAAACATTTCTCCATTTTGATTTGGAGAACCAACTCGCACAATATTTTTTTGGTATATGTGAAAAACCCCAAGAGAGATTTCAACTACTGTTAACTTCCCATAGTTCGGTATTTCCTCAATACGCCACAAGCCATTATTACGTGCACCGTGCATCTTCATTGCCCTCATCGACAAATGCTGAGAAGCAGGACATCGGTAGCTATATGAAAACGCTGGCTATCACAAAAATTACAAACTTTCCCAATCTCATGACGTATTACCCTAACAGACAGATAATTCTTACAGAAGGACCGATAGATGAGTATGTCCTGCGGCTATTCGTGGCGAGGATCAAGCTGAAAAATATTTTAGTATTTAGTGTCGGAAAATTTCTTGGCGATAATAAAAAGGGGGGAGACTCACACCTATATACTCTTCTGTTAGCGAATACCCATGTATTGCAAAGTCGATTAGATGGGTGTGGTGTAGTAGCGATTTTTGACTGGGACTCCGACGGATCGAAGTTGAGCACGCTCAAAAAGCATATATGCGAACCCAATTTAATATTTCATTTCGGCGAAAGATGTTGCAATCCGCTTCTCGATAAGTCATTCAGGGGAATAGAAAGATTCTATGACTCCGAAGTAATTCATTGGTTATCTGAATCAGATCCGAGTTTAATCATAGACAGGGGTGAAAAGCACGCAAGTTCCAGATATTTTGTCGATAAAGCTAGATATGACCTTGTAAAGCAAAAACTATTTGAAAGAGTTAAGTCAAATGAAATGAAGTTCACTTATTTTTCTGAACTTGAAAATGAGCTTCAAAACATGCAGCGAGATGTCCCCGAATTACATCTTCCGTTGCCGGATTGATTATTTCAATGGGGAAAATAGAGAACGCCCCACTCATTTGCACATTCCAATAGCCAGGCACAGGAGAAAAACCAAACCCCCTCGATCCCCCTTTACGAAAGGGGGAAGCGCATTAACCAGTTGCAAAAAGAAAAGGCAGGGCCAACGATGGCTCTGCCTTTTCTTTTGGATGACCTCCAGCCTGTATTACTTCCCTAATTGTCTGGTTCGGCCTCCTTATTGTACGGTTATGGTCTGAGTGGCTGTCGCTCCCTTGCTGTCCTTGACGGTGATGGTCGCCGTCCCCTTCGCCCTGGGGGTCATCTGGAACTGGGTGGCGTTGACCTGGGTGAGGCTCAGCTGGTTGCCGGAAACGCTCGCCGTATAGGGCGCAACACCGCCCTGGACCGACAGGGCCCGGATGGCGGCTGCCCCCGTCGCGCCAAGCTGAAGCGTGTTGGACGACACGTAGAGCTTCAGCGGTGCAACCGGTGCGGTAATCGTAACGGCGTGCTGCTTGGTCGTTCCCTTGGCGTCTTTGACCGTGATGGTCACACTGCCCGGCGATTTTGGGGTCAGCGTGTATTTCTTGTCGTCGACCTTGGTCACCGTGAGCTGGTTGCCGGACACCGTCACGGTAAAGGGGCTTGCCCCGCCCACCAGCGAAAGCGTGCCCGTCGTACCCATCATCAGCGTGCCCGGCGCGGCCAGCGTCAGCGTCGGCAGGTTCCGGACAATCAGCGACATCTCACGGGTTGCGCCGCTGCTGTCCTTGGCGATGATGCCGACAGCGCCCGCCTGGCGGCCCGTGACGGCATACTGCCCCGTTGCCTGCTGCTGGATGGTCACGGCGCCGGCAGTGCTGGCGGTCACCGTGTAGGGGGCCTTGCCGCCCGAGACGACCAGCGGCGTCGTCTGTCCCACGTCGATGGTTCTCGGCTCGGCGGTCAACTGGGGGAACGACAGGGTGACCCACTCCTTGATCGTGACGGTCCTGATCGCCGTTTGCGCCTTGCCGTCCCTGACCGTGACGGTCCCCTGGCCGGTCGATTTTGCCGTGAGCGTATAAACGGGGCGCCCCTGTGCGTCATTGCCCTTGAGCGCGGCCGACAGGTGCGAACTGGTCGTCACCGTGTAGGGCGGGTTGCCGCTGCTGATGACGAGCTCGCCTTTGCCTCCCGCCAGCAGTGTGGCATCGGCCGAGACGCTCAGCGGTTTCGTCGTGCCCACGTGCACCGTGCCCTGCACCTTCGCGCCCGCGGCATCCGTGACGCTGACCTGGGTCGACCCGGCCGCCACCCCCCAGATCATGTAGATGTTCGTTCGGGCCTCGATGCGGGCGATGCCCGGGCTGGCCGACACGACCGTGTAGGGCGCCTTGCCGCCCGAGACGCCGAAACTGCGCCCCTGGCCCACAGCCACCGGGTTGGCCGCGTCGGGCAGCGCGCTGAGGCTGAGCGGCTGCGCCCCGGGGTCATAGACCACGATCTCGCGGGTCAGGGAATTGCCCTTTGTGTCTTTGATCGTGAGAATGGTGGTGCCGACGGTCTTTGGGGTCACATTGAAGGAAACCTGCGCCCCCGGGTAAGACGGCTCGATGACGACAAGGGGCTTGGTCAGGCTGAATGAATAGGGTCTTGTGCCGCCGTTGATGTTCATGGGGTAGGAACCGCGCTTCAGGTCCAGGCGAGTCTGGTACGAGTAGAACGATGTCCCGTCGCCTGCCACGATACGAAGCACCTCTGCGGCATCGGCCGGGGGCGGGAATGCCGGGCCGGACAGCACCAGCGTACAGACCGCCAGGATGACGGCGAACAGCGAATGCGCACGCCGAAACGAAAAACGAATCATGGCAACTCTCCCTTCAATGAGCGGCGCATCTCCCAGAGACAGGGAACGCCCTTCACATGTGTAGTTTTCAACAGCAGCGCACGGGATGATAGTGCGGCCGCCGCGCACATTGGCACATTCATGCAGCCTTGCACAAGGGGCATATCCAATCCCCTTCGTCAATTTTCATGGGGGGGGATGATTGTCAGGACAGGGGGGCGTTCACCTGCAGGATGCGGTCGCCTGCATTGATCGCCGCCCAAGCCCCGCAACGGAATCACTGGCAGTCATATCCCTTGATGCAGGAGTAGGCCCCGTTGCATCGATTGATGCAGTCCGACTGCTTGATGAGGTTGTCGATATTCCCGCAGCCCGTCGTGCATCGGCTGCGATTCACGACGCATTCGTTACACGACATTTTCCCCTTAGGCTTGTTTGCGGAACCCGAGGCCGTGCTCGTGGACGGGCAGACCTCCTGGTACTGCGCGCAGACCTCCTGCTTCTTGGTGCAGACGTCCTCGTACTGGCCGCAGGCCTGCCGGTACTGGGCGCAGTATTCCTGTTGCTGCGTGCAGACTTCCTGACTGGAGGTGCACTGGCCCGTCTTCGTGTTCCGCTGGAGACACTTGGTCTGCGTGGCGACGCACTTCTTCCCGATCTGGGCGCACTCCTGTTTTGTCCGGACGCATTTCTTTTCGGTCTGGACGCATTTCTGCTCCGTCTTCGAGCAGACATTCTTGCAGCCCGGCTGCGTTGCCTCCGCGGGGACGGGCGCCAGGGCGAGCAGAAGGAGCACGGCAAATAGTACGGACAGCAGCTTCGCGACGTGACAAGACCTCATCATGTTCTCCTCATGCATATTATTTCATATTGCGCCCCGCACGGACTGACCGCGGCGCCATCATGAAGCGTGCATTATTTGTGCCCTGTCGAGCGCAAAAGACGCTTCTGGTCACAGAGCCTTTTTCGCGGGAATCGAATACGGGGGCAGGATGGATTGCCGACGTTCAGGCCGGATGGGCTTGCTTTGATGCCTGGGGGGGGATAACGGAGTAATCTCAAGGCGGGATTGCCGCATCGGACTGGCGAACTCTCGCTATGAAAAGGGCGGGAAACGGGGAGTGCCCCATTTCCCGCCCGGCGCATCAGTAGGCTGGCACCAGGGAGTAGCCCTTGGCCTGGTAGCCGATCAGGGAAACCCAGCCGTTCGGGACATGCTTGATCTCCGGCAGGATCGATGCCGGATCCCCGCCGAAAGCCTTGACGGCAAAGTCGCACACCTCGAGCTTGATCCCGTCCCTGGACATCTCCCGGACGGTCTGTGCGATCTCATCCATTGCCTTCTGGTCCTCCGGTGAGAAACCCTGTTTGTCCCTGGATACCAGCTTGACGGCAGGGCCCATGAAGGCAACGATGAAAGATGGCTTTTTCGACACCGCCATGATGCTCTTATCCTTATAGGTATCGTGGATCAGTTTGAGCTGCATGGCAGCGCTTTTCGCGTTTCCCGCCCTCACGTCAAAAATCGCCTTGATGGACTTCATGCCGGCAAGGGCTTCGTATGTCGCAGCGGATGCAGACCCGACGACGGCGGCCAGCATGAAGACCGACGCGACGGCAATCGACACCATGATTCTGGATCTTCTCGCCATGTTTTCACCTCCTGTAAATATTGGGTTCGTGTTTCGTGAAGAAATACTGAAAATTGTCCCTTTGTCATGGCAACTCGAACCCTGACGGGCCCGATTGGGTCAATATCTAAACTGTTTCAGAGAACATCCCGGAAATCCATCGGGCATTTCCTGATTACCGGCGTTCAAAATCCTTAGGCAGGGATTTGGGGACAGTCATGTTATTATGCGTCATTGTTCATGGAGGTGAAACGGGGTACGGGGGAGCAAGGGGTTCAGGTCTTGTATTTGTTTTCCCAGCCTTAAGACTTATCTGGGGTTAATTGAAAAAAAGGCAGAGCCGATCACGGCCTGCCTTTTTGCTTGAATGAAAGCGGCACAACGGTACACGAAGAAAATTCGAGCGCCTCGTCCTTACCGCACGCGAGCTTATAAAGGTTTCACGTTTGCAGCTGCGGGACCTTTCGGACCCTGCTGCACATCGAAGCTGACACGCTGACCTTCCTGAAGCGTCTTGAAGCCCTCACTTTGAATGGCACTGTGATGCACAAATACATCGCCCCCTTCGTCCTTTTCGATAAACCCAAATCCCTTTTGCTCATTAAACCATTTTACTTTACCTTCCATCACGTTCACCCTCCTTTAAAAATTTCTAAGTCGGATTTCAACAATGACAGAAGGAAAAAGGCCATCACGACAACAAGGAGCATTGTGGCCAATATTTGCACTTCGCAATGTCTTAATCCAAACTTACTTGGAGAGATTCTACATTGTCTTTCGTCGATAGTCAAAGAAAGGAAATGCGTAGGGAGAGGAAGATCAAGGAAAAAGTTTTCCATAGGAAGAGGGAAATTAAAGAAACTTTGGTGGGAGCTTCGATTTGCCCGGAAAACCAAAGCCAGGAAGCACGATGACCGATGAGGTGCCGTGGGCGACGAGCTTTCCCTCGCCGTTGAAGACTTCCGTCTCGCCGAGCCCCAGGGTGCGGCCCAGGCGGATGCGCTTTCCCCGGGCCGAGAGCTTCCCATCGGCGACCGGCGCCAGGTAGTTGACCTTGAGATCCACCGTGGTGATCCCCGCCGACTCGTCGAGCTCCCCGAAGAAGCACCAGAAGATGGCCGTGTCGACCAGCGATGCAATCACACCGCCGTGAACGTGCCCGAACATCTGCCGGTGTGCTTTCTGCGCACCGATTTCCACGAGGGCCTCGCCGACGCCCAACTCGGTGATCGCCATGCCGAGATGCCTGAAATAGGGGCTTTCGTTCGCCATGGCCGTGACGGCCTTCACGTAGTCCGGATTGAGCTTTTTCATTTTCCCTCGCTGACGGATATTCGAATCTGACGTCGAAGAAAAATCCCCCTCTATTCCCCCTTTATCAAAGGGGGAAGCACTGGGGATAATTAATCGCAACTCTCGGCGTTGCGCTGGCACGCTTTCTCTTTTGTCTTTTCCCGAAGTCGCGTCTCCCTCCTGGACTGCGCCTCGTGGTTGCGCCGCTGCTCTTCCGGAGTCTCCAGGATGAGCGGCGGAATCGCAATCGGCTTGGCGTTCTTGTCCAGCGCCACAAAGGTCATGTAGGCTGAGACGGTGTGGCGGATGTCCCCGGTCAGGAGATTCTGCGACTCGACGCGCACGCCGACTTCCATGGAGCTTTTGCCCGTGTAGGTGACGCCCGCCTTCAGGGTGACAAGGTCGCCGATGAAGACGGGGTGATGAAAATCGAGACGGTCGATGGAGGCCGTCACGCAGTTTGACCGCGAGTGCTTTACTGCGGCCGCCCCTGCGGCCGTGTCGATGAGCTTCATGATGACGCCGCCGTGGACATTCCCGGCGGGGTTGGCGTCCTGGGGATTCATGACCTGGGCCAGCAGGATGCTGCTATCCTTGACTTTCTTTCCTTGCATGTCTTACTCCCTCAGATTGTTTCGGTAGCGGGCGCTCGGTGATCCGTGACGCCCGGTGTTTTATATAGACGAAAGCGGCACCCCGGTCAACCCTTGCGCAGGGGACAGGGTATCGGGTATAGGGTTAAGGGTAAAGGGGACACGAAAAGAAGCCGACAGCCAACAGCCCACAGTCGACAGCCAATCGAAAAAGTCGAGGGAAGAGGGGGCGAGAAAAGAAAATGCATCCCTGCGTTGGCGCTTGAGCGAGGAGAACGGATACATGAAGTGTTTCATTATTGTTGGGATGCCCGCTGCGGGCAAGGACATCGCCCGGCAGTTTGCGCGCACGAAGGGATACCCCTTCTTTGCTACAGGAGACATCGTCCGGGCGGAAGCGGCCCGGAGGGAGGTGTCGCCCGATGCCGAAAGCATGGCCAAACTTTCGACGGAGCTTCGCGGCAGTGACGGGTTGGGGGTGACGCGGCTGGCCCTGAAGACGGCCGTGGAGACGTGCGCGCCTGTCGTGTTCCTGGAAGGCATCCGCTCGAAGCAGGAGATCGACCTCATCGGGGCACAGACCGAGACCGTGATCGTCGCCTTTCTTGCCCCGAAATTCCTGCGCAGGGCGCGGGTACTGTCCCGGGGCCGCTCGGACGACTCGGCGGCAGCCTTTGACGGGCGGGACCGGCGGGAGATCGATTACGGCCTGGCCACCCCCATCGCACTGGCCGACGAATACATCCTGAACACGGGCACGGTGGACGAGGCCCTGGCCGCTTTCCGTGAAATCATCGATCGCCACACCGCCGCGTGAGTCTTTTACAGCAGGGAACGTCCGCCCGCGTAATGCTTGCTGTAGTACTTGCTGTCGAGCGAGTCGATGCCGATCTTCTTCCCGCGGCCGGGCGCGTGGATGAAGCGCCCGTTGCCGATATAGACCCCCACGTGGGAAACCTTGCCTGAATTGTTCGTGTTGAAAAAAACCAGGTCGCCCTTTTCGAGGTTGCCCTTGCTGACGTGGACGCCCATCTCGGACTGGTCCCGGGAGGAGTGGGGCAGCATGAGGCCGTTGTACTGGTAGATGGCCATGGTGAACCCGCTGCAATCGAAGCCCTCGTCCGCGGAGTCGCCGCCCCACAGATAGGGGACGCCGATGAAGCTTCTTGCCGTTCTCATGATCTCGTCCCGCACAAACTGCTCGCCCTTTTCTTCTTTCAGGGCGATGGCATAGTCGCGGGGGTTGGCGATCCAATACTCCTCGATAATGCCCTTGTCCACAAGGCGCCTGGCCCGCTCCGCTGCGGCCTCAGCCGTCTTGAAGTTGCCGAAACGCACCTTGTAGAGACCCGTCTTGTAGACGAAGTAGTAGGCGGAAAGGCCCTCGCGATTTAGCTTGCCGGTCAGCTTTGCTGCATTTTCTGCCTTGGAGAAGGCGCCCGCCTGGATGGTAAAACCCATCTTCGCCGGCATGGGCCCCTTGCCCGCGGGCCGAATTTGCTCGGACGGCACCTCCTTGCGCGCACAACCGGCGAGAATCAGAAGGATGAACAGGAAAAGAAGCGAGCGATTTCGGTTCAATGCTATTCTCCGCCAGGAATGGCCCGAATCAGGTGTCTCAAGAAAATCCCCCTCTATCCCCCTTTATAAAGGGAGGGGTCCGGAGGCCCCTCTACCCTCTACCCTTGACCCTCTACCCACTCACAGCTTGGCGACGATGAACGGAAAATGCAAATCACAGGGCACGCCCAACCGCAGCCAGGCATTGCGCTCGTCCATTACTTTGTTCATGATGTCCCGGATCGTGGCCATCTTTCCCTCGCCTGCCGGCACCTCGAGGGATACGCTCAGCTTCTCGATAACAGGCGGCGGATCCTTTCCCACTTCATGCTGGTAGAAGAGCCGGGCATCCTCTTCCGTGTCGGCGGCGATAACATGATCGCCGATCCTGTAGGTTTCCATATTGCGGCTGTCCCCCCCTTAGGGTAGTTGATTACCTGCATTATACACTCCCCGTCAAGGGCACCGCGACGGCACGCGCCTTGACAGCCCGGGAACGATCCCCTATAGTGCTCAGTACCTGCCCGCAAGAGCCGGAAAGTACACGAAAAGGGGTTGCAATAGCATGGCCGACATCCGCACATTCCGTCCTCCCACGGTTAAAAATCCCAAGGGCCTACTGGTGATCATCGTCCTGGCCGTCCTGTTCTTCGGCTTCTGGCGAACAACCGGTCTTTTCTCGGACTGGCTCTGGTTCCAGGAGGTTGGCTACGAGAGCGTCTTCACCGTCAGCCTGTTCGCGCAAATGAAGGCGGCCGCCTTCTTCGGCATCCCGTACTTTCTCTTCTTCTTCCTGAACCTCTTTCTCGCAAACCGCCTGGCCCCGCAATTCGAGGTTCACGAGGGAAGCGACACCATCGACCTGAACCCCCATGGCCTGGGGAAATTGCCCTTTCAGCTTATGATCCTGGTGGTCTCTCTCCTCCTCGGGTTGTTTGCCGCGCTGGCGGGGGCCAACCAGTGGGAGAACCTGCTGCTTTACTTCAACGGCGTGCCCTTCGGGGCGGCCGACCCCCTCTTCGGTAAGGACATCGGCTTCTACGTCTTCCAGCTGCCCCTTCTCAACCACATCTTCGGGTGGTTCGTAAGCCTGAACCTCTTCACCCTCGTCGCCACAGCTGTTGTCTACGTCATCCGCAAGGCCGTGATCATCCGGCCGCCGCAGTTCTTCAGCCTCGCCCCGGCGGCAAAGCGGCACCTGCTGATCCTGGCGTCGCTCTTTTTCTTCTGGGGCGTCTTCGGGTCGTGGCTGTCGCTCAACGAGATCCTCTTCACCAAGCGCGGCGTCGTCTTCGGCCCCGGCTACACGGACGTGACGACCCAGCTCTGGGTCCTCAAGGCCCTCATGGTCGTCTCCTTCCTCTGCGGCGCGGCCATCGTCGCCTATGCCTTCATCGGAAAAGTGCTGATCCCCATCGTGGCCGTCGGGGCCTTTGCAGTCCTCCTCATCCTCGGGCGCGGAATCTACCCGTCCATCGTCCAGAGATTCCAGGTCATCCCCAACGAGATCGTCCTGGAGCGGCCCTATGTCGAGTGGAACATCAAGTACACCCGCATGGCCTACCAGCTCGACAACATCGAGGAGCGGGACTTCCCCGCCGAGGAGAACCTGACCCGCGAGGACCTGCGGCGCAACGATCTCACGATCAAGAACGTGCGCCTCTGGAACGACGCGCCGCTGCTGCAGACCTACGGGCAGCTCCAGGAGATCCGGACCTATTACAAGTTCATCGACGTGGACAACGACCGCTACATGGTCAACGGCGAGTACCGCCAGGTGATGATCTCGCCCCGCGAGATGCACTACCCCTCGCTGCCGTCCAAGACCTGGGTGAACGAGCACCTGACCTACACCCACGGCTACGGCATCGTCGTGGGACCCGTAAACCGCGTCACTCCCGAAGGGCTCCCCGAGTTCTTCATCAAGGACATCCCGCCGGTGTCGTCGGCGAACCTGAAAGTAACCCGGCCGGAGATCTACTACGGGGAGACCTCGAACGACTATGTCTTCGTGCGCACGAAGGCCCCCGAATTCGACTACCCCGTGGGCGACAAGAACGTCTATTCCCAGTACGAAGGAAAGGGCGGCGTGCCCCTGACCTTCTTCCGGAAGCTGCTCTTTGCCGCCCGGTTCGGCTCCGTGACCATGCTGCTGGCCAATGAGATCACCGACGAGAGCCGCATCATGTACTACCGGCAGGTGCGGGAGCGCGTAGCCAAGATCGTCCCCTTCGCACGCCTCGAGGGTGACCCCTATCTCGTGATCACCCCCGAGGGGCGCCTCGTTTGGTTCGTCGACGGCTACACCATGACGGATCGATTCCCCTACTCGGAGCCCATGAAGGGGGTGGGCAACTACGTCCGCAACTCCTTCAAGGCCATCGTCGATGCCTATGACGGCACGGTTGAGCTCTACGTGAGCGACGCGACGGATCCCATCATCCAGACCTATGCAAAGATCTTCCCCGGGGTCTTCAAGCCCCTGGGCGAGATGCCCGAGCCCCTGCAGAAACACATCCGCTACCCCGGCGGGATGCTGGGCATGCAGGCCCACATGTACCGGGCCTACCACATGCAGGACGCCCAGGTCTTCTACAACAAGGAGGACCTCTGGTCCATCCCGGGGAAAGCGACGCGCAGCGGCGAGCAGGAAATGGACCCCTACTACACGATCATGAAGCTCCCCGGCGAGAAGAAGGAGGAGTTCATCATGCTCGTCCCCTTCACGCCGAGCCGCAAGGACAACATGGCCGCCTGGATGGCCGTCCGCTGCGACATGCCGAACTACGGCAAGCTGATCGCCTACCAGTTCCCGAAGCAGAAGCTGGTCTACGGGCCCCGGCAGATCGACGCCCGCATCGACCAGGACGCCGAAATTTCCAAGCAGCTCTCGCTGTGGAACCAGCGAGGCTCACAGGCCATCCGGGGCAGCCTGCTGTCCATCCCCATCGAGAAGTCGATCCTCTACATCCAGCCCCTCTACCTCTCGGCCGAGAAGGGTCAGCTGCCGGAGCTCAAGCGGGTTATCGTGGCCTTCGGCAATACAATTGCCATGGAGGAGACCCTCGAGCAATCTCTGCAGCGCATCTTCGGCGGCGAGCTCATCCGCGACCGGGGAGCAAGACCTGCGGGAGCGGCGACAACACCGGCGGCAAAGGAGAAAGCGGATCGGGAACTGGCCCTGGAGGCCCTCGGCCACTATCGAAGGGCCCAGGAATACATGAAACAGGGCAACTGGGCCGCCTACGGCGAGGAGATGAGGAAGCTCGACGAGTCCCTGCGGTCCGTCGAACGCAGGAAGTAAACAGCAAGAGGGGCGCTGCACAGACAGCGCCCCTCTTGCTGTAATTCTTGATTCGCCTACACCCCCCTCGTCCCTAGTCCCTGTTTGTTAATCGTCCTTTCCCTTGCCGTGCCCCTTCCCCTTGTCCTTCTTATCTTTCTTGTCGTCCTTGTCCTTTCCTTCCCCTTCCCCTTGTCATTGTCTTGATCGTGATGCTTTCCCTTTTCCTTATAATAATGATCGTTGATGACGACAAATCTCTCGCCCCTCCCTCTCTGGTCCATGACCACCTCGGCGGCCACACCGTGATACTCGGACATGAAGCGCAGGTTGACGAGGTTGACCACGTCGGCATCGGCGAGTTTGACCTTCTTGTAGTCCTTCTTGTGCTTCTTGTAGTGGCCGTAGGCGTTGCCGTAGGGAGGGCTCACGCGCTGGACGGGGACGTAGTAGATCTCGGGGGTCAACCCGTAGTGGAGGGTGATGTTGAGCCAGCTCATCCGCTGGCGGAGACGAAGGTCAATAATGACCTGCGGGTCCACGTGGGCCCTGGATGCCAGGAAGAACACCACGGGGAGTTCCTCGTCGGGAAAGCGGTAATGCTGTTTCACATAGACAACGCGGGTCTCGGGCACCCGGTAATAGTCACCGACGGCCAGGTAAAAACTATTCAGCTCGCCGTTGGAGATGGAAATTCCCGTGCTCACGTTCTGGGCCGAAGCGGGCGCCGCCGGCACGAGAAACATCAGGGCAATGAACAAAATGATGGTCTTTTTCATGGTTGCCTCCTTAGGATCCGCACCTCTTGCTGTTAAATAACGCCCCATCAGCGGATCCGTTGACCCTGCCTGTGAGGCGTGCAAAATCCAGTCCAGTAAATGTTACCCTTCAGTGCCACCCTTGCGGCTTCCCCGGTAAAGCTCATATTCGAGGAGTCGGCACTCGATGGGCCCGTTGTAAAAGGGAATTCTTCGCTTTGTCCGCAGTCCGACCTGCTTGGCCAGCTCGAGGTTCCCCGTGAAGATGTATCCCCGGTAGCCCAGGCACCGGTTCTTGAAAAAGTCCCCGATTCCCTTATAGATGTCTCCCAGCTTCCCGGCATCGCCCATCCGCTCGCCGTACTCGGGGTTCAGGATCACGATCCCTTCGCCCTCCGGCACGGTACTCTCCCGGAAATCACAGGTCTGAAATTCGATGAGGTGCTCCACCTCCGCCGTCCTGGCGTTCTGTCTGGCTGCCTCGACGGCCTCGGGCCGGATGTCCGTGGCGATGATGCGCCCGGCGGCCTCCTGGCGGGCGGCCTTTTTAAACTCTTCCCTCTGCTTCTCGAAAGCGGACGGGTCAAACCCCAGCAGGTGCATGAACCCGAAATTCTGCCTGAGGATCCCAGGCGCCTGTCTCGAGGCGATGAGGGCCCCTTCGATGGCAAGCGTGCCGCTTCCGCACATGGGGCTGACCAGAGGGGCCTTTCCATCCCAGCCCGTAGCCAGGATGACAGCGGCGGCCAGCGTCTCCTGCATGGGGGCCTCGAGAGGGATCTTCCGGTATCCCCTGCGCGAGAGGGGCTCGCCCGAGGTGTCGAGCCAGACCTCGCATCGGTCCTGCTCCCAGTGCAGGTAAACGACGGCCCCGTGACGCCCCGGGCCCGAGTCGGGCCGACGGCCCTGCTTTTCGCGGATGCGGTCCACGATGGCATCCTTCGTTTTCACGTTTGCAAACCGGGTGTCATTGACGGCGGCTGTGTTCACGCTCGAAGTGACGGAAAGGAACCCGTCGGCGGCAATGACCTTTTCCCAGGGCAGCATCACGAGGCGCCGGTAGAGATCCTCGGCCTGCACGGCCGGGAAGGCGTCGAAAAGATAGAGGACGCGCTGGGCCGTACGCAGGGAGAGATTCAGGCGCAGGGTATCTGCGAGGGTTCCCTCTGTCTCGACGGCCGTCTCCAGGGTGGAGCGGACCGGGAAGCGTTGCGCCTGGATCTCCCCGGCGAGGATGCCGGGGGTCCCACGGGCACAGGTGATGAGAATTTTTCTTTTTTCATTCCACAACGACACCGGTTATACCTCCCTGGCAAAACAATGGCAGCAGTTAACCACAGGTTCGGCTGACTGTAAAGCGGCGGGTGCCCAGAGAAAAATTCCTTGCGAAAAGCTATCCTTGTGATAAAAAAGCACCATTTTCTCAACAAAGCGTGGGGATCTCGTCATGATCGACCTGGAGCATCTCAACCGTATCTCTCTCTCGTCGAAACCTCTCGGGCAGAGAATCGTGGCCCGGTTCGTTCTGTCGCCGAACTACCGACTCTTTCAGAACGTGGACATCCGCCTGGAAAACGTGGAGAGGATCCCCCGCGACGAGACGGTCATCTTCGCCATGAATCACACGGACCGCTACAACTACTGGCCCTTCCAGTACGAGCTCTGGCGGATGCACTACCTCTTCACGACGGTCTGGGCCAAGGGCAAGTACTACCGCAGCAAGGCCGTGGGGAAGCTCCTCGATTCGTGCAATGTCATCCCCGTGCCATCCATGGGGTACCTGGTGGAGGAGTACTACAAGCAGTGCTTCGGCCGGAAGATCGCGAGGGAAGAGTACCGCGTCATCAAGGACTGGATCGACGGGAAGCTCGACGAGGCCGCCTCGCTGGCGAAACTCAAGGCCGAGACGACAACCCTCTTCAAGGAAAGCTACATCGAGCATCTCAGGGAATATCATCAGACCCTGATGGAGAAAGTGGCCGAACTGAGCACAAGGGCCCTCAAGGAGTGGGGCCTGAGCCTGATCATCTTCCCCGAGGGAACGCGGTCGCTCAGGCTGGGTGAGGGGAGAATCGGGATTGCCCAGATCGCCCTCTACTCGGGAAAGAAGATCATCCCCGTGGGCTGCAACAACTCCGACACCGTCTACACGGGCCATTCGCCCTTCGCGAAAACGGGCGCCATCACCTACCGGATCGGCGATCCGCTCACCTGGACGACAGGCTGAAGGAGTTCCGCATCACGGAGCCCTTCAAGCTCTTCTCGCGCGAGATCCCAGCAGAAATACCGGGCCCAGTTCGAGGGCGTCACCCGGGTTGTCATGGACAGTCTCAACGGTTTGCTCGACGAGAGGCACCGCCGACCCTAAGGAGCCACAAGGCGCAAGGCAAAAGAAAATCCCTCTCTGTCCCCCTTATCAAAGGGGGATGAAAGGGGGATTTTCTAGCGCACTCCTGGACGGGATCAGCCTGTTCCTGCTTTTCTCTTCTTCCCGAGCCTCACGGCGCACAAATCCCCGCACATCGTGCAGCCCTCCTCCTCGGCGCTTGCGCTCTTTTCCAGCCAGGCCCTCGAGCGGGCAGGGTCGATGGAGGCCAGGATCTGGCCTTCCCAGTCGAGCTCCTTTCGGCACCGGGCCATGCGGTGATCCCGCTCGATCGCCCCGGGGATACCCTTGGCGATGTCGGCGATGTGGGCGGCAATCCTGGATGCGACAACGCCTTCCCGCACATCGTCGATCGTGGGGAGTCTCAGGTGCTCCGACGGGGTCACGTAACAGAGATAGTCCGCCCCGGCCCAACCGGCAAGGGCGCCGCCGATGGCCGCCGTGATGTGGTCATATCCGGGGGCGATGTCCGTGGGCAGCGGTCCCAGGACGTAGAAGGGCGCCCCGTTGCAGAGGCTCTTTTCCAAAAGGACGTTGGCCTGGATGTCACGGAGCGGCACGTGGCCCGGGCCCTCGATCATGACCTGGACGCCCCGCTCCCTTGCCCGAAGGGTCAGCTCCCCAAGGAGGATGAGCTCCTGGACCTGGCCCCGGTCGGTGGCATCGGCCAGGCAGCCGGGCCGCAGGCCATCGCCCAGGCTCAGCACCATGTCGTAGCGCTTCGCGATTTCCAAAAGCCTGTCGTACTGCTCGTAGAGAGGGTTTTCCCTGTCGTTGTAGTCCATCCAGTGGGCCAGGATGGAGCCCCCGCGGCTCACGATGCCGAGCACCCGCCCCTGGGTCTCGAGCCTTCTTACGCTTTCCCTTGTCACGCCGCAGTGGACGGTCAGGAAGTCGACGCCGTCCTCGCCGTTTTCCTCGATGGCCCGGAAGAGATCCTCGGCCGACATCTCCACGATAGCCTTCCCGGCATTCACGGCCGCAACGGCGGCCTGATAGATGGGGACGGTCCCGATGGCCACGGTGGATGCCGCGATGATGGCCCGGCGGATCGCCCCGAGATCTCCCCCTGTGGAGAGATCCATGATCGTATCGGTGCCCGCTTCGATGGAGACGCAGACCTTCTCCAACTCGTGGGCCACATCGGCGCGGTCCTTCGAGGTGCCCACATTGGCGTTGACCTTCGTCCGGAGGCCCTTGCCAATGGCCATGGCCGCAATCGATGTGTGCCTGTTGTTACGGACGACGACGATCGTCCCGTCCTCGACACCCTTCCGAATGGTCTCGGGTGCAACATTTTCCTGCTTCGCGCAGAAAGCCATTTCCTCGGAGATGATCCCCTTGCGCGCCATTTCCAGTTGTGTCTGATTATCTTTCATTGCTTTCACTTTTCCTGTTGTTGCAACACTGCGTGACATGGATCAGCTCCCCTGTTTCTTTTTCAGCGTCTTTGCCGGCTTCAGCGCCTTGCCGACCGGGGCTCGCCCTTCTTTGATCCCTTCGTCTGCCCCCTTCAACTGATCTGCGCAACGGATGCGCTCGCACTGACGGAGCAGAGGCGCAACGTGGTTCACCGGCCCCTGTCCGCCCCCGATGGCAATGCCGTAAAGGATCGCCTCGGTGACGTAATCCTTCGCCCGCTTCACGGCCTCGAGCACCCCGTCTCCCCGGGCAAGCCCCGTGGCGATGGCCGATGCAAACGTGCAGCCCGTGCCGTGGGTGTGTTTCGTGTCGATGCGTTTCGTTGCGAATTCGTAGAAGGTCTTGCCGTCGAACAGCAGATCCATGGCGTCGCCCTCGAGATGCCCGCCCTTGACGACGACGTTTTTAGCCCCGAGTTTGTGGATCTTGACGGCGGCTTTCTTCATGTTGTCCCTTGTGGCAATCCGCATCCCCGCGAGGACCTCCGCCTCGGGAATGTTGGGCGTGACGACCATCGCCAGCGGAATCAGCTCTTTCACCAGCGCCCCCCGGGCCTCCTCGCGCAGAAGGGGGCTTCCGCCCTTGGCCACCATGACGGGGTCGACAACCAGCTTGCGGATCTTGTACTGGCGGATTTTGCCGACAACGGACCGGATGATCTCCGACGAGGAGAGCATCCCCGTCTTGGCCGCGTCGACGCCGATATCCGTCGCCACGGAATCGAACTGCTTCTCGATAAACTCCACGGGAATCTCGTAGACCCCCTGGACCCCCAGGGTGTTCTGGGCCGTGAGCGCCGTGATGACGCTCATGCCGAAGCCCCCCAGGACTGTGATCGTCTTCAGATCGGCCTGGATCCCGGCCCCCCCGCCGGAATCGGATCCCGCGATCGTCAATACTCTCTTCACTTCCATCTCATCCTCCTGAACTGAACAGGCTGACCGCAAAATATCTTTCTATGAAGTGTCCGTGAAACTGTTTTGCAAGGATCAATGAAAGCGCCTTTGTCGCAACCTTCGGTTGCTCCCCGGCAAGGAAGCGCAGGACAGGGTCGCGCCTCCTGACGGGATGCGCCCCCGGTGCGCAAACGGTTCTTAGCGTCCTTCGGCAAGCTCAGGATGACCCGGCTCCTACTGCTACGTCATGGTGAGCCTGTCGAACCATGCGGTCGCAGCGCAGCGAGCTTTAGAACCGTCGCAAAGCGCTTTTGAGCCGGCAAAATTGTTTCACGGACACTTCACCAACAGCCCTTCAAATAAAAAAGGCACACCCCTGGTGGATGTGCCTTTAACCGTCATGATCGCTTCCGCCACTCCCTACGCTGGCATTACCCAGGTCAGGTTCGAAGGGTATACTCTCAGCCTGTACGGCACCCCCAGGATCGGCTATTCAGTTGTGATTAAACCCTACTCCAGGGTGTCGCCGGAATCAAGCCAATTCTTGGCATGACCCGGATAAAATAGCGCTTGAATTACGCCGCGCTCATGGCTAAGGATGGTAGCCTCAACGTTAGAAGTGATATGGAGTGCGCTTCTTGATCCGCCCTGCCCCCTTCGTATTTCTGATCTGCCTGGCAGAAACCCTCTCCATGACGGGGACGATGTACTTCCCGGCCCTGCTCCCGTCTTTCCAGACCGAATGGGGGCTGACCAACACGGCGGCGGGCTGGATCAACGGCGTCTTCTTCGCCGGCTACGCCATCGCCTCGCCCATCCTCGTAGGTCTCACCGATCGGGTCGACGCCCGGCGGATCTACCTGCCTTCGGCCGCCCTGGCGACCCTCTCCCTGTTTCTTTTTGGGTGGTTAGCCGAGGGGATCTGGACGGCGGCGGCCCTTCGACTTCTGGCAGGGATCGGCCTGGCAGGAACGTACATGCCGGGGCTCAAGGCGCTGAGCGAAAATGTCACGGGAGCGAAGCAGAGCCGCTATATCGTCTTTTACACGGCAGCCTACGGCGGGGGTACAGCGCTATCCGTCTATTTTGCCGGTCTCCTCGAGCCTCTCACCGGCTGGCGCTGGGGGGCGGAGCTGCTCGCGCTCGGCCCATTGGCGGCCATGTTCATCTTCGCCGCTGTCGTCCCGCCGCGAAAGCCCGCGGGGGCCTCGGCCGGCCTGCGCTTCTCGGCAGATGATCTGAAAATCGTTCTGGGAAACCGGCCCGCCCTGGGCTACATCCTGGGCTACGGTGCCCACTGCTGGGAGCTTTTCGGCTTTCGCTCCTGGCTCGTGGCATTTCTGGTATACAGCCTGAGCCTCCAGCCAGGGTTCGCCTCCCCGCTTTCCCCCCAGAACGTGGCCATGCTGATCCTGCTCATCGGGGTGCCCGCCAGCATCCTCGGCAACGAAGGCGCCATGATGTGGGGGCGTCGCAGGGCCCTCACGATATACATGATCGGATCGGGGATGCTTGGGTGTGTTATCGGGTTCACCGCCGGGCTCAACTTCTACCTGGTCGTCGCGCTGGCGCTGCTTTATGGCATGACGGTCCTTTTCGACAGCGGGGCCCTCACTGCGGGGCTCGTTGCCGAGACCCCGGAGGGACAGCGGGGGCTCACGCTGGCCGTATACTCCTTTTCGGGATTCGGGATGGCCTTTCTTGCGCCGCTTGCATTCGGGGCCATCCTGGACATCGTCGGCCGCGGGATTGTGGGATGGGGGTTTGCCTTTGCGGCCATGGGGCTGGGCTGTGTGCTGGGAGCGGTGTGCCTGAGGATTTTCCAGGCACGATGACGCAACGCCCTTAGGGTTTCCGCCATCGCCCCGTTGACAGCCTCCATAGGCGCGCCTATACTGAAATGCAACTCTTCATGAAAGGAAACTCGTGGCCGTCCGGCAAGTTAATGACAACCTTTACCTGATTGACCTTAACGGGCCCCTGGAGGGCTTCCGGAAGTTCATCAGCGCCTGGGTATACAACATTGACGGGGTGACGCTCCTTGTCGATCCAGGCCCTGCCTCCACCATCCCTTACCTCGTTGAGCGGCTGGATGAACTGGGCATCCGCACCATCGACTGCATCCTTCTCACCCACATCCACCTCGATCACGCCGGCGGAACGGGACAGCTTCTGCAGCGCTTCCCCGGGGCGAGGGTCAACTGCCACCCCAAGGGGATCCCGCACATGGTGGCCCCGCAAAAGCTGTGGGAGGAATCGAAAAAGGTCTTGGGAAAAGTAGCCGAGGCCTATGGCGAGTTGGCGCCGGTGCCTGAGTCGTGTATCTCCTTCCGTGACAGTATCCGCATCGGAGATGTCTTCGTCGAGGTCATCGAGACACCGGGCCACGCAGCGCACCATGTCTCGTACAGGATGGGGGATATCCTCTTTGCCGGAGAGATAGCCGGCGTCTACGTCCCTCTCGATGATGGGTTTTATGTCCGCCCGGCAACCCCGCCGCCTTTCCAGCACGAGACCTTCCTGGATTCCATTGCGAAGGCGGCTGCCCTCGATGTGTCGCTCGTCTGCCTCGGGCATTACGGCTGCAGGCAGGACGCCAAGGCCATCTTCGAAAGGTCGCGCCGCCAGCTCGACTTTTGGGTAAACACGACAGAGAATCACCTCAAGGCAGGGAGCGATCCTTTCGGGGAAGCCGTCCTGGCAGATCTCATCGCAAACGACCCGGACATGACCGGCTGGCAATCGCTGCCGAAAGACATCCAGGCCCGCGAGCGCAACTTCTGCTTCAACAGCATCCGCGGAATCCGGGGATACCTTGTGAAGAAGTGAAATGAAGTGTCTAAGTGTCTAAGTGTCTGAGTGAAGAGAGGATTTTTTCTCACTCAAACACTCAGACACTTAGACACTCAGACACTATTCTTAAGGAATGCCGAACAGTGCCTTGGCGTTGGCCGTCGTCACGGCCGCCACCTCTTCAAAAGGTTTGCCCTTGATCTCGGCGATCTTCCGGGCCGTGTGGACCACGTAGGCGGGCTCGTTGCGCTTGCCGCGAAACGGGTTCGGGGTCAGGTAGGGGCAGTCCGTTTCCACAAGGAGCGTCTCCAGGGGCAAATCCCTCACGATGGAGCGCAGCGTCTCGTTCTTCTCGAAGGTCACCGTCCCAGGGATGGAGATGTAGAAGCCCATCCCGATGCATTGCTTCGCCATCGGGTAGTCGCCGGAGAAGCAGTGGATGATACCCCTCCGGCCCCCCTTCCAACCCTTGAGGAGATTCATCGTTTCGCGGTGGGCGTCGCGGTCGTGGATCACGACGGGAAGATTCAACTCCGAGGCCAGCTCCAGCTGCTCCCCGAAGCGCTGGATCTGTGTAGCCCGGGGCGAGAGGTTCCGGAAGAAATCGAGGCCGATCTCGCCGTAGGCGACCACTTTCTCGTGCTTCGCCATCTCCTTGAGCGAGTCGTAGGTGCCGCCGTCAATGGCCTTCACCTCGTGAGGGTGGATGCCGATGACGGCGTAGACGCCGGGGTAGCGGCGGGTGATCTCGAGGGCCTTACGGCAGTCCTCCACGGTAGTCCCCACCGTGACGATGATCTCCACGCCGGCCGCCTTCGCCCTCCCGATGACCTGGTCGCGGTCCCGATCGAAAGGCGACATCTCCAGGTGGGCATGCGAGTCGATGATCCTGTCCATTCGCCCTAGCCTTTTGCCGGCCGCTTCCTGTCCAGGTCCGCGGGGATTTCCTCGGCCTGGCTGGCGAGGTCGGGGAGCGTCGATAGGTGTTTCGCGAGAAACTTTTCCGTCATATCGCCTTTTTTCAGCTTGAGATCGATCATCCTTTTGTCGGTGGTCTCCATGGTGAATGCCTCCACTTTGTCTTTTTTCATTCCGATCCTCCTCGTGAGTTCGCGGTGAACCCGTCGGGATGACGGGAATGATCAAATTGTTGCCTCTTTCAGCTCCGGAGCCTCGGATCGAGCGAGTCCCGGATCCCTTCGCCTAACATGTTGTAGCCCAGAACCGTCACCAGGATGGCGAGCCCCGGGTACAGGGAAAGCCACCAGGCGATGTCGATGTTGTCCTTCCCCGCCGTCAGGATGTTCCCCCAGCTCGGGGTGGGCGGCTGCACGCCGATCCCCAGAAAGCTCAGGGCCGATTCCGTGAGGATCGCCCCGGCCACCCCGAGGGTTGCCGCCACGAGCACCGAGGCCATGCAGTTGGGAAGGACGTGAATAAAGATGATCCGCGCATCGCTTGCCCCGATGACGCGGGCCGCCTGAACGAAGTCACGCTCCTTGAGTGAGATGAAATCGGCGCGCACCAGGCGCGTGATCCCCATCCAGCCTGTGGCCCCGATAATGATCATGATGTTCCAGATCGAAGGCTCCAGGAAGGCGATGACGGCAAGGATCAGGAAGAACGTGGGGAAGCAGAGCATGATGTCGACAAAGCGCATGATGACGGCATCGACCCCGCGCCCGTAGTACCCCGCCACGGAACCGAGGATCGCCCCGATGAGGATGGCGATGCCCGTGGAGACAAACCCCACCTTGAGCGAGATCTGGGCCCCCCAGATCATCCGGGACATCACGTCGCGACCCAGCGGGTCCGTTCCGAACCAGTGCTTCGCCGAGGGCGGCTGCAGGATGTTCTTGAGATCGATCGCCGTCGGGTCGAAGGGGGCAAGCCAGGGTGCCAGGAGCGACACGACGAAAAGGAAAACGACGATGACGCTCCCCGCCACGGCGAGTCGATTTTTTGAGAACCGGTGCCAGAAATCCGTCTTCATCGTACGATCCGCTTTTTCCCCATTTTTTTCACACCCCCCCGCCTCAGGAAATCCGGATCCGCGGGTCGGCCAGCGCATAGAATACATCGGCCAGCAAATTCCCGATGAGCGTCAGCACGGCGCCGATGACAAGAATCCCCATCACCACGGGGTAATCGCGCGCCATCACGGCCATGTAGAAGAGCTGCCCCATGCCGGGGATGCTGAATATGGTCTCGAAAATGACGCTTCCGCCGATGAGCCCCGGGACCGAAAGGCCCAGGAGCGTGATGACCGGAAGCATGGCATTGCGCAGGGCGTGCTTGTAGATGACCGTCCGCTCCGGGAGCCCCTTGGCCCGGGCCGTCGTGATGTAGTCCTGCCGGATGACCTCCAGCATGTTGGAGCGCATGTAGCGCGAAAGCCCCGCAAGCCCCCCGAACGCCGCAATCGAAACCGGCAGGATCAGGTGCTTCAGAAAATCCCAGAAGGCCTCGGCGGGAGGCAGATATTCATAGTTCAGGGACCGGATGCCCGAGATGGGGAGCCAGTCCAGGTGGATGCCGAAGAGGATCATGAGCAGAAGCGCAAGCCAGAAGGTCGGGATGGCAAATCCCAGGAAGACGAACACACTCATGACCCGGTCGAAGGTGGACCCCTGCCGCACCGCCGAGAGCACCCCGATGGGGATGGCGATGAGAAAGATGAGGGCCATGGAGAGCACGTTCAGGAAAACGGTGATAGGAAGCCGCTCGAGGATTTTCGCCGACACGGGCCTGCCGTCCGGCGAGAAGGACACGCCCATATCGAGCACGAGGAGGCGTCCGAGCCACTTGCCGTACTGGACGTGCAGCGGCTTGTCGAGGTCGTACATGGCCCGCAGGCGCTCCTTCATCTCGGCCGTCACCCGGGGGTTCATCTCCGTCTGGAGATCCGTCGGCGAGCCCGGCGCCAGGTGCATGACGGAAAAACAGATAATCGTGATCCCGAAAAAGAGGGGGATCATGAAGAGAAAGCGCCTGGCCACATAGCGAAGCATGTCACGACCTCCCCGGGGCAGGCATCGTCTTTTGCGGAGGGGCCGGCCGTACGTCCGCCGCGGCGGGACTGCCGAACCCTTCGAGGATGCCCAGGGCCTTGATGTTGGCCAGGGTCTTTGCCAGATTCTGCTCCGAGTGGGCCTCGACGGTCAGAATGGGGGTAAGCTTCCTCTCTCGCAGGATGGAGAATAGCTTCACGAAGGGGAAGCTCCCCTCCCCCACGGGCAGGTGCTCGTCGAGGGCGCCCTTGTTGTCGTGGAGATGGATCTCGATGAGCCGGTGACCGAGCCTGTCGAGCCAAACCTCGAGACCGGACTGGGCAAAGGCATTGAAGTGGCCCGTGTCGAAGCAGAAGCCGACGCGCCCGGGCGGGAGAGCGTCGAGAAGAAGCCCGAGGTAGCCGGGATCGCCCTCGTAGACGTTCTCCAGGGCGATCCGGGTGTCGAGCTTTTCCGCCAGGGGAACGAGCTGCGACCAGGTATCGATGCTGTTTTCCAGCCACTTGCGCCCGGAGGACACGTAATATTTCTCGTCGTAGGAGGGGTGAAAGACGATGGAGCGCGGGCGAAAGCGGGAGGCGATATCGAAGACCTGCCGGAACCGCTCGAGGCTCACCCGGCGGATCTTCGCGTCAATAGCCCCCGGCCTCAGGTCCATGAAGGGCCCGTGAAAGGTAATGGAATGACCCGCCTCGTGGAGGATCGTAGCGGCCAAGGCATAGTCCGGTTCCTTGAGCCCGTCGAGAATGGCGCAGTTAAAGGCGATCTCCGGGTTGATCCGCTCCCTGAGGATTTTATCGAGATGTTTCTGGAGAAGCTGATCGAAGGGGATATGAACCTGAAGGTGTTTCAGGATGTCCTGCATCGTGATCATCCGGATCGTCATATCAATTGATGAAAACTACCACATCGACGGCGGCGAGGCAACGGGCATTTTCAAATTGACAGGATTTATGGATACTGCTACAAAAACGAAAGGTTAGGGAAATGCCGATCCGTCGCGAAGGCGCCGGCCCCAACATACTGACAGACAGAAGAAGAGGAGGCTTATTGGTTAAAAAGGACTTGACCACGCGGAAGAAGATTCTCCTTGCCGTCAACGCGGCCCTGGAGAAAAAGGCGGTAAACATCGTCATCCTGAACATCAAGAACATCACTTCCTTTGCCGATTACACCGTCATCTGTAGCGGCACGTCGGACCGGCAGGTCCAGAGCATCGCCTCGTCCATCGAAGGGTCCATGAAAAAGGCGGGCACCCTTCCCCTGGGCATCGAGGGGGCGAAGGGCGGCCGGTGGGTCCTCATGGACTACGCGGATATCGTCATCCACGTCTTCTATGAACCGGTGCGCGAGTTCTACGATATCGAGCGGCTGTGGTCCGATGCCCCGAAGATGGAAGTCGCCGAAGACGCCGTCGAGATCAAGTCGCTCCCCAAGGGGATGTGATGTGACGGCAGTGCTCACGGCCCTCACGGAACTGCTCTTCCCGACACTGTGCCTGTCCTGCGGCGGGGTCCTGTCGGAGCGCAGGGAACATCCCTTCTGCCCCGACTGCTATGCCGGGATCCGCTTTATCACCGCACCCCTTTGCCCGGTATGCGGAATCCCCTACCCTGTCAAAGAGAGCCCCGATCACGTCTGCGGCGATTGTCTCCTGAAGAAGGGGCACATCGGCACCGCCCGATCGCTTGGTGTTTACGAGTCGGTCCTTCTCGATGCCGTCCACGCCTTCAAATACGGCGGCAACCTCACCCTCGGCGAGCGGCTGGGCCGACTGATGGCGCAGCATGATTACCCCGCCTTTCGCATCCAGGACTATTCGCTGATCCTCCCCGTTCCCCTGCATCCCCGGAGGCTGAGGCAACGGGGCTTCAACCAGGCGGTCATCCTCGCGAGGGAACTCTCCAGGAGCCACGGCATGGCCATGGACTTTCGCACCCTCAGGCGCGTCGTCGACACGGGATCACAGACGGGCTTGAAAAAGGAAGAGCGACGGTCTAACATAATAAAGGCGTTCAGCATAACGGACCCGGAGCGGATCCGGGGGCGAAACATCCTCCTCGTCGACGATGTCTACACGACGGGAAGCACCCTGGGCGAGTGCGCGAGGACCCTTTTGAAGGCAGGCGCGGAAGCCGTGGGCGCCCTCACCCTCGCCCGGGCGATCCAGGAGCCATCATGAGCAAGATAACCCCGAGGAACGAACTCAAGGCCACGGTCGACCGGTTGAAGCGGGAAGGCAAGAAAGTCGTATTCACCAACGGCTGCTTCGACATCCTCCATGCCGGCCACACCCGGTACCTTCGGGAGGCAAGGAAACTGGGCGATGCGCTTATCCTGGCCCTCAACAGCGACACATCCGTGCGCTCCATCAAGGGGCCGATGCGTCCCATCGTGCCCGAGGCCGAGCGAGTCGAGGTGGTGACCTCGCTCGATTCCGTGGACTACGTGACGGTCTTTGATGAGCTGACCCCGCTTGAGCTCATCGAGTTTCTCCGGCCCGATGTCATCGTCAAGGGTGGGGACTGGGCCGAGAAGGACATCGTGGGCGCCGAGACCGTCAGGAAATGGGGCGGACGGGTGGCGATCATGCCAGAGATCGAAGGGGCTTCGACGACGAACATCATCGACAAGGTCCTCCAGGTCTACCGTTCAGCCGACGAGGCGGAGAAAAAGGGCTAAATATTTCTTTACAAAAACCCGATTACTAGATATATAAGATGGCTATTCTCAACAAGCACTCTTATCTTTTGGACGGAATGCAGGATGAAGCCCGAGAAACAGGATTATTTCCGAGAACTTCTTCTGGCCAGGATCAATGAGCTTCTGGACGGCGCGGAGCGAACCGTCGCGGAGATGACCGACGAGCAGGAGAACTTCCCCGACCCCAACGACCGGGCGTCGCTGGAGTCGGACCGCAACTTCGAGCTGCGGATCCGCGATCGCGAGCGAAAGCTCATCGCCAAGATGCAGGAAGCGATCAAGCGCATTGACGACGGCACCTTCGGCGTCTGCGACACCTGCGGCGGGTCCATTTCCGAAAAGCGGCTCACGGCGCGCCCCGTCACGACGCAGTGCATCGACTGCAAGACCAAGGAAGAAAAGATGGAGAAGCAACGGGGGGAATAGACTCCCTCGCGGTCTACCGTCTTGTCTTCGCCCCACCCCGGACTCCCCAAACCCAACCCTGCCAGACATGGAATTCGTTTGCCCAAAATCCAGGGCCGCTGTATAGTTTCCGCTGTCTGCAACAAGCGTCTTCGGCAATAAAAAAAGGGTCGTGAGGAACGGTTTTGCAAGGCGAAGGCAAAGCGCCTTTGCGCGAACGGTTCTTTGCGTCCTTCGACAAGCTCAGGATGACTCGGCTTTGACTGCTACGTCATGGTGAGCCTGTCGAACCATGATCCGGCAAAATTGTTCCTCGAGACTTCAAAAGGCATGTTCATAGAAGTAGCCATCAATATCCCCTCCAACCGGACCTTCACCTACTCCGTCCCGGCCGAGTCGCGCGCAGACATTGCCCTGGGCAAGCGCGTCCTGGTTCCGTTCGGGAAACGTTCGCTTACTGGCACTATCATCGGCATCCGGCGCTCCACCGACCGGCAGGACACGCGGGAGATCGTCCGGGTGCTGGACCGGGAGCCCCTATTCCACGAAGAGGATCTGCGTTTCTACCGCTGGGCCGCGGACTACTACTTCACGCCCCTCGGCAGAGCCCTGGGCGAGATCCTTCCCGGGGGAATCGACATCGAGAGCCTGCTGTGGGCCGTAAAATGCGGCGATGCGTCGGATCTCACGCCCTTGCAGAGGGGTATCGTCGACTCGCTGGGGCGCCGTTCATCGGGGATGTCGCTGCGCAGCCTCGAGAAGGAGCTGGGAAAGAAGACCCTCCTGGCCGAGCTCCGTAAACTCGAAAAACGGGGAATCCTCTCCCTGGAAGAGCGGATGAGGAAACCCTCCGTGAAGGGCAAGACGGAAAAGATCGCAACCCTCCTGGAAGCCCCGGCAAAGGCGGTAAAGCTCACGGATCGTCAGAGGCTGACCCTCATGGCCCTCAAGGCAAGAGGGGGCAGGGCCCGCGTTGCCGAGATGGGGGAGGCTCATGACCCCCTGTCTGCCCTGAGATCCCTGGAGAGAAAAGGCCTCGTAAGCCTCGGCGAAGAAGAAACCCTGAGAAGCCCGGAAAGCCCCGGGGTGATCGGCCGGGCATACCCTCCCTTGACGCTCAACGCCGAGCAGCAAGCCGCCCTCGGGACCATTCTGAACGGCATCTCCTCGGGCGCCTTTTCGCCCCTGCTGCTGCACGGGGTCACGGGGAGCGGCAAGACGGAGGTCTACATCCACGCCATCACCGAAGCTCTCCGCCAGGGGGGGCGCGCCATTTATCTCGTCCCGGAGATTGCCCTGACGCCCCAGCTCATCGGCCGGCTGGAAAGCCGCTTCCCGGCAGGCGAGATCGCTGTTCTGCACAGCGGGATCGGCCCGGCGGTGCGCTACGATCAGTGGCGAAAAATCGAACGGGGCGAAGCGAAGATCATTGTAGGCGCCCGTTCGGCCATCTTTGCGCCCGTAGATAACCTGAGGCTCATCATCGTCGACGAAGAGCACGACGCCTCCTACAAGCAGGACGAGCGCATGCCCTACAACGCCAGAGACCTGGCGGTGGTGCGGGCCAAGCAACAGGGGGCTGCCGTCGTTCTGGGCTCGGCAACACCGGGCCTGCAGAGCTTCCACAACACGAGGGAAAAGGAATACGTCTACCTCGCACTGACCCGGCGCGTCGAGCAGCGGGAGTTGCCGAGCGTGGAGATCGTGGACATGAAAAACGAACGGGACCCCAACGGCAGGATCCGCTCCCTGTCGCGCCTGCTCGTCGAGCAGATCGGCCGCACGCTGGAAGCAAAAAAACAGTCCCTTCTTTTTCTGAACCGGCGGGGGTTCAACACCTACCACTACTGCGGCGACTGCGCCCACGTCTTTCGCTGCCTCAACTGCGCCGTTTCGCTCACGCATCACTTGAGCGAAGGGGCGCTGCGATGCCACTACTGCGATTTTTTCATCAAGGCCCCGCCGGTGTGCCCGGAGTGCGGCGGTAGCCGCATCCTGAGCTACGGTCTTGGAACGGAGCGGCTCACGGCGGAAATCGAGGATCTCTTCCCGAAGGCGCGGGTCGCCCGGATGGACAGCGACACCACATCGGCGCGCGGCAGCCACGAGCGCATCCTCCAAGCCCTCGGCTGCGGCAAGATCGACATCCTCGTCGGCACCCAGATGATCACCAAGGGACATGATTTCCCCGACGTGACCCTCGTGGGTGTCATCTCCGCCGACACGACGCTCAACATGCCGGACTTCAGGGCCGCCGAACGGACCTTCCAGCTGCTCACCCAGGTAGCCGGCCGAGGCGGCAGGGGCGAGTCCCCCGGCACGGTCGTCATCCAGACGCTCAACCCCGGCCACTATGCCATCCAGCGCACCCGCACCCACGACTTCGCCGGCTTCTACGAGGATGAAATCGCCTTGCGCAGGGACCTGGGATACCCGCCTTTTTCGCGGATGATCAACATCACCGTCTCGGGGACGGGAAAAGAGCTGGCGGAAAAAGGGGCCGCCAGGCTGGGACAGCAGGCCCGCCGGCTTACCGACGGAAGCAATTACAAGGACCGCCTGACCGTCATCGGCCCGATGGAGGCGCCCCTGGGCAAGGTGAGAGGCCGTTACCGGCGGCAGCTGCTCGTGAGGGGAAAGCAGGTGCGCGCGCTCCACGCCTTTGTCCGGCAACTCATCGAGGGAGCCGACATTGCGGGCTGCGAGATCCGCGTCGATGTGGACCCCATGAATTTCATGTGATACGCTGCCTCTGGCAGCAGTGTTTGAGTGTCTAAGTGCATGAGTGTCTGAGTGACAAAGTGATGGAATGAAGAACTCTTCACTCAGACACTCATGCACTCAGACACTTCGTCACTACTGCCATGCCGTCGTTGAAAGCTGACAACAATCACGCATCCCGAGGTGAAACATGGGCACGGACAAGCCCCGAATCTTGTTCATGGGAACTCCCGAATTCGCCGTTCCGTCCCTGGAGCTCCTTGTCGAGAAGGCCTGGCCCGTTATCGGCGTCGTCACGCAGCCCGACCGGCCCAAGGGGCGAGGGCAGCGCCTCGTCGCCTCGCCGGTGAAGGAGGCGGCCGTGCGGCACGGGCTGAACGTCCATCAGCCCGAAAAGGTACGGGCCCCCGAGTACCTCGAGATTTTCCGAGGGCTTGCCCCCGACATGGTGGTCCTTGTCGCCTTCGGCCAAATCCTGCCGAAGGAGATCATCGACGGACCTCCCATGGGTTGCGTCAATGTCCACCCCTCGCTGCTGCCAAAGTACAGGGGAGCCGCACCCATGAACTGGGCGCTCATCCGGGGTGAGAAAAAGACGGGCATTTCCATCATGAGGATGGACGAAGGCGTCGACTCGGGAGACATCCTCCTGCAGGAAGAGACGGCCATCGAGCCGGGCGAAACTTACGATCACCTCCACGACCGGCTCGCCGTCCAGGGGGCGCAGTGCCTTCTGAGGACGCTGGAGGGTCTGGCGGGCGGCACCGTACACCGGGTTGCCCAGGATCATGCGCTTGCCACGCTTGCGCCGCGCCTCAAGAAGGAAGGCGGACTGATCCGCTGGGAGAGCCCCGCGCGGGATATCGCCCATTTCGTGGCCGGCCTCTCCTCGGTGCCCGGAGCGCATACACTGCTCGACGGGAAGGTCCTCAAGGTCTTTTCGGCCGAGGCGGAGGAGGCCCCCATGAGCTGCGAAACACCCGGGACGATCGTCGGGCCGGCGCCGAAGGGCCTCAAGATCGCCGCAGGCGGCGGCTACGTGTACCTGAAAGACGTCCAGCTCGAGAGCAAGAAGCGCCTGCTCATCATCGACTTTCTCCGGGGCTTCCGGTTCACGCCGGGCAGCAGACTGGGGTAGGGAAAGGGAAGAAGGATCGTTCGTGCCGCGCAGCTCCCCGAGTGACAATCCCAGGAAACTCGCTGTCGATATTCTGAATCGCGTCGACGAGGAGCAGGCCTTCGCCGAGCCGCTGCTGGACGCCGTCCTCTCGTCAGGCCGCCCCGTCAGCGATGCCGACCGCAGGCTGCTGACGTACCTCGTCTACGGCGCGCTGCGCATGCGGGGTTTCCTCGACTTCCTGATCGACCGCTTCTACAGGGGCAAACCCAATGCGCTGCAGTCTGGCCTCCGGAACATCCTCCGCGTCGCCCTCTTCCAGGCACGCTTCGCGGAGAAAATCCCCGTCTATGCCGCCGTCGATGAAGCCGTGAACACGACAAGGCGGATTTTCCCGGGACGGGAAAAGCTCGTCAACGCTATCCTGCGAAACGCCCTGCGGGGATTGAAAGACGTGACGTTCCCCGGGCTCGAGGCGGATCCTGCCGCCCACATTGCCGTCGTTCACTCACACCCCCGCTGGCTTGTCGAGCGCTGGATCGGCCGCTTCGGCATCGAGGAAACCCTGGAGCTCTGCCGGGCCGATAACGAAATCCCGCCTCTTTCCCTTCGCGTCAACTCTTTCAAGGCAACCAGGCAGGAGATGCTGGAGAGGCTCGCCCGCGCCGGTCATGACGTGAGGCCGACTTCGTATTCCCCGGAGGGGATCATCCTGGCGAAACCGCCCGCATCGCTGCGGGAGATGCCGGAGATTGCCGGCGGCCTTCTCTACGTGCAGGATGAGGCCTCGCAGCTTATCTCCAGGCTCCTGGCACCGAAAAGAGGGGAGCGGGTGCTTGATCTCTGCGCAGGTGCCGGCGGCAAGACAACCCACCTGGCGGCCCTGATGGAAAACGCGGGGGAGCTCGTTGCCGCCGATATCCAGCAAAGCAAGCTCAAGTCCCTGGAGGCAACGTCGCGGAGAATGGGGCTTGATGTGAGATCGTCAGCCGTCGACGCGACGGACGCTGCGGGCATGGCCGCCCTGGGCTCTTTCGACCGGGTTCTCGTCGATGCGCCCTGCTCGGGTCTTGGCACCCTGAGGAGAAACCCCGAGATCCGCTGGCATCTCACCGCGGATAAACTGGGGGAGTTCCCGCCCCTGCAGAAACGGATCCTGGAAAACGCCGCTGCCTGCGTGAAAAAGGGGGGGCTCTGCTCTACAGCACCTGCTCCGTCATGCCGGAGGAAAACGACGGTGTCGTCGAGGCCTTTCTCAATGGGCATCCCGACTTCTCCCCAGCCCGCCCGGCAGCCGATTTCCCGGCAGAAGCCCTGGACCTGAAGGGATTCCTGCGAACCTTCCCCCATCGCCACGGCACGGACGGCTTCTTCGGGGCCCTGCTGCTTCGGCGATAGATCAAAAAAGGTTCGAGGAACGAGGACCGAGGTACAAAGAAAAGACCTCGAACCTCGCGCTGTCATCCTGAGCCTGTCGAAGGGCTCGATCCACGATCCTGCACCTGCCTGTTGACTTGGACGTGCCGATAATGATACTTTTCTGCCCGTGGCTCCGGCAAGAGGGGATATCAGACAACCCGATTCCGGGGCCTTTCGAGTTGTCCGACAGGAGAACACAATGTTTTTGAAGCAGCTGCAAGTCGGCCACATGGCCATCTTCGCCTACATCGTAGGTGACAAGGAAACGGGGGACGCCCTCGTGATCGACCCCGCGGCGGAGACGGAACGAATCGTCGCCGAGGCGCAGAAGAACAACCTCACGATCCGCTACATCGTGAACACCCATGGCCACGTGGACCACATCTCGGGCAACGCCGCCGTGAAGAAGAAGACCGGGGCGAAAATCATCATCCACGAAGCCGATGCCGACATGCTCACCTCCACGCCCGCCATGATCCTGAGCATGTTCCGGGCTCAGGCCTCGCCTGCTGCGGACATCCTGGTCCGGGAAGGGGACTCGATCCAGGTCGGCAAGGTAACGCTGAAGGTCCTCCACACGCCCGGTCACACACCCGGCGGGATTGCGCTCTACACCGACGGCTACGTGTTCACGGGGGACACGCTGTTTGTCGAGGCCGTCGGGCGGACGGACCTGCCCGGGGGGTCCTGGAACATCATGGCGAAGGCCATCAAGGAGAAGCTTTACACGCTGCCCGACGAGACCGTCGTCCTGCCCGGCCACAACTACGGGAGGATGCCCACATCGACCATCAAAAACGAAAAGCGCAACAACCTCTACGTACGCTGAGCAAGGAGCAGACCATGACCCAGCCGGCCCTCTACCAGACAGATCTCAAAGGCCTGAAGCTCGTCAACCGCGGCAAGGTCCGCGACCTCTACGACCTGGGGGAGGTTCTGCTCATCGTGGCGACGGACCGGATCTCGGCTTTCGACGTCATCATGCCGAACCCCATCCCCGGAAAAGGTGAAGTCCTGACGACTCTCTCCGAGTTCTGGTTCAGGCGGATGACCGACATCATCGGCAATCACCTCGTCACGACGGACGTGGAGAAGTTCCCCGCGGATTGCAAACCCCATCGGGATGTCCTGAAGGGCCGGAGCATGCTCGTGAAAAAGGCCAACCCCCTGCCCGTGGAGTGCATCGTCCGCGGCTACATCAGCGGCTCGGCCTGGAAGGACTACACAAGCGGAAAACCCGTCTCGGGAATCCGCCTCCCCGCAGGGTTGAAGGAGTCTTCCCGGCTGCCCGAGCCCATCTTCACCCCCTCCACGAAGGCCCCCGAGGGCGAGCACGACTTGCCCATCTCGCAAGAGGAGATGGCCCGCATCGTCGGGAAGGGGCTGACGGAGCGGATCATCGAAGTGAGCCTCGCCATTTACAAGCGTGCCGATGCCATCGCCAACTCCGTGGGGATCATTATCGCCGATACGAAGATGGAATTCGGCATGATGGGCGGCGAGCTCATCCTGATCGACGAGGTGCTCACGCCGGACTCCTCGCGGTTCTGGCCCCGCGACGACTATGCCGAAGGGCGCGGGCAGAAGAGCTACGACAAGCAGTTCCTCCGCGACTATCTGCTGTCGCTGAAGTGGGACCAGAAACCCCCGGCTCCGGAGCTACCCACCGATATCATTGAGAAAACCCGCCAGAAATACGAGGAAGCCCTCCACCGGTTCACCCAACCCTGAGCCTCAAAAAAATACGGGTCCTGCCTTGACAGGCCCCGGGAGGGTCATTAAGTTATCGGCACTTCAGGGGAGAGGTGCGCCCGGAGGGCAGCCACCGATCACCCCGAAACGCCCAGGAGAGCAGAAAGCGAGCGAAACGCAAGCTCCATTCGCTTCTGGAGGGATCGAAGCGCGGACCGAGACAACGGGCACGTCCCGATTGACTGCTGCATCCCGTCACGGGCATTTGAGACGAAAGGAAAACACGGGGCTCACATGGAAAGACGGGATTACTACGAGATCCTGAGCGTTGAACGCAGCGCATCTGTCGAAGAAATCAAGAAAAACTACCGGAAGCTCGCCATGCAGTGCCACCCGGATCGCAACCCGGGGGACAAGAAGGCCGAGGAGCAGTTCAAGGAGGCAGCCGAGGCCTACGAGGTGCTCCACGACCCCGAGAAGCGAAAAATCTACGACCGATACGGGCACGAAGGGATCAACGGCACCGGCTTCCGCGGCTTCTCGGGCTTTGACGACATCTTCACCAACTTCAGCGACATCTTTGAAGACGTCTTCGGGTTTACCGGCGCCAGGACGCGCACACGCTCCGCGGTCCGCCAGGGGGCTGACCTGCGCTACGACCTCCAGATATCCTTCATGGACGCCGTGAAGGGGACTTCCACGCAGATCGAACTGGAAAAATTGGAGCGCTGCAAGGAATGCAATGGGGCAGGAGCGGCAGCAGGGACTCACCCGGAAACTTGTTCCCGCTGCGTCGGGCGCGGCACCGTGACCCAGTCGAGCGGCTTCTTCACCATCAGCACCACCTGCCCGCATTGCCGGGGCGCCGGACGCGTGATCAAGAACCCCTGCAAGGCCTGTTACGGAACCGGACGGGCCAAAACGAGAAAGACCGTCAGCCTCAGGATCCCCGCCGGCGTTGAGACGGGCTCCCGACTGCGACTGCGCGGCGAAGGCGAAGAAGGCGACTTCGGAGGCCCCAGCGGGGATCTCTATGTCTTCATCCACGTGGAGGCCCACGAGTTTTTCGAGCGCGAAGGCTATGACGTCCTCTGCCAGATCCCCATTTCCGTGACCCAGGCCGCCCTGGGGGCCACGATCGAAGTGCCGACCATCGACAGCAAGGAGTCCGTCAAGATCCCCAAGGGGACACAGAGCGGCAAGATCTTCCGCCTGAAGGGAAAGGGCGTCGCTCACCTCAAGGGCATCGGCCGCGGGGACCAGGTCATCCAGGTCCTTGTCAAGATTCCCACCAATCTCACCAAGAAGCAGGAGGAGCTTTTGAAAGAGTTCGCCCGGCTGACCGGTGAATCCGCCTCCTGAGTCTACTTTCCATTTCTCGCAGGCCCTTGCCGGAGCCGGGGGAGGTTCAATCCCCGGAAGACCGCGAGACGAAAGGGTCCTCGGGCAGATGTGCCAAGAAAGAATGGACAATTCCGCCTGCATCCATTATATTTTCACTGTTAACAATTACACCAACGAGAGAGCCTGGGGGAATGCATCATGGCAGAGATGACGCGATCCAAGGAAGTGCCCGTTCAGTTGCTCCGATGGACCTGCAACCCCGACCTTCTGGGGTTTGACACGACGAAGGAGTGCAATAAAACCGACAGTATCATCGGACAGAACCGGGCCGTCAAGGCCATCACGCTGGGGCTCGAGATCGAAAGCCCGGGATACAACATCTATGTCTCCGGGATGACGGGCACGGGAAAGACGACGACGATCAAGAACCTGCTCAGCCAGCTCGACCTCAAAAAACCCATCCCCGACGACATCTGCTACGTCCACAACTTCAAGGACCCCGACATGCCGCGGGCCATCATGTTCCCGGCAGGCAGCGGCCGAAAGCTCCAGAAGGATATGGACGACCTCGTCGCTCACCTGCGTAAGGAGATCCCGCTGATCCTCGAGAGCGACGAGTTCAAGAAGGAATCCGAGGAAGTCATCAACACGTTCCGGCAGAAGCAGAAGGAGATCATCCGGGAGTTCAACGATCGTCTGCTGAAGGAGAATTTCCAGCTCGTCCAGTTCCAGATGGGCCCCTTCACGCGGCAGGACGTCGCCCCGATCGTGGAAGGGCGCCCCGTTCCCTTCGAGCAGCTCGAGGCCATGGCCGAGGAGGACAAGTTCAGCAAGGAGGAACTCGCGACCATCCGGACGAAGATCGTCGACCTGCGCATCGAGCTCGATTCGGTCATGCGGGAAACCCGGGACATCGAGCGCGAGATCCGGCAGCAGATCGGAACCCTCGAGCACAAGTACGGCTCCCCGGCCGTGATGGAGCAGATCTCGGATCTGAGACTCCGCTACGTGGACTCCAACGAGAAGGTCAACGGCTACCTCGACGAGGTCCAGGAGCACATCCTGTCCAATCTGAAAATCTTCCAGGAAAAGGAAGAGGACCAGCAGCAGCAGCAGCAACAGGCCATGCCATTTCCCATGCCCCAGGCGCCCGTGAGGCGCTTCACCGAGTTCAAGGTGAACGTCCTGGTGGACAACTCGGCAACCGAAAAAACGCCCATCGTCATCGAGACGGCCCCGACCTTCAAAAACCTCTTCGGCACCATCGAGCGCGAGGTGGACCGCTCGGGGCTCTGGCGGACTGACTTCACCCACATCAAGGCCGGGTCGCTGCTGAGGGCAAACGGCGGCTTCATCGTTTTCGACGCCCTGGAGGCCCTCATCGAGCCCGGGGTCTGGACGTTCCTCAAGCGGACGCTGAAGAGCCGCGAGATGAACATGCAGCCCTACGACCCCTTCAGCTTCCTGCCCTCGGCGATCAAACCCGAGCCGATCCCCCTGGACATCAAGGTGATCCTCATCGGCGACGACTACCTGTATTACCTGCTCTACAACATGGAGCGGGACTTCAAGGAGATCTTCAAGACGAAGGCCCAGTTCGACACGGAGATGGCCAACTCCGACGATAACATCCGGGAATACGTCTGCCTCATCAAGCGGATCGTCGACGAGGAGAAGCTTCTCGATTTCGACAAGAAGGCCGTCTGCACCGTCGTGGAGTACGGCGTGCGCCTGTCGGGCAGGCAGAAGAAGCTCTCGACGCGGTTCAGCGAGATCGCCGACCTCATCCGCGAGGCCCACTACTGGGCAAAAAAGGACGGAAGCGATCTCGTCACGGACCGGCATGTGGATAAGGCCTACGAGGAAAAGATCAACCGCGTCAGCCAGATCGAGGAGAAGATCCAGGAGCTCATCGACGAAGGCACGATCATGATCGACACGAACGACAAGGTCGTGGGGCAGGTCAACGGTCTCTCCGTCTATGACATGGGGGAGTATGCCTTCGGAAAGCCATCGCGGATCACGGCCAAGACCTCCATGGGACGGACCGGCATCATCAACATCGAGCGGGAGGCCAAGCTCTCCGGCAGGACCCATGACAAGGGCGTCCTAATCCTGGAGGGCTACTTCCGCGGCAAGTACGCCCAGACCAAGCCGCTGACCATGAGCGCCAGCATTGCTTTCGAGCAGTCCTACGGAGGAGTGGACGGAGACAGCGCCTCCTCGACAGAAATATACGCGATCCTGTCGAGCCTGTCGGAATTGCCGCTGAGACAGAACATCGCCGTGACGGGATCCGTCAATCAGAAAGGCGAAATCCAGCCCATCGGGGGAGTGAACCAGAAGATCGAAGGTTTCTTCGACGTCTGCAGGGCGCGTGGCCTCACGGGCGGGCAAGGAGTCATGATCCCGCAGCTGAATGTCCCGGAGCTCATCCTGAGAAAAGACGTCGTGAAGGCCGTCGCCGAAGGGAAATTCCACATCTGGCCGGTGAAGACGATCGATGAGGGCATCGAACTGCTCACGGGCGTGCCTGCAGGAGTGGCCGATGAGAAGGGAAAATACCCCGAAAACACGGTGAGCCACTGCGTGGACAAGAAGCTGCTGACCCTGGCGGAGGGGTTGAAAGCCTTCGCGGAGGAGGGAAAGCCGCAAAAACCCGCGGATGAAACGAACAACGAGAACCAAGGCAAAGGGGAGTGATGCGTATGATCTACCGGAAGCGAGCGGCTGTTGCGTTGATCGTGCTGGCGTGCTGTTTTTCCCTCTACGGGTGTCCTTTCCTGGTCGTCACAGGGGCTGCCGTCGCGGGGGGCACGGGAACCTATTATTACGTGGAAGGGGAGATGCGGACGGATTATTATTTCTCCGTCGATGGCGTCTGGTCCGCCGTCGAAAAGACGATCGCCGACATGAAGGGACGCGACGTCGAGCCGGACAAGCAGTCGGACGGGGGAACGATCGTGGCCGTGATCAACGATGAAAAGGTTACGTTCAAGCTGAAGTACAAGGACAAGGACCTGAGCTCGCTGGGAATCCGCGTGGGACTCATGGGCAACGAGGCGGCCTCCAAGGTGATTCACGACCGGGTGGCCGACAATCTGCTGAAAAAATAGGAAACGGGAACGGGAGATGCATGGCAAAGGGGTGCCCGGATGACGCATCCGGGCCCTGTGAGACGGCCACTCCCGGAAAAGAGACCATGTATAAAACGATCCTGGTTGTCGATGACGAAGAGAGCATCTGCCAGTCCCTGCAGGGGATCCTGACAGACGAGGGCTATGAGGTCCGGACCGTCGGAAGCGGCGAGGAGGCCCTCAAGGCCATCGAAGAAGACCCGCCCGACCTGGCACTTCTGGACATCTGGCTTCCCGGAATGGACGGGCTCGAAGCCCTCAAGATCATCAAGACCGACACCCCGCAGGTCCAGGTCATCATGATGTCAGGGCATGGCACCATCGAGACCGCCGTGAAAGCGACCAAGCTTGGCGCCTTCGATTTCATCGAGAAGCCCATCTCCCTGGAAAAAGTGGTGCTGCTCGTCAACCACGCCCTCGACCTGGCCCGCCTCGAGGAAGAAAACAAGTTCCTCAAGCAGAAGGTCACCTCGGCCTTCGAGCTCATCGGCCAGAGCAAGTCCATCGTCGATCTGAAGGAGATGATCCGGATCGTCGCCCCGACGAACGCCTGGATCCTCATCATGGGAGAAAACGGCACGGGAAAAGAACTCGTAGCCCGCTCGATCCACTACCTGAGCAAGCGGGCGAAGAAGCCCTTCGTCGAGGTGAACTGCGCGGCCATCCCGGAGGAACTCATCGAGAGCGAGCTGTTCGGCCACGAGAAGGGATCCTTCACGGGCGCCACGGCCAAGAAGCGGGGCAAGTTCGAGCTTGCCCACGAGGGGACCCTCTTCCTCGACGAGGTGGCCGACATGAGCCTCAAGGCCCAGGCCAAGATCCTGAGAATCCTCCAGGAGAAGAGGTACGAACGGGTGGGCGGCAACAAGTACATCGACACGGATGTGCGGGTGCTGGCCGCAACGAACAAGGATCTCGAAAAGGAAATGGAGGCGGATCGTTTCCGTCAGGATCTCTACTACCGGCTCAATGTCATCCCGCTCATCATCGCACCGCTGAGGGACCGCAAGGAAGACATCCCGATCCTGGCCGGTCAGTTCGTGAAAGACTTCTGTTTCAAAGAGGGGGTCGAGCCGAAGGCCCTCTCCGGGGATGCCATCGACATCCTGATGGATCACAACTGGCCCGGGAACGTGCGGGAGCTCAAGAATATCATGGAGCGCCTCGTCATCATGACGCAGGGCGACACGATCACAGCCGACGACATCCCGTCCCTTTCGAAGGATGAGCAGCCCGAGGAGGCCATGGACACCATCTTCACCCACAATTCCTACCGGAAGGCAAAGATGGAATTCGAAAAGAAGTACATCCTGAAAAAGCTCCAGGAAAACGAGGGCAACATCTCCAAGACGGCCGACACCATCGGGCTGGAGCGCAGCAACCTCCACCGCAAGATCAAGACGCACAGCCTGGAATCCAAGAAAGAGTAACTGGTGATTGGAAAATGGTAACTGGAAACACAAAGGCCCTCGCGGGATTCGCGAGGGCCTTTCCATTGCTTCCCTGTACCCTGTACCCTGTACCCTATACCCGATACCCTATGCCCCCAAATTCTTACGGTACCAGTCGACGGTCAGCTCCAGCCCCTTCCGGAACGACCAGGCCGGTTCAAAGCCCATCCGCTCTTTCGCCCGGCCGATGTCTGCCATGGAGTGGCGGATGTCGCCCTGCCTCGCCTCTACAAATCGGGCCTCGATTGCGCTCCCCGTGATCGCCTTCAATTCCCCCAGGAGATCCAGCAGGCTGTAACGGCGGCTGCAGGCCACGTTCAGCACCGCGCCTCCGATCCCCGGGACCGCTGCGGCAAGCAGGTTTGCATCCACCACGTCGCGGACAAAGGTGAAGTCCCTCGAATGCCCGCCGTCGCCGTAAACAACGGGACGGCTGCCCTCGAGCAGGGCCATGATGAACCGGGGAATGACAGCGGCGTAATCCGAGAGATGACTCTGCCTGGGGCCGAAGACGTTGAAATACCTCAGCGCCACCGTCTCCAGTCCGTACAGAGGGTAGAAGATGCGGCAGTACTCTTCGGCGGTGAGCTTGCTGATCCCGTAAGGGGAAAGCGGCCCCGTTTTCATGGTCTCGTTTTTTGCCGTGAACTCTTCTTCTTCCGCGCCGGCCTTGTCCCCGTAAACCGAAGAGGAACTGGCAAAGATGAATCGCCTCACGCGGGCCTCCCGGGAGGCCACGAGCATGTTCAGCGTTCCCGTGGCATTGACCTCGTTTGTGGTCAGGGGGTCTTCGATGGACCTCGGAACGGAGCCCAGGGCCGCTTCGTGAAAAACAACTCCCACCCCCTTCAGGGCCGCCCGGCATGTATCGAAATCCCGGATGTCGCCCTCGATCACCTCGACCTTATCAGACCCGGGGAAGCGTAGATTCTCTCTCTTCCCCGCCGAGAAATTATCCAGGACGCGAACCGTTTCCCCTCTTGCGGCCAGGGCTTCGGCAAGATTCGAGCCGATGAACCCTCCGCCTCCGGTAACCAGATAGACCATGAATCAGCTCTCCGCTCTTGCTGCTGTGCTGGGCTGCTCCTCGATCTGCTCGATGGGCAGCTCGAAGGCCACAACGGTCCCCACGGGGGCATTGTCGGCCACCGTCACGGAGCCCCTGTGCTCACTGATGATGGAGCTCACGATTGCAAGACCCAGGCCGGAGCCGGATTTTTTTGTCGAATAGTAGGGCTCGAACATTTTCGCCTTGTCTGTGCGGGACACCCCGATCCCGTTGTCGCGGACCTCGACGCGGACCCGCCGGTGGACCCGCTCGAAGATCGTCTTCACCTCGATCTTCCCTGCTCCACGGCTCACGGCCGTCACGGCATTGTCCAGGAGGTTGACCATGACCCGCTTGATCTGCTCGGCGTCCAGCTTCAGAGATGGCAGCTGCGGGTCGGGCTGATAATCGAAGGCGATCTCCTTGTGGGCATCCTGGTAGAGCACGACGGCATCCCGGACGACCTCGTTGAGATCGTGGGGCGTCAAGTTAGCCATGGGCATCCGGGCGTAGCGGGAGAACTCGTTGACGAGGTTCTTGAGGACATCGACCTGGTTGATGATCGTACGGGTGCACTCCATGAAAACGGGGCCGTCTTCGGCGATCTTGTCGCCGAATTTTCTCTGCAGCCTCTGCGCGGAGAGCTGGATGGGCGTGAGGGGGTTTTTGATCTCGTGGGCGATCCGGCGGGCCACCTCCCGCCAGGCCGCGATGCGCTCGGCCCGCTGGAGCTGGGTGATGTCCTCGAAGACAATGACCATGCCCATGTAGTTGTTCTCGTCGTCGAGCAGCACCGTCGTGGTCACGTGAAGCGTGAGGGCCCGGTCCTTGAGGGTGATCTGGATCTGCTTTTCCAGGAATCCCGACTCCTCGCCCGTGATCTCCGTGAGGATCTCGCTGACCAGCGCCATGTGCTCGGGCTGCAGCACTTCCTCGTAGGGGTGGTGAAGAACTTTTTCCGCCCGGATATCGAGAAGCTTTTCGGCGGCCCGGTTGACCGTTGTGAGTACCCCGTCGCGGTCGACGGCCACGACCCCCGCAGAGACGTTGCGCAGAACCGTTTCCATGTATTTGCGCCGCTCATCGAGGCTGATGTTGGCCTGCTCGAGGCTGTCCTTGCTCACCTTCAGATCGCCTGTCATCCGGTTGAAGGAGTTCACCAGGACGCCGATCTCGTCGTCTGCCACCACGTTGATCTTGTAGTCCAGGTTGCCCTGGGCGATGGCGTGGGTCGCCTCGGCGAGGTCCTGAACGGGTTCCGTGATCCCCTTGGCCAGGTAAAACCCGAACCAGGTGGCCGAAAAGATGATGAGCAGCGTCACCACGAAGAGGATAACGATATAGCTTGTCTTGATGGGGTTCTTGAGAAGCTTGAACTGCTTGTACTCATCTGAAATCCGGGAGATCGTCGTCATCTTGTCGACGAGCCCCTTGGGCACATAACAGTTGACCACGACGGCCCCGATGATGACCGTGGAGCCGGGCGTCACGTAGACGGGCGCCACCCCCCGGATGAAATCGCCCAGGCCTACGGACTGCATCGTCGTAAAATGCTTGCCCGCCCGGATGTCCTCGCGGAGCTTGGGAGTGAGGCCGAGGTCGGGGATATCGGGATTGCCCGGGTCCTTGAAGACGATTTTGTCCGCCGCCTCGTTAAAGTAGACCTCGATGAGACCCAGCTTGAAAATCCGCTGTCGCTGCTCCACGAGCGAGCGCAGGTACTCGAGGCGATCCTTTTCATAGAGGCGGTTCTTTGTGATGTCGGCGCTCAGCTGATCGGCGTAATACTTCACGTTCTCCGACGTCTGCTGGTAATAGTTCTGGGCAACCTCGAGGGATAGATTCAGGGCCCCGCCGACGCGGATGTTGAACCAGTTGTCGATACTGTATGACAAGAAGTTGGTGGCAACGAGGAACAGGATAAAGGTCGGGACCAGGCTGAGCGTCACGAAGGCCGCGACCAGCTTGGTCCGGAGCTTCGATCCCAGGATCCCCCGCCGCCTCTCGTAAACGAGTTTGACGATGTTGCGGACAATGAGAAAGATGAGAAGAAGGACGAGGATGATGTTGGTGTTGATGAGGCCGAAGATGAGCACGTCCCGGAATTCGGGAACGAGGGTCTCCTTGCTGAAGAGGCTGGTCTCGATGAACGTCAGGAGGACAATGCCGATAATGGTGGCAACGATGATGATTCGTTCGCGCCGCCGCCTCCTCATTTCGGCCGTGAGAATTGCCTGTTGTCTGTCGGTCTTCTGGTCCATAAATACGCTTCGGAGATCGCCCGGTCAGCCCGGGCGCCGAGGGTCCCTTCAGCCAAATACATTTAACTCAGGGAATTGTAAAGGGCAATTAAAAGGGGCCAAGGGTGAAATGCAAAGGTATCCCCTGACCTTTTGCCATGGGCCTTTCGCCACACAAGCCAATGATTTCAGGATCAGGTTCTTGCCGCGGCGGCCTGCAGATCGGGCACGCCCTCCTCGCGGGCTCCAGCCCGGGCGGGGGGATGGGGGTGGGAGACAATTTCCCAGCTCTCTTCGCTGGCAAGCAGCGTTTTCAGGAGCTGGGTGTTCAGCTTGTGCCCCGACTTGTAGGCGGTGAAGTGGCCGATGATCGGCATGCCGATGAGGTAGAGATCCCCGATGGCATCCAGGATCTTGTGCTTCACGAACTCATCGGGCGAGCGAAGGCCTTCCTTGTTGATCACCTTTTCGTCATCGAGGACGACGGCGTTCTGCAGCGATCCCCCGAGGGCAAGCCCCTTGGCCTGGAGGTACTCCACATCCCTCAGGAAGCCGAACGTCCGGGCCGAACTGATTTCCTTGTCATAGGCATCGGGAGAGAAGACCATGTGGTAGGTCTGGGTTCCCACTGCGGGGTGGGGAAAATCGATCTTATAGGTAATCCGGAAATCCGAAGCAGGCTCAAGGGAAGCCATGCTTTCGCCTTCGGAAACCGAAACGGTCTTCTTGACCCGCAGGTATCTGCGGGGTTTCTTCAGCGTCTTGAGGCCCACCCTCTTCAGTATGCTCACGAAGGGCTGGGAGCTGCCATCCATGATGGGGACTTCAAAGGTGTCCACTTCCACAACCGCATTGTCGACGCCGAGGCCCCTGAAGGCGGAGAGGAGATGTTCCACCGTGTGAACGCGCGTGCCGTTCACGCCCAAGGTGGTGGCCAGTGTCGTGTCGGTGACATTCTGTATATCGGCAGCGATCCGGTTGTCTGTCGGCACATCCTTCCGAATGAACACGATCCCCGTGTCCGCCTCGGCCGGCCTGATGGTCATACCGACCTTCCTGCCGGAATGAAGCCCGACGCTCCGCAAATTAATTTCTTCTTTAAGGGTTTTCTGCCAGTACATTTCATGTCCTAACAACGAAGGTGGTTTAGCTATGAGCAAGCGGTATGCCATGCATCAGGCTGGAAGGAGAGAAATAAAAAAATGCTTAAACCAATGAAAATATTAACTTAATTGATTAATCGCGTGGCATTTATGAACAGGGTCACGATCTCAGGCCGGCCCCTATTGTTGCAAAAAAGCCACACTTCAAGAAAAATCAATGGAGTCTGGCAACAGTCGGTCTTTTTCTCAGGATACGGTAAACATGATCGAGGACGGGGGGAATAGGCTCTCTCTTGACAATCGCCCGGGCAGCAGCCATCACCCCTTGAAAAACCGCTCTTTTTCGCTGTAAATACATCCGCAGTACTTTTGGCGGTAAAGTCCCATCTCCTTGGACTGCCGCACGCCTTCCTCCCACCCCGCCCTGAAGTCCTTGTAAAAAAATGGGATTTGAAATTCCCGGGCGATCGCCTCTGCGGTTGCGCGGATGAGATCGTGCTTCTGGTAGCGGCTGTAGAGCAGGGTCGTCGTGAAGGCGTCGAAGAGTCCCTTTCGGGCCTGCTCGGCTGTGTGACGGAGCCTTACCTCGTAACAGTAGCTGCAGCGGTCCCTCCCCAGAGCGGCCGTCTTCAGGAGGAAATCCTCTATGGGATAGCCTTCGGCCAGGTTGAGCTCAAGGCCTTCCCGAGCGGTGTATTCCCGAACCGTATCGAGGCGCTTTTTGTACTCGAGGAAGGGGTGGATGTTCGGGTTGAAAAACAGCCCCTTGACCTGTCTCGCTTCCTTTCTAAGGACCTCGAGTGGATAAATGGTGCAAGGCGCACAGCAGAGGTGGAGTAAAATCTTCATTGGCTTATGGCTAAGGGCAAATGGCTAAGGGTAGAAGGCAAGAAAAAGACATTTTCGAGAAATGCCTTTGGCCTTTCACCTTTAGCCTTTAGCCTGTCGTTTAGAATAAATCCTTTTGGTTCCCCACCCACGCCCTACCGAAGTGCTCGTAGGCATCCTTCGTGGCCACCCTGCCCCGTGCCGTCCTGACGATGTAGCCCTCCTGCACCAGGAAGGGCTCGTAGACGTCCTCGATGGTGTTGCGCTCCTCGCCGAGGGACGAGGACAGGCTGTCGATTCCCACGGGGCCGCCGTTGAACTTGTCGATGAGAAGCAAAAGGAGCTTGCGGTCCATGGGGTCGAAACCCCTGTGATCCACCTCGAGAAACTCGAGAGCCTTGGCCGCCACGTTTTTCGTGACGATGCCGTCGGCCCGGACCTCCGCGTAGTCCCGCACGCGCCTGAGCAGCCGGTTTGCGATCCGGGGCGTCCCACGCGAGCGCCGGGCGATCTCCACGGCCCCGTCGTCGTCCACCTGGATGTTAAGGATTTTCGAAGACCGGCGCACGATGGTGGCCAACTCCTCCGGGTTGTAGAATTCGAGGCGAAAGCTCATTCCAAAGCGGTCCCGCAGCGGCGAGGTGAGAAGTCCCGCACGGGTCGTGGCCCCCACGAGGGTGAAACGGGGGATGTTGAGCTTCATGGAGCGTGCTGATGGGCCCTGCCCGACAAGGATATCGAGGTGGTAGTCCTCCATGGCCGGGTAGAGGATCTCCTCCACCACGTTGGGAAGACGGTGAATCTCGTCGATGAAAAGGACGTCGTGCTCCTGGAGGTTCGTGAGGATCGCGGCGAGATCGCCCTGCCGCTCGATGACGGGGCCGGAGGTCACCTTGATGCTGACGCCCATCTCCCGGGACAGGATGTAGGCCAGCGTCGTCTTGCCGAGGCCGGGAGGGCCGGAGAGCAGGACGTGGTCGAGGGCTTCCCCGCGCTTTCTGGCCGCCTCGATGAAGACGGCGAGGCTTTCCTTCACGCGCTCCTGCCCGACATATTCGGTCAGCGTCCGCGGCCGGAGAGACCCTTCCTCCTCGCGTTCTTGTTCGAGATTCTCAGGATCCACCAGGGTGTTTCTTTCGTCCGTTTTCCCCATGGTTACCGATGTCCTAACTTTTTATGCAGCGCGCGTTTGAGCCGGGAAAATTGTTTCGCGTCCCCTATGCAATGTCCCGTTCACGACAGGTGCTTCAGGGCTTCTTTCAGGAGTCCCTCAAGGCTCCATGGCTGCGAAGACCCGTCCATGATCTTGTCGAGAACGGTACGGGCAAAACTTTTTTTGTACCCGAGGTTCACCAGGGCCGAAAGGGCATCCTCGCGGATGGCATCGAGGGTGCTCTCCGCCTTCACCTCTTCCCGGGCTTCCTCCGGCGCCAGCTTGATGACCCGGTCACGCAGCTCCAGGATGATCCGGTCGGCCATCTTCTTTCCCACGCCGGGAATCTTTGTCAGGGTCTGTCGGTCTTCCGTGAAGACGGCCCGGATGAAATCGGCCGAGGAGATCCCCGAGAGCAGGTTGATGGCCAGCTTCGGCCCGATGCCGTTGACGGACAGAAGAAGCTCGAAGAGCTTCTTCTCTTCGGGGGTCCTGAACCCATAGAGGTGGATGGCGTCCTCCCTGACGGCTGTGAAGATATTCAGGGAAACGGACGATCCTTCATCGGCCAGCTCGTAAAAAGTGGAAAGGGGGATGAAGACCCGGTAGCCGATCCCGTTGACCTCAACGGTGATGTGCCCCGCGGATTTGAATGTCAGTATGCCTTGTAGACTGGCGATCATGAATAAACCTGGCTTATGGCATAGGGCTAAAGGCTAAGGGCAAAAGACTCAGAAGAAGATTCATTCCGATTCCCTTAAGCCTTTTGCCTTTAGCCTTTCATGCCGAAAGAAGCCGTCACAGAACGGCTTCTTTCTTCGTATTCGTATGGCAGATGGCGACGGCCAGGGCGTCTGAGGCATCTTCCGGGAGGATCTCCCCGAGGCGGAGGATCGCCTGTATCATGACCTGGACCTGCTGTTTCTCGGCCCTCCCGTAGCCGACGACGGCCTTCTTGACCTCGAGCGGCGAGTATTCATGGACCGGAAGCCCGCTTCGTGAGGCCGCGAGCAGTGCCACGCCCCGCACGTGCCCCTGCTTGATGAGGCTCTTCACGTTCTTGCCGTAGAAGATGTCCTCGATGGCCACGGCATCCGGTTTTGTCCTGCCGATGACTTCGGTCAACTCGTCGAAGATCCGGGAGAGGCATCGGGTGAAGGGCTCGCCCTTCTTGATCCGGATCTCGCCGTGATCCACCCGGACAATCCGGCCGCCCGCCTGCTCGACGATACCGTACCCCGTCACGCGGCTCCCCGGATCGATGCCCAGTGTTCTCAACGAGCAATCCTTTCCCTTGCCAGGAGTCCTCGATGTTACTTCAACAGTGATCAACGGTCATCCTGTTGCCTGTGGAAATCCTCATCCTCGGCGATGTGCAGGATGGATGGAAAATATCAGCCGGGTTCCAGCATCCCCTTTTTCTTCATCGTACGCAAGATGACATATATCGCCAATCCCGCAATAAGCAAAATACCCCACTCCACGTCGAGTTTCAATTCTCCCTCTACGACCCAGTCGCTGATCACTTCAAGAATGGTGAAAGTGACGATAATGGCAAAGAAGCCTGAATATTCATCCTTCAGAACCTTTTTCCACGAAAATGGCCTGTCCGGCGATATCCATTGACTGAACCGGGGGAAAATGCAGGGTGTAATGCTCGCCCAATGCTCATAATCTTCGCCGAATTCCCTGCGCAGGAATTCTTCTTCCGCAAAGATAATTTTCTCGTAATAATGCCAGAAAACAAACACGAAGATCAGCCCCAGCACCCATTGCCTGACATAAAGAGAGATGCCGAGCCATATGAAAAAATTGCCCAGGTACAGCGGATGCCTAACGATCGAGTAGAGGCCGGAGACATTCAGATAAAGGGCTTTTTGTGACTGCGTATTTCTCCCGGAAGTCCCTTCGGGCACATAGCCAATCACCAGGGATCGGATGCCCAGCCCGCCAAAAGAGATCAATAAGCAAAATGCCTCCCAGGCCTCGTCCCAGTTGTGATTGTTTCCGGGATATGTGAAGTCTCTCATGCCGGCAAGGGCGATCCCCAGCATAAGCAACGGGAGGTAACTCCGCCACCGGAACAGCCAGTTACCGAGCCTCTCTTGATCTTCCCTTAAGGCCATCGGCAAT